>JBMNJI010000018.1:0-15595 GCA_050951585.1 Peptococcia bacterium | reverse complement strand
GGATGCTCCATCCTCCCCTTTAACGGTAAAGGTATCCCCATCGATATCCACCTTGGTATTCCCGTCGCTTAAAGCTTGTTCCACAATTGTTTCCGCAATTTTTTCGGCTGCCTTTTGTTCAATTTTCTCTTTGATTCCACAACCTGTCACTAAGAAAGAAAGTAAAGTTACCATAAGCACAACAACTGTTTTTTTCACTTTTTTCCTCCTCGTTTTTTTATTCTTTTCTGCTTGTATTCTATGTTGATTTCCCCTTATGGGGTTAAACTAATAACGTTCCAAAATGATCCTCCTTTTTATGGTTTATTATACACTATTATTAAATTAATATTAACAACCTTATTTTATGAAAATAGGTGAAAATATTTATAATTGTTATGAAAAAGAGACAGCTTTCATGTAAAAAGGGGCAAGGTTGCTTAAACCTTGTCCCTTTTTATCATTGTCTATACTAAAAGCAGGTGCAAAAGCGTTTGTTTATTGCGTGAAATATTAAAACGTTCAAAAGAGCATAAATCATTTGAAGCAGGCCGTTTTCAGGAAACATTGACATGATGGCCTTTGCAACAGTCTATAGTATGTGACTCGGTATCTAGTTCCCGATGGAAGTAAATCAACACGGCATTGATAAGCAAGAGTGTCATCGTAACATAAAACACACTTTTTATATCGTAAAAGGCGGCGATACTACTGCCAATAAGGGGTCCGATTAGATTACCCAGGAAAACAGAGGAAGAGTTAAAGCCAAAGGCCATCGCCTGCAACTCTTTAGGAGCCTTCAGTTTCACCAGGACATTCAAAGAAGGTAACATCCCGCCAAGAAATAAGCCCAGCAGGAACCGCCCCACCAGTAATACAGCGATACTGCCTGCCAGGGCTTGGGGAATATACATACAAGCTGCCGCACAAAGGGAAAGGATTAAGACCTTGCGCTGGCCAATCCTATCCCCCAGTCTGCCGAGCGTTGGTGCCCCAATAAGATTGGCAATGCCACTCACTGCAACAACAAGACCGGCCACTGTAAACAAGTGGGGCCCTGTATACAGCGTTTTCGCATAAATCGAAACAATCGGCTCGATACTCATCATGCCCACTTGGGCAATTGTGGTGGCTATAAAAATCGGGAAGAGGGGTTTTAATTGCCCGAATTCCCCTTTGATACTGGGAACGACCTCGACTTTAGGCTGATGCGGCTCTTCATGGACAAAAATCATAATAATACTGCTGGCAATAAGCAGTAACCCTCCCGTTAGATAAAAACAAATCCGCGGCCCAAAAGCTTCCACCAGCACGCCGCCAAGCAGGGGACCAACCAAATTTCCGGCAATAGACCCGGTCTGCAAGGTCCCGAGCGCACTACCCGTATGCTCATTAGGGGTTATGGAAGCCTGCAAGGAAATAGACATGGCGATAAAGCCACAAAATATGCCATTAAAAAGGCGAAGGATCAGTAACTGCCATACTGACCCGACCGCGCCCATTAAGCCGGTAATCACACCCAACCCCATGCCTGAACGAATCAGATTGATTTTACGTCCCTGCTTATCCGCAAGTCTCCCCCAGATTGGTTGAAAGATTACAGCGGTAATAAAAGTGATCGAAAATACCCACCCTGACCATAATTCTATCTCATGTAACTGCCGTATCCCAAGCTCCTCAATATATAAAGGAAGAAATGGAATCACCATACTAAAACCGGCGGCACAAAAGAAGTTTGATGCCCACAAGATCCCTAATGTACGTCTCCAGTTCAATTAAACTGCATCTCCTTATGTCACGCACTCAAATGTCGTTGTTATTTTTCGGAATCATTAATTAATGTCAATATGCGTTTCCCCATCACCTGGTAACCTTCAATGGTCGGATGACAATCATCCACGAAAAGATCACTCCGTATCCACCCTTCTTCACTAACAAAATCCCTGTAGAAGTCGACAACGGTAATCTTCTTTTGTTGACCAAAATCTTTTAACCAATTACGCCAAACTGAAAGCTTCCCTTCGGCATAATCATCAGCAACCGGCAAAGGTAAGCCAAGCCATCCTGCGATTCCGTTTTTCGCCAGGGTTTCCCAAATCAGCAGGAAGTTCTGCTCCATGACCAGTTGACTGATGCCCTGGTAGACATCGTTACTTCCACCCATCAGGATGACTAGTTCGGGTTTATGCACCAGGACATCTCTCTGTATACGTCTCTGCATATCCCCCAGGGTATCACCGGAAATCCCTGCATTAATCACTTTCCAACCGGTTGCCAAACGAAGAACCTCCGCCCAGGAATCCTGCGGAGAAAAAGGGTAGCCGTATGTTAGCGAATCGCCTAAAGCGACAACCGTATAATCTTCCATATTATCATCTCCATGAAGAGAACTTAATTCCCTTCTCAAGCTATCGCCAAACAGATTAATATATACTCAATTATATATCAAGGCAGGCGCAAAAAATTATATTGAAAATATTTTCATAAAATTTCTCTTGACAAAATTTCGCCATGATGTATTATTGTATTAATTAGCTAATACAATAATACAAATAAGTAGCAAGAGGTGGTGGACGAATGCCTTGGGAACTTAAATCCGACAGACCTATTTACACGCAACTTATCGAGCAAATCGAACTAAAAATACTATCCGGCCTTTATCCATTAGGGTCGCGCCTCCCTTCGGTACGGGATATGGCGCAGGAAGCTGCGGTTAATCCCAATACAATGCAAAAAGCACTGGCAAAATTAGAGGAAGACGGCCTCATTATTACACACCGTACAAGCGGCCGTTCGATCACGGAGGATGCCGACATGGTAAAAAGAATTAAAAACAAACTGGCGCAGAGCCAAATCCTGGACTTTCTTGAAAGAATGCAACTGTTGGGCTTTGAACAGGAAGAACTCTTAGCCACAATTGAAGAAATGATAAAGGAGATGAAAAAATGAGCCCTATTTTAGAGTGTCATAATCTAACAAAGAAATTCGGCCATACGGTGGCCCTCTCAAATATTAATCTGCAAATAGAACGAGGGCAAATTATTGGCCTTCTTGGTCCCAACGGTAGCGGAAAAAGCACACTTCTTAAGCTGGCCAATGAACTATTAACCCCCACCGAAGGCAGTATTCTCATTGATGGAAAAAAGCCGGGTATCGACACGAAAAAAATTGTCTCGTATCTCCCGGAAAAAACCTATTTAAATGATTGGATGTGTGTGCAACAAATCATCGATTTTTTTGCCGATTTCTACGATAATTTTAATCCGGAAAAAGCATACGATATGCTGGGTAGACTTAATATCGCCCCGCAGGACCGCTTAAAAACCATGTCCAAAGGAACAAAAGAAAAGGTCCAGTTAATTCTCGTGATGAGCCGTGAAGCCGAACTTTATCTTTTGGATGAACCGATCGGGGGAGTTGACCCCGCGGCGAGAGATTACATTTTGGAAACAATCCTTAGCAACTACAACGAAAATGCCACAATGATCATCTCGACCCATCTTATTGCCGATATTGAGAAAATCTTAGACTATGTGGTTTTCCTCAATCAAGGTCAGGTTGTTTTGACCTCCTCAGTAGACGAAATCCGTGATCAAAAAGGCAAATCGGTCGATGCTTTATTCAGGGAGGTGTTCAAATGTTAAGGAAACTGATCAAATATGAATTTAAAGCCACCGGAAGACTGCTCTTGCCCTTTTTTCTTTCCTTACTGATCTTTGCCGTAATCAATAAGCTCATTTCTCCTGCCAATCCGGAATCCTGGGGTTTCCCGGCAGCCATCAGCATGCTGATCTACATCATGATCATGGTGGGAATGTTCGTCATGACTACGATCATAATGATGCAAAGATTCTATCGAAATCTACTCTCCGACGAAGGCTATTTAATGTTCACTTTGCCCACAAAAACATGGAAGCTGATTGTCAGCAAGCTTGTAGTATCCACATTCTGGATCATCGCAAGCCTAACCGTCGCTTTTTTCTCAATCCTTATTATCATTTATCAAAAAGGCGTATTCATGGAAGGCTGGCGTCTATTGGCAGAAGGTTTCCATGCATTTTATGAAATGATCGGGGCATCGCTTTATACAATTACTTTGGAAATCATCATCGGTAGTCTAATTACTTTAGTCTTTGGTATTGTCCTCGTATATGCTTCCATGGCCATCGGACACCTGTTTAACCGGCATAAAATACTGGCCTCCTTCGGAGCCTTTATAGCACTAAATACTCTTACCCAAATCCTTTTCTCCCTCCTCTGCCTAACAACTCCCGAAATTGCCTGGTCAGCCCACGAGCTATATCTGCAAAATATGCCCGATTTGATAACCTTAATTCAAGTGTTCTTTCTTTATGGCATCCTCTTCACCGGACTACTAAGCGCAGCCTGCTTCGCCCTCACGAATCATATCCTCAGCAATAAACTAAATCTGGAATAACTAGCTATCTGGAATACTAGCTAATGCTTTCCGCAATGCTAATGAAAATGGGGCTGTGTCTAAACAACAATTTGTTTGGACACAGCCCCATTAATGTTTTAATAATCCATCACATCCGGCTTGAACAATTAGATATTTACTTCTTCTCGTTTAATAAGGTTTCCACTTGATATTCCGTATTTTTCTCCTGGAGCCAGGTATTAAATAATTCCGGGATCTTTTGTTGAATAAGATTCTCTTTTACTTGATCCTTGCTGTCTTCGTAGTTTGCTTCTTTTGCTGCTATCTTATCTTCTACTTTAATAATATGATATCCGAAGCCCGTTTCCACCGGTTCACTAATCCCGCCTACTTCTAAGGCAAAAGCCGCATCCTCAAATTGTTGCGCCATATCACCTCTTTGGAAATAGCCCAGTTGTCCGCCCTGGCTCTTGCTGCCCTCGTCTGTGGAATATTCCTTCGCTAACTCCGCAAAATCATTCCCGGCATTTATTTTTTCTTTTACTTCCAGGGCCTTTTCTTCGCTATCCACCAAAATATGGCTTGCCTTCACTTGTTCCGGGGTATCAAAACTGGTCTTGTTTTCGTTAAAATATTGTTGCATTTCTTCTGCGGTGATGGTTATTTGGGGTTCCATCAATTTTCTGATGGTTAAATTCGTCCTAATATTTTTTCTGACATCCTCCTCCGTAAAGCCATAATACGCCAGAGCCTGCGCAAATTGCTCTTTGCCGCCAGTTTGTTCGATGGATATATCCAGTTCTTTTTGCACTTCTTCCTCAGAAACGCTGATATTTTGTTTAGCTGCTTCTAAAGCAACGATTTTTTCCGTAATCAACGTATTTAAAGCAGCTTGTCCGTTCTGTTTGACTAAAAGGTTGTATAACTCATCTTTGGTAACAGTTTCTTCCCCGACCCGAGCAACTACTTCCGGGGAACCGCCCTTATTACAGGCAGATAAAAAAGGAATTAAAGTAAAAGCCAAGACCAACATCAGCACATATATTCTTTTTTGATTTATTAATCGTTTCATGATACCTCTCCTTTTACCTTTGTATTTGGGTTACACTCCATGAATATTCTAATCGACTCAGTTTTCACCTCCATGATTGAGCAATACATATGCATTTAGTTTACATGATCAACCTTAATTTAAACTGAGAATCTTAAATCGATGTTTGAATGATACCATATGATATTTCTGTTTTGCAAGTCTATTTTCCTTCTTGTTTTTCCAAAATTATAAACTCTTGTTTCAATTGTGCAGATACTTTTCGCTTTTCCTCTTGATAACTGCCCTTCGTCTGAAAATAAACCGGCTTCCCCACCATGATCTGCCGCTGGCGTTTGCTGATGTGTAAAGGGAAAAAGGCCAGGTGTTTTCCCGTTTTTCGCCAATACAACTTTTCAAGATCAAGAAACCCGGTATACATTTCCCCCATTTTTGCGCCACTATCTTGATAATCAATATCGGGAGCAATTAAAATATTTTGCCCCTCAGACAACGCGCCGACACTCTCTCTGAATGTCCTGACAATATCTCTTGAACCGCGAAAAACGGGAATGGCCCTTGTCCCCCGCATTAACCCCGCTACGCCAAAGGATAAAGGATAGGCCAGCACGGCGGCAAGCCATTTGGGCAACCCGAACCGGCTCGTGAAGGTATATCCATAATATTGGCGGAAACAACCTGCCCTGTCGCATAATGCGCTAAGCACCCAAGGACGCAAAGGTTTGTCAAACCAGGCGATACTGAGAACCGGTCCCCGCAAATTCTGATGATGGACAACATAAACGGCCGGCCCAGCCCCCGTTTTCAGAGACTCTTTTTGATAACTGATGCGATAGCGTCCGGAAAAACACCGGACAAAAAAACGGCAAAGCAAGAAGATCCATTCATAAATAATCTCTTTCATTTTTGCTCATCTCTCTTCTCTCGCTTCCCGCAAGATAGTTCCATGCACTTCCCACCTTACTAAACCAAAAACGACGCTTGATACCCGGAGGAAAAGAAGCATCGCTTTTATCTTTAGTCCGAAAGACCCAACGTAGCTGAAACTGATAGCTGATAAATCCTAAGAGAAAATCCACCGTGAGTTTAATGATGGTTACATTAACAGGCCAGAATAAGCTGAATGAATATACTAACCCGTAAGAGCTCAGCAGCAAAAAAACCCATAATATATAGTACCGCAGTGCTGAACAGGCAAGTCTACCGGTATCCGCAAAAATTATCCGCCTGTTTAAAGCATAATTACAGAAAGATGACAACAGGCGGGCCAGTAAAGTACTGGTAAAAATGCGTACGGGGGCTGAAATTGCGGTGAAAACAGTACTATACAACACAAAAAAGCATCCCAAATCCAGCACTCCGGACACAATGAGCATTTTGGCATACTCGATCAGGCCGGAAATAAGGCTGCCAAAAATACGGAGCGAATCCTTGACCGTACGGTAATGTGAACCGGCATTATTATCAAAATACAGTGTCTTGATGGGCACCAAAGATAAGCGTAGATCATGGAATCTCGCCTGAATCAACATATTTACTTCATAATCGTATCGTTCGCCTTTTATCTCCGCCATCCAGCCCAGTTCACTGGACGGTATCCCCCGAAGACCGGTCTGTGTATCATGTAAATATTGCCCATAGAGCAACCAGAAAATTCGGCTGGTTACGGTATTCCCTAAATAGCTGCGTTTGGGCACATTATTCTCCCGAAAATTACGCACGCCCAGAATCAACGCTTTTTCTGGCAGAGACAAGCGCCTGGCGATGCGGTAGATATCTTCTGTGGTGTGTTGCCCGTCGGCATCAGCCGTCACCACGCCATCCAAATCCCCGTAATGCTTTGTAAAATAGCGAAACGCGGTTTTTAAAGCGGCGCCCTTGCCGCGATTCGCCCCATGCGTAAGCACAGTGCAACATTCCATTCCTTTTAAAGTCTCAAATATATGGTGATATGTACTGTCGCTCCCGTCATTCACCACAATGACCTGTGCTATCCCCTGCGCCAACAGTTCTTTTACCAGCCCGACCAACTCCGGTACAGGATTTAAGGCCGGGATAACAACCGCACTATTAACCTTGGCCGTGCTTATTCTTGGATTGTTCTTCGTGTTTTTTTCACTATCATCATAGTTAATCAATTGCATTACTGCCTTTCTACCTTCTACTTGTCTTTTCTTAAAAATATATTCGTCCACTTGGCGGATTATACGTGAATTTTCAGCGGTTACAATTCACCCGCAAATAGAAGCCTGCCGCATAAAGAAAATGATGGCCTACCGTTCAACCGGTGGCCATCATTTATACTTTACTCAACTATGCAATTGCCGAATTTCATTTACAGACACATTTTTAAGATCTTCTTAATGTCCAAAGCGGTCATCTGAGCATAACTGCCCCGTACAAGCAGGGTTTTTTCCGCAATCTGATCAATGTCCGCCTCCTGAATACCCACCTCCCCAAGGGTAGTGGGGGCTCCAATTTCCCGGAAATACTGCCCTGTTGCTTCAATCCCTTCCAGCGCCAGCTTCTCCGTAGTCTTCCCGGCGGGACTGATATGCCAGATGTTGACCGCATAACGGGCAAACTTCTCCGGGGCCTTTTTGTAAATATACTTGAGATAGTTGGGATGCACCACCGCCAATCCGGCACCGTGAGGGATATCAAACAAAGCCGACATGGCATGCTCAATTTCGTGCGCCTGCCAATCCGTTTCTTTGCCTAAACTAAGCAATCCGCTAATGGCGAGAGAGCTGTCCCACATCAGATTGGAACGGGCCACATAATCTTGGGGATTATCCAGGGCCACATTAAGATTGGCCATGATATTTTTCATCACTGCTTCGGCTAAATCATCAGAGACATTATTTTTGTCATCACGGGAGAAATACACCTCAAAAACATGGGAAAGAATATCGACACTACCGTAAATCAACTGTTCCTGCGGTAAGGAATATGTATAGGTAGGATCAAGAATGGCAAACTGCGCATACATCAGCTCGTGCCCATAAGCCACCTTGGCCTTATCCGCCCAATTGGTGATCACCGCTACATTGTCCCGTTCACTGCCCGTGGCTGCCACAGTAAGGACAACCCCAAAAGGTAGCGCAGCGGTCGGCTTTTCATGCGAAACAAAAAATGCCTCCCAAAAATCCTTCTCTGTTTTACAGCCAATGGCAATGGCCTTGGTACAGTCAATGACACTGCCGCCGCCTACGGCCAGAATTAAATCTATTCCCTCTCTTTTACAAATTTCGATTCCTTCATAAACCTTTTCGGTGCGTGGATTGGGCATAATCCCGGAAAGCTCAAAAACCTTCTTGCCCGCATCAAGCAGGGTTTGCTTCACGGCATCATAAATGCCGTTTCTTTTGATACTGCCGCCGCCATAGGTAAGCAGAACCTTTTCGCCATATTTAGGCAGCTCCCGTTTTAATTTGCTTACCGCATTTTCCCCGAAATAAACTCTGACCGGATTGTAGTACCTGAACGAATCCATTGCTCCATCTCCTATCTACATATATTATTTCAATTATTACCGGCTAATTATTCCATACGAAAACTGACTGTGAGGTGGACTACTTCACAACGACTGCCAATACGCATCGGCGGGCCCCAAGTCCTTGCCCCGCTTGAGACAATCACCTGCAGCTGATCTTTTTGTAAATAGCCATAATCAACTTCAAACAATTTGTTGGTAAAAAGATTTGCGGGGAACACCTGCCCATGATGCGTATGGCCTGATAGCTGCAGATCAACTCCTGCTTCTTTCGGCTCCGCAATATTCACCGGCTGATGATCCAGGACGATCACGGGAAGCTCCTGCTCGATCCCTTGCATCAGGGTGGACAGCGTCTGGCGTGACCGCCCCCTTCTTTCATAGGATATATCCTCCCGTCCGATCAGGTAAAAACTATCGGCAATCTTCATCCCGGTGTCCCGTAGTACGGTTACTCCCGCTTCCTGAAAGCGTTCTACCCGTTCCGCTGTCCCACTCCAGTGGTCATAATCGTGATTCCCCAAAGAAGCAAAAGTCCCGTATTTGCTTCTTATTTTTTGAAAATAGCTCTGCATCTCCTTCACGTCGGTCGGTTGCGTGCCCCGGTTGGAATCAATGATATCTCCGGCAAGCAAAACAAGATCGGGATCCAGTTGATTGATTGTCTCTACTACCTCTTTCAAACGACTATCGGTAAAATCGCTCAGATGAAGATCCGATAAGAAGGCAATCTGCAGTTCTTCCAGCTCACCGGCCTGTTTCGGGATGTTGAGTGAGTATTCAGTCACTCTGATCGTTCCGGCATTAATTGTGCCATAGACAAACAGCGCAACGACCGTCACAACAACCAGCAGCCCAATCAGGGAGCTGTCAATAATTCGCGCCGGAATAAGCCCCAGCCACCGATTGAGGAGCATGATTAGTTTCACAAGCACAATCAGGAGCGAAAAATACATTACTGCTAGTAACCAGTACGAAGCAATGAAATAGAGAACATCCTGCAAAAAACCAGGTAAGGCCCGATTCCAGATCACGCCAATTAGACTTACCGCCACCAGCAGGGAGAAAATAAACAGATATCCCTTATAGCTAAAGAGCGGTAGCTTGCTGAAAAGATGATTCCATAACCAAACCCCGATACTATAATTCAGCCCGCCGTATATTACCAGGATTACGGCGAAAATTAAATAAAACTCCATGTGCCCTCTTCCCGCTTTCCATTCATTTGCCCAGCATTTTACTGAAAGATAACCGCTAACTACAGTTTAACCCAGGATTAATATCTTCTACAAGGTGTCCTAGTGTTCCTTTTTTTATATGCACCCCTGGGAGACTGTCCGAATATATTAGAAGTGTGAAAAAGCTATTGGTATTGATTTTTTAGCTTACCTTTCACCTAATCGAGGTAGTTCCAGTTCGTCAGGATAATCTGTTCTACCTGCGAATCAGGCTGCACCTCAAGATTAAAGACCGAGTCATCCTCTAAATCAAAATCAAAGATAATCACGTCGTAGTTCGGTAATTCATACCAGCCTTCTAATCTGCCGCTCCCATGTCTACTCTCGGGAACAGCGTATTTTCCCTCGTACTTCGCCCGAACATCCTGATAAGTATCACCGACCTTTGCTCCTAAGGCAGTAACATAATCCGGCGATGTGACGAATATTTGTAATACCTTATTGGTATTTGCCCCAATTAATAATCTTATTCCCTGCGGATATTCCCAGAAATAATATGATTCTCCGTAATAGGCTCCTTCCTCATGGTACTCTTCGTCATAATTATCCCCTAATTTTTGCACGACCTCTTCCTTCGCCGCACCTAAAGCAATTCCGGCTAAACTTTCTCCCTTACCAGTAACAGCAGAGTCATTTTCATCATTTCCTGATGCATCTTCGTTATTTGTACCCGCTTGTTCCTTTTCCTGCTCATCCCCTGGGTTTTGGGTATCGCCGTACGCTTGCCGGTTTTGTTCCGACTGGTCCCCTTGCTGATTTTTTCCGATCGTATACCCAAGGAAAAATAGTAATACTATTCCTGCAAGACACATTATGGCAACAAAAGAATTCCGATTGTTTTTTCTTTTCACGAGACCACTCTCCTTTAACCTTATTTCAATATCTATTCTATATTAATATTGCTTGTCTAATATTCTGACTGGTTTCCCGGTATTTTTGTTCCTTTACCTTCATTTTTGTCATATAATAATCGTTGAGGAGGGGACGCCAATGCTCACGATCTATCTTAGCCCGCAAGATAATGAAGTACTGCAAATTAACAGCTTTGAAAAAGGCTGTTGGATTAAGCTCATTAATCCCACGGAGGAAGAAATCAATACGGTTGGGCAGACAACGGGCATCTTTGCCGACTTTATCCGCTATCCCCTCGATGATGAGGAACGTCCCCACGTGGAATTTGAAGACAATCAACTGCTCACGATTATTGATGTGCCCGTGGAAAAAAACACGGGCGCGGGATATGACACCATTCCGCTGGGCATTATTCAGACGGACAGCTTCATTGTCACCGTCTGTTTATATGATTTAGACCTTTTAAAGGATTTTCACCAAAAAAAGGTCAGAGGCATTGCCACATATAAGAAAACCCGTTTCCTTTTTCAGATTCTCTATAAAAACGCCTCACTCTACCTAAAATACCTCCGCGAAATTGATAAAAAATCTACGGAATTAGAATTGGAACTGCATAAATCGATGCGGAATAAAGAATTAATCAAGCTGCTTAATTTAGAAAAAGCCCTCGTCTACTTCACCACTTCACTCCGCTCAAACGAAACAGTATTGGAAAAACTGCTCAGGGGCAAAGTAATCAAAATGTATGAAGAAGATGAGGACTTATTGGAAGATGTAATCATCGAAAATAAACAGGCCATCGAAATGGCCCATATTTACAGCAATATTTTAAGTGGTACCATGGACGCTTTTGCCTCGGTCATTTCCAACAACCTCAACATCGTCATGAAATTCCTGGCTATTGTCACAATTATCCTGGCTCTGCCTACCATGGTGGCCAGCTTTTTCGGGATGAATGTACCTGTCCCTTTTCAAGCATCGC
The DNA here is from genome assembly GCA_050951585.1 of Peptococcia bacterium. Classification (GTDB taxonomy): domain Bacteria; phylum Bacillota; class Peptococcia; order DRI-13; family DTU073; genus UBA3937. Next base: position 3,598 of record JBMNJI010000018.1, on the reverse strand, counting down.
CTCACGGTTTTGCTTTCGCCGTAATGATCTCGGCGCTTCTCTCGCTAGCCGGTGTCTATTACCTGGCGAAAAAGAAGATCTTCTGATTGCCTGCCAATACTTTGCCATACTGTTGCCAATACTGTTCGGGCAGGCGCTCTTACCAGTCTACAGCATTGTCTCCAGGCGAGAGCGAACCTCTTCCAGAAACTGCGTTGTATTCACAACCTTTTGGACCGGCCCTTCGGCAATGGCCGCCAAATCCTTAGTCATATAGCCTTCCTCGATGGTTCTTAAGGCCGCCTCTTCCAACGAACGGGCGAAAGAGACCAACTGAGGAAGGTTATCTTTTTCCCCGCATTTGGCCAAGGCCCCACTCCAAGCAAAGATTGTCGCCATCGAATTCGTGGAGGTTTCTTCACCCTGCAGATGCTTATAATAATGCCTTTGAACCGTGCCGTGTGCCGCCTCATATAAAAACTGTCCCTGCGGTGAGACCAGCACAGAAGTCATCATCGCCAAACTGCCAAAAGCCGAAGCGATCATATCAGACATGACATCGCCGTCGTAGTTTTTGCAGGCCCAAACCATCCCGCCTTCCGACCGCATGATCCGCGCCACCGCATCATCAATCAGGGTATAAAAATATTTAATGCCGATGGCGGCAAAGCGCTCCTGATATTCCCGCTCAAAAATCACCTGGAAAATATCCTTAAAGGTATGGTCATAGGTTTTGGAGATGGTATCCTTGGCTGAAAACCACAAATCCTGCCTTTGATCCAGCGCATACGTAAAACAGGAACGGGCAAAACTCTCAATGGATTTATCGAGGTTATGCATCCCCATAACCACGCCCGCGCCCTGAAAATCATGCACCAGCTTCTTCTCCGTGGCACCTTCGTCCGTGGTGTAGACAAGTTCTACTTTTCCGGGCCGCAAAACCCGCAATTCCACATCCTTATAAATATCTCCATAGGCATGACGGGCAATCGTAATCGGTTTTTGCCAGTTTTTCACCAGTGGATGGATATTCTTCACTAAAATCGGCTTGCGAAAAACAGTCCCGTCAAGAATCGCCCGAATCGTACCGTTCGGACTCTTATACATTTCCCGCAGGTTGTATTCCTTGACCCGTTGGGCATTGGGGGTAATCGTTGCACACTTTACCCCTACTCCATATTCTATCACGGCCTGGGCCGCTTCGATGGTAATTTGATCCGCTGTCTTTTCCCTGTTGCCCAGACCTAAATCATAGTACTCCGTCTTTAAATCCACAAACGGGGTCAGCAATATCTCCTTGATCTGTTGCCAAATAATGCGCGTCATTTCATCCCCGTCGAGCTCCACCAGGGGATTGTGCATGGTAATTTTCAAACTCATTTCTCTATGTCCCCCGCTTTCCCTTTCTACCCTTGGCTCTTTATTGTTTACTTGTCGGGCTTTAATACCCGTTGGTCTTTAATTTTCTGCCTGCTCCGCCTGCGCCTTCGTATAAGCCAAAAGCCCTCCGGCTAACAGAACCTGAATCTGACGAGGGGAAGCCTCCAGCTTTACCTTGAAGGAATAGCCCTTCGTTTTATTCTGCACCACAAGCGTATCTCCGTCCGCAATCTGCCGGTGTAAGTCTTCCAGTAATATTTCATCATCCTGGGCGATCCGGCCATAGTCCTCTTTATCGATAAAAGTAAGCGGCAGGATGCCGGAGTTCAGCAGATTAGCCTTGTGAATACGCGCAAAGGAAAGGGCAATAACCCCTTTAATCCCCAGATAAAGCGGGGCCAGGGCCGCGTGTTCCCTACTGGAACCCTGCCCGTAGTTCTCGCCGGCAACCAAAAAACCGCCTCCTCTTTCCTGCGCTCTAGCCGCGAAGGTACTATCCACGGGCTCAAGACAATGATCCGCCAGCGCCGGTATATTCGAACGCAAAGGTAAAAGATGCGCCGGCGAAGGCATAATATGATCTGTCGTGATATTATCCTCCATCACAAGGAGCACCGATCCGGCAAGGGTTTCCGGTAACGCCTTATTCTGCGGAAAAGATTTAATATTAGGCCCTTTCACCAGTTCCACCTTGGCCGCTTCTCCCGCCGGTAATGGGGGCACGATCATGTTATCATTAATCACAATTCTTTCCGGTGCGACAATTTCAATTGGCTCATAGCTGCACGGATCAGTTATTTCACCATGCAAGGCCGAAATCGCCGCTACCTCGGGGCTGCATAAGTACACGCTTGCACTGGTGGTTCCGCTTCTCCCGTAAAAATTCCGATTAAAGGTCCGTAAAGACACTGCTCCCGTAGCCGGGGCCTGCCCCATTCCGATACAAGGCCCACAAGCACACTCGAGAATCCGGGCGCCCGCTTTAATCATTTCCGCCAGGGCTCCTTTTTCCGCCAGCATCGTTAAAACCTGCCGGGAACCGGGCGAAATAACCAAACTAACATCAGCCGGAACTGTGTTACCCTTTAAGATCGCCGCCACCTTCAGCAAATCCGCCATTGAGGAATTTGTGCAGCTGCCAATACAAACCTGATTCACTTTTGTTTTGGGAAGCTCCCTGACTTTCATGATGTTGTCCGGGCTATGCGGACAAGCAACCAAGGGCTCCAACTCATTTAAATCGATCTCGATGACCTGATCGTAAACAGCACCTTCATCAGCCGCTAAAGGCACCCAATCCGCTTCCCGGCCCTGTGACCTGAGGAAACGCTGGGTCACCTCATCACTGGGAAAAAGCGAAGTGGTGGCTCCTAACTCCGCTCCCATATTCGTGATGGTTGCTCGCTCCGGAACAGAAAGATATTGCAAAGCTTCTCCGGAATACTCAAAAATCCTTCCAACCCCGCCTTTGACGGAAAGGCGCGATAAAAGCTCTAAAATAATATCCTTGGCACTAACCCAGGGTTGCAATCTTCCGCTTAATTTGACATTCACCACCTGAGGCATATTCAAATAATACGGACCGCCGCCCATGGCTACCGCAACATCCATGCCACCTGCCCCGATGGCGATCATCCCCATCGCTCCACCCGTGGGAGTGTGGCTATCAGACCCCAACAAAGTCTGCCCGGGAACAGTAAAACGCTCCAAATGCACCTGATGACAAATCCCATTGCCCGGACGGGAAAAATAAAGTCCGTATTTTGCCGCCGCCGTTTGAATAAAGCGATGGTCATCGGCGTTTTCAAACCCGGTCTGCAAAGTATTATGATCAACATACGCTACTGAACGCTTTGTCCTGACCCGTGGCAAGCCAAGAGCCTCAAACTCCAGATAAGCCATTGTTCCTGTGGTATCCTGAGTAAGGGTCTGATCAATCGTGATCGCGATTTCTTTGCCCGGGACCATCTCACCCTTCACTAAATGGCTTTCAATAATTTTGTAGGCCAGATTTTTTGCTTGTCTACTCTCTGCTCTGACGTTTTCCCCCACAACGCTACCCCCTATGCTGCTTTGAAGCCTATAATCTTTTCAGTCTTCCAATTCATAATATAACTGCACTAATTCTTTGTCAAACAAAGGTCTTTTTAACTCAATAGCATGCTTCCTAACGCTTTCCAGCAGTTGCTTGGCCTTTTCCTCAGGAAGCTCCATGTCGAATTCGGCGAACTTTTTACGC
>JBMNJI010000017.1:0-34239 GCA_050951585.1 Peptococcia bacterium | reverse complement strand
CTTATGGCGGAATACCTTCATCCCAACCAGGATACCACCCGCCCCGAAGGCGGCAGCCATAAGCAGAAAGCTCTTTTCCGGAATCCGCCACAGCCCCCGCTGTGCTTTATACTTATCGAGGCCGCAGAGAAAAAAGGTGATTAGATTAATCGCAACAATGCCAATTTCGAAAGATTTGAAAGTAGCCATTTTATAAATTCTCCCCATTGAATATTGTCATATCCAGTACTGCCTGGTTTTTTGTGGTTATCGGCTAGTCCGGAATCATCGTTACTTGCCTGGTTGTCAGCTTGTCCCTCTTCTTCCGGGGTTTGCTGTTCTTCGGTTTCTTCGGTTATGCTCGTTGTGCCGGTCTGCGTCTTCTGTTTTCGTTTTATGAATATATTATACAACATTTTATAAATAAACTGCTTTTTCAGTATATTTACAACACATCGGTAGAAAGTCTTTCGACAATTATTCACTTCTTTATAAGCTATTGCTAAGATTACTACTTTCTCCATCTTGGACAATATAGAGATGGACATAAAAAAGGATCCCCCGCACCAGTCCGGTACGAAGGATACTTTGCAAAGCTGCTTTCATCAGATACTTTCCGTAACGCTTCCCTTTTTCTTAATTTGCTTAGCCTGCGAATGCTCTGTCGGCTTAATTTCGTAAGAAACTACTTTTGTATCACTGATGACATAAAAGGTGAAACCTTTCTCTCCCGCCAGTCCCCGCTTCAAATAATAGACCGGGCGGCTGATTTCATCGGCAACCAGGACTAAATCCTCAATTGATTTAACCCGGATAAACATTTCCTTTCCGACACTACCGGTCGGACCGATCGGCAGTTCCTGCTCCAAAGCGACCAGCCTCTCTTCATATTTCTTAAATATTTGTTTAACGAGCCTCGAATATTCATCAGGCCGCGCACCCTTTGTAAAGAGCCATAACCATAATAACAGGAGCAGGCACAAAATCGCACCGCCTTCGAGGCCCATCACCACCGTCTTGTTGACGGGAACGGTTTTGGTAACCGTCTCGGTTAAAGCCCCCTCCTTTTCCTGCGATAAAGATCCGCCAACCTCAAAATACCTGTTGCATAAAGGCAGAGTGAAGCCTGGTGATAGTTCTTCCTGCACCACCCCATGCTCAGTCTGCACCTGGGTATTAATCTGCCAATCCACCCTCAGTCTTACGCTGGAGATGATCCCCGAGTCTTCTTGGACCTGTAAAGCAAAATTGTTATATGTCGAAAAAGGAATCACCAATTCCTTCTCCAGTTGCAGCTGTCCTTCCGCACTTTGGAAGGCGGTTTCCGGTACGAGGGAATACTCCTTACTCCAGAGAATCTTTTCCGCCTTTTCTTCCTGCTGAACCCCTTCAATGGTGGCCGTTACCCGATACTGTCCCGTGAGCTCACCGGGTTTATCGCCGTTATATTGGTAGACAACCTTGGCCAGTAGCTGTTCCGCATAGGCGGTCGGGTAAACCATCCCCATCCCCAGGACGTTATCTTTATAAAGTAGATTATCCCGTACCTTCACCTGATACTGAATATCCCCTTTATGGTGATACTGATACCGGGGCACTTCCTCTTTCACCACATTGGATGCCGACAATTTTAGCCCCAGCGTGACTAATAAAACCGCCAATGTTACAGTTACGGCAATACACAGAAAAAGTCTTACATTCTGCGGCATGGTCATTTTCGAATTGATCATCTTTTTCATACATATCATAGCTCCCGCACTCCTTCTAATTGGTCACTCCGGCCGGAATCGGTTGATTACTCCTCAAGAAAAGTGTAAACCAGCCGATTTTGGGCACTACCTTAATTACTTTCCCTTTTACCTGGGACATCGTCACCGGCTCGCTATCCGCAGTTGAGTTATTATCTCCTTTGGTCGTAAGACTCCTTGTCCCTTCTTCATTTACCGCAATCACCCGGTGCGTAATGCTGATCTTCTCTTCCGGTTGTAAAAACTGAATCACATCACCAAGCCGGGCTTCTTCACCGTCAATCTTTTGCACCAGCACAATATCCCCCGGTTTGATCTGTGGTTCCATACTCCCCGTGACGATGACGGAAGGATAGACCGGAAAAATCCCTACGGCAAACCAGATCATGGCTACCGAGAATTACGCTTGTCAATAACCAGCCGAATAATTCTTCACTTTCTGTAGTAGTTCTTTTCAGAATACGCGCCTGCAAAAAATAGAGATGCCGGACAAAAAGCAAAGTAAAAGTAGGGATAAAACAACCAAGAAATGTTTTCATCGGCCAGGTTAAATCCGGCAAGATAGGCGAAAACCATTCAAAAGCCAGTAAAATTCCGTGAAAAACAGCCGCCGGTACAAAACCGCCCAAATAGGCAAAATAAGAGGTAAGCAAGCTTTCCGCAAAAGCCGGGCAAAAAGTACCGCCAAAATATTGTACCATTGAAAAACCTGCTTTAAGATTCAGAATTTCCCGCAAAGAAAGGTCCGTAAAAACAAAAAAAAGACTCAGCAAAGCAATGACCGGCCCTGTGTGTTTTCCCTTGTAGCCATTAATCAAATATGCCCGTGCCGCTTCGACCCCCAGCGTAAAACCGGCAATATAGAAAAAATTTACCGTAGAAGTGATTGGCCCAAAAGAGTATGGGCTTTTGCCCAAGCCAACAATCATCCCGCCAACCATCATAAAGAGAATATTAACAACTGCCGCCCCAATCGCCATATTGATGATAAAACGTCTTAAACTCAGGCGACCGGCGGCTCTGGTGCGCGGAAACAAATACACGGTCCAGGCAATCCCCAGCCACAACAGAGGCCGTATATAATAGATAAAATAAAGATGGTTGGCGAAAGGAACCAGTCCGGTATTTGTCAGGATGATCATTATAATGAGCATCCCCAGCAAAAGCCAGCGCCTGAACGCCATACCACCGAAAGTACTTGCTTTATTGATCATGCCTTCTGCCGCCTTTATTCATCTTCAGATTGGTCACTGGAAGCGGAGCCGCCTGTTTCTCCCCCGGACGAGGTGTCATTACCTCCACCGGATTCTGTCGCGGTTGAACCGCCTGTTGTATCTCGCTCAGTCTTATCTTCATCTTTGTCACTTTTCGGCTCTGCACTCTGCCCATTCTTATCATCAACGGGCTCGTCCGCACTTTTCTCATCGTCACTTGGCTTGTTATCTATATTATCCGTATCGTCACCCGACTCATTTGCCGTGTTATTATTACCTGGCTCGTTTCCATTATCATTGCTAGCGGAATCCCCACTTGTTGTTTCCCCGTCTACTACTTCCTCTTCTTCAGACTCAACTGTTCCGTCTGTTTCTTCGAGATCTCCGCCCTCAAGAGGTGTTTCCTCTTTACCCTCAATGGGTGTTTCTATGATTCCGTCGCCTTCCGGATCAGAACCACCCTCTGTTCCGGGTGCTGCCGGCAGTATTTCCGACGGAGCAGTAATTGCTTCCCGCGCCAACGATCCTTTACCCGCTTCTAAAGCAGCGTTAGATAGCCCGTTGGGCTTAGCTTTGATAATAAACTCTCCCCGCATCTTCAACTCCTGATTCCAGGCAGAAAATACCCCGGGCATCGCCATTAAACTGAAAAACGCACAAAATAATATAACTGCAATATATTTTCTCATCCCAACAGACCTCCATCGTTAGGTATTTCTTTCATTAAAACATTATTATAACAGGTGGTTTTTTAATTTAAGCAGGATGGACACAGATTAGAATTACCTTCACTAATGCCCATCCTGCTAAATTATTACCAATTCGGCATTGCTATAAACTTGACTGTATTATACACCATCCCCCACGCGAACCATGTCGCAATAGGGAAGATGATAATACAATTCAGCGCCGTATTAGTGATTACGCAATTTCCCAATCCATCTCTAAATCGATAGTGAGGGTCTTATCCATTGTTTCATTACCGGAATCATAGTCAAAGTAGAAGATAAAGCACTCTTCATTTACACCGTCATTGTTTAAATCAAGAGTTGATTCTTCGCCTTCCGGAACACCAAATACAATTGATTCCCCGGGTGCCAATTCAAAAGAACGTAAAAGATTTTCTAAAGTACTCTCCAATTGATTTAAACGAACATATGGGGTAGCGCCAGCTGAGCCCACGACAGGCCAACCGTTTGCACCCAATTTGTAATACAAAGCCTGTACGTAAATATCATCTTTTAACGCTTCATCGCCCGTGATAGTTACAGTAGCATCGGCTAATTTAGCCGGAAAATCACCGACATTTTTAACGGCTACATCAACAACGCCAACGACTCCGGGGTGGAATTTATCAAAAGTGAACTGAATATAATCGTCTTCAAGATTGTTGAAAACTGCGGTCGCATAGCCAGAGGCATATGTCTTCGGAACAAATGGTTTCAACTGAGTATTTTCAAAACGTACATTCAGTTCCCCGGTATTCACCGTTCCTGCCAAAGTAACCGAATCAGACCATGCGGCGTAGCCAACGCCCATCAGCATTACAGCACAAACCAGAGTAGCAAGTAACATTCTTGTTTTTTTCATTTTCATTACTCCCTTCAATTCCTATTTTTTCAGTAAAAAGATTGCATCAACTTTTGCTGTCCTGTTAAATCCTTTAACAGAATTCTCTTACCGATCGCCTCCTTTTTTTGACTGACGTAGCGCGCCTTACGTAAATCAAAAAAATACTCACACCCCGTATTATACATGATGGTATTTGTAAACTTTGTCATTTACTGGAATTTGTCAAATATTTTTCTCCCTTTGTCCTTGTCGCCCGCAAATGCCCATAAAGAAAGGGCCGCGCCGTTTCTGGCACTGCCCTTTTTTCTAAAACTAACCCATATTTTTTTCTGACACTATTTCCCTATATATTTAGAAAACGCTTCCATAATCTTTTTTTCGCCCAATCTTACCTTGTTTCCTTTTATTTCCACTTTGTCGTATGGTTTGCAATATTCCCTTTAGCCTGCTATTTCTTGAAGCCCTGGATCCCCGAATTGAAAAGATTGTTCTCGTAGGAATAGGTTAACGCGTTCGCCTTCTGGTGATGACGAATCGCCATTGTCAGCAATTGATCCAGGAGCCCGGCGTAGGTAAGCTCACTGTTCTCCCAGAGATAAAAAGCCAACGAACCGGGGATGGTATTCAGCTCATTCAGGTAAACCTGATTGGTGTCCTGATCAATAATATAATCAATGCGAATTACGCCTTTACAACCTAAAAGATTAAAGACAATCCGGGAGAGATCCTGAATGACACCGGCCATCTCCGCGGATATATCGGCCGGAATCTTTCTTTTCGCGCCCGACATCCCTTTGGTGCTGTTGTTGCTATACTTATCGTCAAAGGAGAGGATATCCTTGCTGCTGACCGGCTCTTCGCAGACAGAAGCCTCCGCATCCTCACTGTCTCCAAGCACCGAACAGTTGACCTCCTTAATATTCTGCACCAGTTTTTCCACAATAATCTTTTCCGCCATGGAGCGGGCTAATTCCACCCCGTCTTTGAGCTCCTGCCGGTTATGGACAATGGAAATGCCAATGCTGGAGCCACCTGTCGCCGGCTTCACAATTAAGGGGTAGCCGATCTGCTCCTCCATTTCCTCGATGAGCCTGGTCTCGTCAGTGAGCCAGTCATGACCGTAAAAGCTGTACCAGTCGATTACCGGGATACCGGCACTGCGCAGGACATATTTCGTGATCACCTTATCCATGCCCACGGCAGAAGGAAGGACCCCACATTCGGCATAAGGGATGTCCAGCACCTCAAAAAAGCCCTGGAACGCGCCGTTTTCGCCGAGATTGCCATGCATCACCGGCAGAATCACATCCAGATAAGCAAGGGGCTTCTTAAAGAGCCCGAAGGGATACTTATAAAGGAAAACCTTATTTTGCTCCTGATCCCTGATGATGGCTACCGGCGTGGCTTTGTGTAATAGTGCCTCCATATCTTTATACTCGGTAATATCCAGGAGCTCCGCCCCAGTATAAAAAGTCCCCTGTTTGGTCACATAGACAGGCACTGCCTCATATTTTTCCTTATCTAAGCTATGTGCGGCCTGAATTCCCGAAATGACCGACACTTCGTGCTCAGTTGATTTCCCCCCGAAAAACACCCCTACTTTAATTTTCAATTCAATCCGACCTCCCATCTTCTTCCCACTATTTATTTCACACGACCCACTTCCTGCTCTCACTGTTCACTTCCTTTTTCGTGCTTCTACTCATCATAATCGTCGGTTAAATCATTCTCAATTAAGACGACGTCATTCTTCTCCCGAATCTTCTCCAGGTGAGCAAAAGCCGTGAAAATATCCTTGACCACCGTATATTTTTCCGGCGGATAATTTGCCTCCCGCAAGCCATCCTGCAAGGGTTGGGTGCGTTTTTCGCCGACCAGCAGAATATAGTCACAAACCTCGGCCGCCTGCCGGGCAAAAGCCTTATTCAACTCGTATTCCTGACTGCCCAATTCAATCATGCCGGGCGTAATGAGAATTTTTTTATTGCCGCTGATGAGCCGCAAAACCTCCAGGGCCATGCGCGTCCCGACAGGGTTGGCATTATAGGCGTCATCAATCAGCACATAATCGTGCTGGCGTTTGATCTGCAAACGGTGCTCAATGGGGGTAAGGTCTTTTACGCCCGCATAAATCGCTTTATAGTCCATGCCGAGGGTAAAGGCAAGGGAAATCCCGGCCAAAATATTGTACAGGTTGTGTTGCCCCAGCAAGCCGGTGCGGAAAGAATATTCCTGTTCTTCCCCAGCCCCGCTGCGCACAACCGTGAACTCCGTTCCATTTTCGGAATAACTGATCTTTGTTGCTCTGAACTGCACCTTCTGCGCCGGTTTCTCCGCAAAAGCGGTCTTGGCCGTGCCGCACGGTTCCTCCGCACCCACAGCCGCGCTCTCGTCCTCGGCAATTCCATAGGAAATATAACGGAGCTCCTTGTTCCCGTATCGTTCCCTGCCTGCCGCGATGCAGGCATCATCCCCATTCACCACGGCAAACCCTGCGGAAGGCAGAGCCCGGATTAATTCAAATTTGGTTTTTTGCACGTTCTCGATCGTCTGAAAAGTCTCCAGATGTTGTGGCCCAATCGACGTTAAAATCCCGTAGTCCGGCTGCACCAATTGACAAATCTCCGTAATATCGCCGGGCTTTTTCGCCCCCATCTCCATGATAAAGAAGTCATGAAGCGGACTCAAGTTTTGCCGGATGGTCAGAATAACCCCCATGGTCGTGTTATAGCTACCGGGCGTCATCAGCACGTTATATTTCTGGGACAAGATTTTCTGCACGATATGTTTCGTGCTGGTTTTCCCATAACTGCCGGTAAGGCCGATTACTTTTAAATGGGGCATGGCCTGCACTTTTTTCTGGGCATCCCGGAAATAATAATAGTTGATGCCTTTTTCCACAGGGATAAGGATGATATTGCTGACGAAAACCAGTCCGGCCACAAAAGGCTGCAAGAAGCCCACCAGCAAAAGGAAGAGCAAAGGCTCCGCCTGAAGTTGCCACAGCACCCCGAAAAGGAGGAGGCACAACAACGCGGCGGCGGTAAACAGTCTCTTCACCCTGGCCGTATATTTGATCTTCTTTTTCGCTTTCGTTTTTTCCCGAAAAAAGATTAAGCCGAGCGATACTGCTCCAAAGGCCGCATACAAGACGACCGGCAGTATCCCGGCCGTTTCCGTCTCAGGAGCCAAAAGCCGCAGCACAAACGGCAGAAGAACAAAAAAGGGCAGAAAATCCACGGGGCGGAATGCCTTGCCGGGATTTCGTCTGAGCCACAATAAATAGCGACCGTTCATATATGAATTCAATTGCAGCATATGAAAATGATAATTCAGTTTAAAAACCAGGAAGGACAAGCCGGCTAAAAGAGCCGTCACGAAAATAATCTTACCGAACAAGCACTTTACCTCCGTTAATTATACTTTCCAATATACATCTTTATATAATATTGTATTACAGTTCGGTTTACAATACCATTACAGCTACTAATTGCTCGCCGTTTTCCCTGATCTCAACATCCTTCCAGCCCTCGTTGCTCTGCAAAACAGGGATCGGGGCAAATTCATGCATCAGCGCATCTCCTCCTTGAAGAAACTATCGGTGACGCTGAGAAAATGGTTTAGCATCTCGAGGAAGGCATAGTGGCCGCAATTCTTAAAAACAACCAAGCCTGACCCCGGAATGTTTTTCTCCATGATCCGGGCATCCCGGAGCGGCGTAGCCGTATCATTCTCCCCCCAAATCAGCAGGGTGGGTACTTTTATTTCCGGCAGATATTTCGTTAAATCCTCGTTTACCACTTTAATAAAGACCTTTTTCATCCGCTCGGAGGCATTTTGATAATCCGCCGAGCCTGCCTTCTTCCGGTACTGCTCATACACGTCCCCGAACAGCTGCCGCAAGCCGGGCAGCATGATGATCCGCTTTGCTAATTTATATGTGTAAACCTTAACATAATAATCCAGACCGCGCCGCGGTTTGATGCCGGCACTGCCGGTCAGAACAAGCTTTGCAAAGGGGTATTGCAGCGCCCCCGCACTGTATATGGCCACTCTACCGCCAAAGGAATGGGCGATAATCAGCGGGTTTTCGATCCCCAACTCCTCCAGAAAAGCACATAAGAAGGCCGCATAATCGGCTACCCCCCACTGCTCCGGCGGTTCCTCACTTTGTCCAAAGCCCGGCCAGTCAAGGGAATAAGTCCGGAAAAAAGCTTCATAATGCCGGTGGACCGGGGCAACGGTCTGGATTGTGCAGCCCCAGCCGGGCAACAGAATCAGGTCTTTTCCCTCGCCGGATACATGATAATTCACTTTCACACCTTTGACGGTAATCTCCACGGTAAACAGCCCTCCTGCCTGTCACTGATCATCCCCGTTTATTGAAAAATAGTCTATTAAGATTGTATTGCTTTACGTAAAAAAATACAACAAAAAGGAGCCATGTTTTGCAATAGCTCCTCTAGTGAACCGTATCTCTTACAGATCGTAATAAAGGTCAAATTCCTTCGGATGGGGAATGATGCTGACCTCCTTGGCCTCCTTACGGATTCTCTTTAAATGGTCTTTAATGATTCCCTCTGTAAAGACCCCGCCCGCGAGCAGGAAGTCGTGATCTTTTTCAAGGGCATCAGCCGCTTCGTCTAAGGATTTCGGCAAAGCCTTAATCTTGGCGCGTTCTTCTTCACTTAAATTGAAGATGTTAATATCATATGGGCCAAAACCTTCCTGCACCGGATCGATCTTGTTCTGAACCCCGTCGATTGCCGCCATCATCAGGGCCGAATAAGCCAGATACGGATTACAGGTAGCATCGGAAGGACGGAATTCATACCGTTTTTCCATCGGCCGGTTCGCATAACCGGGAATTCTGATGACCGCACTACGATTGGCCGTCGCGTAACAAATACTGACCGGGGCTTCGTAACCGGGCACCAAACGCTTATAGGAATTGGTGCTGGGGTTTGTGAGGGCCAAAAGCGCCGGGGAATGCTTTAAGATCCCGCCGATGGTATATAGAGCCGTCTGGCTTAAACCGGAATATCCCTTTTCGTCATAGAACACCGGCCGGTCTCCCTTAAACATATTGATATGTACATGCATGCCGCTGCCCGCCTCCCGGTAAAAGGGCTTCGGCATAAAAGTGGCCGTCTTGCCGTGCGCCAGCGCCATATTTTTGATCGACATATTTGATCAGCATAGTCCGGTCGGCCATCTCGAAAAGATTCCCGAAACAGATTTCCACTTCCATTTGCCCGGAAGAACCCACTTCGGGATGATGATACTTAATCGGCACACCCATTTCTTCCAGTTGCAGAACCATTTTCTTTCTTAATTCAAAATTTACGTCATAAGGAATATCCACATGGTACCCTTGCTGATAGGGAACCTTAAAGCCTAAATTCGGATAATCGTTGTCCTTCGTATGCCACTCGGCCGTTTCGGAATCAAGCTGAACGCTGATATTGTTCCGCTCAATGGCGTAAGAAACATGGTCAATCAGGTAGAATTCAAATTCCGGGCCAAAGGAGGTCCGATCGGCAATGCCGGTAGTCCTTAAGTATCTTTCCGCTTTCTCCGCAATATAGCGCGGGATCGCCCTCGAACCGCACCATTTTATTCCCGTCAAGACGATAAATGTTGCTGATAATACTTAAAGTAGGTATTTCACAAAAAGGATCTACAAAGGCGCTACTAAAATCCGGTAGGAAAACCATGTCCGATTTCTCCAGCGTTAAAAAGCCATAACTGGAACCGTCAAAACCGATCCCATCATCCAGGATTTGCTGATCTAATCTCTCCACAGGGATGGTCAGGTGGTGCCAGCGCCCCGCGAGATTAATCAATTTAAAGTCAATGGCCTTAATCCCGTTTTCCTGACAGTACTTCTTGCATTCGTTCAGATTAGCAAACAAATTATCCTCCCCCTTTTTCCCCTTCTTCCTTAGAATTAAGGAAGAAAAATTTCCTCTATACCCGTCATTCAGTCGCATAGTTATCAAAATATCCTTGAATGAGCACCACCGGTGTTCCCTTATCCCCACTGCCGCTGACCAAATCGCACAAACTGCCCAGTAAATCGGTCAAACGGCGCGGTGTTGTCCCCAACGAATCCCGGGACCCCACCAGGTTATCCTCTTTTTCGCGAATATATTTTTTTAATCGCTTGCAGGCTTTCTTCATCAGACATGCCCTTCAGCTCGTTATCAGCAAAATATTTCAGTTTAATTTCATTGGGCAGCCCGCTTAAGCCCGCCGTATGCGCCGGAGAAACTACCGGGTCCGCCAGCTCCCAAATCTTCCCGACCGGATCCTTAAAGGCGCCGTCGCCGTATATCATCACCTCGATCTTGCTTTCCTGTCCGCTTAATCAGCTCGTCCTGCACGGCCACCACAAACTTTTCTCCGTCCCGCGGAAAGAGTTTCACCAGGGTTTCGCTGGCCTTATTGGAGCCCAGCAGTCCGTATTGACGGTTATACCCGCTCCCATGGCGTGAACTGGTGCAAATATCATCAAGGCCCCACACTGTAATTCCGCCCCGGCCTTTTTCAAGAGCTTCTTCGTCCGGAACCTGGTGTGAATATCCGCCGCCAGCACATCCTTCGTGTATTTGAGGATCGCTCTGGGGTCATTGGCAAAAATAATCTCTAATTCCGCGCCTTCCTTTTCGGCAATTTCACGGTACATCCGCACATAATCAATCCCCGTGAAAGGATGCTTTACCTCTTCCCCGAAGATTTTCCGGTAGGTTTTCTCGTCCAGAACCTCCTGATAAAGATTGATCTCCAGATCATCAAGGATTTCCGGATCCATTAAATGATTGCCCACCTCGTCACAAGGGATGCTTAATTGCAAATAGAGCTTCCTTGTGGCACGCGCAATCCCTTTTAAGACGATGGAAAATCTATTCCGGCTGAGAATCGGAAAAACAATCCCAAATTCTTTTTTGCCGGCAAACTTCTCTTTAATATCCACAGCGATATCGTCCAGGCTGACATAATTCCCTTGCGCCCTCGCGACTGCCGATTCGGTTACAGCAATAATATCTTTGTCTTTAAGGGTGTATTTCTCTTTTTCGGCTGAGTGTAGTATATTCCGGACTACCATCTGAACTAAATCGTCCCCTGCTTTGATGATGGGCAACCTTATGCCACGTACTACAGCGCCAACTGTCCTGACCATGTGATTCACTCCTTGTCCCGCTTAATCGGGTCGCATCAGTCTCTCAAACTTCCCACACAATTTTAACAGATTTTCTGCCATTAGGCTAGAAATATTTCATCTTTATCTGATTTTTTAGCATCCCCCTCAATTGAAAAGTTAAATTCCACCCCTCTTTTGTCTCTAGTGGAAATTACTTTTGCAAATTTGGAAAACCAGCAGAGTGGAATTAATCTATTTTTTTAATTCCTTCTACCGCATATAACGGCAAATTTACAAGCCATTCTTCCCTTTTATAATCCGCCATCGAGGTGCGGACAGCGATTTCAGGATTGTATTTATCCTTATATACCCGCAAGCTCTTGGCTTTGAGATTGACCTCAGCTTTAACTTCAAGCGGAATGACCTGCTCCCCGGTATCAATCACAAAATCAATCTCACAAGAGCCACGGTCATTGGTGTAGTAATAGACACCTAAATCAGCGATTGTTTTCAGCTGTTGACAGACGTACTGCTCTGTCAGCGCGCCCTTGAATACGGTAAACAAGCCGTTTCCGTCAAGAAGTGTCTGCTGGCTCAAGCCGGTCATACAGCCGAGAAGTCCCACATCGACCATAAACAGTTTGAATGCTTTCAGATCCTCATAGGCTTTCAGCGGAATACCGGCCGCATTCACACGGCTGACCTTATGGATAAGACCGCAGTCGGAAAGCCACATGATCGCTGTTTCATATTCTTTGGCCCGTCCGCCCTCACGTAAAAGACCGTAAATAAATTTCTTGTTCTCCTTGGCAAGCTGAGAGGGAATGCTGTTCCAGACCATGCGGATTTTCGGAACGATTTCATTGGGTGCATGCTTGGAAAAATCCTGCTCATATGCAGCCAGAATCCGCTTTTGAATATTACGTACTTCGCTAAAGTCTTTTTCATCTACAAAGCTTTGAACCGCCTCCGGCATACCGCCAACATAATAATACTGTTTTAGTGCATCAATATAGGTTTGCTTGAAAGAGGTAATCATCTGGTAGTCCTGTTTATCCAACAGTTCAGAAAAACGTTCTTTCCCGGTCGCCATTAAGAATTCCTTGAAGGACAGCGGATAAAGCTTTAGAAAATCCACTTTCCCAACCGGGAAAGATGTACCTTGATGTAAAGCAATTCCCAGAAGTGAACCGGCGCAGACAATGTGATATTGCGGCGCGTTTTCATAAAAATATTTCAGCGAGGACAGTGCTCTCGGCACCTCCTGCACCTCGTCAAAAATTAGCAGTGTATTATCCGCGTTAATTTTTCGTCCGGCATATAGCTCCAGTCCCATAATCAGACGGTCGGTGTCAAGGTCTGATGAAAACAGATCCGCCATTCTGGAATTTGCATCAAAGTTGATATATACAGTATCCGCATAAACCTCTGCGCCGAATTCTTTCATCAGCCAAGTCTTGCCAACCTGCCTTGCGCCTTCAATAAGCAGCGGCTTACGGTTCTTACTTTCTTTCCATTTATATAGGTTCTCGATGGCGATTCGGTACATATATACACCTCCATACGCTAATACGAGTATAGTATAGCACGCTGTAACAGAAATTACAACGATATTTGGTATGTATATTACATTTTTTACGGGGAAATTTATATTCACTTCATTTGTAAATTATTCGGTAATATTCTTGTAATTACAGGAAGTTTATGTATAATGAAATAAGGTAATAATTAGGGTATGTGAGCAATACCGAAAAGAGAGGAGGTGTTAAAAATAATTGTCTTCATAATGTTCACAAAGAGACAATTATTACGAAAAAATAGTTTCTGAGGAGGTCAATCAATGTTGTTCAAGAGAATGAGTAAAAGAACTGTTATTGGTCTGGTATTAGTGATGGGACTACTTTTCCAATGTATGCCATTGCTAGCAACAACAAGTACTGCCGTAGAACCGGTAGCGCAGTGGAGCTTTGACGAAGGAGAAGGGACAATCGCTGCCGATACAAGCGAAAACGGTTTTGATGGTACAGTCTATGGAGCTGAATGGTTAATCGGACAAGTAGAATCGGCTCTTCGTTTTGATGGCAGTGAGTATGTTGAGGTCCCTCATCATGATGCCTTAAACACCAGAACTGCCCTCACGGTAGAAGCATGGATCAAGCCAACTGCTATCATGCAGGATTGGCAGAAAATCATCTGCAAATCCCTGGGGAAAAACACTGATTACAGTATCATCGGCAGAAAGGATAATCAAATTGGTTTCTCCATCAAAATAGGCAATGTGGCCCAAACTGCTTATTCCAAACTTCCTATTGCTTTGAATCAATTTACTCATGTGGTCGGTACTTATGACGGAAAAAAATTATGCCTCTATATAAACGGGAAACTGGCTAATTCCTTTGCCGTAACCGGAAAAATCAATGATAATAAAGGAGCGCTGCGCATTGGCGGCGATACCGTTAATGCCAATTTCAAAGGCGTTATTGATGAAGTAAATATTTATTCGCAGGCACTTTCCGCTTCTGACGTATTAAGCCGGTATGAAGCGGGATTGCCAGATCCCGGGGAAATGAACCTGGTAGCCAAATGGAGCTTTGACGAGGGTGAAGGTACAGAAGCTACAGATTCAGGCGGGTTAAATTTCCACGGTTTAATTACTGGAGCTACCTGGGCAACCGGTAAAGTAGGATCTGCTCTTCGCTTTGACGGCAATGACCTCGTGCAAATTCCTGCTTATGATGGTACGGGTGCTTTAAACCCCGGAACAGCCCTGACCGTAGAGACGTGGATTAAACCAACTGTGAACATGAAGGATTGGCAGAAAATCATCTGCAAAAACCAAGGCACGAAAACTGATTACAGTATCATTTCCAGAAGTGATAATCGAATCGGTTTCTCCATCAAAATGGGCAATGTAGCGCAAACCGCTTATTCGCCCAGCCCCATTTCTTTGAACAAATGGACCCATGTGGTCGGTACTTATGATGGAGCAAAGTTGAGCCTTTATTTAAACGGAAATTTGGTTAAATCCTTTGCCGTAACCGGAAGAATTAATTATAATCATGGCAGCCTGTATATTGGCGGAGATACCGCTAATGCTAATTTCAAAGGCCTTATTGATGAAGTCAGTATTTACGAAAGGGCTTTGACAGCAGCCGAAATTTTAACCAATTATCAAAAGGCGAACTAAAGAAAACTAAATCAACGGTAGAAATAAGGAAAAGAACCCAAGGCAAAAATGCTTTGGGTTCTTTATCTTCCCCGTAACTCCTGCGTTGTTTTAAAATGAAGCTTCGCTACTTTCCCCAACTCGTCTTCCCCGTGTTTCGCCACAATTTGCCGGGCCACTTCCCGCACTCTCTCATTACAACCCTTCGGTAAAACCACTCCGTATTTTTCGGAAAGCTCCTCCATTTTATGGACGAAAACATCCCGGGCGATGATCGACGCGGCCGCCACCGCCGGATCCCGCTCCCCACGCGGAATTTGTACCAAGCGGATGCGGCGGCCTTTTTGCATCAGCGCCCTCTGAATAAGACTCTCATCCCCGAATCGATCAGCCAGGGCATACCGGCAATCCAGCTTCCCCGTTTTCGATAACTCCAGTTTTTCCAGGAGATTTTCCATTACTCTAGCATGCCCCCACGCCAGTAGTTTATTTAGATTCCCGATTTTCGCGTAGAGCTCGTTGTATTTTTCCGGCTTAATGAAAAGAACCTCGAATCTGTTTTGCAAATATGTACGCAAACTTTCAGAGATTGTTTTGATTTTCTGCTCTGTTAAAGTCTTGCTGTCCGCAACCCCCATCTCCTGCAAGATCGCGGCATCTTGCGGTTGCACAAAAACACCGGCCACAACCAGCGGCCCAAAATAATCCCCTTTGCCGGATTCATCCGTACCCAGATGGGCTTCAGTCAGCAATTGTTTTAAAATAGCCGGTTCGTCCGCGCTCATTTCGGCCTTCGCCAGTTTGGTGTTGGCCTGGGCTGGCGCAGTGATCGTTCCTCTCCCCAATTCCTGTTCCAATATACATAAAAGGCGTTCACTGCCCCTATCAATAATTACCTTCGACGAAAAGCCCTGTTTATTAAAATAGAGCACACCGGAAAAAGCGGTTCCTTGATCTTCGCCGCTGATTTTCAGCCCATAGCCTTGATTCACTATTTCTTCGCCCAGCCATTCCATCCCATGACCCGTCAGCAGTTGTCGAAGATACGCCACTGCCTCCGCCCGCGGTTTAATAAAAGCATAAACCTTACTCATTAACGGTAGCCCTCACTTTTCGATACAGTTCACATTACCATTTAAAAACTACTAACTACGGTAACAACTACATTGTAACGGTAATGGCGCCCGGAGGCAACTACCACTCTGGTTAATTCGGCGAAGTATCCTGAGAATACTTATTATATATCTTATGCAAAAAGGCGGCTGCTTCTGCCCTGGTAGTGTTTCCGAGCGGATTGAGTTGATCGCCGCTACCAACAATTAACCCTTCCTTAATAATAGCAGCAACACTATTCACAGCATAAGGCGAGATGAATGCTTTATCGGTAAACCGGTCTAAATCGGCAGGTGTCCCAATTGTGGTGAGCAGTTCTAAATTGCGTAAAGCTTTTTCCGTTAAAGCGATCATGTCCTGTCGCGTAATTTCCGCCTGCGGGTTAAAAAGATTGTTTCCTACTCCGCTGGTAATCCCTAGCTCTCTGGCAATGCCGATCTCCCGATAATAATCCGCCTCAAAAGGAACATCAGCAAAATTACCCTCGAACTTAACATTCAAGCCCAACGCTCTCACTAATGAGGAAAGGAAATCCGCCCTCGTAATGTTTGCTGCGGGCACAAATTGCTGAGGCGATATGCCCTTCATGATTCCCTTGGAGAGTAAGACTTCAATGGTTCCTTGAGCCCAGGGAACATCTGCTAAGTCGGTAAAGGTATCAATGGAAACAGGGACAGAGATAGGGACATTGCTTTCAGAAATTTGTGTGTTCTGTATTTCTTGAATATCTTGCTTGGTAATAGGTTTGGCACTATCCACAGCAGCATTTCTCACATAAATAAGACTGTATTTATCATCATATTCGCCAATCGAACTGTATACTTGATAGCCTTGATAAGCTCCTTCCCCTGTGCTTCCTTCGGCAGCAGTCATTTTCGACCGGCAGACCATCACATAATCAGGTGCGTTAATCCTCCCGGTAACAGCAACTACTCCTCCTCTCTCAGCACATACACCAAGACTATTCTCTCCGGTAGCCGTAACATTTCCGTCAACAATGATTCTTGCATTCAGTGATTCTATTGCCGTTCCTTCATTACCGTTTACATTGACATCTCCTTTTACATGCACAAAGGTAGACAATAAACACTTCACTGCTTTAGGCGCTTGAATGCCATTTGCTGTAATATCACCGCCTACCTCGATATTTCCGCACCCGGCAGAGGTGATGGCCACACAATGGCTGCCTTCTACCGAAATATTACCATGTACTACAATGTTTTCATACATTCCGTACAAACCATAATCACCTTTCACCAGCACGTTTCCGCCAATTTCTACATGACTGGTTTTATCTTTTGTGCCTAATATGTCTATTCCTGTATCAGCACCGAGGTATTCTCCATTCTGATAGACTCCTTCGGCAATTAGATCGCCCTTAATGCTGATTCGATCAAAATTCAGAGCAAACACACTGCAGCAATTTGCGCCACTTGCCTTCACATTGCCGCCAACGAACACTGAACTGGGTTTAACCGGCTCATTATCATCTGACGGAATATAGATACAAATGCTCTTATTACCAATAGACGTAGCATTGCCATGAACCGTCACCAGCCCACCATCATAAACGCATACGGCCCTGGCAAAACCGCTGGCCGTCGCATTACGCATCACTTCAACGGTACTGCCTTCCCTTAAAGCATAAGCAGCATATGCGTGGTCACCGGTAACCTTGACTTCACCCCGGACAACACACTTCCCTCCGTTCATCGCAAACGCACCATGAGAGTATTCTCCGCTAGCCACGGCATTACCTAATATTTCAATCGAACTGCCGGGGCAACATACACGGGCAGCACTGCTTTTCGGACCAACTATTGATACATTTCCTTTCACAAGAGCCTTTCCACCATAATCTGCGATAACTCCTTTTCCATTCTCACCGATCACGGTCACGTTGATATTGCCATTGACCTGAACATAACTGCCCTCATCAAAAGCACCTGCGCCAAAACCAATCTCCGTGGTGGCCGTAACATTAGTGACTTCCGCCCTGCCCCCATTCGTGACCCTCACAGCAGAGCCGTATCCACTGACATTCAGCTCACCCTCGCCGGCCAGTTTAAGAGTACCATTGTCAACTACAAGAGCCCGCCCCTCATTATTGACAATATTTAACGTATGTCCATTCAGATTAAGAGTAATGTCTGCATCAATAATCTCCACTGTGACACCATGCACATCAACATCATCCAACAACGTAATGGTATCCCCATCTGCCAAAAAGAGCAGTACTGCCCAAAAACCGATTTCATTGGCCACCTCATAGTTTTTCCCTTCCGCTAACGCTGCGGCAGGCCAAATCATCCCCAACATAAGCATTACGCACACCACATATAGCAGCAACATCCGGCTGCTTATTCCCCGCCTTTTCATCTTAAGCCTCTCCTCCCTGTATCCGAATTTTCCTGGTGTTGTATCCGGAATATGATTTTTTTATATTTGCCAGCGTGTTCTGTTCATTACCCCCCACAAAAATACTAATTTACTACATAACATTATACCATAATGAATATTGCCTACATTCGTAATAGTATGATCTTATAGTAGTATATTTAGGGCTGGTGCGTAACAAGGTTTTCTAAATAATATTGGGGGTTATCCGTTCCTTGATCTGCTTGCGATAATACAAGTTGACGGTAAAATAAAACAAGCAATTTCCAGGTTTTTTGAAAAAACCTCGATGCAGAATCGTTCTCCGCAGAATGTTTTTATATGTAAATACTTTCCTATACAGGGTCCAATAAGCCTCCGTCAACTCCTCCGGTGTCATATTCTTCGGCAGATGCACCGCTTCGGCTCCATTATAAGAATAGATCTCCTCATTGTAGATCCTCTTTTGCTTCTTCATTTCATGATAGAAGACCGTTCCGGGGATTGGGGTAAGAATATAAAACCGCGGTACCACAACCTTATTCTCTTCAATAAATTGTGCAGTTGCCAGAATCGATTCGATCGTATCCCCATCGGCACCCACAACCATTTCCGTGGAAACATCAATTCCTGCCTGCCGGATTCGACGCAGCAGGTCACTATATTCCTCCACTTTTGCCCAAGCCTTATTCATACTATTTAAACTTTCCTGAGTGATACTCTCCAGGCCAAAGCTTAAAGCAAGGCATCCGCTTTCGGCTACCAGCTTCAGCAACGCGGCATCCTTGCCAATTTCAATGGAACATTGGGAGAGCCACCGCATATCAAGCTTCTTTATTTCATGACACAACTCCTCCAAGTATGCCCTGTCGGCAAGGATGTTGTCGTCAAGCAAAAGAAACTTTTTAAAGCCAAGCCTTTTTACCTCTTTAATATCCCTGAGCACATCTTCGATCGGTCTTTTATAGTATTTGGTCTTATACAGGCAGTAAACGGAACAAAAACTGCAGGCATTAGGGCAGCCCCTTCCCGCCTGTAACTGTTTGCGAAGCAGCATCATAATCCACGGCAACGGATAAAGCTTGCGCAATTGCCCTCACCGGCAGATAGGTACTGCCATTGTACGTGAGCGGCGGCATTATTACCCCGTTTGCTCCTGTGGGGACAAAATCCACACCGTTTAGCTTCAATTTCAGCTCATGATTAATATACGCTTTTACTTCTTGCAGTTGGGATGCGCCAATTGCCCCTAAACTAGCCCCACAGATGAAGACAGCACATAAAGTGAAGACCCCGATTCTTTTTTTGAAGATTCCCTTTTTGCAGATTTCCCTTTCCATGTTTAACAATCACACTCCCCTTTATAATTTTCTTTTATTTTTGTTATATCAGTTTATTGCTTTTCTCTAGTAATGTCAATATTACCCAATTATTTCGTGCAATTGTTAACTTATCTTATCTTGAAAAATTAAATTCCGCCCTATTCATCCATATATGAATAGTTATCTAATATTCACTCGGCGGTCTATAATGAACGTCTATTCATTTGCGAGTGAATACATTATTGCATTTTTGTGATATTATTATATAATGTAAACAATTAATAATATCTGCAATTGATGTTAGAATAGGAGGCTACATCATGTCTTTCTTTTCCTTTCTAAATAATCCCCCTTATGTGGCAATTATCGGCGATATAGTTAAGTCAAAAAAATTAGATGAAAGAAATGACGTGCAAAAAAAATTACAACAGATTTTAGAAGATATTAATACAAAGTATTATGATAAAATTGCCTCCAAATTTATGATTACCTTGGGTGACGAATTTCAAGGGTTACTGAAATATGGCGATTGCGTTATTAATATCATTAATGAGCTTGAAACTCGACTGTTCCCTGTAGAGATCCGGTTTGGAATAGGAGTAGGAGAAATTTATACAGACATTAATCCTAATTTGCCCTTAGGCGCTGATGGTCCCGCCTATTATAATGCCCGAAAAATGATTGAGGATTTGAAAAAAATGAGCACAAAAACTAAGACTGGTAAGCCGAATATCAGGATTGCCTCACAAGGTGATAATGCACATACAGATCTCCTTTTGAATGCAATTTTTTTATTAAGTTCTACCATCAAGCATAAATGGTCCAAACGGCAAAGGGAAATGATAATTGCTTATTCGGAATCGGATAGCAATCAAACAAGAGCCGCCCAAAATCTTGGTATAAAACAGTCAAGTGTTAATAAAGGATTAGCCAATGCAGGTTATTATTCTTATATAAACGCATTAGAAGCGGCGTCAAAAGCCTTATCAGAAATAAAGGAGAAAAAAAATGTTTAAAACCACCTTTTTGTTTTTACTCTTAGTTCATATCTTAGGAGATTTTTATTTTCAGAGCGACGAACTTGCCCAACAAAAAAACACCTCCCCAGGAAGCCTGTTAAAACATTGTATTATTTATGCTGTAATTTGTCTCCTTGCGGTACTTCCGTTATATAACTTTCCCCTTTGGGGTGGCATTTTTTTAGGGGTATCCCATGCGGTTATTGACATAATTAAATATTTCTATTTCAAAGAAAAGCCCCCGGAAAAACATATTAATCCAGAAGAAATTCGGCTGGTTTACATCTTCGATCAACTATTACATTTAACTACTATGGTTATCATCGCCTTTGTTATCACGGCAACAAATTATTACATCTCTGTATTACCTGAAGTTAATTGGTTTTTTAATATCGAATATTACGATCAAAAAACTTATCTTACTGCATAAACCACAGGAAGCACCGGTAAAAAACAGCGAGCACAGTGAAGAAAGCTTAAAAACAGGCGGTTTCATAGGTTTGTTGGAACGCCTTATTATTGTTATTTTTCTCTCTATTAATCAATATTCAGCTATCGGATTGGTATTAACTGCCAAGTCCATTGCTAGATATGATAGAATCTCTAAGGATCAAGCTTTCGCAGAATACTACTTATTAGGTACCTTACTAAGTACCATTATGGTAATCGTCACATATTTATTAGTTTTTTAAGATATAAAGAGGCAAATTTGTCGGGTGAATATCATGCATAAAATAAACACCTCGCTCCTCAGAGAATGAGGAACGAGGTGTTTTCATGTTTGGGGTCCATCCGAAGAATTGTCCTGCCAGGTCAGTGTAAGGGCAGTTGACTGCCCCCAGCCTGAAGTTTGCCGGGCGTAATAATCCCAAGATCCGCCTTAGGGGTACCCCGGGTTGCCACAAAACCATATTTGCGGCTGTTGAGCGTAGTATAACCGGAGATAATCCCCTTTTTCCACGTATGGATATTTCCCGTGAACGTTTGCGTTCCTCCGGCGGCAGTAGTAAAGGAAAAGCTTACGCTGTGAAAATTATTCTGCACCTTGCCGGTTACGGCACTGGAGCGACCGTTGCTGTCCGTATAAGTGCCGGTGAAACTTCCCGAACCTGAAACAGGAGCATTAACCTTCAACTCACCCTCACCGTCACCATAATCAACCTTCCAGGAGCCTACGATAGTAGAATAGCTTAATTGATTCAGGGTGGGAGTATCAAAAGCCAAGTAGTCTTCCCTGGTCGCATAAAAGCCGAATTTCTCCTGGTTGGTCTTCTCCATTTCACCGGCCATGAAATTGAGATCATCCTTAGGAAGATAAGCGGTGAATTTGTTGCCCCGCAACTCACCATAGGCTAAACCGGGTTTATTAAAATCAATATAAAACTCCAATTTATTGCCGTTAAGGGTCCCATTGACCCGGTATGCGGTGCCAGCCTCGAAAAATGTGCCGATGCGGCGGTCGGTTTGCCCCTCTAACGAACTGCTGGAATGGATGCCCGGAAGCTTATAGATATCCAGAGTCCCCCCACGCCGATCGTCGTAGTCCATTTTCCAGCGGCCCAGGAAGAATTGTCCCTGGGTCTCCATGGGATTGGGCGGGTTGGAAACACCCGTGATATACAGAGCCTCTTTGACATGGCCTGCGGTAATATAATCATAGCTTAGCAAAGAAAAACCGTTTTCTGCAGGAATATCGGGGCCCCAGGAATTCTTGACAATAAAGACCCGGCGGAGGTCATCATACCCCACCATCAGCATGGCGTGGCCCCCCTCCTTTTTTCTGGTGCCGGGCTCCCAAATATTGTTATCGGGATTAGGGTCATCCGCCCACACTTCCATGGCAAATACCACTTCATGCCCCGCGTGTAAAATCGCCTTGTAATAATCCGGGTCCGCCAACACATTAGGGTCAGTAGAGCCCATATAGGCAGTAATCCTGTAACCCGCCTCCTCAATCGCGCTTACCGGTAACCGGTCAGGAGCAAGATTGAAGTCATCAATGTCAATTTGGATCACCTTGGGATCCTCCCAGTTGATCCTTGGACTATCGCTGACCTCGTTGGTGTCTTCATAGCTATGACCCGGGATATAAGGCAACTGCGCCTCTGTGGGAATACCGTAGTTCCTGAGGATCAGGGAGGCAGCATAGAAGATGTTACTAGTACCCCAGGCGGCATGACAATTCTCCCGTAACGCAGTATTAACCGGCGGTTTGCTTTCCAGCATCGCCATTTTTTGCACATGGTGGAGATATTGCTCCGATAAGTCCAGGTCCGCATATTTAGCCGGATCCAGGCGATGATAAAGAGCTTCCATCCCGGCGATTAAGGCAAAAGACACACATGTATTCCGCCCCGCTTGATACTTGATGGAAGACTGCCATTGACGCAGATCCACATTAGCTTGCGGGGGGGAGATTTTAAATTGCCGATACAAATTCTGTACTTGCAGAGAATCCCCTACCGTTAAATTTTCCTGGGGGACCATCTCTCTTAAGCGATCCTGTTCCTCCAGCTTAAGGAGAGGATAGGTCTCGCCATTTTTCAGCTGAATGGCTCTCTCTCCATTTTGCAGGGTCACGAAATTTTCCCCTTTTAAGCTCACCCGGGATGAGAACTCCGGAGTAAGCGGAAGAGTATTTCCAGGGACATTGCCCGGGAAGAGACCGGGGTTAGTAATTTGCGGATCAGTATTACAAGCAGCAGGGTCAGAAACAGTTGCGCCAGCGCCCTGGGATTTAATCTTCACGACCCTCGTTTCTCCATCCCAATTGACAGCAGCGCCAAGGGCTTCCCCCACAAAACGCAAGGGAACCAGTGTCCTGCTGTTCAGCAGGCAGGCCGGTACATCAAGCTGCACATTCTGCCCATTTTTTTGGGCTTGGGTGTTGCCAATCTGCAGCCAGAGAGAAAGGTCTCCTTTTTTGGCGGAAACGCTTTGCTCCGCGCCATTCCATTGCACCTCCGCTCCCAAAGCCTCAAAGATCGCGCGAAGGGGAACTAACGTCCTGCCTTGCTGAATGATCGGTGCAACATCCAAGGAAAGTAAAGAGTCATCAATGTAAACCCGGATAACTGATTCGGATTGTGTATCTACGGCAGCAGCAGGAGTAATCAGCAGAACTAGCAAGATAAGCTGGATAAGAAGTAAAAAAGAAAGCCGACCTAAACCATCCCGTTTCTTCAAAGAGATCATAAAAGAGATCATCCCTCCCATATCTTTTTTGCATCTTTTAATGCATATTATTACGAATATTATATTATATGTCCGATGGAAAATATATCAATTTATTAGACCCGCTTTCCCATTACTTTCCCAGCTAATTAACCGTACAGTACTCAGTACTACACTACTAGCCTAGTTTACCAGCAGCATCCGGTCATTGTTCAGTTGACTGCCGCTGTTCTCGGCAAAAAGTCTTAATACCTCCTGAGTGGTCATCTGCTGCCTTTGGGGGCCGGAAATATCCAGGGCAATCCGGCCTTCATGCATCATAATGGTACGGTTGCCTACTTTCAACGCATCCTTAATATTATGGGTAATCATCAGAGTGGTAAGATGAAGGCTCTCCACAATGCTTTTCGTCTGATTCAGGACAATCTCCCCGGTTTTGGGGTCAAGCGCCGCCGTATGCTCATCTAAAAGCAGCAGTTGCGGTTGTTGATAGATCGCCATCAAAAGGGTCAGGGCCTGCCTCTGGCCGCCCGACAGCAACCCCACCGGCGTAGTCAGGCGATTCTCGAGGCCAAGCCCCAGTTCCGCCAATTTCTCCTTCATTTTCAACCTGTTGCCTGGATACAAGGCTTTTCTTAAGCCGCGCCGCATCCCACGTTTTGCCGCAAGAGCCAGGTTTTCCTCAATCGTCATGGAGGCGGCCGTCCCCAGCAGCGGGTCCTGGAAGACCCGACCGATATAGGCGGCTCTTTGATAGTCGGGAAGACCGGTAAGATCTTGCCCGGCAAGACAGATTCTGCCCGCATCGACCGGCCAAGAGCCGGCAATGGCATTCAGCAGGCTGGATTTGCCGGCGCCGTTACTGCCAATAACCGTTACAAAATCGCCCTTTTCTAAAGTGATACTCAAATTGTCCAAAGCTGTTTTTTCATTAATCGTCCCTTTGTTAAAAACTTTCGTCACCTGCTTTATTTCCAGTTCCGACATAAGATCACCTCCTGAGAGAATCGTATTGCTGCTTGCTTTTAAAGCGCGGTACGGTTAAGGCGAGTACCACCAGGGCGGCAGTAAGCATTTTCATGTCTGTAGCCTGAAAGCCCAGTCTTAGGACAATGGCGATAATTACGCGGTATACGACGGACCCGCCCACCACGGCGATTAACACCCGCAGCAGGGAGCGGGAGCCAAGCAAAACCTCGCCGATAATCACGGAAGCTAAACCCGCGATAATCATCCCGATGCCCATGCTCATATCGGCAAAGCCCTGAAACTGGGCAATGGCCGCGCCCGCTAAAGCGACTAAGCCATTGCCGAGCCCCAGCCCCAGCAGCTTCATGCTGTTGCCGTTTATCCCCAGGCTTTTGATCATCGTTTCGTTATCCCCGGTCGCCCTTAAGGCCAACCCCAATTCGGTTTGAAAAAGCCAATAAAGGAAGAACACTAGCAGGGCAACGCTACCGGCACCGAAAGCTAAAACAGCGTATTTCTCCGAAAGCCCGCCTCTTGTCAGGGTGTCATAGATGCTGGGCAATCCCAAAAGAGGCACATTAGCCTTTCCCATCACCCGCAAGTTAACCGAATAAAGAGCCGTCATTGTCAGTATGCCTGCCAAAAGCGGCGTAATCTTAAACCTGGTATGCAAAATCCCTGTCACCAGGCCTGCGAAAATCCCCGCCAGGGGGGCAAGAAGCAAGCCCAGCCAGGGGCTGTGCCCGCCGGCAATAAGCACCGCCGACGCAGCAGCCCCCAGCGTAAAGCTTCCGTCAACCGTTAAATCAGGAAAATCGAGGGTACGGAAAGTGAGATAGACCCCCAGGGCCATAATTGCATAAATTAACCCAAGCTCAGTAGCCCCCAGAAGCAGATTGATATTGATGAACATTGCTGATACCCCCAATCCTGTCTGTCTTTTCTCTCATTCTCTCATTCTCGCTTTCAATCAATCGATAATTAGTTCAATTTAGTAAACTATCCTTCGCGCAAGCTGTTTTTCTCATAATATCTTCCTATTCGTTAAATACTTCCTTGGCCTGTTGGATAATCTCCTCCGGTATCTCAATCGCCATTTCCTGCGCCGCCTTCAGGTTAATACTGATGGAATAATCCGTTTGCTTCTCTACCGGGATTGTGGCTGGATTGGCCCCGTTAATTACCTGCAGCGCCTTTTCACCCGTTTTTCTTCCCAACGCATAATAGTCCACCCCGATAGTGGCTAAGGCTCCTCTTTTGACGGAATCGCTTTCGCCGGTAAACAAAGGTATGTCGTTTTCATTGGCCACTTTGATCACTGCCTCCAGACCCGAGACTACCGTATTGTCAGTTGGGACGAAAATAGCGTCAACCTTGCCAATTAATGACTGGGCTGCCTGCAATACTTCGCTGGAATTATTGGGAGTGGCCTCAACTACCTGCATTTTCAGCTTTTCGGCAATGTTTTTCACTTCCTGGGCCTGCACAACCGAGTTTTGTTCGCCGTTATTGTAAATCAGCCCTAATCTTTGAGCCCCCGGCACGATTTTTTGGACCAGCAGGATCTGTTCCTCGATGGAAATATAGTCGGAAGTCCCTGTGACATTGGTGCCCGGTTTTTCCATGCTTTGCACAAGTTTGGCATCAACCGGATCCGTAACCGCCGTAATCAGAATGGGAATGTCCTTGGTCGCATTGGCCATAACCATCGCTGTAGGCGTAGCAATGGCAAGAATCAGGTCGGGTTTATCCTCCGCAAACTGCTGGGCAATGGATTGGGCGATGGCCATATCGGCTTGCGCATTGCGATAAGTGACTTTAAGCCCATTTCCTTCTGTATAGCCGTTTTCCGCCAGAACATCCAATAATCCCTGCCGGGCACTATCCAGAGACGGATGCTCCACATATTGGATGATCCCCAGCTTCACCTCTTGGGCCTCGCCCCCTTTCCCGCCTGCTTCAGCCGGAGCTTTGCCCAAAGCGCACCCTGTCAGGCTGAGAACCAGCAGCGCCGAAACGGCGAACGCCGAAATCCTGCTGCGTAAAATACCCCCCAGCGAAATCCTCCCATTAATTTCTCTTTCAATTTTTCTTTGTCTTTCCTTGACGTCAGTTTTCATTAAAATCTCCTCCCTTTGTTTAATAAATTTAATAATTAAATAGAAAAAGCCACAGTTCTCATCCTCAGGGACGAAAACTGTGGCTTTCCGCGGTACCACCCTTATTGACAGCGCTAGCTGCCCTCTCTATAGGTACAGGAGTATCCGCCTTTCACCTGTTTGACCGGGTGCCGGTTAGTAAAATACACCGGTATGTAGCAAATAAAAAAAGTTTTTCATCCTGTAGGGACGAAAAACTTACTTTCGCGGTACCACCCTAGTTGGCAGAAATACTGCCCACTCCAGCTGTAAGGTACGGGATCACTCCGATACCCTCTTCCTTGTAACGGGGAAGTCTCCGGCCAGGACTACTTCATTCACCCTGGCAGTTTGGAAGAGAACTTCAATCGGCTTCCTTCTATGAGCGCTTGCAGTCACGACGCCCACTCCCTGTAAAATTCCACTGACCTACTTTTCTTCCGCATAACTGTTTAATATTCACTTTAAAAAACTAAGTGATATTAAATATAGCTGCTTTTTTACAATCTGTCAAGGGGAATTCAGGAGAATTTTCTACAAATCCGCCGCAATTTTTTGACAAATATGTAGTAGAACGATTATCTATTTTTCACCCGGATAGTCGTGTTTTTATCGACAATTGTATCAAACCTAATGTACATCAAATAATCTTGAGAAGCGCCCCCTCCGGCAATCCCATCCTCCGCCCTCATTATCGAATTGTTTATCTGGAGCTTCTTTGGTGCGGTGATCTTCCCGTCTATGGTAAGCGTTCCGCCCATGCTGGCATATGCCCCAACACTATTTTCTCCTATTGCGGTGACAGCGCCGAGAATCGTCGCGGTTCCTTGCGAACAATGCACCGCATAAGAATTGCTTCCCACTACCTTGACCTCACCTGTCACCTTAACAGTCCCATCGAGTCCGACGCTTACTGCTTCAGCATCATCCCCGGTTGTTGTAACATTGCCGTATATTTCTAACGTCCCGCCAAAAGAGGCACTGCCCGCAGAATAACCTTCCGAAGTGGTGACATCGCCGTACACCGTAACATCTCCCCCAAGGGTGCTTACGCCAGTACTTTCTTTGCCCACCACATTACCCAAAACAGTAATAGAACACTCTTCAACTATTTCTTCTGGTCTGTCAGCACGCAGACAAGTACCGGTACCAGCGTACCTTCCTCCGCGCGTAATTCCTTGTGCCGTTTTCCATGGTTCAATAAAACGGCCTTCGGTCAGCACATCACCTTTGATAATAACCTTTCCGCAATTCTCCACCACCACGCCTGAGCATGTCCTGCCGCTTGACTGAGCATTACCGCCAATAGTAACTGAGCCTGGATTCTGCGAACCTTCTTCTGCCCTAATATAGACACTGATACTGAAGTCGCCAAAGGCCAGCGCATTGCCTTGAACAAATACTTGTCCCCCTTCAAATGCACTTGCCCCAACACCGCCTTCGCTTACTATGACATCACGCCATACTTCGACGGTACTGCCTTCTCCTTCGGCATATGCAGCGGTACCAAACCCACCATTAATCCTCGTCTCACCTTTGACTACACAGCGGGCGCCACTATAGGCCAGCGCACCCATCCCGTACTCACCGTTTACTTCAATGTTCCCGAGTACTTCCACCGAACTGGCAAAACCGGAGGCAAGTGCAGCACATGCTTTCCCGGTTACTTTTACTTTAATATCGCCTTTGACAAGGGCGTATCCTCCAGAATCTGCCCCCACGCCATAACCATGTTCGCCGGTCACATCCACCTGAACACTGCCGTTTACTTCAAGGGAACTACCCGCACCAAAAACACCCACACCAAAAAGACCCTGAGTAGTTGCCGTCACATTTGTCACTTCCGCCCTGCCTTTATTCTTCACAATTACAGCAGGGCCAACACCGCTTACATTTAACTCCCCCTCACCGGTCAGCTTCACAGAACCATGGTCAACCAATAAGGCAGTATCTTCATTATTGACAAGATGCAGTATATGACCATTAAGATCAATTGTTATATCATCATTCTTAACATTTACCGTCTTGTTATTTACCTGAAGATCATTCAGCAGTTTAATGGTGTCCCCATCTGCGGACCTCACTGCATGCAAAAATTGACTTTCATCGGTAACTTCGTATACTTTTGCTTCAAGAAAACCTACCGAAAACCGCATCAACACAAGCAAAACCAAGATGCAAATCAATATTTTCAATCTTCTTATTTCCTGTTCATTAAAAATATTCTTTCACCCCCTGTACCCGAAATTCATAAGCTCTTCCTAGCGGGTGATGCAGATCCCGCTTTCGGAAGGATTCAGACTATACCAGAAGAGGATCCGTCCGTCGGCCAAAACACCCAAAAGAGTGGTCTCCGCCGCTTTAACCGAGACTAATTGTTCCTCCAGCCGGAAATTATCCAGCTTGATCCGGTTTAGATATGCCATATTGTTATCGTTGTTGTTATTATCCTGCCGTGTAGTAAGATAAGCCGCATAATTTTTCCCCACAAAGGCCAATTCCCTGATATACCCCGTATCCCCGGTTTCGGTAATAGGTATTTCCGTCAGCTCCCCCGTCCTGAAATCCAGGTAAAATGTTTTAACGCTTCCATCCCGCTGATATAAATTTACCTCCAGAATGCCGTTATCATAACAGATTGTGCCAGTGTCGGACGCTTCCGAACTGATCTCATATTTTTTAACCTCACCCGTCTGTAAATCACACAGGGTATAGCCCATTGTCCCTTCATACGCTGTCATTGTGGTAATAACCTTTTGCCCATCGGCGACAAATCTGGGAGAACGATGGTAAGAAGCCTTGATCAACTTGTCTTCAAGCGGTACTGACTCCGCCAGCAGCGTTTCGTTGCCATCAGGAAGATGCAAAAGCTTCAAGCCCGTTTCATCGGAATAGACGATTTGCTGCCCATCCGCCGAGACATCATAACCGCCGAAAAAGATATCCGGAATACCGTTAGCATCAACTTTCTCCTCGCGCGCTATTATGCCGGCCAACGCCGGAGGAAGAGCGATTTCCCCGCTAATGGATAAATCCGGGTTCACGATCAGGAAACGATCTTTAAAGTAGACATAAACCTTATCGGTCAACAACCGTACATCGGAAAGAGAGATTTTTTCCGGCAAAGTCAACTTCTTGACCACTTCCATCTTATCGGGATTGACTAAGAGCAGCGCGCCTTTTGTCCCTCCATAATAAGGCGTCTGAGCAAGCATAACATTCCCGTTGAATTCTCCCAGCATGCTCAGCTCTTGCAGCATCCACATCTCCTGCGGATCAATCTCAAGACCGGTAATTTTCTCAAAGCGCTGATAATTCCCGGTCAAGCTGACCAGATGATTATTGACGAATTCCCATTTTCCACTAAGAAAATAGAGACTGCCGTCCTCCCGTTCCTTTAAAGTATATGTCTTCGTATATTCCACCCGGTCACTGGGCTGATAATCATAATGGGTCAGTACCGCCGTAAGGGTACCATCATTATTTCTGGTGACTTTGGTTAGTTTCAGCGACCAGGCCTGGCCGGAATCATAAGGAGGAATGGTTTCATTTTCACTGCCCAGGCTAAAGAGAAAAGCTTGTCTTTGGGGGTCGTACTCTCCGGTGTGCTCGTCAATACGGGAAAGATCCAGGCTGTCGAGAGCAAAATAGCGTTTGGCATACTTTAGCACGGTCTCCAAGGGAAAAACCCGTGAGAACCGGCCTTCCTCCTGCTCGAGACTGTCCCGACCATATTCCGTATCATATTTGTACCAGGCAAACCGGGCAATCTGCAGGGGATCTATTTCCGCCGCGGAATTAAATTCCCGGGTATTGCCCACATTCGCAATAGTCGGATAAAAATACTCCTCCCAAAGCTCCTGCAATATAACGGGATCCGTGATTTCGCCCACCGTCCGGACAGGATTCTGTTCAAGATTCTGTTTAAGCTGGGATTGGCCCGGCTCCGGTTGATCTGGTAATTTCCCCGCTTCCCTTCGACAACTGGTCAGAGAAAAAAGCATGGCCAAGAACAAGGCAACTATTAATACTTTTGACCTCATCAAGCTTACCTCCTCAACATAACTAATGTCCACCGGCCACTTTGTTATCGTTAATTTTTTACTACCATAATACCTAAATCTGCCGCAATAATAACATTATAGAACTTATTTCTGACATTTTCAAATAATGGCATACCTGTAAAAAGCCGCCCTGTAATTAACAGAAGCGGCTTTTTAAATCATGTAACATTCACTTTACTATAACTGATTCTTTGATTGTTTCTTTTCCGGTCCGGATGAAGTGAGGTCCGGATAGAAATATGATACCAGCCCTTTGTATTGATCCTGTGCCGATAAGCAGGTATCTGTAAGATATCCTCTTTCTGTTGTGTATTCTTTCAACCCGCGGTAGTAAAACAACTTATATTCATGATCAATAATGAAAGGCAAAATATCGTTCTTTAAGCATTCCTTAAACATAATAATTCGACCAACCCGTCCATTGCCATCCTGGAAAGGATGAATCCTTTCAAACCGGTAATGGAAGGCAATAATATCTTCGATTGTATTCCCTTGATGATGATAATCGAAGAGAAGTTTTCTAACCTCGCCTGCGACCTCTGCCGGTAGCGTGGTTTCCATGTCTCCCACCACATTCGGTCTTGTTTTGTAGTCCCCGACACGGTACCAACCCTTGCGTTCATCCGAGGTGTTGCGTTTGAGAAGCCGATGGAATTCTTTGATCATTTCTTGCGACAATTCCTCATCCGCATTAGCGAGCATATAATCAAAACAGGAAAAATGATTGATCGTTTCAATGATATCATCAACATTTGCCGCTTCATCCGGTTCTAAATTAAGCGTATTTGTTTCAAAAATATAGCGGGTTTGGTCTTCCGAAAGGCGACTGCCCTCAATGCGGTTCGAATTATAAGCCAGTTTGATCTGGGTCAGATGATACAAACCGCCTTTCAGCTTCATCTCCATTTCTTCCCGTAACCGATCTAATAAGCGTTGTTTCATAAAACAAGGCACCTTCCCGCATCATAATTCTACTACATTATACCATATCCAATGATTTACCGTTTTGCAGAGCTGATGTATGCAAATCAGAGATATTTCACAGGAATTACGCGGTCATTGTCCTGCAGAGTGACTAAATTATCGTACAGGCAAATCACCCCTCCCGGTCCGCGCTTGACGGAAGGAAGCTTGTCAAGCTGTTTAAAAGCGGCAATGTCCCTCTTTTGGGGATCGGCGTGCTTTTTCATCTCCAGGGGATAGAGGATCCCGTTATCCTCAATCAGCAGGTCAATTTCATTCATGTTCTTGTCGCGGTAAAAGTAAAACGGCAGTTCAAGAATTCCTTTATTCAAATAGCTTTTGCATATTTCGGAAATAACAAAGGTCTCAAAGAACGCCCCGGCCATTGCCCCATTTTTCAACACATCGGGTGTATTCCACTTGGTAAGGTAAGCGGCAAGCCCTGTATCCAGAAAATACAATTTAGGCGTTTTGACCGTCCGCTTGGTAAGGTTATTGGCGTAGGGCTGCAGTAAATAGACAATATTTGAGGTGACAAGAATAGACAGCCAACGCTCGGCGGTCGGTTGGCTGATTCCCACATCCCGTGCTAAAGAAGCCAGATTCAAGAGCTGCCCGATGCTAGCGGCCGCTACTGTCATGAAATGCAGGAATTTCACCTCATCCCCGACCTGTGTTAACTGGCGTACATCCCTTTCAATATATGTCTTCACATAAGCACCGTAATACATCTGCCAGTCAAAATCCTCATTGGCAGATAACTCCGGCATGCTCCCCCGATGAATGTTATACCACACCTCATCATAAGACAACTCTTTACTGTTTTGTTTCCGTGCGGTGAAATAAGCCTCCGTCGGCAAAAATGCTTCCGAGAATTCAATGCCCTGTTTTTCCCGCAGCGAAAGGCCCAGCAAGGTCAACAACCCCACTCGTCCGGCAAGAGATTCCCCGACGTTTTTCATCATGTGAAATTGCTGTGAGCCGGATAAATAAAACTGCCCCTTTTTCTTCTCCCGATCTGTGATTATTTTAATTTGCGGAAATAACTGCGGGGCATATTGAATCTCATCAATAAATACCGGCGGCGGGTTATCCTTAAAGAAGGTGCCGCTCTGTTCCCGCGCCGCGACCAGCAATAAAGGATCGTCAAGGGTGATATACGCCACATCTTTAGTCAAATTCTTAAGCATCGTGGTTTTCCCGACCTGGCGAGGGCCGGTCACCAGAACCGTCGCGAACATTTGGGAAAGCTGACGAACCGCCTTCTCCGCATGTCTTTTTATGTACATTGCAACGCGCCACCTTTTAGTCTATTTTAATATATAATATTATTATAGCCTATAATATGCTTTTTAAGCAAGGTGGAAAATGCGTTCAAATTTCGTTTTAGGTATAGAGCAGATTCTCTTTGCGGCAGCAGCCTTGATTGACCACATAGCGAACCTGCTTCACTGTTCCCGTTCTGCGTGAAAAATCGTCCAAAAGTTCACCGGCATCAATGGTCGCCCGTTGAATCCGGTCCAACTCAGCCGGGTTATTGTGGTCAAAATAAAAATCATATTCCCAGATGCATCTTTTTCCACTTTCAAACGGAGTAATAAAGCCTAACTCATTCTTGAGCTGATACTTATCCGCAATTTTTCCCAAGGCGCCTTGCATTTCCGTGATTAAGCCAATCTCGGCAGGGAGATAACAAACGAGCCCTACAAATGGATTTTCTCTGCCAAAGCGCGCGCTTTGGATCCGGAAGGTATTCAGCCAGACCAGATCACTCATTTCCGGCCGGGAGTAGATTTCATGAAATAATGGTCTTAATTCCGGATCAATACTTGCGGTGATTTGCGCCACGGAAGGATTAAGGGCTATCTCCGCCAGTTTGCCAAACGGCTTGAGCTGAAGATAGGAAAAGGGCTTGCCGCCGGAAAAGAATTTTAATAGACCCAGCCACCGCGCCGACTCTAAGGAAGGAAACCCATGATAGAGTATCTGAAAAAGCTTTTGCCCAATCACCGGCCGACCCATTTCTCGAACAGCCCTTAAGGCATATTGATCGCCGATCAGAAGCACCAGATAAGACATGCCTAGTTTATGCGCGAAGACATCCCTGGCTATGGAAGCCAGCTTTTTCGTCGGCGCCAGAAAAGAAGAGACAAATTGAAGGCCAAGCAGGCCAATAGAAAGACCGATCTGCCTGACCGCACACTCTTTGGCAAAAGCAAAAGCATCCTCAAGGGAGGTAAACGGGACCAGCACGCCCTCTTCGTCCTCCGTAACAGGG
>JBMNJI010000016.1:0-57916 GCA_050951585.1 Peptococcia bacterium | reverse complement strand
CAGCCCCGTTATGACCACTTCGATACCCCTCCGGATATTTTTACCGCTTGAAGCGGAAAAAAGCTTTTCCTTTTACTTTTTACGACGTTCCTGAAAAAATTCCTGCAACATCTTTCCGGCCTCTTCGGCCAGAATACCGCCGGTAATTTTCACCGAGTGATTGAACCCCGGAAATTGCAAGAGATTGAGTAACGTCCCCGCTGAGCCGGCCTTGGCATCATCCGCGCCATAAACCACCCGTTCAAGGCGGGCCTGCACAATCGCTCCGGCACACATCGGACACGGTTCAAGCGTTACATACAAAACCGCCCCCGGCAAACGCCAGGATCCTATCTTCGCCCCTGCTTCCCGCAAAGCGATAATCTCCGCATGGGCAGCAGGATCATGGGTGGTTTCGCGAAGATTATGCCCACGCCCGATAATTATCCCGGCATGAACAACGACTGCCCCTACCGGTATCTCGCCTTTTTGCCCTGCTTTTTGGGCTTCTTCAAGCGCGATTCTCATAAAAAATTCGTGCTTTGCCCGCTCATCTTCGGCTAAACCACGGTACATTAGAATCGATCCTTCATTAGTAATCTATCTTTCATTTTTGATCTTAATTACTTACATCTCTGTTTTACATCGGATATTAATTTGGTGCGCCCGGCAGGATTCGAACCTGCGGCAGACGCGGATTAGGAATCCGCCGCTCTATCCTACTGAGCTACGAGCGCATGAGCTAATAATGCTGGATAAAACTGTTCGAAAATGTATTTTGGTATTAGATTTAAAAATGGCCAGAAACTGACCATTAATGAACTTTTAAATGGCGTGCCCGGCAGGATTCGAACCTGCGACCCTTTGATTCGTAGTCAAATACTCTATCCAGCTGAGCTACGGGCACACGTTAATATATAGGTTTTATTAGAAAAACTGGCGGAGAGAGAGGGATTCGAACCCTCGATACAGGTATTAGCCCGTATAATCGCTTAGCAGGCGATCGCCTTCAACCTACTCGGCCATCTCTCCACACAAGCTGACTTTTTTTATTATACACAATAAAGTGCACTAAAGTCAAACCTTTGTCTGCCGGAAATTTATCTATCCACAGGAAAATTCGTGAAACATAATCCGCCTTCCGCCCCTATGGCGGAGGGGGTGGGATTCGCTCCCACAGAACCCGTAAGGATTCAACGGTTTTCAAGTTGGCTGATGCACCATTTGTGGCTATTGCGAATGTCAGCAAGCATTAGTATAACAAGTTTTTTGTAAAAATGCAATGTGTCTTTGTTGGTTGTTAGTGTCAAGTAATCGTTGGCAATTTTTTTATCTTATCTACATTCAAGCTTTAAACCTGTACTTATCCCTTTTTAGAATCGCTATTTTTTTCAACATTCCTTCCTTCTCGGCTTTAAATTTTCAACTATCTATATATTAATTCCGAGCACGTCCTATCGTTGAGCATGTTAAGTATGGCCTTCCGTCCATTCGTTACAAAGGTGCCTGTAAAAAGGGGGTTCCCCGTAACCGGATATTGATAGCCTTTGCCATCCCTTAACGGTGCTTTTGCCGCACTCAGGACTTCCTCTATTGTTTCTGTATACCGTTCCGGAAGTACTGTCTTTGAAAGGGATAATACGGTCCCACGTAGTTTTCCACATGCTTTTTGACACAGTATCTGCCCTAGATTTGCGGCTCCATGTTTACTCCAACTCGCCTTCTGATGTTTCATTCTTTTGGCAGCTCCATCACAGACCTGATGCTCCATTGTTCCCAGGTTCCGGTATTCTATTCCTTCCGGCGGGGCCGGAAGTTTCAGTCCTCTTTCCTGATAGGGAATCAATCCTTCTTTATTGCTATTGAAATATTCATGCAGCTCTTTCAGTTTCTTTTTTTCTACTTCATCTTCTGCAAGCTCTATGATCCCTTTTATGTATATCAGCAAATCATCAACTCTCTTTTCCGAAAGCAATCTCATCACTGTCTCTCTATGCTTTGTATCCTTAACTTTTCTTAGAATTTCACGGTTTTTATGAAATGGATCCAGTTGGAATCGAATTTTGCCGCAATAGCTCCCTCTTTTTTTCTCTGAAATTCCTTTGATTCTTCAAAGCCACACACCATTACCTTGTTCCTTAATGCATAACGGTTTTTCCCTTTTAACTCCCAACCGTCATAGGCCACCGCCATTTTCATTTCGCATTTTCTGCCTTTTTTCGGCCGATCTTTTCCCTGCATATTAAGCCAGACTCCATCTGCTTCCTCAAACAATATTGGCGTAACGATATTGCCTCTGCCTTGATTGTCCTTTGCCAGTCGTGCATCCGCCTTTTCCACTTCCGAAAGCCTTTTTCCCAGCTCCTGAATAACATTCCACGCTCCCCCATGGCTAATGGTCTGCCCAGTCATGCCGCTAACCTTAGCCGCTGTTTCTCGATAGGAGCAAACACTTGCACTTTCGGCAACCCTTGTTACCAAACTCGCTGTTACCTTCCCAAATGTTTCAAGCTTAAGAACCTGATCCAGCAGGTAGACATAGGCTTTTTCTCCATTTTCAAACTCTGTTTCATACACGGTTCTGTTGTAGGGAACCTCTCCCATCAATGTTTTTAATGTCGTTGCCCGGGTTCCCTTATGGCGATACTTTTTCTTATCCCGTGTCGCTTCAAGGTGTTCATCCATTCGGATTAGAACTTGCTCGAACAAGTTGGCCGCAATTTCACAACCAATTTGGAAAATCTCTTTCTCTAAAGCATTGAAGTCTATTCCTTTTTCTGATAACATATTTTCCATCATACAAACCCCCTGAGTTGTTTTTTTCTTCAAATTAAATAATACAGGTTGGTTTGTATGTAGGGAAGGGGGTTTTTACCCTCTTCCTGTTTTTTTGTTATCTTTGCCAATGAAAATTATACTCTAAGTTGTTGGTTAAAATGTGTCGCCTTTTTTAAAAAGTGTCACCTAAAGTGTCACCTGTCGAGGATCCATTAAAACCAAAACGCGGGTTCAAAAACCAAATTTGAATTATAAATTAATTTTATTTGCACAGATGCTATCAAGACTTTTTTTATTTGCAGTTTGCTTTATTTTTGCAAATAAAAGCTATATACTTAAGATATAATCTCTCAAATGCAAATAGCGAGGATGATTGTTTATGAGGTCAGGAACGTATATAAAACAAATACATGGATATCAAGCTTTTATACCCAAACCGTTACCGCCAGATCCTTTAATTATTGATTGGGAAATGCAGGAATTACTTTCTAAGGCCGATAGAGCACTTGGTAGACTTGATGGAATCACGGAAATTCTACCAAACCCGGATTTATTCGTATCGATGTATATCAAACAAGAGGCTGTTCTTTCAAACCAAATTGAAGGTACTCAGGCATCTCTAGTAGATATTCTGGAATTTGAAAGTAAAGGAACGCAAACAAAAGATGTTCAAGAAGTCGTTAACTATATTAAAGCAATAAACTATGGCTTGAATAGGCTGGCCACTCTACCCTTATCATTGCGTCTTATTAAAGAAATACATCAAATATTAGTTTCGGGTACTCGAGGGAGCGAAAGAAATCCTGGTGAATTTAGGACTACCCAAAACTGGATAGGATCGCTAGGTTGTACAATAAATGATGCTTCTTTTGTCCCACCACCGGTCCATGAAATGAATATGGCTATGGGTGATCTAGAAAAATTCCTACATGACAAAAATATAAAACTTCCGTTGCTAATTAAAGTTGGATTGGCACACGCACAATTTGAAACAATCCACCCTTTTTTAGATGGCAACGGAAGAATGGGTAGGCTTTTGATTACTTTTTTATTATGTAATTCAGGAGTATTAAAAAAGCCCTTATTATATTTGTCGTATTACTTCAAAAAACATCGAAATGAATATTATTCTCATTTACAGGATATAAGAGATAATGATAAATGGGAGGCGTGGCTAAAATTTTTCTTAAGGGGGATCTATGATATTTCTCAGGGATCTACCATATTAGCAAGAGAAATCATACAAATGAGAGAAACTCATCGCGAAAAAATAAGAACTATTAGTACCAATGCTATTGTACTGTTGGAGCACTTATACAAGTACCCATTTATTACAGTATCCCAAATAGAACAACAGTTAGGAATAAATTATCATACTGCAAATAGATTAGTTGCAGCATTTGAAAAAGAAGGTATATTGAAGAACATTAGTGGAACCTCAAGAAACAGAGTATTTCTCTATAGCGATTATGTCGACTTGTTCGAAAACATCTAAACACAAAAAGACCGGGCAAAAACCCGGTTATTTTTTATATGTTTTGATGTCTTTATCGCTAAATTGCCACTTTTTCGATTTTACGACACATAAAAAAGCCCCGAGGTATAAACCTCGGGGCCTTACTCTCTCATGGCGGAGGGGGTGGGATTCGCTCCGGAAGCTTACGCTTCCTATCACGCCGGGGCGGGGAATTGCTCCTAGCCGTCGCATTTCCTTTTTCCGCCCGTTCGAATCCTTTATTTTAATCTTAATAGCATTCTTTTTGGCGGAGGGGGTGGGATTCGAACCCACGGAACCCGCAAGGATTCAACGGTTTTCAAGACCGCCTCCTTCAACCGCTCGGACACCCCTCCAGCAATAAACCAGTTGGGTAAAACTGGTTAGCCACTAAAATAACGATGGCAAAATGATTCATTTAAACAAAAGCAGCAAGATATAATATAACATTTAAAGGCTCTAATGTCAACGCATTTCATCCTTTTCCGGAGGTGTAATCCTTGCCAAACCGCCCATATATGGCCGCAACGCTTGCGGTATGGTAATACTGCCGTCTTCCTCCTGATAGTTTTCCAGAATTGCCGCAGTTGTCCGACCTATCGCTAAGCCCGAGCCGTTTAAGGTGTGCACAAATTCCGGTTTTCCTCCACCCGCCGGACGGAACCGGATATTTGCCCGACGTGCCTGGAAGTCTTCAAAATTACTGCACGAAGAAATCTCGCGGTACATCGCAAAGCTTGGCAGCCATACCTCCAAATCGTACGTTTTGGCCGAAGAAAAGCCAATATCCCCGGTGCTGAGACACATAACCCGATAAGGCAGCTCCAGCCGCTGTAAAACCGTTTCCGCATTGGCCGTCAGTTTTTCCAACTCCTCATAGGAATTAGAGGGATGGCTGAATTTAACCATTTCCACTTTATTAAACTGATGCTGACGAATCAAACCCCTGGTGTCCCGCCCATGCGCGCCAGCCTCCGCCCTAAAGCAAGGCGAATAAGCCACATGATAAATGGGAAGTAGTCCCTCCGGAATGATTTCCTCGCGGTAAAGATTAGTGACCGGTACTTCCGCCGTCGGAATCAGAAAATAATCCATATTCTCCAGATGGAACATATCCTCGGCGAATTTAGGCAATTGCCCGGTCCCGGTCATACTGTCCCGATTAACCATAAAAGGCGGAATCAGTTCCACATAACCGTGCTCGGAAATATGCAGATCCAGCATAAAATTAAGCAAAGCTCTTTCTAACCGGGCCCCCAACCCTTTGTAAAACGTGAATCTGGTGCCCGTTACTTTGGCCGCCCGTTCAAAATCGAGGATGTTTAATTGCTCCCCCAGGTCCCAATGAGGCTTCGGCTGAAAAGAGAACTGACGGGGTGTCCCCGAGCGCCTCTCTTCCCTGTTCGCACTGTCATCGGGTCCAACCGGTAATGATTCATGAGGGAGATTGGGGATAGCCATGATAATATCATTCAAGTCTTGCTCGATGCCCCGGATTTCCTCATCAAGCGCCTTAATTTGCTGGGAGGCCTCCCTCATCTCCAGGACCAGCTCTTCGGCGTTTTGCCCGGTCTTCTTTAACCGCCCGATTTCTTCAGATACAGTGTTGCGTCTATTTTTTTGCTGCTCGACCGTCACAATTTTCTGGCGGCGCACTTCATCTATGGCAATAAACTTATCAATCAATTCTGTGCTGTTATTCCTTTTGAGCAACCCTTCTTTGACTAATTCAGGATTGTTGCGTACAAATTTTACATCCAACAATTGCTGTAACCCCCTCTCCTACTTAATTCTCCTGCTTAATAATGGTTAATCCTGCTCTTGCAAACCTAGAAGGCAACGTAATTAGCCGTATGAATACCGGAAATTTGTTTGATCTTTTCCATTACATCAGCACTTACTTCCTGATCCACCGTTAGAATCATCATGGCGCCCCCGCCAATCTCCGCTCTATCCAACTGCATGCCGGCAATATTAACCCCATAATCACCCAGAATCATGCCGATTTGCCCAACCATCTTCGGGCGGTCATTATGCGTAATGATGATATTATCTCCCTTGGGTTCGATATCCAGCCTAAAATCATCAATCCGCAAAATCCGCAACTCGTTTTTCTTAAATACCGTACCAGCAATAGTATGCTCCCAATGCCCATTTCCTTTGATCGTGACACAGATCTGATTGGTATAGTCCTCCGTTTGGGAGCTTTTCATTTCATGAACCTTGATGCCCTTGGTTTTCGCCACGAGCGGAGCATTCACATAGTTGACGGCATCATGCAGATAAGGTCTTAATAAGCCCTTCAACAGGGTATTCGTCAATGTGCCGAATTCCAAATCCGCTATTTCTCCGAGATATTTAATTTCGACCGCATCAATCGGCCCTTCGCTAAATATTCCGGCTAACTTCCCTAATTTCTCCGTAAGCTCCATATATGGTTCGATCAAAGAAACGTGTTCGGATTTAATAAAGGGGATATTTACCGCATTTAACACCGGCT
Organism: Peptococcia bacterium; assembly: GCA_050951585.1. Classification (GTDB taxonomy): domain Bacteria; phylum Bacillota; class Peptococcia; order DRI-13; family DTU073; genus UBA3937. The sequence continues at coordinate 51,164 of JBMNJI010000016.1, read as the reverse complement.
CTCCCTTCAGGACACGTACAATCTCATGGGCAACATCAATCGCCACATTAACCTGGGCTTCCTGGGTGGAAGCGCCCAAATGCGGAGTTGCAATCACTTCAGACAAGGTAAATAACGGGCTCTGGGTTTGCGGTTCATTCTCATATACGTCCAAAGCTGCTCCGGCCACCTTCTTGGCTACAATTGCCTTATAAAGAGCTGTTTCATCAATAATGCCGCCGCGGGCTACGTTAAGCAACCGCACGCCATCCTTCATCATGGCAATTTGTTCTGCCCCGATCATATGCTTTGTCTCGGGAGTCAAAGGCATATGCACGGTAATAAAATCACTTTCGCGCAATAATCTTTCCAGCGAAACCGGCTCTACGCCTGCTTTTTTCGCCACTTCCTGGGTAACAAAAGGATCGTATACCAAAATGTTCATCCCGAAAGCCTTGCTTCTCTTTCCAACCTCTGTCCCGATTTTGCCGTAACCAACAATCCCTAATGTTTTATTTCTTAACTCAACCCCCACAAATTTTGCACGATCCCATTTCCCTTGGCGCAAGGAAGAATCAGCCTGAGGAATATGCCGTGCCAGAGCCATCATCATCGCCATCGTATGTTCGCAGGCCGCAATGGTATTGCCATCAGGCGTATTAACAACAACTACCCCTTGTTGAGTGGCGGATGGCACATCAATGTTGTCTACTCCGACTCCGGCTCTGCCGACCACCTTTAATTGTTTAGCCTGCTCTAAAATCCTCTTCGTAATCTTTGTATCGCTGCGCACGACAATCGCCTGGTATTGATCAACAATGGCACAAATTTCGTCCTCCGTCAGTTTTAACTTGACATCAACCTCTATCCCGGGCTCCTGTTTGAATACTTCCAGGCCTTTCTCCGAGATTTTATCACAAACAAGTATTTTCACTTCTCTCTCTCCTCTCACTTTTCTTTGAACTCGCACATGGAGTTGTCGAATTTCTTACCTTACCTGCCGGCCTGCACCAGCAGTTCCTGCACCGCCGCGACCCCTTGACCCAATTGAATATCCATTCCTAACTCTTTTAAGGTTCTTTCAAGGGCAGCAATCGTCATGATGATATCATTAACATGAATATACCCTAAATGCCCGATGCGGAAAATCTCCGTCTGTAATTTACCTTGTCCTCCGGCAATCAAGACATTATGTTTATCGCGCATTAATTTTGTAATCTTTTTGACATCGATATCCCCCGGCTTCTTTACCGCCGTCACGGCAGCTGAAGCAGCCTCGTCACCGGCAAGGGGCTCAAGCCCCAACGCCTTAACGGCCGCTCTGACCAGCGTCTTATAGAACGCATGCCGCTCGTAGATATTCTCCAGCCCTTCCTCCTGCATAATCTCCAAAGTTTCCTGTAATGCCACAATTAAACTGGTGGCTGGAGTATATGGCGTTGTGCTCTTTTCCAGCAGGTTTTTCCTGGCCGCCCGTAAATCAAAATAGAAACGGGGGTTGGTCACTTTTTCACAGACCTCCCAAGCCTTCGGGCTCACGCTGATAAAAGCCAACCCGGGAGGAAGCATATAGGCTTTTTGCGAACCACTTACGACAACATCAAGCTTCCATTCATCAACCGGTAAAGGAGAAACCGCCATGCCGCTGATTGAATCTACCACGAAGAGGGCCGGATGATCCTGCATCGCCTCTCTTAAGGCTTTAATATCATTTAAAACACCGGTCGAGGTCTCATTATGGGTTACAAAAACGGCTTTGATTTCCTGCCGGGTATCCTGAGCGATTCTTTCACGCAGAACCTGCGGATCCGCCTGTTCTCCCCACGGGCCAGAGATAACCTCTACATCGGCACCGTAACGTCCGGCGATTTTCCCCCAGCGCTCACCAAAGTTCCCATTCTCCATCACCAGCACTTTATCCCCGGCATTAACAAAATTAGCTACGGCCGCCTCCATCGCGCCTGTTCCGGAAGAAGTTAAGGTTAAAACCTCATTTTTGGTTTGATAAATTGTCTGCAACCGTGCCGAAACATCCTTCATTAACTCGTTAAAAGCCGGTGTGCGGTGCCCTACCGCCGGTTTACCGAGTGTACGTAAAATCCTGGGAGGGATGTTGGTAGGTCCCGGGATCATTAAACATTGTTTTTCATACATTTTTCTTTCCCCCTATCTAATTTTACTAATTAAACTTTTTGGCAATTAAATGTGAAAAATAAAAAACTCTCGCCCCTAACCTGTCAAATACAAGTTAGGGGCGAGAGTATCTTCCCGTGTTGCCACCCTAATTGGTTGTTTTAAATCAACCCACTTCATTAATCATGTATAACGGACATGACCGCTTGGCTCTTCGCCATCTGCTCCAGGGCGGAATTCGGCAGTTATCTCACCGGTTTGCACCAGCCACCGGCTCTCTATCATCGACGATCCTGCGTACTTTTCCCTTTCATCACAAAATATATTTCAATTTGTTTTATATTTTACGACAGAAGCCAACACATTGCAAGTAAAATTTTTGTCACGCGCCTTTTTATAGGTATCCATAGATACTTTTTACAACCTTCGATATTTCTGCCTATTACTGTTTGGCTTATCGGGAACCGTCATGGTAATTAATTTTTGTTTCAACGCCGGCACCAGATAGTTATTCCGAAAAGTAGGTCGATGCTTTAAGCCCACTCGTTCCATTAATTCTCGGGCAGACAAAGTGTCTGCCCCTAATTTTTCTAAGAGTCTCCCCACTTGTTCGGTTACTTGTTCTGTTGCCTGGTCGCCGCCTTGTTTGTTGTCGGTAATTTCCTGCAAATCATTTAAAATGGCTTGTAAAAGAAACTCCACCAACGGTTTGGCATCAAGATCCAGATCAGACATGGCGATAGCTTGATCGTATTCATCCTGTCGTTCCCTAATTAATGTTTCCACCGGAAGTCCGGCAAAAATCGGCTTCCACTTGGCTAACAAAAGCGTTTGCCACATCCGGGCTATTCGGCCATTACCATCGGCAAAAGGATGAATAGAGGCAAACTCATAATGAAAAACGCAACTCTTGATGAGGGGATGAAGTTCAGCTTTTTCTGTCCAATGAAGCAAATCAGCAATCAACTGTGGCACCTGCTTAGCAGGGGGAGCCATCTGAACCAAACTCTCCTCCGCAAACATGCCAACCCCATCTTGCCGAAAAACCCCTGCCTCTTCAACTAAATCAGCCATTAAAATGCGATGAGCCGTAAGTAAATCCTTCACGGAGAAGGGATTATACCGCAATAACTGCTCAGATACTTCAGACGCATTTTTATCCTCTTGAATATCATGCGGTTTTCCCATAAGCCGCTTATTTTTAACGGAAATTACCCCAACTAATTCGCTAATATCAGCAGTCAGATTAATAATTTTATCGGTAATTGTATACGGGGGAACATATTCTTCTTTATTCATTAGCCGTAGCTCCTTTCCTCACTTGTACTATATTATACCGTACAAGTGAGGAATTTACAACTTTATCTGTAGTCCCCGTGCCACAGGCCTTCCAGCCCACAATAGCTAACTGATGCAAGAATATGCCCCCAATAGTTTTAGCCGAATACGCAAACAAGATACAAGAAATTTTGGATATCGTTTTAGACGTGGAACTGCCGGAGTGTGACTATTCTTGGGCAGCGAAACGTCCTTAGCGAAGGCGAGGCCAGTGAAACAAGAAGCGCCGACACGGATGTCGGCGCTAGGGCGAACTGAGCATGGAGGCGAATTGAGCCCGGTCGGTTTCACGCCGAGCCAAGCTTAGGACTGTTCTGTCCAGGAATTCGGAACCCCGAGGCAGTTCTCGGCTAAAACGTACAAAATGTACTAAACGTACTAAAACGCAAATATCTTAAATACCTTTAGCTATCGCGATTATCTCACACTATTTTTGCACGATCTCATAAGTATCCCGGGCAATCATTAATTCTTCATTTGTCGGAATTACGAGGACCCTTGTTTTGGCATCAGGAGTCGAAATATCTATTTCCTGGCCACGGATCTTATTCTTGGCCGGATCAATTTTCACGCCAAGGTATCCCAGCCCTTCGCAAATGCTTTCACGCATGGAAGCAGAGTTCTCCCCTAAGCCCGCCGTAAAGACAATCGCATCAACTCCGTTAAGCACAGCGGCATAGGCCCCGATATATCTCTTCACACCATAGGCAAAACGATCCAGGGCTAATTGGGCCCGTTTATTTCCTTCGTCGGCGGCTGTTTCTAAATCTCTGAAGTCGCTGCTTACCCCGGAAAGACCTAATACTCCGCACTTTTTATTGACAAAATTATTAACCTCTTCAGTAGTCCATCCTTCCTTTTCCATCAAAAAGGTAATTACCGTAGCGTCAATATCGCCGGAGCGAGTGCCCATCATTAAGCCTTCCAACGGAGTAAAGCCCATGGTTGTGTCAACGCTTTTCCCTCCATCAACGGCCGCAATACTTGAGCCATTCCCAAGATGACAAGTAATCAGCTTGCATTGCTCGGGCGCCTTCCCTAAGAGAGCGGCCGCACGCTGGGAGACATATTTATGGGAAGTACCGTGAAAACCGTATTTACGAATCTTGTATTTTTCGTAATATTCATAAGGGATCCCGTACAAATATGCTTTAGCAGGCATTGTTTGATGAAAAGCCGTATCAAATACCGCAACCTGAGGCACATTCGGCATTAGACGCTGGCAAGCCTCGATGCCCATGATATTTGGCGGATTGTGCAGCGGAGCAAGTTCGATGTTTTTCTTAATTGCTTTTATTACATCATCTGTCAAGAGCACGGAGCCGGAAAAATATTCACCGGCATGGACGACCCGATGCCCAACGGCGGTAATTTCCTTCATCGTTTTAAGCACGCCGTATTGCGGATTGACAATCGCATCCAAAACTAGCTTAATGGCTTTTTCATGATTAGTTATTTCTGCCTTGATTTCTTTCTTTTCCTCTCCGTATCGATGAGTCAGGATGGAACCCGGCAAACCAATCCTCTCTACTAGCCCTTTTGCCATTACTTCTTCGTTTTCCATATCAAAGAGCTGATATTTGAGTGATGAGCTGCCACAATTAATTACCAGGATCTTCACTTCTTTTCCCCCAATCTAATAAATTAACCGAAAGTTATTTTAATGTCTATTATAACAATAACATTACAGGAACAAAAGTCTTTTCGTAAATTTTACCGTTATTCTTCTTCTGTTTTTTCTTCCTCGCCATTTTCCTCCTTATTGGCGACCCGGGCTAAGGCGACTAATCGATCTTCCCCATCCAATCTCATCACTTTAACCCCTTGCGTGGCCCGCCCAAACCGGGAAATCCCGTCTGCCGAAATCCGGATCATGATCCCCTCTAAGCTAATCAGCATAATATCATCGCCACCGACAACCGTCATGATGCCCACAACCAAGCCGGTTTTTTTGTTGATTTTCATGCCGATAAGGCCTTTGCCTCCTCTGTTCTGGGTCCGGAACTCCGTAAATTCGGTACGTTTACCAAAACCTTTTTCTGTCACAAACAACAGGTCCGCCTGGTCATCACAAATATCCATTCCGACCACGATATTGCCTTCTTCCAAAGAAATCCCCTTGACTCCCCTGGCCGTGCGTCCCATTGCCCTAACGTCTTCTTCCGAAAATCTGATTACCAACCCTTGCTTAGTCGCCAGGATGATGTCGTTTGTCCCGTTGGTTAACTGAACTCCGATTAATTCATCATCTTCATCCAGGGTCAAGGCAATAATCCCGTCTTTTCGATTGGTATTGTATTCGGCCAGACTGGTTTTTTTCACAATCCCGTTCCTGGTCGCTGTAAATAAATACAGCCCTTCGCTATACTCACGAATGGGAATAACCGCCGTAATTTTTTCATCCCCGGTAATCGATAAAAGATTGACAATGGCGGTACCCTTCGCCTGCCGGCCGGCCTCGGGAATTTCGTATACCTTCAGGCGGTATACTTTTCCCTTGTTTGTGAAGAAAAGCAGGAACTGATGGGTTGTGGTAATAAATAGATGCTCCACAAAATCCTCTTCCTTGGTGGTCATGGCCGTGATCCCCTTGCCGCCTCTCTTTTGATTATGATAGACGGTAAGCATCTGCCGTTTGATATACCCGCCATGGGTAATCGTAATCACTACATCCTCATCGGCAATTAAATCTTCGATGGCCAGATCATCCTCATCAAAACTGATTTGCGTCCGGCGGGCATCCTGATATTTCTCTTTAATCGCGCTTATTTCTTCTTTAATAATTTTCAAGACTAAATTTTCATCGGCTAAAACACTGCGTAAATAGGCAATCCGCGCAATCAGCCCGTTGTACTCCTCTTCCAGTTTATCTCTTTCTAAGCCGGATAATTTACCGAGCCGCATATCCACAATCGCCTGGGCCTGCTTATCAGACAAGGCGAAACGCGCCATTAAGTTTTCCTTGGCCGCCTCAATATTGCGGGATTGTCTGATGATCCGGATTACTTCATCGATATGATCAATCGCAATTTTTAAGCCTTCGACAATATGCAGTCTTTCTTCGGCTTTCCGTAAATCAAAACGGGTCCGCCGTACGATGACATCCTTTTGATGTTCCAGATAATAATAGAGCATCTCCTTTAGATTCAAGACCTTGGGCTCGCCGTTCACCAGCGCCAGCATAATGACCCCAAAGCTGTCCATTAATTGCGTATGCTTATGCAGCTGATTTAAAATAACCTGCGGATTGACATCTTTTCTTAATTCCACCACAATATGCATCCCGGCGCGATCTGATTCATCACGTATATCTGTAATCCCGTCAATCTTTTTCAGCTTAACCAGCTCAGCCATCGTTTCAATTAACTTGGCCTTATTCACCATATAGGGTAATTCGGTAATCACGATGCGCATTTTGCCGTTATTCATTTTTTCGATTCTGGAAACACCTTTGACGCGGATTGAACCTCTCCCCGTTTCATAGGCTTTTCGAATCCCTTCTCTGCCCATAATGATGGCTCCGGTAGGGAAATCCGGTCCTTTGATGGTCTGCATTAATTCCTTGACCGTAATCTGCGGATTATCAATCAATTTGATCAGCCCGTCGATTACTTCTCCTAAATTGTGAGGCGGGATATTCGTGGCCATCCCTACCGCAATTCCGGAAGACCCATTAACCAGTAAATTAGGAATCCGTGACGGTAAAACCGCCGGTTCTTCCAGGGATTCATCATAGTTGGGAACAAAATTTACTGTTTCCTTTTCAATGTCTTTCAGTAATTCCACCGCAATTTTAGACATACGTACTTCCGTATATCTCATCGCCGCCGCCGAATCACCGTCTACGGAACCAAAGTTCCCATGTCCGTCAATTAATTGATAACGCGTCGAAAAGTCCTGCGCCAAGCGCACCATGGCATCATAAACCGCCGAATCCCCGTGTGGATGGTAACGTCCTAAAACATCACCGACGACACGCGCTGATTTTTTATAGGGCTTATCGGAGGTCATCCCCGCTTCATGCATCGCATAAAGAATCCGCCGGTGTACCGGTTTTAAGCCATCGCGCACATCAGGAAGAGCACGGCCAACGATTACACTCATCGCATAATCGATATATGACTTCTTCATTTCCTCTTCTAACTGAACGGGAATAATCTTCCCATCACTGAAATTCTCCACTGCTTTCACACCTCGCAGAACTCAAAATAATTACAAATGTGGTTAAATATCCAGGTTTCGTACATACTTCGCATGACTTTCAATAAATTCCCGACGTGGTTCGACCTTGTCCCCCATCAAGACCGTGAAAATCTCATCAGCCTCCAGGGCATCCTGCACGTTCACCTGTAAGATCGTTCTTTGTTCAGGATTCATGGTTGTTTCCCATAACTGCTCCGGATTCATTTCACCGAGGCCTTTATATCTTTGAATGTTATAACTGTTTTTGGGCAAATCTGCTGTCGTTTTTTCCAATTCGTTATCTGAGTATAAATAAATTTCCTCTTTCCCTTTTTTCACCTTATAAAGGGGCGGCTGCGCAATATAGACATAACCTGCTTCAATGATGGGCCGCATGTACCGGTAGAAAAAGGTTAAGAGCAAGGTCCGGATATGGGCACCGTCCACATCGGCATCAGTCATGATCACAATCTTATGATAACGGGCTTTGCTGATATCAAAATCTTCGCTAACTCCTGTCCCGAAAGCCGTAATCATCGCTCGAATTTCCTCATTGCCTAAAATTCTATCGAGTCTTGCTTTTTCCACGTTAAGAATTTTTCCGCGCAGAGGCAAAATAGCTTGAAAACGTCTGTCTCTTCCTTGTTTTGCGGAACCACCGGCGGAATCACCTTCCACAAGATAGATCTCCGACATTGCCGGATCTTTAAAGGAACAATCCGCCAGTTTGCCGGGCAAGGAATTTGATTCTAACACGCTTTTCCGCCTGGTTAATTCTCTGGCTTTACGTGCTGCCTCCCGTGCCCTGGCTGCATTTACTGCTTTCTCAATTATTCTTTTGGCGACCGTCGGATTTTCTTCCAGGAATGTGGCCAGTCCCTCATTAACCACTGTTTCCGTGAGACCCCTTAATTCGCTGTTGCCAAGCTTCGTTTTCGTTTGTCCTTCAAATTGCGGTTCTTTCACTTTGACCGAGATGACCGAAGTAAGCCCTTCGCGAACATCTTCACCTGATAAATTGGCATTTCCTTCCTTTAAAACATTCGCTTTCCGGGCATAATCATTAATCACACGGGTTAAAGCCGCTTTATATCCGGCTTCGTGTGTGCCGCCTTCGGTGGTATGAATATTGTTGGCAAAGGAATAGAGGTTCTCCGCATAGCCGTCATTGTATTGCATGGCAATTTCAAATTGTGTTCCGTCTTTTTCGGCAGACAAATAAATCGGCTTGCTATGTAAGCAATCCTTATTTTTATTCAGATATTTTACAAAATCAATAATCCCGCCTTCATGAAAAAAAACATATTCCTGTTCTTCCTCACTACGATAGTCCCTTAAGATAATTTTTAATCCTTTGTTTAAAAATGATAATTCTCTTAAGCGGTAACTCAAAATTTCCATACTAAATTCTATTTCATCAAAAATCAGGGCATCCGGCTTAAAAGTAATTTTTGTCCCTGTTTTCTTGGTGCTTCCAATTTCCTGCAGAGCACTGACCGGTTTTCCTCTTTCATATTTTTGCTGATAAATCTTCCCGTCACGTTTAACCTCAACAATCAACCATTCCGATAAGGCATTTACTACTGAGGCGCCAACTCCATGCAAGCCTCCGGAAACCTTATAGCCCTCGCCGCCAAACTTACCGCCGGCATGTAAAACAGTTAAGACCACTTCTACCGCTGACTTTTTCGCCTGGGCCTGAATATCTACCGGGATACCGCGTCCATTATCGGAAACGGAAACACTATTATCTGCTAAAATATCAACCTCAATTTTATCACACCATCCGGCCATGGCTTCGTCAATGCTATTATCAACAATTTCATAAACCAGATGATGTAAACCACGGGAACCGGTACTGCCAATATACATGCCCGGACGTTTTCTGACAGCCTCCAGTCCCTCTAATACCTGGATCTGGCTGGCATTATACTCCTGATTTTCCATAACGATTTCGTTAGATCCGTTCTGTTTATTCTCGTTCAAGTTCTTCACCTCTCGCCTTAATCAAACTATAAACAAAAGTATTATTCATAACTCATGACCCTTTTTTGCAAAGTGTCTGCAGAAATGGGCGAAAAATAAATATTACCGGTAGCAACAATAAAGCTTTTTATTTTTTTTACATCCTTCTCCTGAATAATCAAATGTTCATTAGCGGCTATTTCCAAAAACTCTTTGGTGACGCGGCTTTTTTTAATTAAATTATAATCAAAAATACCGATAATGTCTTTTTTTAAAACTGATACTTTACTGCCCAGATGCAAAAACATAATTTTCTCCCTTCACTAGAATATTACCGCAGAGTCCCTTTTTCAACAATAATCGTGGTGATATTACCCTCGTTTTTCCATAAGAATGAGAGATCCTCCGTTGTTGTAATAAAACATTGAATGTCTTTCTCCTGGATGATCCTGAGTAAATGTTCCCTTCTTTCCTGGTCCAGTTCGGAAAGCACATCATCTAATAATAATAAGGGATATTCCCCGGTTTCACTTTTAAAAAATTCCAATTCCGCAAGCTTTATAGCTAATACTGCCGTGCGGTGCTGACCTTGTGACCCGTATAATTTTAGATTTAACCCATTTAAGATAAGCAATAAATCATCGCGATGTGGTCCCCATAAAGTCATACCCCTGATTAATTCTTCCTTTTTTACTTTTTCCATTTCATTTTGCAATACTTCTCTTATAGAATTACCTATTTTTAACTCATTTTGTCGGTTAAATAGATATTTAAACTCCAGATTTTCTTTTCCTTCCGTCAGTTTACGTTGCATCAATCTTGTTAAGGGAGTCATTTTTTCTAAAACCTGTAAACGCTTTTGGATAATTTGCTCACTTAATTTTAATAACTGCAAATCCCAAATTTCCAGTTCCGCTAAACCTTTTTCGCGGCTATTAATTTTTTTTAAGAGATGATTACGCTGTTGTAAAAGCTTTTGATATTGTTGCAATTGCCCATAGTATCCCACACTCACCTGGGCAATATCATTATCTAAAAAACCACGACGCTCCCCGGGCGAACCTTTGACAATGTTTAAATTTTCAGGAGCAAAAAGTACGGCTGTAAGATTTCCTAAAAAATCAGCCATTTTACGGATTTTGAGTCCATTAATCTTAATTTTTTTGACAACCTGCTGGTCTGTTCCAAAAAAAACATCAATACTACACTGCCCCATCTTATTTCTGATTTCAGCATTTATTCTAAAAAAAGGCTGATCCCATTTAATAAGCTGGGCATCACGTACTGATCGATATGATCGGCCAATGGCCAGATAATAAATAGCCTCTAATAAATTGGTTTTTCCTTGGGCATTTGCACCGGTTAATAAATTAATTTGCGTAGCAAAATTTCTATTCAGACTTGTATAATTGCGATAATTGCTTAAAATTAGTTTTTCAAGATACAAAGGGGATAACCCTCCTATTATTATTTAGCATCTTACCGGTAATACTAAGTAAAGGAAAGTATCACTTTGCACAGGCCGAATAATCCCGGGGCTTAAAGGACCGGTAAATTCAATCGTTAATTCTTCATCATCAATCACCCGGAAAACATCTAAAAGGTAACGGTAATTAAAGGCTATTTTAACCGGATCCCCTTCCGTGTTAATCAAGATTTGTTCATGCCCCTGCCCTAATTCGGATTGGGAAAATAATTTTAAACTATTCTTTTCGATCTCCAGATGAATAGTATTACTGCTATTATCGAGCGAAAATAAAGAAATTCTTTCCACGGCCTCCTGTAGTGCTTTCGTGCCTGTTCTGATTTTTAAGGTATACTGGGAGGGAATTACCTGCTGATAATTGGGAAATTGTCCATCAAAAAGCCGGCAGACAATCTGAATATTATCAATCGTAAAAGTAGCTAAGTTTTTGGCGATATTTATTTCGCATAATCCTTCTTCATCCTGGATTAGGCGCGCCATTTCCGCAAGAATTTTTGACGGAACAATAAAATTAAATTTGTTTTTTTGCTTATTTTGGAGAGAATCTCTTTTTAGCGCCAAACGATGTGTATCGGTGCTGATCATTCTAATCTCGTTATTATCTATTTCACAAAGCACGCCCGTAAAGAGCGGTCTGTTTTCATCAGTACTGCAAGCAAAAACAATTTGTTTAACCATTTGTTTTATTTTCGCTGCCTCAATCGTTAATTGATGTTCCCCTTCAACCTCCGGCAATTTAGGAAATTCTTCGGCCGCCATGGTTTTGAGATTTAATTCCGAGTTTTCGTAACTGATAATTAATTGATTATCCTTGATTAATTCCATTGTAATGACGGAATCCGGTAATTTACGTACTATTTCAGTAAAATACCTTGCGGGGACAACCGTTATCCCTTCTACAATCACTTCAGCCGGTATTTTGCATTGAATACCCACTTCCAAATCTGTAGCGGTAAAATAGAGATAATCCTCTTTAGCTTCTATTTTTATACAGGTTAATATCGCGAGCGTATTTTTGGTATTAACTGCTCTTTGTACTGCCGAAACACCAAATAAAAGATTTTCTTTTGTTGCAGTGATCTTCATGAATAAATCCCTCCACTTTTATTAATCCAAAAATCAGTAGTAATAGTAATAGTACTTGTGGAAAAGTGTAAAACATTGCTCAGCCCTTTATTTAGTAAACGTTAGTCCATTTAATAAAATGTGGACAACTATCATTACCTGTCCACATAAATCACATATATATTTTATTAAAAAATGTTATACACAAGAAATCGGCAAACTATCCATAAAAATATCCACATTGATTAATTTCAGCATGATTTGAGTTATTCCTTTAATTTATATCTTAATTTTTTATCAATATTTTCATTTATCATTTTTGATTTGCTCAATTAAGGATTTAACTGTTGCTTCTAACTGGGGGTCATTTTTAATATTACCAGAAATTTTATCATAGGCATGAATTACGGTGGTGTGGTCTCTGCCACCAAATTCTTCTCCGATTTTCGGTAAGGATAAATCCGTTAACTCACGACATAAATACATCGCCACTTGTCTTGGAAAAGCAATATTTCTGGTCCGTTTTTTGGCCTTAAACTCGTCCAGCTTTATATTATAATAATCGGCGACGATGTTTTTAATTAAATTAACGGAGATTATTTTAGGCTGGGAGGATGGAATAATATCTTTTAAAGCTTCTGAACATAATTCCATGGTAATGTCCCTGTTACTGAGCGAGGAATAAGCAATTACGCGGATAAGCGCGCCCTCCAGTTCACGAATATTTGATTGAATTTTATTGGCGATGTAATAAATGATATCGTTGGGTACTTTGATATTTTCCTGGTCTGACTTTTTTCGGAGAATGGCAATTCTTGTTTCTAAATCAGGAGCTTGAATATCAGTAATTAGGCCCCATTCAAAACGGGATCTTAATCGATCCTCTAAGGTTGGAATGTCTTTCGGCGGACGGTCGCTGGAAATGACAATCTGCTTATTAGCTTCATGAAGAGCATTAAATGTATGGAAAAATTCTTCCTGGGTAGCTTCTTTTCCTGCTAAAAATTGAATATCGTCAATGAGTAATACATCGATATTCCGATATTTATTCCGGAATTTCACTGTTTTATCATCTTTAATTGCATTAATCAGCTCATTGGTAAATTTTTCGGAGCTAACGTACATCACCCGGCAATTTTTTTGATTTTGTAAAACATAATGACCGATCGCATGCATTAAATGGGTTTTGCCTAAACCAACTCCACCATAAATAAAAAGCGGATTATAGGCTTTGGCAATGGCTTCGGCTACCGCTAAAGACGCGGCATGGGCAAAACGGTTACCGTTACCGACAATAAAAGTATCAAAAACATATTTGGGGTTTAATGTACTTAAACCATAATCATCTTGATTAGTAAAAGCATTTAAGTTAGTGCGGTTATTGAGAGGTTGTTTATTATTAGAAGCAGCACTATTAATGATATCTCCCGCGGAATAAGCTTTCTCTTCTTCCGAAGTCAGAAAGAGCAGTGAAAGATTGTTTTTATTTAAAATAACAGAAGCTTTATTCTGGATAAGATCATAATATTTTTTTTGCAGCCAGTCTTTGGCAAATTCGTTTGGGACGACAATAGCCAGTTGATTGTCTTCAATAGCTAGAAGATTTGTGGATTTAAACCAGGTATCAAAGCTTGGTTTCGATAAATCTTTTTCTAATTCAGACAGAATTGATTGCCAGGTATCAGCTTGCAGATCTTTAGACATGGAACAACCTCCTGAAAATATGTTGTTGTTAGATTAATAATCATGTAAATAATGATGTGATGCGTTATTTTAAGGATAAAGAGAAAAAAAGAGACCAGATTTTTAAGTTCTGGCAGTTTTAAAAACTATCCATAACATTAGCGCAATTATGCACGAACAATTCAGTGGTTTATCACATTTTATTCACAAGGTTATCCACAATTTGTGGATAAAAAAAGCACTTTTGCCATCTCATTATTAATATAGTACCAAAATCAGCCATAGTTATCAACAGAAAATTGTTTTATCCACAAGAAAAAAGATTTTTGCAAAATGCATTTTGTTTTAAGCTAACCAATTTCTTGACAATCAAACATCACTGCTTTATAATTTCATTTGTGTATTTGTCTTTATCGCTTGGTTATTTTGAAATAAGGGGGGTTAAAATAATGAAGAGAACATACCAACCCAAAAATCGTAAACATAAAAGAGTTCATGGATTTTTGCAGAGGATGAAAACTCAAGGTGGTAGATTAGTTTTAAAGCGTAGACGCTTAAAAGGTAGAAAAAAGTTATCTGTATAAGGCCGCTTCTGGTGGCCTTTTAGTGTAAGAAGGAGGTAATTGTGCTTCCGGCAGTTTATCGTTTAAAAAACAAGGTTGATTTTAAAAAAGTATATCAGTCCGGCAAATCAATTGCCAATCAATATTTGGTTCTTTATGTTCTCCAGAGAACTAAAGAAAACCAATTAATAAAGAACAATCAACGGGAAACGGCCGCGTTAAGAGTTGGTTTTTCTGTGTCTAAAAAGGTTGGTTGTGCCGTCGAACGTAATAAAATAAAAAGAAGAATGAGAGAGGCCATCAGGCCATATCTTGGTTTAATAAATAAGAAAAATGTTGATTTAATTTTTATCGCCAGAATGAAGATAAAAGGAATTTCCTTTAGCGTTGTCGAAGATAGTATGGTCGCTCTCTTAAAAAAGGCACGATTGCTCAACAGTAATCAGCCGTAATGGAGTACATTTAAGGGGATAAAAATGCAAAAATTACTTATTGCCTTGATTCAAGGCTATCAAAAATTATTTTCTCCTCTCAAAGCGCCGACATGCCGTTTTTATCCTTCCTGTTCAGCATATGCCTTAGAAGCTGTGCAAAAACATGGTGCGCTGAAAGGCAGTTTTTTGGCCGTAAAAAGAATCATGAAATGTCATCCTTTTCATCCGGGCGGCTATGATCCAGTAAAATAAAAAGGAGGTGAACCGTTACAAGAAGGTTTTGTTGTAACGGGAAACGTATTGTGGCAGGCATTGGTTAACGGAGTTGCAGGAATTCTCAAGTTTTTTTATGAAATAACAGTGACGATAGGGATACCCAGTTACGCACTGGCAATTTTCTTTTTAACATTGCTCTTTAAATTAATATTATATCCTTTAACAAATAAACAGATGAAATCGATGAAAAGCATGCAGGATATTCAGCCCCAAATCAAAGAATTACAGGAAAAGTATAAAAAGAATCCGGAAAAAGCTAATCAAGCCATTTTTGATTTATATAAAAAGCACAAGGTTAATCCGATGGCGGGTTGTTTACCCTTAATAATTCAAATGCCGATTTTATTTGCTTTATTTCAAGCTTTACAAAAGTTCCAGTATAATGATCTCGGGGCCAGTTTTTTCTGGGTGCCCCATCTAAACAATCCGGATCCTTACTATATAATACCGGTCATTGTGGCCCTGACCACCTATTTGCAGAGTAAATTGAGCATGGCTAATAACGCAAACGACAATTCTCAGGCGGCGGCGACGCAAAAAACGATGCTCTATTTTATGCCCCTGATGATTGGCTGGTTTAGTATGAAATTTCCTGTGGGGCTAGGTTTATATTGGATCTTCTTTAGTATTCTCAGTATCCTTCAACAGTATTATATCAATCGTCAACCTGCATTAGGAAAAGGAGAGGTTGGTGGAAGCAAATGAAAAGCATTGAAATGACAGGACGAACAGTTGAAGAAGCGATTAGTGCCGCTTTGCAAGAATTGCAGTTGGGGAAAAATGATGTGGATATTCAGATTTTAGAAGAGCCCAGCAAAGGTTTTCTGGGAATATTAGGCGGCAAGATGGCCCGTGTTCAGGTGGCGGAAAAAATTTCTCCGCTGAAAACGACGAAAAAATTCCTGGAAGATGTGACAAACAAAATAGGGGTCAGCGTAGAGGTACTTGTGCAAGAAGAAACGGATGACCAGTATGTGAAAATGGAGCTGGTTGGCAAAGATTTAGGTATTTTGATCGGACGGCGTGGCGATACCCTTGATGCGTTGCAGTATCTGGCTAATTTAGTAGCGAATAAAAATAATAATGGCGAGCGTGTGAAAATAATTATTGATGCGGAAGATTACCGCAAACGGCGCGAAGAAACACTGGTTAAACTGGCGTTACGCATGGCCGATAAAGCGAAAAAAACCGGGCAGAAGGTCGTCTTAGAACCAATGAACCCGCAAGAAAGACGCATTATTCATACCGCATTACAAAATGAAGCACAAATAGAAACCTTCAGTGAAGGGGAAGAACCTTTTCGCAAGGTGGTTATTTCCTTAAAGAAATAAGGAAAATACTATTATTAAGGATTAGGCACAAATACCCCAAGTATAAGATACCAAGCATGCGTCAAGCACTAAAGGATTATGAAATATTTAGGATGGAGAGGAAGCCTGGATGAGAAGCCAGGCTTTTCATTTCATTTTTTGGTATGTATAATAATAAATTGCCAGGAATTTGAGGTGAAAAGAAGTAATGTCCGGGGAAGCTTTCAAAATTGATGATACGATCGCGGCTATTTCCACGGCATATGGACCGGCAGGAATAGGGATCATTCGTATTTCCGGGCCCAAGGCCGCAGAGGTGGCGGATCGGGTTTTTCAAAGCAAGAAAGGAAATACCTTAGAGCAGCAGGACACCTATCGGGTTACCTACGGGTATATTAAGGATAGTGAAGGGCAAATGCTGGATGAAGCGCTAGCCCTCACCATGTGGGCACCCCATAGTTTTACCGGCGAAAATATTGTCGAGCTACAATGCCATGGGGGCACTGTTGTCCTCAAAAAGGTGCTTGACCTGCTGTTGGCGGCCGGTGCTCGTTTAGCGGAGCCGGGAGAATTCAGTAAAAGGGCGTTTTTAAACGGAAGGCTGGATTTATCCCAGGCGGAAGCAATCATGGATGTCATTAATGCCAAAACGGAAACAGCGCTCAAAGCGGCGACGAACAATCTGCAGGGACGTCTAGCCCGGGAAATTAAAGAGTGCCGGCAGGAAATCTTAGAAGTCATTGCCTATTTGGAAGCGGATATTGATTTTCCGGAGGAGGATATTGAGCGGCTAAATCAGGAGGAGATCTTGTCCCGTTTGCACCAAACAGCGGAAAAAATCAAAAAGATCCTCCAAACCTTTCGAAGCGGGCGCATTATCCGGGAAGGCCTCAAAACAGTCTTAATCGGTAAACCAAACGTAGGCAAATCAAGTCTTTTAAATACAATATTGCAGGCCAAGAGAGCTATTGTGACCGATATTCCGGGCACAACACGGGATACAATCGAAGAATATTATAATTTAGGGGGGATTCCGCTTGTCTTGATTGATACGGCGGGAATTCGTCAAACTGAAGATCTCGTAGAAAAATTAGGCGTGGCCAGAACCAAAGATGTCAGCAAAGAGGCGGATCTGATCCTATATTTGTTGGATCTGACAACGGGCATTACGGCGGAGGATGCGGATTTTTTGCAGGAGTTGCCTCCGGAAAAAGTCTTAGTGCTGGTCAACAAAGTCGATTTAATGGCCAGGGAAGCCGACGGGAAACAGCGGGAACAGCAGGATCAGGCGATCAGACAGCAGTTGCCGGGTTATCGGGTCTTATTTATTTCGGCCACCGAAAAAATCGGGATAAATGAGCTGGAAGAAGCCATTCAGGAGCTTTTTTTCTCCCAGGGCCTGGAAATAAAGGACGAGGCCTTTTTGGCCAACATCCGGCATAAAAGGGCGTTAGACGCAGCCCTCGAGGCCGTGGAAAGCGCCCGGCAGGGAGTGCTTACGGGAACACCGGCTGATTTTCTTTCGATTGATTTACAGGCTGCGCTTACTTCTTTAGGGGAAATAACGGGGGAAACAGTGGATGAAGAAATCATTCATCAGATCTTCGCGCAGTTCTGTTTGGGAAAATAAAGGGGCGTGCCAAGCAAGGCAGATTGTACGGGGAACGGGGAAGAGACAGTTGTTGGAAAGAGGCAGAGAAAGATGAGTTATCAGGCAGGTAATTATGATTGTATAGTGGTTGGGACCGGGCATGCCGGGTGTGAAGCGGCATTGGCCGCCGCCCGGTTAGGTTGTAAGACGCTTATCCTGACTTTGAATATGGATAATATCGGCTTGATGCCGTGTAATCCTTCCTTGGGCGGTCCCGCGAAGGGGCATTTAGTGCGCGAGATCGATGCTTTAGGCGGAGAGATGGGGCTGAATATCGATGCGACTTATTTGCAAATCAGGCTGCTTAATACAGGGAAAGGTCCAGCTGTCTACGCTTTGCGCGCCCAGGCGGATAAGCAGGCCTATCAGCAGCGGATGACCTTGACCTTACAGAAGCAGAAAAACCTGGAGGTCAGGCAGGCCCTGGTGGAGAAACTACTGGTCGATGAATTTAAAAATGTCCGGGGGATTGAAACAGAAACGGGGGCGGTTTTTTTTGCTCCGACGGTGATTTTATGCACCGGCACCTATTTAAAAGGGGAAATAATTATCGGTGAGGTCTCTTATCCGGGCGGCCCGAACGGGCAAAGAGCCGCGGTAAATCTGGTGGATAATCTGAAAGGGCTGGGACTTGAATTAGGGCGTTTTAAAACAGGGACACCGGCCCGGGTCAGTAAACATTCCCTTGATTTGGAGCAGATGATTATTCAGGAAGGAGATCCGGATGAAAACTTTTTCTCCTTTATGACCGAAGAGGGGCGGGGCTTGAATATCCCTTGCTACCTTGGCTATACCAATGAGCAAACCCATCAGATCATCAGGGATAATCTGCACAGGTCTCCTTTATATACCGGCAAAATCACCGGAATGGGGCCGCGCTATTGCCCTTCCATCGAAAGTAAAATCGTCATCTTTCCCGATAAGGACAGGCATCAACTCTTTGTGGAGCCGGAAGGATTACACAGCGAAGAGATGTACTTGCAGGGGGTTTCCTCCAGTTTGCCGGAAGAGGTACAGTGGAGTTTTTTACGGACGATCAAAGGGATGGAAAATGTAGAAATCATGAGAACCGGCTATGCCATTGAATATGATTATCTCATCCCCACGCAATTGAAGCCCTCTCTTGAGGTCAAGAGTATTAACGGGCTATTTTGCGCCGGGCAGATTAACGGGACATCCGGTTATGAGGAAGCGGCGGCACAAGGATTAGTGGCTGGCATTAATGCCGTGATGAAACTGCGGCAAAGGGAGCCTTTGATTTTAAAAAGATCGGAAGCGTACATCGGGGTGTTAATCGATGACCTGGTAACAAAAGGGACGAATGAACCGTATCGGATGATGACATCCCGGGCCGAATATCGTCTGTTGTTGCGTCAGGACAATGCGGATCTGCGTTTAACGGAAATAGGGCGGCAGATTGGTCTTGTGACGCCGGAAAGATACGCGAAGTTTAAGCGGAAAAAGGAGGCGCTGGAAAAGGCGCTTGCAAAGCTCCGCGAAACAGTGGTCACACCTTCGATGGAGAATGTGGCCGCCCTGCTTGAGGCCAAGGGGAGCGCGGCTTTACGACAGGGTGTTGCGCTGTATGATTTATTAAAGCGGCAGGAAATTAATTACCGGGATTTAGTTCATTATGGCATCGCCGAAGAATTAGCGGCTGATGTTTGTAAGCAGATAGACATCCATATTAAATATGAAGGATATATCGCGAAACAAATGCTGCAGGTGGAGAAATTTAATAAACTGGAGAATAAATTATTCCCGCCGGACATCGATTATGCCCTTATTGCCAATCTCTCGGCCGAGGCCAGTCAAAAGCTGGGGGAGATTAGGCCGGTCTCGCTGGGGCAGGCTTCGCGTATTTCCGGCGTCTCACCTGCGGATATTGCGGTGCTTTTGGTGTATCTGGAAAAGAAGCGGCGCACAGAGAGAAAAGGTGAGGCAAAGACGGCGCCCGGGGCGGGAGAGGATATGCTGCAGGCAGGGGACGAAAGCGGGGGAAGCGAGGATGGATAAAGGGCTTATTAAGGAAATATTTTCTCCGGATTTTTTAGCGTTATCTGATTTTCAGGTGAGCCAGTTTGCGCTATATGGCGAGGAACTGCTCAATTGGAATAAGAAATTCAATTTAACGGCGATTACCGCAGAGAAAGAGATTATCATCAAGCATTTTTATGATTCGGCCCTGGGGTTAAAGGCCTGGCGCTTTCAAGGGAACGAAACTGTCCTTGATCTGGGGACGGGCGCCGGCTTTCCCGGTTTACCCCTCAAGATTATCAATCCGGCCCTTGAGATCACGCTGGTGGATTCATTACAAAAGAGGGTCGGGTTTTTGCGGGAGATGATTAAACTTCTTGGGTTAAACGGGGCCGAAGCAATTCACGGGCGGGCCGAGGAGTTGGGGCAGAATCAAGCCTTTCGCGAAAAGTATGATCTTGTTGTTTCGCGGGCGGTAGCGGGGCTCGCGGTACTAGTCGAATATTGTCTTCCCCTCGTGAAGCCGGGCGGCGTGATGCTGGCCTATAAAGGGGCGGATGCAGAACAGGAAATCGAAGCAGCCCGGAAAGCGGTGGCCATCTTAGGCGGGGAAATCGCCGAAATGGAGACATTCGCCTTACCGTTAGAGATGGGGAAGCGTAGCATTATTCTGCTGAAAAAGGTTAAACAAACGCCCGGCGCATATCCGCGTAAGCCCGGTTTGCCTGGGAAAAAGCCGCTTTACTGAGCGGAGTAGTTAATAGAGTGTAACAAGGGGATAAAGTGTTGCAAAGTAATGAAGAGGTCTGACCGATGGTCAGGCCTTTTTTGGGCCCTAGAAAATAATTATTACCAAAAGAAGGAAATAAATGGCAAATGGCGAATTATATTTAAGAATAAGAAAGGGGAAGGTGGTTTTATAAATGGCCGGACACCCATTAGCTCGATTTTTTGGTTTAAATAATGTTGATGACCAGGGAGATGTTGTCAGGGAGATCTATATCGATTTAATCAGACCCAATCCTTATCAACCCAGGAAGCATTTTGATTCGTATCAATTAGAGGAATTGGCCAAATCGATTAATACCTACGGAGTTTTACAACCGATTATTGTGCGTAAGAACGGTAATTACTATGATCTGATTGCCGGCGAAAGGCGTTTAAGGGCTTGCCAGAACTTAGGATATAAAACGATTCCGGCGCTCGTCCGTTCCATGTCAGACCGGGACATTGCGGAGATAGCCTTAATTGAAAATTTACAGCGGGAGGATCTCAATTATTTTGAAGAGGCGGAAGGTTATAAAAAGCTGATCCAGGAATTTAACTTAACCCAGGAAGAGGTGGCGCTGCGCGTTGGCAAAAGCCAGTCAACGATCGCCAATAAAATCAGATTGTTAAAATTGCCCCACGAAGTAAGGTTGAATATTATGCTCGATGTGATTACGGAGCGACACGCGCGGGCTTTGTTAAAACTCCCCGATACCGCTTCCCAGCTCGCCGTTCTAAGGGAGATTTATAATAATAATCTTAATGTTAAAGACACGGATGCGCTGGTTGAGGCGCAGTTAAGGAAGAACGGCGCTGCTCCGCGCCTGTCCCAAGGCAAGAAAGTGCTCCGGATTTTTAAGGATTTAAGAATATATATCAATACTCTTCGATCTGCTGTTTCAACCATAAAGGAAGCAGGGATTAATGTGAAGATGAGCGAAAAAGAATATGACCAATATGTAGAAATAATTGTCCAAATACGCAAACCGCACCCGTTTTTATAAGACACTAATCTTCACACCATATTTATAGCTATGGCCGTACTCGCAGCCGGGGCGGAGCCGCACAGCGTGCGATTTGAAAACAGTGTTTCATGTGAAACAAACACAGTGTATGAGTGATCCTCATACACTTTTTTATTTTTTATGGAAATATCATCAACAAAAAAATTTTATTTCATATATAATATAGTTATGCAAAATACAGAAGGACATCCTTAAAAATGTTTCATGTGAAACATAAGAACAAAAAAGGACGCAAGAATACAGTTAATCCCGAAGAGGCAATACGGAACAGGGACAACATCCAGGGGTTAGCGAAGAAAACGGGGTGACAGACAAAATGGGTAAAATTCTAGCAATTGCGAATCAAAAAGGCGGTGTTGCCAAAACAACGACGGTGATCAATTTAAGTGCTTGCCTGGCCGCTCAAGGTCAAAGGGTGCTGGCTGTCGATATTGATCCGCAAGGAAATACGACCAGCGGGCTGGGGATTAATCAGCTGAACGAAGGCCGGTGTATCTATGACTGTTTAATAAACGATCTTCCTTTACACAATGTGATCTGTCCTACGGCGATGGACAAACTGTTTGTGGTACCGGCAACGATCCAGTTGGCCGGGGCAGAAGTGGAGTTAGTTTCAACAGTGTCCAGGGAATATAAATTGAAAAAGGCATTACAAGCAATCGCCAGGGACTATGATTATATTATTATTGACTGCCCGCCGTCCCTTGGATTACTCACCTTAAACGGCATGACGGCTGCCAACGGAATCTTAATTCCCATTCAATGTGAGTACTATGCTTTAGAGGGGCTTAGCCAACTAATGAACACAATTACCCTGGTGAGAAAGCATTTAAATAAGGACCTGGAGATCTTTGGCGCCGTTTTAACAATGTTTGATGCCAGAACCAACTTGTCCATCCAGGTTGTGGACGAGGTAAAGGCTTACTTTAAGGACAAGGTGTTTCATTCGATTATCCCGAGAAATGTCCGGCTGAGCGAAGCTCCCAGTTACGGGCTGCCCATCAATTTATACGATCCCAAATCCAAGGGGGCAGAACAGTATATGGAATTGGCAAAGGAGGTAATTGAACGTGAACAAGAATAAAACAGGATTAGGAAGAGGGCTGTCGGCGCTGATTCCGCCGGCTAGTGAAGAAATGAACAAGGAGGCGGCGGCTACGGAGATTAAGGTCAGTGCGATTGTTCCCAATAGCTTTCAGCCGCGGAGGACTTTTGATGAAGGAAAGCTGGCTGAGTTAGCGGAATCGATCAAAGCTCACGGGGTAGTGCAGCCAATTGTGGTGCGTAAAATTACTGATGGAAAATATGAACTGGTTGTCGGGGAAAGACGTTTAAGGGCATGTCAGAGCTTAAAGCTCCCCAAGGTTCCTGCCCTGATTAAGGAATATACTGACGAACAGATGATGGAAATAGCGTTAATTGAAAATATTCAGCGCCAGGATTTAAATCCGGTCGAAGAGGCGGCAGCCTACAAGAGGTTGCTGGAAGAGTTTAAATTTACCCAGGAAGAAGTGGCGCAGAAAATCTCCAAGAGCCGTTCCTTCGTGGCGAATATGGTCAGAATACTCCAATTGCCGCCCGCCATCCTGGACAGGGTTGCCGGAGGGGAATTAACGATTGGGCACGCGCGTCCGCTATTAACCTTGAAAAATGAGGCCCAGCAGCTTAAAGCTGCCGAAGAAATAATCAGCAAACAATTAAACGCCCGGCAAGCCGAGGCGCTTGCGAAAAGCTATGCTGATTCTGCGCAAAAACAGATCGGCAAAAGAAAGAAGCTGGCTAAATTATCTCCGGAATTGCTTGATCTGGAGAACCGCTTGCGTGATACTTGCGGCACGAAAGTATCAATCAGGAATAAAGGCGAGAAAGGAAAAATAGAAATAGAGTACTATAATACGGACGATTTAAATAGAATCCTCGCAATATTTTTTCCGGAAGAATTGACATAAGCCCAAAGAAGGCGCGGAGAAAAGGTACATTTTGCTTTAGCTGCAAATAATTTTACTATTGAAAACTTCTGAAGAAGTGTTAATATAGTTATGTGGTAGAATTGTGTTAGGATTTGTTTAAATAGTAGTTTTTTTGTTGTGCAAAAACGGGAGACACAATATATCGCTATATTCTTATATATGAATATGTACCAATGTGCACAAGGTCATCGGGCCCTAGGAACACAATGCTTTGCGGCCACAGATACATCAAAATACGCGCACATCCATAGCAGAGAGATAAGAAAAAGTGGGCGGAAGATGTATATTAAATATTAAAAAGATAAGTAATATTAGCAAGGAGGTAAAAAAATGAGTTGCCAGTGCAAATGTGGGGCAGGACGGGAAGATAACCAGTATGCTTTTATTGATCGTATCATCGAGAAATACAAAGATGAAAAAGGAACAATGATCCCGATTCTGCATGAAGTGCAACAAGAGAAGGGTTATTTGCCTGAAGATGTTCAGGCTTATATCGCCCAAAAGATGGGGGTACCTTTGAGCGAGGTGTACGGCATCGTGACGTTTTATACGTTATTCAACACTCAGCCAAAGGGAAAGCACAAAATCAGCGTGTGTTTAGGAACAGCCTGCTATGTTAGAGGGGCAGGGAAGATTCTCGAAGAACTAGAGAAGGAATTGAACATCAAGGTTGGGCAAACAACAGCGGACGGACAGTTTACCCTTGAAGCCTGCCGCTGCCTGGGCGCTTGTGGTTTGGCTCCTGTCTTAACAGTTGATGATCATGTTCATGGAAGATTGACGACCAAAGATGTTGCAGGACTTATCGAACAGTATAAGGCAGAAGAATAGAGAGGAGGGTTATTAATGCGTTCTTTGGAAGAATTAAAAGCTCTGAAGGCGAAAACGGAAAAAGAGATGGCCCTTAGAGAGGATACAGGAAAACCAACAATTATCGTGCACATGGGCACGTGCGGGATTGCAAACGGAGCCAGAGAAGTGCTCAATGCGGTTCTTGCCGACCTAAAGGAGCGTAACTTAACCGATATTCATGTGACTCAGACCGGCTGCCCGGGCTTATGTCATTTAGAACCGTTAGTCACCATTTCCGTACCTGACAAAAAGCCATTTGTTTATGGGAAAGTATCTGTGGAGAACATGAAGAAAATCATTGTTCAGCACGTGATTAATGGTCAACCGGTTACCGAATGGCTCGTAAATTTAGATAAATAATAAAGCCGGAGGGGCTTAGTAAGGAGGATAAAGATGGAGTTCTATCGTTCTCACGTATTGATTTGCACCGGTACCGGCTGTACCTCATCCAATAGTCGTGCTTTGATTACTGGACTTAGAAAACAACTTGCCGATAACGGTTTGGAAAAAGAGATACAGGTTATTGAAACTGGATGCTTTGGTTTTTGTAACTTAGGGCCAATTATGGTTGTTTATCCGGAAGGAGTTTTTTATTGCTGCGTCACTGCGGAAGATATTCCGGAAATCGTGCAGGAGCACTTTGTTAAAGGCCGTGTCGTGGAGCGGCTGCTGTATAGTGAACCGAATGCTACGGTCAAGACAACGGAATTTAATGATATCGAATTCTTTAAACATCAAAAACGTGTTGCCTTGTCCAACTGCGGAGTTATTGATCCGGAGAAAATTGAAGAATATATTGCCCGTGACGGATATTTTGCTCTGGCGAAGGTTTTGCATGAAATGAAACCGCAAGAGGTAATTGAAGAAATTAAGAAATCCGGGCTGAGAGGCCGGGGCGGCGGCGGATTCCCCACCGGAATGAAATGGGAATTTGCGGCTAAGGCCCAAGGGGATCAGAAGTATGTAGTATGTAATGCCGACGAAGGAGACCCGGGTGCTTTTATGGATCGAAGCGTGCTGGAGGGTGATCCTCATGCCGTGCTTGAAGCAATGGCCATCGCCGGATATGCTATTGGGGCCAGTCAAGGCTATATCTATGTCAGGGCTGAGTATCCGATTGCCGTAGAAAGATTAAATGTCGCCATTAAACAAGCAAAAGAATTAGGTTTATTAGGGAAAAACATTTTTGGGATGGGCTTTGATTTTGATATCGGGATTCGTCTGGGTGCCGGCGCATTCGTCTGTGGTGAAGAAACAGCGCTTCTTACCTCAGTTGAAGGTAAACGTGGGGAACCGAGACCGAGACCGCCATTCCCCGCGAATGAAGGCTTGTGGGCTAAACCAACGATCATCAATAATGTAGAGACCTATGCCAATATTACGCGTATTATCAGATACGGTGCGGATTGGTTTGCTTCCATGGGGACAGAAAAGAGTAAAGGAACGAAGGTCTTTGCCCTGGCCGGGAAAATTAAGAATACCGGTCTGATCGAAGTGCCTATGGGTACCACATTAAGAACGATTGTTTATGATATCGGCGGTGGAATCCTAAATGATAAAAAATTCAAAGCGGTGCAGATTGGTGGACCATCGGGCGGCTGTATCCCCGCTTCGTTATTAGATACGCCCATCGACTATGACAATCTGATTGCAGCCGGAGCCATGATGGGTTCAGGCGGACTGATTGTCATGGATGAAGATACTTGTATGGTCGATATTGCCCGTTTCTTCCTGGAGTTTACGCAGGATGAATCTTGCGGGAAGTGCCCACCTTGCCGAATTGGGACAAAACGGATGCTGGAGCTTCTCACGAAGATTACAGATGGTAAGGGGACCATGGAGGATATCGATAATCTGGAAGCCCTTGCGAAAACAATTAAAAGCTCAGCGCTATGCGCGTTAGGGCAAACCGCGCCCAATCCAATTCTCAGTACGTTGAAATATTTCCGTAATGAATATGAAGCGCATATTAAAGATAAGAAATGTCCGGCTGGCGTATGTAAATCATTATTGTCATATGAGATAATCGCGGACAAATGCCGCGGCTGCGGTTTATGCGCAAGAAACTGCCCAGTCAATGCGATCAGCGGAAAAGTGAAAGAACCATATGTGATTGATGCGGAAAAGTGTATCAAATGTGGTGCCTGCATGGATAAGTGTAAATTTGGCGCAGTGGTAAGAAAATAAGAGAGACTCATAAAGGAAAGGAGTGCGACCGGATAATGGCAATGTTGAATATTACTATAGACGGTCAACAGATGCAGGTACCGGAAGGGATCACAGTACTGGAAGCTGCACGGATGGCCGGAATAAAGATACCAACTTTATGTTATTTGAAAGAGATCAATAAAATAGGCGCATGTCGTATTTGCCTGGTTGAAATCGAAAGAGCCAGAGGGTTACAGCCGTCTTGTATGTACCCTGTCAATGAAGGCATGGTTGTTCGGACCAATACCCCCGCAATCAGGGAGGCCCGGAAGGCTGTTGTTGAGTTGATTTTATCCAATCATCCGATGGAATGTTTAACTTGTGATAGAAATACAAATTGTGAATTACAAGCGTTAGCCAAACAATTTGGTATTTCGGAAGTACGTTTTCAGGGCGAAAACACCGCCTTCGAAAAGGATGATTCATCTCCTTCGATTGTGCGGAATCCTGACAAATGCGTGCTGTGCCGCCGCTGTGTGAGTGTTTGTAATAAGGTGCAGGGTGTGGGCGTTTTAGGCATGACGGACAGAGGCTTTGAAAGTATTGCCGCCCCAGTCTTTGGCCATAAGTTAAGTGAAGTGGACTGCGTTTACTGCGGACAGTGTGTGAATGTTTGTCCGGTAGGGGCGTTAACCGAAAAGGATGACACCCAGACCGTTTGGGATGCGATTAACGATCCGGAGAAATTTGTGGTAGTGCAAACGGCCCCGGCCGTGAGAGCCGCTTTAGGGGAAGAGTTTGGCTATCCCATCGGGACTTCCGTGACCGGCAAAATGGTTGCGGCGTTAAGAAGGCTAGGCTTTGATAAAGTCTTTGATACGGATTTTACCGCAGACTTAACAATTCTGGAGGAAGGCAACGAACTGCTGGAAAGAGTGAAAAAGGGCGGGAAATTACCCTTAATTACCTCCTGCAGCCCGGGTTGGGTCAAATACTGCGAGCATAACTATCCGGAGTTTTTGGATAATCTGTCTACCGCGAAATCACCACAGCAGATGTTTGGGGCTTTGGCGAAGACTTATTATGCGAAAAAATGCGGCGTAGATCCGGCAAAAATCTTCTCCGTATCAATTATGCCCTGTACGGCCAAGAAATTTGAACGGCAGCGCCCGGAACTCAAAGACAGTGGTTTCACCGATGTTGATGCGGTCTTAACCACCAGAGAACTGGCGAAAATGATTAAAGCCGCCGGCCTCGACTTTAAAGCTCTTCCTGAGGAACAGTATGATGAGCCCATGGGTATTTCGACG
Organism: Peptococcia bacterium; assembly: GCA_050951585.1. GTDB lineage: Bacteria > Bacillota > Peptococcia > DRI-13 > DTU073 > UBA3937. The sequence goes on along the minus strand of JBMNJI010000016.1, from coordinate 23,049 downwards.
GGTGCCGGCTTGCTTTTCGGAGCAACCGGTGGTGTTATGGAGGCTGCCCTGCGGACAGTCTATGAAGTGGTTACCGGCAAGGAGCTCAAAAAACTTGATTTTGTGGCGGTTAGAGGGTTAGAAGGCGTTAAGGAAGCTAGCGTGGAATTACCGCCGTTAGGCACGGTGAAGGTTGCCGTAGCCCACGGCTTGAGCAATGCCAAAGAAGTACTTGAAAAGGTGAAAGCCGGTCAAGCCGACTATCAGTTCATCGAAATTATGGCTTGCCCCGGCGGTTGCGTGGGCGGCGGCGGACAGCCGATTGTCAGCGCACCGACCAGAATGGACCTGCCGGAGGATTACCGCGCTTTAAGGGCGAAGGCGATTTACGAAGAAGACAAGGGCATGCCGATGAGAAAGTCTCATGAAAATCCGGCCGTGAAAGCCCTCTACGAAGAATATCTCGTGAAACCGCTGGGTGAAAAATCCCATCATTTGTTGCATACGACCTATACACCCAGAGCGAAAAACGAGGCTCTGGCGGCCAGCTTAGCGAAAAAATAACGGCTTAAGAACTGCTTGATTGTCTATAAGCCCCAAAAAGATCAGCATAAAAAAGACTAAAAGGCAAAAAACCGGCGCGCTGTAAACTACAGACGGCCGGTTTTTTTCTGCTTAGATATTTATTGTTTCATTTTTGGTGAAAAATAGGTATGATGAAAGAGGAACCGTTTTTTTGTAAGAATGGCAAATAATTTTCAGAAAAAAGAAACAGCGGAGGGAAAAGAATGGAGGAATTATTAAGTTATCTTAGTGCCAATACGGCGTTGTTTATCCTGATTTTGCTGGGCTTGTATGTCGTTTTATTAGTTCTATTTTTGGCAATTGTCCTCAGTATGCGCAAAAGTAAGAAAAGATACAAGGGATTGTTACGGGGGATCGATGGAAAAAACCTGGAGGAGATCCTGCTGGAAAAGGGGAAGACCCTGGAACATGTCCTGCTCGAAATGGAGATTTTTAAAGACATCGCGAAAAACGCGGAGGAACATAGCAAAAACAGCATTCAAAAAGTAGGGCTCGTGCGGTATAACGCTTTTGAGGACACCGGAGGGGATTTAAGTTTTGCCCTTGCCCTTTTAAACAGTGAGGCGGATGGCGTGGTTTTAACCGGCATTTTCAGCCAGGAGGAATCCCGAACCTATTGTAAAGCGGTGCACAAAGGCGAATCAAAGCAGATGCTTTCCCGTGAGGAACGGAAGGCGATTGCCCGCGCGCTGAATCTTAAAGAGGACTAACCGGAGAATAAATAACGTTAATTGAGGAAGGAACATGAAGATAGGCAATGGGGGCAAGCTTAAGAAGTTTAAAAGGCGATCCTATAGGTTGTTTCTTAAGGCCAGAAAAAAATTGCGGCGGAAGCGCAATTTTGCGCTTTGCTTAGTCGTAGCCATTGGCCTGATTAGCTTACTTATTGTCGGTTATGTAGTGCTTTTACCCCAAGACCGGGCTACGACTACTGAGACTGCGGAAGGCTCCTCTCTAGAGGGCTCTGGTTCAAAAGACGCCGGCCTAAACGAAGCTGTTCCCGCTACAGGGGAACAGGAAGAGAGCGGGGCGCCTCTTTCCGGGGAGAAGGGAAGTATCGGGGAAGAGGAAGGTGCCGGGGAAGAGACAGCCGTTTTTACCGCGGAGCAGCAATATTGGCAAGAACTTGCCGAATTGAAACAAGCCAACAGTCTCAAGTGGAAAATAAAACTGACTCCCCTGGGGGAAATCAGTTATACAGAGACAGGCAAATGGTTGCGTGAGTCAGCGTGGGAGATCCGGCGCATGCAAAAGAAGACGCTCAGTGCAGCCCCCTTTTACGTAGAAAAAACCATTGGTGGAAGAATTAAGGAGTGGTTTCAAGGGATCTTTATCAGTGTGGCGGGGCAGGCGGAAATCTTAAAGGATCGCCGCCGGGATGCCAAAACGCTGCTGACGCTGGAAGAGGCAATCCCTAACGCCTGGCCGGTAAAGGGCGCGCGGATCAGTTCGCGCTTTGGCTGGCGGCGGAATCCGTTTACAAAGCGGGGCAGCGAGTTCCATAGCGGGTTAGATCTAGCTGCTTCGTCCGGCACCAAAGTCCACGCTGCCGGTGGCGGCGTAGTCACTTTTGCCGGATATAAATCAACCTGGGGAAATATGATTCGTATTTCCCACGGGCATGGCTATGTCAGTCAGTATGCCCACAACTCCCTGTTATTAGTGAATAAGGGGGACAGAGTGGAAAGAGGGCAGGTTATCGCTACGGTTGGGCGCACCGGACGGGCGACGGGGCCGCATCTCCACTTTGGTGTTTCGAAAAACGGCAAATGGACGGATCCGTTAAGTATCCTTAAAAAATGAAAGAGGAAAGAACAAAGAACGAAACACCGCCTAAAACATTGCGCAAAGCGAGATAAATACTGTTAGCAATGACCTGGGACATTTTCAATACCGTATTCAAGCGGGTGTTTTGTAAAATTTGCAATTCCATAAAACCACCCACATTGACGATGCCCGTTATACCAATATCGCCAACCTCCGGGAGTTGTTTCTTTACGGCAGTACCGGGTTTTAAGGGACCGGGGTGGAAAACAATCGTTCCAATGTTTGCATAAGGTCCCAGACAGGCGTCAACGGCAATTAAAGGATGTTCGTTCATTTTGGGGGTAAGCATCGCTAATGTTTCCGGTAAATTGGTGGCGTGCACCGGATTTTCGATGGTACCGAAGATTTCAATGTTGAAACCTTGCAAGAGGGTTTGGAGCCGCCAGCCGGTCAATGGCCCTAAACTATCTCCTGTGGCGCGGTCGGTACCGATACAGCAGATGATAGGCGCCTTCTTTTTGCCGGTTCGGGTTAGATGATGTTCCAGTTTTTCCGCTAATTCCAGGACAGCTAAGGGATTGTTCATGTGCACGCGAGCGGGATTAATAGGGGATCACCTCCGCTTGACCAAAAGGATTTCTAGTGAAGAGGTCAAAAGCTAGTATAGACAAAAAAGGGGTAAAAAAATCACCCGGTCGCCGGAATGATCAGGTGGATAAAAACCGTCCCCGCACATAAGATGGATATAAAGTGATGTATAGCGGGGAAGGTATATGGAGAAGGAAAGGTTCTTTTGGCAGGTGGCTTTTACCTTTATCGGCGCGATTGTGGGGGCAGGGTTCGCTTCGGGGCAAGAGCTTTTAAAATTTTTTGTTGTGTTTGGTCAACCCGGCATAATTGGCGCCGCCCTTTCCGGCTTATTATTCGGTTTTTTCGGGGTATTGGTTATCCGGATGGCCGCCCGGGAGGAAATGGATGGGTACGACGATCTACTGCGGTATTTATTTGGGAAAAGGGTGGCCCCTCTCTTTGATGGCGTAACGACCGGTTTTTTGTTCCTGTCGCTGGCCATTATGCTGGTAGCGGGCAGCAGTCTGTTTCAGCAGTTATGGGGCTTGCCCCTTGGGCTCGGCTATCTTTTAATTTCAGCCATTGTCTATTTAACGTTGTTAGCCGATCTCAAAGGGGTTTTCTGGCTGAATGCGTTGTTGATGCCCGGGCTGATTTTGCTTACTTTAGCCCTTGCGGCATATAGTTTGCTTGCTGCCGGGGCATTTGCGGCGGCGGGAAACAGCACAGCCTCTGCAGCAAATATCAATTTTGTCGGGCCACATTGGTTATGGGCGGTAGTGCTCTATGTGTCGTATAATTTTGTCTTAGGGGCTGTGGTCCTGTCTTCTTTGGGGCAGACCGCCTCCCTGGGCGGAAAAAGCGGGGTCGCCCTGGGCGGCCTAATTCTGGGGCTGATGGCCACGGTAATCAGTCTGGCCCTCCTCCAGCAGGACAGGGAGTGCCTGACCGCAGCAATGCCCATGTTGGTATTAGCGGGGAGGGTTCATCCGTGGGCAGGGCTTGCCTATGCGGTGGGGCTATGGGCCGCCATCATTACTACGGCGCTGGCGCTGGGGCTAGGGCTGCTCAAACGGGTTCAACATTGCACCAAGCGGGGCAGAGCCTTTTGTCTAATGCTGGTTTTCCTACCGACGTTGCCGTTCCTTTATTGGTCATTTCCGCAAATGGTGACCGTTATTTATCCGCTCATGGGTTATCTGGGCTTGCTGTTTCTATTGGCTATCTTAGGGAAAGCCTTCTTTACATAAGCAAAACAAAGAATAATGAGAAAAACTGAAGATTGATTATCAATTCCGATGATTAAATGAATGATGAATGATTATTGATGCTTGGCCGGATGATAATGGAGGGATTGAGATGGTTTATCTGGTTGTTGGCACCGCGGGACATATCGATCATGGAAAATCAAGCCTGGTGAAAGTTCTTTCCGGAATAGACCCGGATCGACTGCAGGAGGAAAAAAAGAGAGGAATCACCGTCGAACTGGGTTTTGCTTACCTGCAGTTGCCGGGAGGAAACACTGTCGCGCTGGTTGATGTGCCCGGGCATGAACGTTTTATTAAGAATATGCTGGCCGGTGTGGCCGGGCTTGATCTTGCTCTGCTCATCATTGCGGCTGATGAAGGGATTATGCCGCAAACGCAGGAGCACTTTGCGATTCTGCAGCTTTTAGAGGTCAAGGAAATAATCGTCGTGATTACCAAAATAGATTTAGTGGAGCCGGCCGTGCCCGAATTGTTAAAAGAAGACATCCGGGCTTTTCTGGCCGGGACAAGTTATGAAGGGGCCCCCATTCTTACTTTTTCTGCGGTAAGCCAAGCCGGAAAGGAAGAGCTTTTGCAGGCGCTGGAAAAGGCTGTCGCCGCAAAGGCGGCCACCGGAAAAGACGATGGGGAAGTGAGACTGCCGATCGATCGTGTTTTTGCGTTGCCCGGTTTTGGCACGGTTGTTACCGGGACCCTGCTCAGCGGTAAAATAAGAGGAGGAGATCAGCTCTTTATCCCGCTAAAAGGGAAGCGGGTCAGGGTAAGGAACATCCAGGTCCATAATGAATTTGCCGAGTCAGCGCAGGCAGGACAAAGAGTAGCGGTAAATCTGGCCGGGGTTGACACCAAGGAAATCGAACGCGGGGATACACTCACAAAAGAAGGGTGGCTCACCCCCACCCAGCGGCTTGATGTCTCCTTTTCTTTATTAAAAACAGCCGCCGGACCGCTCCGGCATTTTAGCCGCATTCGTTTCTATCAGGGAACAGCGGAAATTATCGGGCGGATTTTCTTTTGGGACCGGGAGGAACTTCAGCCGGGGGAAAAATCCTTTGCCCAGTTAGTCCTGGAAAAACCGGCGGTTGTGCAAAAGGATGACCGCTATGTGCTCAGAAGCTATTCGCCGCTGACGACGCTCGGCGGCGGTAAAATAATTGAACCGTTAGCCCGTAAACATAAAAAAAGAGATTTGGCTAAGGCTCTGGAAGAGGCCGCCATTAAAGCAGAAGGAGAACTTAAGGAGATAATTCTGCTCACGTTAGCGCAAAGGAAAAAGCCCCTTTCAGCGGACGAACTGGCACGGCAGACTGGTTATCGCGGGGAAGAGGTCGAGAGAATCCTGCAGGAATTGACGGTAAACGATGATGCCATTAAGGGAAACACGGGGACAAATGCCCAGGCAGAGGCGGTTATTACCCTTTCCTTGCCTGAGAGGGAGCAGGTGTATGTGGCGGCGTCCTTTGTTGCAGAAAAGGAGTCAGCCCTACTGCAGACAGTGAAAGAATATTTACAGAGCAACCCCTTAGAACCGGGGATAAAAAAGGAGCTCTTGCGGAGCCGTTTGTTTAACAGTTTAGAGCTCAATGAGTTTAATGGGTTGTTGAATTATTGGGCCGGGCAACAGAAAATAGTCATCATCGACGGGTTGTTTATTGCTCCTTATGGCGTACGCAGCCTAAATGGGGACTTGCAGAAGCAAATTTCCGCGATCGAGAATTATTATCGGGCTTGTGGGTGGCAGGTACCGCTATGGAAAACGGTCGAGCAAGAGTTACATTTGGACGGAAAGTCAAGCGCGCCGCTCCTGCGGTATTTCCTCAGAACGGGTGATTTGCTGCAATTGGTGGCGGACCTTTATCTGCCGAAGCATTTATTGGCGGAAGGGCAGGCGAAGTTAGAGGAATGGTGCAAACAAAACGGGGACATCACCGTTGCGCAATTCCGGGATCTGGTGGGCACCTCGCGGAAAGTGGCCGTTCCGTTTCTCGAATACCTGGACCGGTCAAAAATTACAGTAAGGAACGGTGACAAAAGAACATTATTCTAGGAAGCGGACAAATATATGTTATAATAAATAAAGTAGCTATACTTAATTTTGCCTAATATCAATATGCATGGGGGCGGATTGTGACTGGTGTTGCGCCTGGTCTTCAAAACCAGTGTGGCGGTGTGCTCCACCGCTAGGTGGGTTCGATTCCCACACGCTCCCGCCAAATAGAATTATTTACTAAGCGAGGGGACAAAAGTGGCTGTAAAAATTATTACTGACAGTACAGCTTATCTTAACCGTAATATCCTGAAAGAGCTGGATATTACAGAAATATCGATGACGGTGAATTTAGAGAATGGTTCATTTATAGAGACAGAATTATCAAATGAGGAATTTTATAAAATGATTGAGGGGCACAAGGAAATGCCTACCTCTTCTCAGCCTTCGCCACTGGTTTTTTACGATAATTTTCTACGGCTGGTTAAACAAGGACATGAGGTATTAAGCATCTTGATTTCCTCTGATCTCAGCGGAACATATTCCTCAGCAATGCAGGCCCGGAAGATGGTTTTGGAGGAAATACCCGAGGCACGCATCGAAATCATTGATTCACGGGCAACGGTCGCCCAATTGGGGTTGATTGCTTTGTCGGCTGCCCGCGCCGCTAAGGAGGGAGCTTCTTTAGAAGAGGTAATAGAGAAAGCCAATTCGGCTTTTTCAAGAAGCAAACTGTTTTTTATTCCCCGCACACTGGAATATCTAAAAAGAGGGGGCCGGATCGGGGAAGCGGCCTCGCTATTAGGGACGATTCTGCAAGTGAAACCGATTTTAACGGTAACGGGACCCGTGAGTGTATATGCAAAAGTAAGAACTTTTGAAAAAGCGGTAAAGCATATGTTACAGGTTTTTGAAGAGGATTATCAAACCTGCGGGATCGAAGAAATAGCCGTTCATCATATTAATTGCCCTGTGGAATGTGAGCAGTTATTACTGCAAGAACTGCGCAATAAAACGGAGAAGGAAATCCTGATCAGTCCCATCGGACCGGTCATCGGACTGCATGTCGGGCCGGGGACATTGGGGTTAGCTTATTTAACGAAGGATGGTAATTCCTGACAAAGGGTTTCCTTTAACGGCCTAATGTGTTATACTGATAAATGTTGACGCGGGATGGAGCAGCTGGTAGCTCGTCGGGCTCATAACCCGAAGGTCGAAGGTTCAAATCCTTCTCCCGCAACCAAGATAAAAATGCCTGTATTCATGCAAAGTATTGCTTGAGTACAGGCTTTTTTGGCAGATCAGATAAGGATAAATTTAATACTTAGGTAGTTTCGCCGTTTTCCGCGGAGATATATTCGCGGATGACCCGGTCGGAAATCGTGGAAATGACCTCATAATTAATGGTGCCGTAAAGGTTGGCAATATCCTCAACCGTAATTTTTTCGTTATCCCAGATAAAAACATCATCTTCTACCTGGACATGCGCTAAATCTGTCACATCCACCATAAAGCAATCCATACAGATCGTGCCGATAATCGGTGCCAGTTGGCCGTTAATCACCACCTGCCCTTTATTGGAAAGGCTTCTCCTGATGCCATCGGCATAGCCTAAGGGGACGGTGGCGACCTTCGTTGTTCGGGAGGTGATATAACTGCGTCCATAGCCGATACTGATGCCCTCTTTTACTTCTTTGATAAAGGAAATTTTTGATTTTAGTTTAATGACCGGCTTGACGGTGATTCTCGACCTTAATTCTTCCGTCGGATAATAGCCATAGAGCAACAAGCCCGGTCGTACGGCATTAAAATGGGCTTCGGGGAAGTTGATAATGCCGGCTGAATTGCAGCAATGAATATATCTTAAATGCGGTAGCTTATCTTGCACCGCGGCTAAAGCCCGATTAAAGGAATTAATCTGTGCTCTGGTGTATTCCTCATCACAATCGCTGGACGAAAAATGGGTGTAGATGCCATCGATGATGATGTTCGGGTATTTCTGCGCTTCCTGCAGATATTCCAGGGCTCTGTTGGGATTGATCCCGGTTCTCCCCATGCCTGTGCCGATCTCCATATGTATTTTAAAGGTATGGTTTGGGTATTGGCCCAATTTGTTCAGAAAACTAATCGCCCCGATCCCCATAATTAATTTGTACCTGGCGATAGCCGGAATTTCGGCCTCAAGGGGTTGATTCAGGACAAAAATATCTCCGTTATAGCCGCATTCCCGTAAATATACTCCTTCATCAACGATGGCCACCGCGACCATTTTTGTTTTGGTTTTTGTAAAGATGTCCAGGCGGTCGTTAATCTTTGTGCCATAACCATTATCTTTGATGACGGGGATGATCTCCACTCCCGGGCCAAGATACTGCTGAATTGCCGTTATATTATGGATAATATGATCTACATTCACTTCCATTTTGGCGCCCCATAACTTGATCACAAAAACCCCCCCCAGTATTCGTATTATTATTAATAATAATTAATTTTACCACACTAACGACCGGAAGATACATCAATTATTGAAGGCAAAAAACCACTGCCTCAAAATCATGGAAGCAAGATGATAGTAAGGAGCATGATTTTGACTGGTGGTTTTCTTTAAATGAGCACGATTATGTTACATAAGCTTATTCATATTAAAGTATTCCGTAATATGCCGGTTCATGATGCCCTCAAAAAGAGCAGCCGCCCCCAGCGTTGTGACAAAGGCTTTTCCCGGCATGGTCCGCAACCCTCCTGATAAGGCGATGCCGGTGATAATTGCGCCTCCAACCAGGCGTGCCACGCGGTCCCTGCTGTTAAATGATCTGCGCCACAAAATACGGTTCACCTCCCTCGCCAGTTTAAATGAGCAAAAAAGTGAGAGCTAAAAAAATGAGCAAGAAAAGCAGTTACGATTAGTATGTCATTTCTTGATAGAAAAAGTACTATCATAAATATGGAAATAAGCTATAATTAAAATATGAAACAAATAAAAAGTCGGTAGGAGAGGGTAAAATGACGAATCGCTGTCTAATATTATCGCTTATAGTTTCATTTTTCACATTTCTCTTCCTGCCTTATGCTCCGATTGCAGAGGCAGCCGCAACAAATCCACTTGCTCTCCAAATCAATGAGGAGCTGGTGCCGGGTGATAAAGCAAATCATCTGACGGTTACCGGTGTTTTCGCCAACGGAGCCAAACAACAGGTCACGGAAGGCCTGATTTGGACAAGCTCCGATACCGACATTGCTACTGTCAATGCCGCGGGTACGGTACGCTTTACCGGCAGAGGCGGTTTTGTTACTATTGCTGTGCGCAAGGGTGAGGCAAGTGCAGCTAAGACAATTGCCGTAAAGCCATGGGTCAAAAGTCTGGATATTGAGACGCAACTGGTTTATAGCACAAATCCCTACCGGCTTTTGGCCAAGGGGCGTTTCAGTGATGGGACTGAGCGCTATTTTGGGGCGGAGGATGACGTAACATGGTCAACTTCTAACCCCTGGGTGGCGTGGGTCAATAGTCAAGGCGTGGTGACCTTTACCGGGGAGGAAGGGTCAGTGACCATCAAGGCTGTTGCCGGCGCCTTTCACGATGAGGTTAAAGAAAGGGTGGATACCGAAAAAGAGGCTACGGCTTGGCGCAAAGGGATTAAGATCAAGGAAGAAATAGCTTATTCGGCGGAGAAGCAAGCCTTGACTTTGTGCGCCATCATGACAGACGACAGCGAGGAAGTCATCGCCAATGAAAGTGCCGATTGGTATTCCAGCAACCCTGATGTGGCCAGGATTAACAGAGCCGGCGAAATAACCTTTACCGGGCAGGCCGGGATCACCACAATCAAAGTGATCTATGGCGGATATACCTATGAGACCATCGTGAAAGTAGATCGGTTTCTTTCCAAAGTAGCGATCAATCAGAGCTTGAATTATACTCCCGCCTGGGTCGGCATCAAAATCCCTTTATCCGTGACAGCTACATACAATGATGGAACCGAAATTATCCAGAGCAGCGGTTTGAATTGGACAGTCAGTGACAGTAAAATCGCCACGATTAGTGCCGATGGCCAACTGACCTTCACCGGTGAATCCGGGACGTTGACGGTAACCGCCTCAGGGCAAGGTCTGGGAAGCACCGTTGTCGCGGATTCGCTTACGGTAGAAGTGCCTGTTATGGAAAAACCGGTGCCGAAAAGATTATATATTATGCATAATCCCCTCAATGATAAAAATAAGGACGGCCTGTTCCAATCAGAGGTCCTCTGTATATACAGCAATGGGGAGAGGCGCGACGTTACCGGGCATGTGACCTGGAGAAGCTTAACACCGGATACAGTCACTGTCTACGATCAAGCCGTTTATTTATCACCCGCTCCCGGCCGACTGGAACTGATGGCCGGTTTTCAAGGAATAACCGAGACTATTTCCGGATACACAAATGGGGTGCCCGGCTACAATAACGGTAGAATCTATCAGCTTAGAATTATCCAACACCGGGTGCCGTTCAGTTTTAGTCCCGTGCAATTAACCGCCCTGGCCATCCAGGGAGATGGAAGCACAAGGGATGTCACGGCGCAGTTAATTTGGCGCTCCTCTCAAGCGCAGGTGGTCACGGTGAATAAAGGATTGGTGACTTTTACCGGCAGGATTGGCACTGCGGTCATCACCGCTCAGGGCTTCGGCTTAAGAGATACGTTGGAGATTGAGGTTTGTCCGGAGGATCTCTTGCCGAGAGTAGAGCGGTTAGTGATTGAAGGAACTTTACAGACAGGTGCGAATCAGCTGAGAGCGGTAGCATATTATAATAATGGGGTCAGTAAAGATGTTACCAATGAAGCAGTATGGAATACTAGTAATAAAAATGTGGCGGTTGTCAGTAAGCAGGGCACAGTGATGTTTATCAACGGGCTTGCTCCGGTGAAAATCTCTGCCTGCTACGGGGGAAAAGAGGGGCAAGTAAGCCGATAAGCTGATGAGCTGATCAGCCGATCAGTAAACTGAACCAGGAAACAGAAATTTTTCCAAAAATTCATTAGCGGATAGGCTTCGGGGCTTGCTCTCAGCAGTATCAATTGGTAAAATAAGGACGAATACGCATGGGAGGGATCTTGTAGATAATGGGACAACAACGCACAGAGCTCGGGCAGGCACGGTATGAACATATCGCCATTGATATTGCGCAAAAAATCGTGCGCGGGGATTTTCAGGAAGGGCAGAAATTATCAGGGCGTTCCTTATTGGCCGGAACGTATAATGTATCCCCGGAAACAATTCGGCGCAGTATTGCTCTTTTGCAAAACATCGGAGTGGTAGAAGCCATTACCGGCAGCGGGATTATCATCAAATCAAGCAGCCTCGCCCGGGAATACTTAGAGGAATACAATAACCGTCAGGAAATTTTGCATTTGCGGAATAAAGTAAATGACCTGATGAATAAGCGTAGTGAAATAGATAATCAATTAGAACAGGAGTTGGCGAAATTACTGGAGTATTCTTTTCAGAAAACGTCGATCCTGCAACAAATTGAAGAGGTCGTTTTGCCGGGGGATTCCTGGATGATCGGTAAAACGATTGCCGATATTGATTTCAGGCATCTGACGGAAACGACGATTGTCAATATTAACCGAGATGGGCAGGAGATATATTCGCCGCCGGCCAGCATGGAGTTGCAGGCCAATGATGTCTTAAATATCGTGGGGACACGTTATGCCCGGGAAAGATTAAAAAAGCTTATTAAAGAAAACCCGGGGATGAAGGAAAAATTCTAGTTGCGGCGAATTTAGTAGAATGGTAGGTGAGACAAGATGAACCTGTTTGATTTAATCTTTCTGGTTATATTGCTTTTAGTGGTTATAGACAGTATTAACAAAGGTTTATTAAATAGTTGCTTCGCTTTTTTAAGTAGTATAATCGGGTTATTTGCCGCAATTAAATATAACTCTGTGCTCGCCGAGTGGGTGGATGCCAAATTTTCTTTGTTGCAACATTTTGAGCTTTTTATTACCGAAAATTTTGTTATGCCTGCCCAAATCAGTCAAACCAATATTGGTACATTGTCCTTGCCGGACATTGGCGCCTATATGGATAAGATAAATTTTTCTGTTGAATTAAAAGTGCAATTATTAAAGTATATTTTAAATTTGAGTGAAGAGTTTATGCTTAACGCTACGACTACTTTAGGCGAAGTAACAAATAGTTTTATGACGGAGATAGCCATGAAGACCGTGATTTTTGTTGTTTTATGGTTCATCATCTATAAGGTGGCTTTTTTCTTGTCTCATTTCTTAATTGATGCGATTCAAATCAGCCTGGGGGATACTATGAATAAGGTTGGGGGGCTAGGCATCGGAATCTGTCATTCCCTCTTTATCAGCATGGTCATCTTTGGGATGATTTATCCGTTCTTGGAATTGATCGGCTTTACAGAACCTTCTTTTTATATGGCTGTTGCCAATACGGTTCATGATGCGGGTCTGGTACGCTTCTTAACCATGTTAAATTCGATAATAATGGGGGAATTATTAGTCCCCTGGTTATAGAAAACAGGAGGTTATATTGTGGCTTGGTTCTCTTTTGGAAAGAAAGTTCCGCAACTGCATCTCATTGAAAAGGAAATAAAAGAAAGTCCCCCTGCTCTTTCTCCGGAGTTAAAAAACAAACTGCAGCATTTTAATTTTGAGGAGCGGTGGGCCCTAACCAAACGACTTTTACCGTTGATTGATGATAAGACGAAAAGTCGTAATTTGGTTCGTTGTTTTTTTGCGGAGCAAACGGAAAAAATCGTCGGTTTACTTGAAAAGCGGGAGGACATGGACATCGTCGTAGAGTGTCTGAGTTATTTTCCGTCCAGAGAAATAGTGGATATTTTAGTAGGGCTATTAAATGACAAGCATGAGGAAATTCAACTTATTGCGGCCGCGGCCCTAATGAATCATACGCCCCGTTTAGTAGTGCCGGCGGTGATGGAAAAGTTTATCAAGACGGAGGTGCCGGTTTCACGGGCGGGGGAGGTCTTATTAGGGATGGATTACCTGGCCCAGGATGCCTTGCTTGACGCTTATAAGCAGGCTAAGGAGGATGTTCAGGCGCAAATTCTCGAACTCCTGGCCATTAGCCGTAATCCGAAGTGCAAGCATTTTTTGGCTCCCGCTCTTTTAAGCGAGAACACTAATTTGAAAAAAGCGGCTTTGCAAGCGGTTTCAACATTGAGATGCCGTGACTTGTGGGAGGAAGTAGCCCTTAACCTGAGCGACCCCACCTGGCAAATCCGGACAAAGGCGATGGACGTTTTGACGAAGATCGACGCGGGCGAAGCTTTAGAAATGATTGTTCCTTTTGTTAATGATGAGGATCCCTGGGTTCGGAAAGAAGCTGCTGCCTTTGTGCAAAGATGGGGGCAGAAAAGTGGAAAGAGGGAAGTAAAACAAGATGTGGACCAATATTTCGACGTACTTGGCGAATAATATTTCGGCAGAACAATTGGAGGCTTGGTTGGGGAAGGCGTTGTTGATTGTCGTTATTCTAATTGTACTACGCGTGGCCATACATCTTTCGGAATTGATCATTGAGCGTACTTTTCAGGTGCGGTTCCGCAAAGAGGAGGAGCGGGGAAGGACGGATCACCGCAGAGCCGATACCTTAAAAAAGCTCTTAAAAAGCGTGGTTAGGTACGTTTTCTTTTTTTTGGCTGCGATTACTATTTTAGATGGGCTGGGCGTACCGATTATGGCCGTTCTTTCCGCCGCCGGAATTCTAGGGCTGGCAGTGGGGTTTGGTGCGCAAAATCTTGTCAAGGATATTATTACGGGGTTTTTTATTCTTTTTGAAGATCAGTTTTCCGTCGGAGAATATATCGAAATTCAAGGCATTGGCGGTGTCGTTGAGGAAGTAGGGTTACGGATCACCAAGCTCCGCGATTGGGGAGGCCAGCTCCATATTATTCCCAATGGCAGTATTGGGCTCGTGACAAATTATCATCGGGGGAGCCTGCGGGCCCTGGTCGAAGTTGGGGTTAGTTATCAGGAGAATCTTGATCGGGTGTTGCAGGTGCTGGAAAAGGTTTGCCAGGGCATCAGAAATGATTTTCCGGCGATCCTGACGATGGGGCCCAAGGTAATCGGCGTAACCGAGATGGACCAGTCGAAAGTAGTCGTGAGAATTACCGCGGAAACTGTGCCGATGGAACAATGGGGAATCGAAAGGGAATTACGCAAAAGGATTAAAGAAGCTTTTGAGCAGGAAGGGATCAAAAGGCCATATACGCAAGAGGTCATCATCAAAAAGGACGAAGCGTAGAGAATTAAGAGGGAAGTTTTGAGAGAACAGGTGATCAGGATGGGACAGTATAATGTGGGAGACATTGTGAAGATGCGAAAAAAACACCCCTGCGGTAGCGATGAGTGGGAAATCATGCGCACGGGGATGGATTTTCGCATTAAGTGCAGCAAATGTGCACGGCAGGTTTGGCTGGACAGACCCTCTTTTGAAAAAGCGGTGAAGAAAATCGTCCGGCAGGGAGAGCCGAGGGAGTGGGATAATCTCACGCCCTAAGCCCAAGCAGGCTATGGCGGGGGTTGCCGAAAGAGGATAAGAGGTGTATACTATAAGAGGTCGAAATATTCTATAATATTGAAAACTATTGAAGCGGTCGATAGTTCAAATTATTAAAGTCGATAGTTAAAAATATCAAATTAGTAGGAGGGATTGTTGTAGTGGGTACTCCCCGGAAAAAGATTGATAAGGTGGTGGCGGTAGTAGCCACTCTCATATTCGTGCTGGAATGTTTCCCGCTCACCGCCCAAGGGATAGGCTTTGACTGGGGGCAATTAACCAACGCTGCGGTCATCGCGCAACTGCAAAAGGTGTTGCCGCAAAAAGAATTCACGGCTCCGGACAGTCTTTGGGCCGGGACAATTAAGGAAACATCGCTCTCTGTGTACTGGCGGAAGGCGACCAATAATCAGGGGGTCGTTGATTATGCCGTCTATGTAAACGGCCAGTTACGGGCCACGACTACCGGCACCAATACCCGGCTGGAGGGGTTAACTAAAGGAACCACCTACAGCATTTATGTAGTTGCCACTGACCGGGCCACCGGCGAGAGCGTATCCAGTAAAAAGATCAGCGTAAAAACCGCGGGCTTTCTATCCCTGGAAGCGGAAAAGGCGCATTACGCCGCCGTTTCTGCGGCCAAAAACGAGAAAATTAACTGGGCGACAGCCTATGTTGACAATAACTTTAAGACGTTCGTCACTAAACCAATTGACCGGCTGATTACATCCGAAACCCCCACAGGCTGGAAGTTTACATTAGGGGCCATTGAAGGAGGGGCCAAGGCCCTCGTCGATTTCGCCATGCTGGGTCTAATCACGGCAGAATACGCCTTGCCGGAAAATTTGCAGGCAAGTACGCTGAACACTTATTACGACTACGCGGATAATCCGGAAAAATATACAATCAAAAACCTGGCCAGGGTTGGCGGAGCCGTTGCCACTGTGCTGGCGCAAGAAGGGATAGGGTCTCTTCAGAGAGCGTTAAGTGATAGCCGGGAGTTTGGCAAACTAGCGGGCGGAACAGCGGCTTTGTTGGGGACCGGGAAAGTAATCCAGACGGCAGGCAAAGGGCTCTCGGTCTCCTCGAAACCGGCGGCCACGGTTCCCGCGGTGACGGCGAAACCGGTGACCGCGGTCAAACCTGTGGGGACGGCGAAAGCAGCGGCATTTTTAAGCAATACTTTCACCAAAGTGAAATTCAATGCCATCACCTTCAAATATGATGAGGGAGCCACCCTTTTTCCAACTGCAGGGAAGGCCGTTCGGGCCGGACAAGCGGTCAATCTTAATGAAATCCCTACCCTCCGGAATTTAGCTGCGCGGCAAAAAGAGTTTCTCGCCAAATCCGGCCGGGAATTTGATCCCGAACTGGCCCAAATACTGGAGCAGATGGCCCAAAACTGTGCTTTGCGGATTAGAGTGCCCAACGAATTAACCTTAAAAAAGATTTTTGAAGACGGGAGATTTAAATCGCAATTGGAAGTGGGTTCTTCAAGTGGATGTTATAATCCTGATCTTCGTAAGAAATTAAGCTATAAACTTTTTGGCACAGACATCAAGAACACCCCCAATTCCCAGTATGAAGTGTACGGATATTTGGGAAATACGAATTTTATCGGGGAAGCTCGGAACTATCCATTGAGAAACTATGGCGACACCATCGTTACTTTAGACAAAGAAAATTTATTACCCCGGACAACTTTTACGCTTGGTGATAGCCTGGCCAATTGGTATTATTTCAATTGGGAGGAGATGCAAGTTTTCGTGGCTTCCAAACTGGATGATATTTTTACGGCATGTGGTGACGTGAATAGCATTGATTTTATCAAATATAAGGTGAAGGGAAAGAAGGAAATCTCTCCTACGGATATAGTTGGTACCAACAAGCATGGCGACGGCACTTTTTATATCGAGGCCCAATATCATGGAGGGGTTTTGGATAAAGATATTCGTACAGTTACCTTTCTTAGCGATTACAAGCCACCCCAAATCGATGCCAAGTTGTATCAGCTGTTGAAAGAAAACAATATCCAGCTAAACTGGTTAAGTCGGGAAACAAACAAGGTCACAAAAATTAAGTGACACATAAAATTGCTTGCCTGTTATATCCGGATATGTTATAATTACCAGATGTAACATCCCTGCTCCATCGAAATGGTGGGGCCGTTTAGTCCGGGGGGAGGAGGTGAAAGGTTATGCGCAACTATGAAATGGTCTTTATTCTTCACCCAGAATTGGATGAGGAAAAGCTTGCCGCATCTGTCGAGAAAGTAACCAACCTGATTAACAATAATGGTGGTGAAGTGGCTAAGCTGGACAGCTGGGGAAAAAAACGCCTGGCTTATGAAATAAAAGACCTGCATGAAGGTTTCTACTATTTGGTTGAATTCAAGGGGACACCTGATACCGCAAAGGAATTAGACCGTGTTCTGAAGATTACCGAAGAAATGCTCCGCTTCATGATCATTCGCAAGGATGCTTAATCTCGTTTTTCGTTTTAGTTGTCTACAGAATAAAGCCCAGGTAGTGATTGATGATCAAGGGTGGTGAAAGCAATGCTTAATCGCGTAGTACTAATTGGCAGACTAACAAAGGACCCGGAACTGCGTTATACGCCGAACGGGGTAGCGGTGGCGACTTTTACCCTGGCGGTTGACCGGTCAAGGCTTAATCCGCAGGGTGAAAGAGAAGCTGATTTTATTCCCATTGTTGTCTGGCGAAAGCAGGCTGAAAACTGTGCCAATTATATTGGCAAAGGCCGTCTGGTGGCTGTCGACGGTCGTTTGCAGGTCAGAACTTATGACGGCAAAGACGGACAGCGCCGTTGGGTCA
Organism: Peptococcia bacterium; assembly: GCA_050951585.1. Taxonomy (GTDB): domain Bacteria; phylum Bacillota; class Peptococcia; order DRI-13; family DTU073; genus UBA3937. The sequence goes on along the minus strand of JBMNJI010000016.1, from coordinate 5,524 downwards.
CCGAGGTAGTAGCGGAAACCGTAAGATTTTTAGATAAACGGGAGAGCGCACAGCGGTGCGTCCCAGGAGTTTGGACCGGTAGGAAATGAAGTGGAATTTACTGATGAAGAGATTCCCTTTTAAAACAAACTAAGGAGGGAAGCTAAGTGAAACGTGAACGGGCTCATCGTCCGCGCAAAAAAGTATGTGTATTTTGCGTGGATAAAGTTGAAGATATTGATTATAAGGAAGTTGGCCGTCTGCGGAAATTTGTGACCGAAAGAGGGAAAATTTTACCCCGTCGGATTTCCGGAAACTGTGCCAAACATCAGCGGCAATTAACCGAGGCGATCAAACGGGCCAGAAGCATTGCCCTGTTGCCTTACACTGCAGAATAGAAAGAGTACGAAAACAGCAGTAATTGCGGTGAGTAGTAGGAGAGTACTAATTTAAGCAAATGAAATGATTAGAGGGAGCAGCGAGGCTCCCTCTAATAGTATAAATAAGATAACATAAAAAAGTATATTTAACATCAGAGCAGAAGGATTATAGAGAATTACAGAGGTGACTGGAAAGTGGGTAATTTCATGCAGACCTCCGCAATCAAAGATAGTGTTATTACGATGCTTATCCTGGCAGTGTTAGGGCTGGTCGGTATCTACATACCCTCTTTAATGATTATTATACAGTTGTTTTGGGCGGTTCCCCTCATTATTGTCAGCGTGTGTCATGGCTTGACGGTGGGCTTTTATACTGCGCTTGCGGTGGGGCTAATACATTTTTTTCTGCTGGGGCCGGCGCAAGCTTCGATTTTGTTCCTGCAGTATGCAGGCATCTCTTTTGTTTACGGGTTGACCATCCGGAGAGGCCTTAAACCGGGAATTTCTATGGTTATGGGTGCTGTGGCCGTAATTATTTCTTTTGCGCTGGTGGCCTTGCTACTCATTTCCGTATTAGGCTTTGAGCCAAATTATTTCAGCAGGCAGTTGCAGGCGAGTATCGATCCGTTAATTGAAATGTACCGTGCGGAGGGGTTATTTAATACCGACTATCCTTTTCTCACGGAGGAGACGCTTCGCGAGCAATTGGAAGAACTGGTCGTGTTCCTTACGCGCCTTTTCCCGGCTTTCTTTGCGCTCTGGGGAGCGTTACTGGCTACTACCAATTATCTCATTGCCCGCAGGGCCTTAAAGAGGATCGCTCCGGCCCGGGTCTTCCCGCCATTTTCGCCGCTGAAGGAGTGGCGGCTTCCCTGGTGGATTGTCTGGGGGTTTCTTGGCGGATATGGTGCCTATTTATTGGGGGATTACTATCAAATAGAAGGATTATTGGCCGTAGGGCAAAATATCATCATGGTTTATTTACCGGTGTTTTTTATCTTGGGCTGTGCGGTCTTATCTTTTCTTTTCGGGAAGTATAATATGTCGCGGGCTCTTCCTTGGGTGTTTCTGTGCTTGTTTTTATTGTTTGGTCTTTTGCCGCTGGCGATTATCGCCGGGGTCGGGCTGATGGATTTGTTATTCAATTATCGACGGAAAGCTGAATCCAAGCCCTCTTAATGTCTTAACCGTACCTGCGGAAGATCTTGAGTTTCCGGGACAAGGTGGTGTTGGCATGCCAGGGTACTGGCTGATGTACCTGATCATTATTTTCTTAATGCTGGTGGTTTTTTTCCTGCTCTGGGAAAAGGGAAAAGGCTCTTCTAAATATAAAGCCCTTGTCAACGAGCTGCCATTGGGTGCGTGTATGGTCGATAAACGGGGAAGGGTGCTTTGGCTGAATCAGCTTTTTTCTTTTCAGACCGGAACAAAAATAGAGGTAGGCGAGCAACTCGCCCAAAAGTTTTCCCTTCATTTGGTGACACCCGGCCTCAACAAATGGCAGAACCGGCTTTTGTATTTTGTTGCGCAGGAAATAATCTGGCACGGGCAGGAGGGAATTCTGTATCTTTGTCAGGATTTAACCGAAGAAATCAACCTGTTTGCGGGAAAGAAAACTGATGCGCCGGTGCTCATGATGGCTCAGCTTGATAATCGGGCCGAGGTATTAAATTCGGTAAGAGAAGAGCAAAAACTCTATTTGAGCGGGGCCATTGAGCGCACCCTGGCGGAATGGGTGGAGAGTCTGCAAGGTTTTTTAAGTCAGATTGGCGAAAGCCGGTATCTGATCATTTTGACGCAAGGACAATTGAAACGGGCCGAGAAAGACCACTTTAGTATTCTGGATAAAATGCGGGAAATCAAGGAAGGCAATACGATTCCGCTAACGTTGAGTATGGGGGTGGGCGTGGACGAACACGGACGGCTCGGGGAGTTGGGCAGACTGGCCCAAGCCGCCCTTGATTTAGCGCAGGAACGCGGCGGGGATCAGCTTGTTCGGAAATCGCCGGAAAAGGTTGTTTTTTTCGGCGGGAAATCTTTAAGCAGAGAAAAAAGGACTAAGGTAAAAACACGGCTTACGGCCGAGGCGTTGCGCGAGCTGATTCTGCAATCGTCCGAGGTGATGATCATGGGTCATGCGATGGCCGATTATGATAGCATGGGTGCTTGTTTGGGCTTGTTTAAAGCCGTGCGGGACCTGGGGAAAAAGGGGTGGATTGTCCGGGATGCCCGTAATTCAATGGTCGATCGTTTACTGGAGTTGTTCCCCTGTAATGCCCGCCCTAATTTACTGAGAGCCGGTGAAGCGTGGCGGAAGGCGCAAGGGAAGATGCTGTTGATTATTGTCGACACCCATAAACCTTCTCTTTTGCCGGAACCGGGGTTATTGAAGCAGGCGGCGAAGGTCGCGGTGATTGACCATCACCGGCGCGGGGAAGAGTTTATTGAGCAACCCGATTTGTTATATTTGGAAACTTATGCTTCTTCATCTTGTGAGCTGGTGGCGGAGTTGTTACAATATATAGGAGAGCAAGTAAAAATCAGTCCGGAGGAAGCCTCCGCTCTTTTGGCCGGGATGATCGTTGATACGAAAAATTTCATTTTCCAGACGGGGGCCCGCACATTTGCGGCGGCCTCATATTTGCGCAAGATGGGGGCGGATCCGGCCGCAGTGCAAAAGCTGCAGCAGGATGATTTGCATTCCGTGATTTTACAGGCGGAGGTAGTGAGCAAGGCGCGGGTCCTTTATGGGGAAATTGCGGTGAGCGTCGGCACGGAACCGTCCGAAAGCGCGCAATTGTTGGCGGCGAAGGCCGCCGATGCGATGTTGAGTATTAATGGCGTGAACGCTTCTTTTGTGCTCTGGCCTTTTCCCGATCGGGTTGCGGCGATTAGCGCCCGCTCGAATGGCAAGTTTAACGTTCAGGTAATTATGGAAAAGCTCGGCGGGGGTGGACATCTGACGATTGCTGCCGTCCAGGTGCCGGGGGAAATAGCGGAGGCGGAGGAACTGCTTCTTAACGCTTTGGAAAAGGTATTTCAGAAAGGAGATGTTACTTCGTGAAAGTAATTTTAAGAGCAGATGTGAAGGGAACAGGGAAAAAAGGGGATATTATCAACGTGGCGGAAGGCTTTGCCCGTAATTTTCTTTTCCCGAAAGGGCTGGCTTCGGAAGCCACGGAAGGCAATCTAAAGGATCTGGCCAGCAAGAAGGAGATAGAGAACAAACGCAAGGAAGAGGAATATCAGGAGGCGCGCGGGCTCGGGAAACAGCTTGCCGGTACTGTTTTAACCCTGCCGGTGAAAACAGGGGAAGGCGGACGGCTCTTTGGCGCCATCAGTAATCGGGATATCAGTGAAGCCCTGGTCAAAGAAAAGGGGATCACCATTGATAAAAGAAAAATTGAGTTAAGCGGGACGATTAAAACTTTGGGCACTTATGATGTGGCCATAAAACTGCATCCTAAAGTTACAGCGTCTATTCAGGTAAAGGTTATCGCATCAGAGCAGTAAAGGATGAGGAGCACCGACAAACGGCTTCTCTTATGATAGAAAAGTGGCAGGAAGTAACGGAAAAAAGAATTTGCGGAGTCAAAAATCAAGAGTGAGGAAGGGTAAGATATGTTGTTAGAAAAGTTGCCCCCTTATAATTTAGAGGCGGAACAGGCTGTGCTCGGTTCAATGATGATTGATAAAGAGGCGGTTTATATCGCGCTCGAGGTATTACAGCCGGAAGACTTTTATAAAGAGGCCCATCAAATTCTGTTTACGACCATTGTAGGCCTAGAGGCAAAAGGGGACCCGGTGGATATGGTTACGCTGACGGAAGAGTTACACCGGTTGAACGAGGTGGAAAAGGTCGGCGGAATCGGGTATGTGGCCGAGGTGGCTAATGTTGTCCCGACAGCGGCCAATGCGCGTCATTATGCGGAAATAGTGGCGGAAAAGTCTATCTTGCGCAAATTAATTCGTGTTTCCACGAACATTGCCAACCGGTGTTATGAGGATCAGGAGGAGACCCGGGAGCTTTTAGACAATGCCGAAAAAATGATTCTGGAAATTGCCGACGAGCGGAATTTTTCCGGGTTGGTTCCGCTGAAGCAGGTGCTTGGCGAAACCCTGGAGAAGATCGAATACATGTCGGGCAATAAAGGAAATATCACCGGCATACCATCATTCTTTGCCGATCTGGACAGTATGACCTCGGGGTGGCAGCCTTCGGATTTAATTATTCTGGCCGCGCGTCCCGCCATGGGAAAAACCTCTTTCGGTTTGAATATGGCGCAGAATGCGGCTTTAAAAGCGAAAAAGCCAGTGGCGGTATTCAGTCTGGAAATGTCCAAAGAGCAGCTGGTCCAGAGAATTATGAGCTCTGAAGCGATGATTGATCAACATAAATTACGCACAGGCCGTTTAATGGATGAGGAATGGGTGCGCTTAACCAAAGCGTCACAACCTCTATCGATGGCGGAGCTCTATATTGACGATACGCCGGCTATTTCTGTCCTGGAGTTGCGGGCTAAAGCAAGAAGACTTAAAGCGGAAAAGGGTTTAAGCCTGATTGTCATTGATTATCTGCAATTAATGCAGGTAGGGAAGCGGTCCGAAAACCGTCAACAGGAAATTTCCGAAATATCGCGTTCTTTGAAAGCTTTAGCCAGGGAGTTAAATGTGCCGATTATCGCTCTTTCTCAATTGTCCCGGGCGGTAGAGCAATCCCCGGACAAACGGCCGTCCTTGAGTCATTTGCGTGAATCCGGAGCCCTGGAGCAGGATGCCGATTTGGTAATGTTTATTTATCGGGAGGATTACTATATCCAGGAATCGGAAAAGCCCGGGATCGCGGAGATCATTATTGCTAAACATCGTAACGGGCCCACCGGAACGGTGGAATTAGGCTTTATCAAGGAATTCACGAAGTTTGTGAATCTTGACCGAAATCACTGATAAAGAGGCGTGTCCTATTAAACGAATGGACGGAAGGCCATGCTTAACATGCTCAACGATAGGACGTGCTCGGAATTAATATATAGATAGTTGAAAATTTAAAGCCGAGAAGGAAGGAATATTGAAAAAAATAGCGATTCTAAAAAGGGATAAGTACAGGTTTAAAGCTTGAATGTAGATAAGATAAAAAAATTGCCAACGATTACTTGACACTATCA
>JBMNJI010000015.1:0-29244 GCA_050951585.1 Peptococcia bacterium | reverse complement strand
GTTAGGTTATTCCTGGCATCATAACTCATCCTGGTGACGCGGCCCTTGGCATCCTCTATGGTCAGGAGATTACCGCGTTCATCGTAGGTGTACGTGGTGGTGTAACCCCGCGCATTTTTCTGCGTGAGCATATTGCCCTTCGCATCATAGGTATATTCGGTCGTTTCGTTGTTTTCATCAATGGCTTTCACCAAATTGTAGTTGGTGTCATGTTCCACAATCCTGGTGTTGCCTTCCCGGTCGGTAATCGTGGTAAGCACAATGCCGGGTTTTGTTTCCTCGTCATAGGCAAAATACGTCAGGTTGCCATTGCCATCAGCCTGTACGGCGACCCGGCCTTCCTCATCGTAGGTGTTTTCAAAAATGATACTTCCATTTTTACTTCCGGTTAAAACTTGCCCATCCTCATTGTATGTATAGTTGAGGGTTTGATCCAGGCTGACATTTTTAATCTCAATCAAATTATTATCGCTATCATAAGTGAATTCATACTCCCTGTTTCCGGCGTCAATAATCTGATTAATGAACCCATTTTCGTTGTAACTCAAAGTTACTACGGTATTAGAGATAGGGTCGGTGATCGCAGTTAATTGGTCATCAGTATAACTAAGCTGTAACTGCTGCCTGATTTGGTTGGTTTTCGCCACTAAGCGGCCCTGGGCGTCAAATTCGTATTTCTCCTGATTTGGCTTCACTAATGTATAGGTGCCGTCAGAATTCTTCACCAGCTTGTCGCAAGCCACCGTGGCGTTATATGAAGTAAAATTAACTCCATCCGTAGAATAGAACCGGTTATAGTTGTTGGTGTTCCAATAGACATTTATGCTGTGGTCGGTAACAAACTCCAGCCGTGCGCCAAAGTCATGACTCCAACCGTTGCCCAAGGGCCCTTCATCCGTGAGGAGGGAGTTATACCGGAGATTGAAGTCGTACGAATAGGCTCCGTTTACCTGGAAAATGGGCAGGGTAATAACATGGGCTCCGGATGCAGTATTAATCGGATCTGCATACAGATAATTGTTTCTGATGTATTCATCAGAAAACTGTTTGACATATTCTTTTGCTTCTTTACCAGTCATCTTTAACTTTCCCATATAGTCAAAGATTGCTAAAAACGCCCGCACTACATCTTCCACTGAATTAGCAAATTCGAAGATGCCTCCTGATGGCTCACTTATCGTTGTTAATAACGATCCATTAGCACTGCCAAAGCCAATACAACTTATCCTAATATTAGCCGCATCCGTTCTTTGATTTACCTCGGTAATTCTTGAAGAAGTCATACTGCTATCTGAGCCATCCGTCAAAAGTATTATCTCCTTGTTGGCATCGCTACGTCCATTCTGCTCGAGAATTCCCAACGCTTCATTCAATCCGCTATATATATTGGTCCCCCCAGAGCTTCCTACATTGCCGGCCTTCTCCCTAAGACGCGGAATGTTACTTGTTAGTTCTTGTAAGGTATTTGCACTGTAAGCAAATTCCACAATAGCCCCGCGGTCGTCAGCCCCTAGCAAATTTACGCATTCAATCGTCCCCTGAATTCGGTAATTATCCGGATCATTCCACTCCATACTGCCCGAACTATCCAACAAAAAGACAATATCAAACTTTTCGTCGTCACTACCTGAGGCCATTAAGCCAAATGTCTCGATAAAAGGTTCAACTTCATTTATGTCAGAGGCGTTTCCGTCATCGTATTCAGCCACTTGCTCTGAATCATCCAACATCGTGGTATCTTCATTAAGGCTAGCTTCCTCCGAACACTCTTCAATTAATACGGTGGATTCCGCAGATTCAGCCGATTCGTCTAAGGTTGCTAACTGCTCTTGTCCCATTTCCTCTGCCCATGCCACATTAGCCGGTAAGAGCGATCCAAGCATAAAGGTGAATAATAAAATAAGTGAAATAATTCTTCTTATTCCTTGTTTCTTCAATTCCTTTTCCTCCCCTACTCAACTACTTCTACACGAGTTAAATTCCCGCCCAGATCATACTGATACTGAATTTTTTGCCCACTAGGAAGCAAAACCTCAGTAAGTCTGTTTAATTCATCATAAGTATACTGCTGCACTAGAGGGGAGGGGGGCACTTGTGCAGCCTCATAATTGTGCAGTATTTCTGTCGCTGAGAGTGCTGCATTATATATGCTTACTTCATCGATCATCCCTTTAAAGTATGCTCCCGGTTCTCCACCAATCCGCAAAGGCTCAGCATGATAATTGATTTGTCCGCTGATCGCGATGCTATTTTCTTCTACGCCATTAATATATAGCCGCATACGGGTGCCGTCATAGGTTCCAACAACATATGTCCATTCGCCCAGCGGTAAAGTGTTCGCAGGTGCATATACGGTTCGCGCTATACTCCCCATCTTAATGGAAAAAGCAATATTGTTCTTATCTCCTTGGAAAAAGCTATAGTCGGTATTGCTGCCTTGTGACTTGCTTATTATCTTGCGCCACTGCATATTGTTCTCAGGGTTAATCCATGCCTCAACTGTGAGCGTATTTCTTGGGCTTAGCATTTCCTGATGAGGTATTTCCACACAGCCATTCGCATTAAAAAGTAAGGCATTGCCTACCTTTCCGGCCGTCCAGACAGGACCATTGATTGAACCATTATTGCCGTTGCCGCTGGCATCAGTTGCAATAGTCCCTTCTCCCTCATTAAATTGCCACCGCCCAAGTAACGGTGCAGTACTCCTGTTGAGAACTGAAAGATCACTGAAATTTGCCAATATGCCCCCATCGACTGCCTTTACATTACCTGCCGAATAAGCCACCTTTATATCCGTATCAACAGCAAGTATGGGTTGACACATAGTCAATCCTAGCACTGCCTTATTACTTTCCAGTGTCACTTCTTTGATCGCCCTTTGCACTCCATTAACCGTGACAGCAAAACCGGCTGGTGCCGCAGGTGGACTAGCCATTTCTTTATCAAAAGTAATCAAGATCTTCCCGTCCGTTGTCGTTTCTGCCTCCAGCACCATCGGTGCAGGTGCATAGTTGGCTTCTTCATAACGGTTGCGAATTTCGGCTGCACTAAGGGCCGTATTATACACCCTTACCTCGTCTATTTGCCCTTGAAAATATGCGCCCGCTTCTCCCCCTATCCTTAGAGGCTCAGCATGGCAATTAATTTGTCCGCTGATAGCAATGCTGTTTACCTGAACACCGTTGATATATAGCCGCATGCGGGTGCCATCATAGGTACCAACTACATGGGTCCATTCCCCAAGCGGTAAAGAGTTTGCAGACCCGTACACGGTGCGCGCTACACTCCCCATCTTGATGGAAAAGGCGATATTGCTTTTATCCCCCTGGAAAAAACTATAGTCCGTATTTCCCCCCAGGGATTTGCTGATAATCTTCCGCCACTGCATATTACTGGCGGGGTTAATCCACGCCTCTACGGTTATCGCATTTCTTGGATTCAAAACCGCATTATGTGGTATTTGCACATAACTATTTCCGTTAAATTGCAGGGCATTTCCAATCTTCCCCGTAACCCAGACAGGTTCAACAATAGTCCCATTATTTTCTTTACCGCTTGTATCAGTAGCGACTGTTCCTTCCCCTTCTTCGAATTGCCAAAAACCAACCAAATTTGTCTCGTTACCAAAACTAATTGTAGGCTTTAAGGTTACCAAAGACACCATTAGAACCATTATACCTATAGCAAGCATTATCTTGCTTCCATTCTTGATATTACCTATTCTCACTATTAGTACCCCCTTGTTTTCTTGATATTGCTTAATTGTCTGACATTTTGAGTTGTTTTATTGATTCACCTCCCCTATTATATACAGACTTTTTTGCCCTTTTTATATTATAATTGGTGTTTTTTTGTTTTTTTCAATATTATTTTAAGCCAAATAAAAAACAGCCATTGTCGCCACGCTCTCCCCACCCGAAAAATGTTTGCAATGCGGAGAATGTGCGAATGTCTGCATGTAGAAAAAGTGCACAAAAGAAAAAGACAGGTGACCGTTGTAAACAATAAACAACGTTCCTGTCTTTTCTTCAATCAAGAGCAAGCCCTGTCTTGCGTATTTAGTTTTGCGACTTAATACTTTCTATTTTTGTAATCCGTATGCAACAGCTCATGGGATTTATGCCCTAGCGGCTTCTTTAAGAATTCCTTATAGAGGGTTTTAACGGCCGGGTTTTCGTGGGATTTTCTCAATTGCAAACCACGGTCAATCTCATAAGTGGCTGCCATCCGTCTCTCTTTAATGGCCATGGTTGTGCCAAAGGGTTGCCCGCCACCGCCGATGCAACCGCCGGGGCAGCACATGATCTCGATAAAGTGATAATCACATTTTCCGGCCTTAATCTTTTCCAATAGAGCTTTGGCATTGGCCAGCCCATTAGCAACAGCAATTTTCACCTTGGTCCCGGCCAAGTCAACGGTTGCTTCTTTGATCCCGGTTAAACCGCGCACATCTTTGAAGTCAAGATCCTTCAGCTCTTGCCCCGTCACAACCTCATATACTGTCCGCAAGGCCGCCTCCATTACGCCGCCCGAGGCGCCGAAAATCACCGCGGCTCCGGTGGAGATCCCGAGGGGTGCATCATACTCCGCCTCCTGGATTGCCTCCATATCGAGACTGGCTTGTTTGATCATTCTGGCCAGTTCTCTGGTGGTCAAAACAACATCAACATCCTGAAAACCGCTGCTCTGCATCTCCGGACGGGTACATTCGTACTTTTTCGCGGTGCAAGGCATAATGGAAACAACAAAGATCTTTTCGGCCGGAATCCCGGCTTTTTGCGCATAATAGGTCTTCGCCAGCGCCCCGAACATCTGCTGGGGAGATTTACAGGTGGAAACGTGGGGCAGTAATTCCGGATAGGATTTCTCAATAAAATTGATCCAGCCCGGGCTGCACGACGTGATCATTGGTAAAGTGCCGCCTTCCTTGATGCGCTGCAGCAACTCGTTCCCTTCCTCAATTATGGTTAAATCCGCCGTAAAATTGGTATCGAATACTTTGTTAAAGCCCAAACGTTTCAGCGCCGCAACCATTTTACCGGTAGTAATGGTCCCCGGCTGCCAGCCAAACTCTTCGCCTAAGGCCACCCTTACGGCCGGCGCAGTTTGCACAACCACATGCAAATCCGGATTATCAAGAGCCGCCCATACCCTGGCAGTATCATCCTTCTCTGTCAACGCGCCCACGGGGCATACCGCGATACACTGCCCGCAATAGACGCACGGAGAATCGGCCAAAGCTTCCCCGAAGGCCGTAGACATCGTATATTCCGTCGAACGATTGGCCGTATTAATAGCCGCTACCTGCTGCACTTCCTGGCATACCTCGACACAACGACCGCACTTGATACACTTGCTCATATCCCGGACAATGGAAGGATTAGTACTTTCAACCGGCAGTTCCTTGGCGGTTCTGGCGAAAGAAACTTCCCTGATTTGATAATCACTGGCCATCTTCTGCAGCTCACAATTTTGATTGCGCACGCATTTCAGGCAATCCTGGGGATGATCGGCCAAAATAAGCTCCAGAATCGTTTTCCGCGCCTCTCTAACCGCCTGATTATTTGTCCATATTTCGTTGCCGTCTGCCACCGGGGTGTTACATGCCGTCTGGAATCTGCGCTGTCCTTTGACCTCTACAATGCAGATCCGGCAGGTAGCCCGCGGCTTAAGATCGGGATGATGACACAAAGTAGGAATAAATATCCCGGCCTGTCTGGCCGCTTCAAGAATTGTGGTCCCTTCAGGTACCACAACCTGCTGTCCGTCAATCGTTACCGTAACCTTTTGCACGTCCTTCTTGGTATTTTTAGTGTTTCCCATCTTTTTCACCACTTTCCGTTTCCTGATTAGCGAAACATACCCCCGCCGGACACTTGCCGGCGATGTGGGCCTCAAATTCCGCCCGTAAATGCTTCAGGCAAGTGTTCAGTGCCGTAGCCGCCGCCTGCCCCAAACCACAGAAGGAGGCTTTGGCCAGCAGTTCACTCAAGCGTTTCAATTGCGTATAATCTTCCGCGGTTGCGGTCCCCTTGGAGAATTTGTCCAAAATGGCGTAAAGCTGTTTATTGCCTTCCCGGCAGGGCGTACACTTGCCGCAGGATTCATGAATAAAGAATTCGGTCACGCATTTCAGATAATCAATCACGCACACCGATTCATCCAAAACAACAATTGCTCCGGAGCCAACACTTAAGCCGTTGGAGCGCAAGGCCTTGTAGCAATAGTCCGTATCCAGCTGCGTTAATACGCCGCACGGTCCCGATTGCCCCCCCATGTGGAAAAACTTTAACTTTTTATGACTGCTCAAGCCGCCGCCTAATTCCTCGTCATAGATCAGATCCCGGATAGTCACGCCGAAAGGAACCTCATAAACGCCGGGCTTCGCCACATGTCCGGAAAGACAAACCAACTTCGTTCCGCCGCTTTCCGCCGTCCCCACACTAAGATATTTTTCCGCCCCCAGGGTTAAAATAGTCGGTACATTAGCGAAAGATTCCACGTTGTTCACCAGCGTCGGTTTTTGGAATAAGCCCACCTCGGCTAAATGAGGCGGCTTCACTCTGGGCCTGCCCGCTTTCCCTTCAAGAGAATTAAGCATGGCGGAGTTTTCCCCGCACACATAGGCCCCGGCGCCCGTCATCACATGGATATTGTAAGAATAACCGCTCCCCAGGATGTTTTCGCCCAGATAACCGGCCTTCACCGCGTTATCAATCGCCTTTTGAAAAATGTCCTGAATCGCCGCATATTCACCACGGATATAAATATAACCATCACGGGAGGAAAAAACATATCCGGCAATAATCATGCCTTCAATGACCCGCAAAGGATCTTTTTCCAAAAGCAATTTATCCTTAAAAGTACCCGGTTCACCCTCGTCGGCATTACAGACAATGTACTTGGGCGTATGCTCAATCTCATACATCTGCTGCCATTTTGACCCGGCCGGATAGCCTGCTCCGCCGCGTCCCATCAGTTTAGCCTTTTTTATTTCCTCAATAATCGCCAACGGCTGCATTTTTAAAGCCTTTTTCAACCCGGCAAAACCGCCTGCCTTCACATAGTCTTCTACCGAAGTGGGCCGAATCTTGCCACAATTTACTGAAATCAAAGGCATTACTTTTGACATGTTGACACCCCCCGGTAACTATCAATTATTTCGGCAACCTTTTCTGCGGTTAGCTTTCCATAAACCTTGTCACCGATTTTTACCGCCGGGGCCTGATCGCACGCCCCGAAGCAGGCAGTGTATTCCAAGGTGAAAAGTCCATCGGCCGTTGTTTCCCCCATTTTGATTCCCAACTGCCGCTCCAGCATGGACACAACCGCCTCTCCGCCCGCCACATGACAGGGGGCACTTTTACATAATTCAATCACATATTTCCCCCTTGGTTCTGTGGAAAACATCGCATAAAAGGTCAATACATCATAAACCTTGGTCAGGGGCAAGCCCAATTCATCCGCCACCAGCCTGGCCCACTCGCGGTCAACATAGTTCCGTCCCGAGGCCTTCTGAATCTCCAGCAAAATAGCCAGGAGCTGTTCTTTTTCCTTCTTCCTGTTCTTAATGATTTTTAACACCTGTTCCTTTTTTAGGTCACCGCTCATAAATCCTTTTCACCTTTCTTTCCTCATTTCATTGATTAATTATATTTTATTAATCTTACCATTCCTAAAAGTAAAAATAAACTTGTAAATCGCGCCCCGCGACCATCTATATTATATTTGTTAGATATTCTCTAAGGTATTATATAACTGCTATCCTGTCAAGAGCGGAAAACGCAATTATTTTCACTAATAACCCGGTGAGTTTTTTCGCCAAAGGGCCATTTTCTCAATAATCTAGTCAAATCAATAATTGAGTTCAAAATTTCCAATCCACAATTACTTGTGCTATAATAAAGAAAAATTACCATTTAAGGAGGTACTTACGTGTCTAAAAAGAAAGTCTGTTCACTTTTACTACTTCTCACCCTTACCATTTCTATGATCGGCTTAACCTCAGGATGTAGCCAGGAAGAACAGGAATTTATGCAGCTCATAAGTTCCATCAATGATTTGAAAGTGGCCGAAGAAACCGGTCAAATTACGCTCAAGTTTAATTCTATCCCCAAAGATTCTCTAATCTCAGAAGCAGACGCTGTTGCTTTTGCTTTCCTGGAAAAAGGACTTACTCTGAATTACACCAGCAAACAGGATGTCGAAAAGAATATGCTGGATTGTCGCCTTTATTATGTTAATCCGCAAACAGGCTCCAGTCAGGAAATAATGAACATTCTTGCGCAAAATAACGTCATGTATATGAAACTGGACGGACTTATTAATCTAATCGGCGGATTTTCGCCCGAAGCAGTCACTGAATACAAAGAAATTATGGGGGACAATCAATATGTACGCTTAACCAAAGAGGAATACGTGCAAACCTTAGGACTAACCACCGCCGGCGCTTCGCCAAGTGATGCAATCGCCTTAAGAATGTTGGAGAACAATAATTTTGTCGATACCAGAGTCAATCGGATTATGCAGAATTTCCTGCTGGGACTGGCCGATATCTATAAAAATTACCGCCCCAACCTCATTACGAAAAATGGAGACAGTTACACCTTATCAATAAATGGGGCACAGCTAGTTGAACTTATGCCCGGCCTCCTGGAATATTCTCTTGATAATCTGGATGCGCTGGAAACATACCTCGTCTCCTTCCTGGATACCCTGACCAATGAAGAGCTGGGAGTACTGGGACTTAGCGCCGAACAAAAAGAACAATATAAAGTTGCGATCGCCACCTTCGGTTCCCTCCTTAGATTAAACAAGGAAAACTCCCGTGAGCAAATTAATGAGCTGCAAACAGAAATCCTCAACAGCCAGGAAGACCTGAATCTTTTTGAAGGCGTTACCTTTAAATATGTCCTGAATGAGAAAAAGAACAACACATACGATATTCACTTCACCATGATGATGGATTTCGATTCACTTGGTATTGGCGAAACGTTTGGCAGCACCATCGAAAGTCAAAGCACCATCCGTTCCATCCCCGCCTTCAACATAAATATCCCTACGGCCAATGTCATCAGTTTTACGGAATTGGAACAACGACTTTCCAAAACAATGGAGATTGCCGTTGACCAAAAAATCTGCATCTATAAAGATCGGAAAGGGGAAAAGCAAGAACAAATCGAGGCACTGATTATCGACAATTATACGTATCTGCCCCTTAGACAGATTGCCAGCACCTTTAACGAAGAAGTAGAATGGGACGCCGCCGAGAGCAGAGCATATGTGAACAGGTCAGGCCTGAAAATCGATATGACCGGTACCCTCATTAATAATCGCACCTTTATCAAAATCCGGGATTTCGAGAAGCTCGGCTACAAAATAAGCTGGGATGCGGCCACCAGAACGGCGAAGATCACCAAGACCTTCTAGGCTCCTGATAAATAGCCCTGGTTGCACTTAGGCATGACGTGGTACTGATACTCCCAAGCAAGCAAAAAAGCGGACTCAACGAGCCCGCTTTTTCCTTTTGTACGAACATTATTTACGAATATTGCTTTGCCAGCAACAGTAATTACAATGTTCCGACCGTCAATTACCCCGCAATAAAATTCTTGATTCTTTCATTAGCGATGTTGTCAAAAAACTCTTGCTTATTGCCTTCCGCCAGGATTTCCCCATCCTCCATAAAAATCACCCGATGGGCCACCCTTTTTGCAAATACCATGTCATGAGTAATCAATAAAACCCCCATCCCACCTGCAGCGAGGTTTTCAATGGTCTGGGCAATCCCTTCCCGCAACTCCGGGTCCAGGGCGGAAGTAGGTTCATCGAGACACATGACCAAAGGATTTAAGGCACATGCACGGGCAATGGCCACCCTTTGTTTCTGCCCGCCGGATAATTCAAAAGGATAGGCCGCTCCTTTATCCGGCAGTTCCAGCATGGCCAGGAGCCGTTCCGCTTTTTCCATGGCCTCCTCACGCGGTACACCAAAAACATTGATCGGGGCCTCGATGATATTTTCCAGGACAGACATATGGGGAAAAAGATTAAAGCTTTGAAAAACCATCCCTAACCTTTTTCTGATCTGCAGGACCTCCGCTCCTTTGGCGTAGGTGCTTTTCTGGTCATGCTCATGCCCGGCCGGATCATCTTTGCAAAGATACATCCCATCAACCATAATCGTGCCACGGTCACATTTGACCAGATTATTAATACATCTGAGCAGGGTTGTTTTCCCAGAACCGGAACGGCCGATTACGGCCAGGATCTCCCCTTGTTGTAAAGACAAACTGATCCCCTTTAAAACCGGTTCCCCGTTAAAGCTTTTATAAAGCCCTTCTACCTTGAGCACCATGCCTTACTCCCCCTGTTGCCAATGTTTCTTTATTGATAATAAGCAAATCTCTTTTCGATCTTCTGGAATATTTTTGTGAGGATTGCCGTTAAGGCCAGATAAAATACGCCCACAACCACCAGCGGAATCAACGAAGAATCCCGGTTAGAGGCTATTCTACCCTCTCTCAGCAGCTCGCCTAAACCGACAATGTAGACTAAGGCCGTATCCTTCACCAGGGTAATCACTTCGTTCCCTACCGAAGGCAGGACAATTTTCGCCATCTGCGGCAGAATAATGCGGGTAAAAGTCTGTACCTGGGAAAAACCCAGGACCTTGGCCGCATCATATTGCCCTTTATCAATGGACTCAATCCCGCCGCGAAAGATCTCGGCAAAATAGGCGGCATAATTCAAGATAAAGGCAATCATCGCCGCCGTAAACCGGTCTAACTTAATGCCAACTGTCGGTAACCCTAAACCAAAATAGATGAACACAAGTTGCAATAACAAAGGAGTACCCCGCATAACCCAGATGTAAAACTTAATGACGGCCACCAGCGGTTTTATCTTCGATAACCGGCCGACGGCAACCAGAATCCCCAGAGGGATCGAAAAGATCAGGGTCAGAAAAAATATCTCCAGTGTTACCTGCAAACCCGAAAGCATTGCCGGCAGCAGCGTTAAAATATAGTCTGTCATCAAAATCAACCTACACTCTGTTCTAAATTATTTTTCTTTCACCCGGCACCAGCATATATTATCGGCAAACATATATTAATTAATTAGCAAACCACTTCAGATAGATTTCGTCGTATGTTCCGTCTTCTCTCATCTCATCCATTGCTTTATTGATCTCGGCCAGCAATTTAGTATCTTCTTTTCTGACCCCAATCCCATATTCTTCTTCGGCAAAATACTCTTCGAGCACTTTATATTTTTCCGCGCCTCTTTGTTTAATGTAATATCTGGCCAAAACTTCATCCGCGACGACAGCATCAGCTCTTTTGGCCTCTAAATCCATGAAGCACTCATTATTTGTCTCAAATAAAATGGGCTCTCCACCGTCAAAACTGGCTACTAATTCCGGCTCGGTATTGACCGCCTCTACGGCACTGGATTGATTCTGAATCGCGACTTTTTTCCCGGCCAGATCCGCTTTGGCATTGATCGTAGAATCAGCTAACACGACCACGATTTGTTTGTTTTCCAGGTATGGTTCGGTAAAAGCAACTTTTTTCTTTCTTTCCTCGGTAATGGTATAGCCGTTCCAAATCAAATCAATATTCCCGGAAGTTAATTCGGCTTCTTTCATGGTCCAATCAATCGGTTGAAACCTTACCTCAAGTCCGATCCATTCAAAAACCTCGTTCGCTAAATCGACGTCAAAGCCGACAATCTCGCCACTGGCATCTTTGAACCCCATCGGCGCAAAGGTATCATCCAGTCCCATCACTACATAACCCCTGTCTTGCAGCTTTGCAAAAGGATCCGTGTTTTCATTGGCATTTTCCTGGTTGCACCCCACGAGGCTTACTAAGCCAAAAACTAACACACATGTCAGGACAATCATTCTCTTCAAACTTTTTTTCATTTTTACTCCTCTCCTCCACTTCATTAATTTCCTTGGACAATAATTTGTCTTGCTTTATTACTTTAACATAATAAAGCAAATTGGCGCCTTTGTCAACTGCCTTTCACTGTCCGCTCAAATCTCTCTCCAATCCTACTCCACTCCTATGCTGTAACCCGCTGATCCATTCTTTTGGGCCCAAATATTATTTGCGTATAAATATTTTATTAACGGATACTCCGAAATATATCTATTTTCCTCTTTACTGTTATAACTTTTTGAATTAAAATACTCTTCGTGGGGTTTAATCTATCAAAAAAAACTTATTTAGAGTTAGCTTAGAAAAGAAGGAGGTGAAAATATGGAACATTCTCTAGCCACGATGTTACCACTCTATTCGGTCACCCCTTTTGTCGGCATGTTATTATCGATCGCCTTGGGCCCAGTTCTCGCCCCACATTTCTGGGAGCGCCATTTTGGCAAAATCGCCCTGGCCTGGGCAATGGTGATCGCTCTTCCCATGCTTATTGCTTATCGCGAATTGGCGGTTCACGAACTACTACATATTCTGCTTGTCGATTACATCCCTTTTATTATTTTGTTAGCCGCACTATTTACGGTAGGGGGAGGGATCCTCGTCCGCACAACCTTAAAAGGAACAACCCTGGTTAATGCCGCCTTTCTCACCATCGGCTCATTGCTTGCTTCCTGGATGGGCACTACCGGAACCGCCATGTTGCTGATTCGTCCTTTCCTGCGGGTGAATAAGCACCGCAAATATCGGGCGTTTATGGTTGTCTTTTTTATCTTTATGATCGCGAATATCGGCGGAGCCTTAACTCCGCTTGGTGACCCTCCGCTGTTTTTGGGCTTCCTGCATGGGGTGCCTTTCTTCTGGACTTTGCATTTATTTGGCCCGCAGCTTATCGCCCTTGTTGCTCTACTTCTCCTCTATCTTGCTTTTGATTATTATTACCTGCAGAAAGAACAAAAAGAAAACGAGAACGTAGCTCTTGCTACGCCTGACCATAAAAATGACAAAAAGATTGAAATCCTCGGTTCTGCTAACTTTCTTCTTCTAGCGGCAATCATTGGCATAATTCTCTTTAGCGGTAATGTGCAAATGAACACGGTTTCTGTCCTGGGAGTATCTATTGCCATTCAAGATATTATTCGTAACGCTTTATTGTGCGTGATTATCCTTCTTTCCTGGCTCATCACTCCGCAATGCCTGCGCAAAGAAAATGAATACAGCTGGGATCCGATCCTGGAAGTAGGCTATCTCTTCTTCGGCATCTTTGTGACCATGGCTCCCGTACTGGCCATCCTCAAAGCGGGAGAAGCAGGCGCATTAGGCTTTATCACCAGCGCAGTAAATAAGCCGGCCGATTACTTCTGGGTTACCGGCCTTCTTTCCAGCTTTTTGGATAATGCCCCCACCTATCTTACTTTCCTCAGTACTTCCTTGGGGCAATTCTATCCCGGGGTCGCCGAACCTTTGGCGATTTCCTGCTTGATTGCCGAGAACCCCCAATACTTGATGGCTGTTTCCACCGGAGCCATTTTCTTTGGAGCGGTTACCTACATCGGCAACGCGCCAAACTTCATGGTGCGATCCATTGCCGAAAAATCAGGGGTGCGGATGCCCAGTTTCTTCGGGTATATGGTTTATAGCATTAGTATTCTTTTCCCGCTCTTCGGTTTAATCACTTTCCTTTACTACTAAATTTTCATGAATCCGCGATTAATACAGAATTACGGCAAAACCCGGTTCACTGTGGGAACCGGGTTTTTGCTGCACATTTTCTGATCAGCTGAATTGCTTATAGATATTTTTTGTGTCTCGTTAAATAATTGCGCACTTCATCATAGAAGCCGCTTTGGTTCGCATACTTTACATAGTTGCTAATTGTCCTTAGCCACTCAATTGTGGAAGGCTTAGTACTCTTCAGCGCTACTAACAAATCCTCCTGCGTAATGTTTCTTTCTACGCCCGTTGTTAAAATTTCCTCCAGTACATTTTCGGTGGCCAGATCAATGACATTTTCGATATCGGCCCCGGAAAACAACTCACTTTCTTGGGCCAGTACCGAATAATCGATTTGCTCATCACAGGGCTTGCCGGCCATTTTTAAGTTAAAAATGACTTCCCGGGCATTTTGATCCGGCGGCGGCACAAAAATAGTTTTATCAAACCGTCCCGGTCGTCTTAAGGCCGGGTCCACATCCCAAGGCATATTGGTTGCGCCGATAATCAATATTTTTTCCGTATTGGAATCAATCCCGTCTATTTCCGAGAGCAACTGATCAACCACCGAGCGCATCATATCCGTGCTTGTTTTGGCCCTGTTAAACCCAATACTGTCTATTTCATCGAAAAAGAGGATGCATGGCTTCTGCGCACGGGCAACCGAAAAAATAGCGCTGATATTTTGTTCACTCTGCCCAAAATAAGGATCTAGAATATCCGTAATCCGCACCGGCTTAAAATGGGCTTTACATTCTCCGGCCGTAGCCCGCGCAATAAAGGTTTTGCCGCACCCGGGAGGCCCAAAGAAAAGCAAGCCACCCCCCGACTTTTTTTTGAACTTCTCAAACAGCCCCGGCGTTAAGAACGGTTTAATAATTTTCATTTTAATGGCCTGCTTTACATCATCTAAACCGCCTACATCCGCGAAGGTGATTTCCTGGAAATTGTCTTTCTGCGCAGAAGCTGCCCCCGGCTTCTGTTTTTCTTTACCGCCCCTGACAAGGCGCAGTTGACCTGAAGAACTACCGAAGTCTTCCGGCCCGGCTGACTGCGGGTTTTCTTCTGACGGCGCGAATGCTTCTGAACGGGCGTGCTCTTCTGACGGCGAAGGTTCGGGGTCTTCTGACGTCGAGTATCCTCCCGACCGCCCGGGTCCTTCGGAAGGTGATGGTTCTTGTAACGGCAAAGGCCCTTCTTCCTCCGCAGCAAAATTCGCCGGAACTGTTACGCCTTTTTTCTTTTTATTAATGTCAGACAACTCCGCCATGATTTTTTCAAATAATTCTCCCTGGGCACTCTTGAGGGCTTCAGAAAAAGCAGCAATGGCCTCCTGAGCCATTCCCGCCTCTTTATATTCGAGCCCCAGCAAATAAAGAAGCTCTATATTGCCCGGATTCTCCTTCGCCATTTTCTGCATCAGTTGGATTTTCTCCATTCTTGTTACCTCCGCATCATACCCTTAATTTTCAAATAAAGATTGTAAAGAGGTCGCGAGACCCATGACCAAATCGCCACAACAAATACACTCCCAACATAACCGGGCAAAATGATATTTCCTACGGGAGGACCTACCCTTTCTTCCAGAAAGGAAAGAACTACCAGCAACAAGAGGAAAAACACATAAAACCTAAGCGGTTGCACCCAGGAAAAGAACCGGTTCGGCCAAAAAATAAAATGATTTATCTCCTGTAGTTCCTCCAGCATTTTAAGAATGTGTGGATTGGTCGGGTCAAGCAAATAGGCCTGGCGAAAGTGTTTCTCCGCCTTTTTATAGTGATGCGCCTTGTACTCACTTTGCCCCAGTTTGATTAGTTTTTGCACCTCATCAGTGGAGCTAGCCATGTATTCTTCGATGGCTTTCTTTTCTTGTTTCTTCTTTCCTACCGCATGTTCAAAATAGTAGTAATAATGTAAAACCAGATCATTCTCCGGCTCTAATCTTAGCGCTTCCTGCATTACTTCTCTGGCTTTTTCATAATAACCGCAAAGAAGTAACAGGTAGGCATAATCGGCTAATGTCTCTGCGTTCTGCGGGTCTAATTCCAGTGCTTTCAGAAAAGACTCCTCTGCTCGTTGATAGTAACCCTTCTCCCTGTATATTTTGCCTAACAACTCAAAGGCCTCGGCGGCTAATTCCGTTGCCACAAGCTCTTCACAAAGCTTTTCCGCCTCATCTTCCTGGTCCAGCATAAAATAACAATTCGCCAGAAGGAATTGGGCCGCATTGTTCCGGGGGTCCTCAGCCAGAAGCTCTTGAAGGGCTTTTTCCGCCTGTTTATACTTCTTCATATCATAATAGGCGATCGCCTCGGTCATTTTCTTTTCCGAAAAACCATTGTTCATATTAAAGTTCCTCCAAAGAACAAGTTGGAAATAGCATTCTCAAACACTAGCGCAAGCAGAATGGTCCCAATTGCCCAGCCTAGAATCGGTTGAATGTTTCCGTTCAAGTGTAAAACAACCTGATAATTGTTTTTACAGACCAGGTAAACCACTAAAACCATGAGGATCGCCCACAATTTTTCGAGAGCGGCGAATATTTTTTGACCTTGCACATATTTAGTCACGGTTTGCATAATTTGCTCGTTAATAATCCCCTCCGGCTTAGCTTGAAGCTGTTCGGTCTGCCGGTAATAATGAAAAAAATCTTTGAGCACAGTAGAATGAGCGTGATAATAGTCTCCTAAAACCTGATATTTAGCAATGAGTAGCCCGAGCGATACTACGGCCAAAATCAGCGCGGCTTTTTTTGCCCTTAGCCAGAAACAGTTTTTCACGCATAAAATCAAGGAGGGGATTATACCGCCCAACAAGGCAACCACAAACAAATAATAAAGCCGATACGACTTTAATTCTTCGCCATCCTGCACTTTAATTACAGGAGTAAACAGATATTTCTGCTCCATGCTCTCTCCTTATCCAAAACGCATCTATTTTTCTATTCTTCATTATAATATTCTTAACACTTTTTGCAAAGCGTTTCTGTTTTTGACAGATAAATCTATCCATCCCATCCCATGTGCACATAGCACCCTGGGGGCACTTGCTTCACTTGTGATACGGCTCGCCTTTGGCGATCTTGAAGCTGCGATAAAGCTGTTCCAGGAGAATGACCCGCATCATTTGGTGCGGAAAAGTCAGCGGCGAGAACGATAACAGAAAGTCGCAGTTCCCCAGGACCTCCGGCGAAAGCCCATAAGAGCTGCCAATGAGCAAGACGATTTTACTATACCCTTGTAAAGTTTGGCGGCTGATAAAGTCGCTTAGCTCCTCGGAAGAAAGCATTTTTCCTTTGATCGCTAAGCCAATCACATAAGAAGAAGGGGGAATCTGTCGCCTGATGGATTCCCCTTCTTTTGTCAGAGCCTGCTCAATCTCCGCAACGGACGGATGCTCCGGCAGCTTTTCCTCGCCCACTTCCACTATTTCAACCCTGGTATAGGGCTCCATCCTTTTGCGATATTCTTTGACGGCATCCTGCCAGTATTTTTCTTTTAATTTACCAACGGCGATAATTCGAATCAGCATCTTCCCGTATCCTTTTCTGATCTTGATATTATATCGAGATACTTGCGCTCGGTTTGTACCGCGGCGCCACCGTAATATCAACCTCGTCTAAATTAACCTGATTCTCTATTAAGATATCCTGCACCGTCTGCAAGGCAAGGGCAGGATGATTATTTTCCGTACTCAAATGGGCCAGCATTACTTTTCGGGTAGCCTTGCCCAAAATACGCAGTAAAGCATTGCCGGCCGTATCGTTCGATAAATGGCCCAGAATCCCGGAGATCCGCTTCTTTAACGGCCAGGGATAAGAACCGTTTTTGAGCATCTCCAAATCGTGGTTAGCCTCCAAAACAAGCCCGTCAACATTTGTGACCATGCGGGCCATTTGCGCGGTAAAAACACCGGAGTCAGTAGCTACGCCCAATGTCTTCTTCCCTGCAGACAAAAGATACCCGACCGGTTCCATCGCATCATGGGAAACAGGAAAGGGCTCAATCTTCAGATCCCCGATTTCCAAGGATTCGCCCGCGCATATGTAATTCTTTTGCTCGTCCTTAATACTCCCGGGCAAACTATCGAGCTCGCACCAGGTCCCTTCGGTGGCATAGACAGGCAGGTGGTATTTACGCGCTAAGACCCCCGCCCCGCTAATATGGTCCCGATGCCCGTGGGTCAGCAGCAGTCCGTCTATTTCCTCGAGTGACCTGCCACACGCCTCCTCCAAAGCCTTACTGATTGTCTTCCCCGACTGCCCGGCATCAATCATCACTTTGGCCCGGGCAGTCTCGATATAGATGGCGTTCCCCGAACTGCCACTAATTAATGTGCATACTTTCATTATTCTACGCTCTCTTTTTCACATATTCGACCTATCTTCTACTCGCATGCCGCACTATTCCCCGTAACTGTCCGTGAGACTCCCATGACTATACTCTTCCGCGCCGCTTGACAAACTTTCTGCAAAATCACGGAAAGTCAGCCCATACGTCTCGGTAAAAGCCGCCGCGAAATCCTGCCCGTTCCCTAACGCCAGCAATAAGGTCGTCATTCTTTCCTGCCCGTAACGAGCGAGCAACTGGCGAACGGCCTGGAACGACTGCCAATAGGCGAGATACTGGTCTTCCTGCTCATCAAACCGCTTGTCTAACGCGGCAAAAGCATAGGGATGTGCTTTGGCAGATGGCCCGGGTTCTCCCAGCGTAAAGCCGGTAATCTGCTGTTCCACGTACTGCGCCAACCCTTCGGTTAACCAACGGGGATAATTGCCCCCACATATTTCATCTACCAGTAAATGCGTTAATTCGTGGGCGAGCGGCCCTTCCTCGGCAAAAGCCTCCGCCGCCTCAGCGAGATTCGGCACCGTGTCCGGCGCTCCTGCCCAGCCGCGCGGCGAGACAATTCTAATCGTGCCTGCCCAATAAACCCCGGCCGTACTTTTTTCTCCGCTCCAGCCGAAGCTTTTATTCAAAGAGGCTTCATCCCGGAATAAGACCAGCGGGATCCGGCGCGTGCGGTGCTCCAGGCCGAAAATCTCCTCCGCTTGCCGTAAATAGTCCTCGGCAAGATTGAGCACGACCGGAGCCAGTTCCTGATCTTCAGCTGTATATTTTAAGCGAAAACTGTCACTATTTATTACGGCATATTCTCTTGTCTGGAAATTAAGGATCAGACGAACGCCCTGCTGAAAGGCCCTATAAACGGTTTTGCGTACATAAACGGACAGATCCGTAATAAACAGTCCGAACAAAAGACTGACAATTAATAGCAGCCCGACTTTTCTTACACTAATCCTTTGTTTTATCCCCGGTTCACTCTTTGTCAAAATTAACTGCATAAAAATGGGATACTCCTCTCTGGTTTTTTCGGCTAGACGTTTTCCACGTATCCCATTATAACAGGTCTGTTCCTACTCTTCCTTGGAAAATTGCCCCTAAAGGTACCAGACTAACGTGGACAGTAAAAGTCCGGCGCATAATAAAAGGACCAGCACCACAAGAAAAGCTTTTTTTAGCTGTTCTCTTTTTTTTCTGGAAAACATCATTTCATCATTCCTCCCCGTACAAACGCATATATTCTTCCACTGCGGCCAGCACGCTAGCCCCATCCCCTACCGCCGTCGCCACCTGCCTGACCTGCTTCTCACGGCAATCCCCGATGGCAAACACCCCCGGTATCACTGTTTGCAAGCTTTCATCAGTAAGCAGATACCCTTGTGTGCTTTTGGGATAATCATCCCCTAAAAAGTCCGTATTCGGCTTGCGGCCTACATAGACGAAAACCCCATCCACGGCCTCTGTGATTGTTTCTAACGTTTTGACATTATGCAGAAGAAGAGCGGTGATAAGCTTCTCCCCGACAATCTCGTCAGCCACCGTATCCCAATAGATCTTGATATTAGGCGTAGCCTTAACCTGCTCGCTTAGATACTTATCGGCACGAAAAGTATCACGCCGATGAATAACCACGACTTCCCGGGCCAGTTTTGCTAAAAAGAGCGCCTCTTTCACGGCGGCATCTCCGCCACCGATGACCGCCACCTTCTTATTTCTAAAGAAAAATCCGTCACAGGTTGCGCAATAAGACACGCCGCGCCCCCGGAATTCTTTTTCGCCTTTGATGCCGAGCTCGCGTGCCTGTGCCCCTGCCGCAACCAAGACGGCTTTCCCTTGCACTTGCCCATCTGTTGTCTCTACTGTAATAAGCGGCTTTTCCCCCGCCTGAAGCTGGGCTTTCCTAAGACCGCTCACTTCCGCGATCTTCATCTCACAGCCAAAATGGACGGCCTGATTGTAAAAATTGTTCATTAACTCCGGTCCGGAGATCCCTTCCGTAAAGCCGGGATAGTTTTCTATCCGGTCGGTGATGGCCGCCTGCCCGCCAATCGCGCCTTTCTCAATGACGAGCGTTTTCCAACCGGCCCTGCACGCATATATGCCCGCAGTGAGCCCGGCCGGGCCGCCCCCAATAATGACGATATCATACATATCCATATCTTAATTCCCCCTTGGGTTTTTTTGCTGAATCGAAAAGATCCTGATAGAAAAAAGGTACAAGCTCTCTCACCTGTACCCTGCGTATACTTCATGTAGTCTGCTTTGCTTGCTCGCTTTTCTTCGGGCGGCTTTACTTTAGAAAATTCTGAGGTGAAGCATGTTTCCCATTTTCGATTACTTCAAAATGAAGATGTGATCCGGTGCTTCGCCCGGTTGAGCCAACCCTGCCGATTAAATCGCCGCGGGATACTTTTTGCCCGACGGAAACTTCTATTTTGCTAAGATGCGCATAACGGGTGACCAAGCCCTGCCCGTGATTAATATCCACGCATTTGCCGTAAGTTCCGTACGTGGAAGCCCTGACCACGGTCCCATCCTCTGCGGCGGCCACGGGATCCCCGGTATCCCCGTCGATATCCAGCCCTGTATGTGTGGAGCCGCCCCGTTTGCCATACGGTGAAGTTATCGTTCCCCGCAGGGGCCAGCCTAATATTCCATTCCCTCCGCTACTACGAGAAGCAACGATTAGCTTCGTCCCTTTCCGCACGACTTTGGCCGCCGGCTCCTCGATAATATTCTCCGCTAAGGTCTGTTTATCGGTAATCTGATTATTAGTTTGGGTAACATGGTAGGTTACGATTCTGCTCCCTTTTTTCCCGCTCTGTTTGACTTTTTCCTGCCCCTTCCAGAGGGAAGCATCATCTTCATAGACAACTTTATAGGGAATCTCCTCTTCCACTGTTGTTTCCCAGGTAGAAACAACATTAACCAGCGGCTCGGCTTTTTTCAGATTTAATTCCTGCCCTATCTGTAGCAATTCGCCCTTCAAGGAAGGATTGATTTCCTGCAATTCCGCCACCGTCAAACCATGATCACGGGCAATGGTCCATAAGGATTCGCCTTTTTCCACCACATGGGGCACAATCTTTTCTAGTCCTTTAACCATCGCCTCCACGGCTTCCGCAACAGTCATGATCTGCTCGGGGACACTTTTCCCCGGCACAACCTGCACCTGATCCAAAAACTCAACCTTTTCAATCTTTAGTGCGTCAGTGCTACTATCCGCGGATTCCTCCTGCGGCAAATAATATTTCTTCAGTTCGGCTAAGGCATTCTCCGCTTCCGTTTCCGAAGCCAGATAAAGTACCCGCTCCCCATTTACCTCGATAGCCCATGTATTAATCGGCCAAGCCAGTTCTTTTTTCAGGACAGCAACCAGTTTTTCGCCTGCTAAAAGTTCCCCCGAACGATCACAATCCTCTTGATAAGACAACTGGGAAGTAACTGTAGAGATCTCTGTCTCCAGCTCCCTACTCAATTCCTGACGGGCGGTTTCCAGCGCCACTTCCACCTCGTGCCGGCCTCCTACCAGGCCAACCACTTTGCCGTCAGCCAGAAGCATCACCGGCTTTTGCGCCAGAAAATAAGACACACCACCAATCAATAAACCGGCAACCAGAACACAAACCGCCCCCATTTGGGCATATTTCAAAGAACTTTTTCCGGGTGACTTCAGTATATTACCGGAATGAACATAAATCCTTACCCTTGTGCCAAGCAATTTTATGTACGATAATATTTTCTTTGCCATCTGCCCCCAAAGACATCAGTTCCGTTCTTTCTATCAAGCCAAAGCCTCCGGGGTTTTCACCTTCCCTTCCGTCAGCTGCTAAAAAATTCTACATCATCATAATTATACTATACTTCGTAAGCTTGTTTCAACCAAAGCTTTCCGTTTTTTTACTAAGCTTTTATTTTCCTTCTTTACGCAACTATATTATTGCCAAAAAACAAAACCATTAAACAATTATACCAACTTGGCCCATTCCCACTCTGCCCTTGGGTTATTTTGCGCTTCCGGCGGCTACTTCCTGTTGCTTTTGCCAAACCTTCACCTGCAGATAAATCCCATATTCAAGCCGCGTTTTTTGCAGCTCACATCCTAATTCATACGGCTGCAATAAATCCCGGTGAAAATTATAGGCATTGGCATGGCAGCCCCCGCTGCAAAAGAATCTCGCCCAACAATTCCGGCATTTTTCTTTGTTGAACACATGGGCCTTCCGAAAAGTCTGGCGCAAGGACTCATTTTGGACACCCGTAAAGACATTCCCCATCAGGAACTCTTTGTTCTCCATAAACTGATGACAGGGATACAAATCACCCGCCGGAGAGACAGCCAGATATTCATTCCCGGCCCCGCAGCCCGATAAACGCTTGAGTAGGCATGGTCCTTTGTTTAAATCAATATTAAAGTGGAAAAACTGAAACGGCTTTCCTTGTTCGTAGTATTGCAGCCACTTTTGCGCTAGAAGCGCATATTGCTGCTTTAATACCGGCAAATCCTCCTCCCGTAAAGCATACTCCTGCTCCGGAGAAGCCACCACCGGTTCCAAAGAGAGACGGTCATAGCCATGATCCACCAAATACAGAATATCCGCACAAAAATCCAGATTAAAATGGGTATAGGTCCCTCTTACATAATATGTTCCCGCTTGCTGTTTCTTGACAAATTCGCTGATTTTCCTGTCCACCAGGGCAAAGCTGCCCTGCCCACCGGTAAGGGGCCGCATTTTGTCATGCACTTCCGGCCGCCCGTCGATGCTCAAGATTAAATAAAGGCCTTCCCGGTTCAGATAATCAATAATCTCTTCGTTTAATAACACTGCATTGGTCGTTAAGGTTTGCTTCAAAGTTTTGCCTGTCTCGCGGGCTTTTTCCTTGCCGTATTTTACCAGCTCCTTCGCCACGGCAAAATTCAAGAGCGGTTCGCCGCCAAAATAATCTACCTCCACATGCTGACGCGCCCCGGAGGCGGCAAAGAGAAAATCCAGGGCCTTCTTCCCTGTCTTTGCATCCATCAGGGAGCGATCCGCCCCGAAAGGTCCGGTACCGGCGAAGCAATATTTACAGCGCAGATTGCAATCATGGGCAACATGAAGGCAAAGGGCCTTCACAATCTTCTCGTCACGGGGCTCAAAATTCTCTTGTACCTCGTTTTGGCTAAACAAGGCCCCGGCAGCGACCAGTTCGGCAAAGGCCGCTTTAATCCCGGCAAAATCCTCGTCCGAAAGACCTTCGGGGGGCGTAATTCTCTCCCAATCCCCGCCGGCTTTTTCCCAGGCCGCAAGAAAATCCCAGGCTTCCTTGCTCAAAGTATGCACAGCCCCGCTGTTAATATCCAGCACAAGATAGGTATCCTCGATCGCAAATTTATGAATAAGCGAAAAGTCATACTGCGGATTAGTTCCTAAGTCACCCTTCATCGTTTCGTTCCTCCAAAAAAAGAGACCCTTCCGGGTCAGGCTATTTATAAACAAGTTTGTTTAATCCTTTATTGCTGTTTTTGACATTCCTGATTACTCACAGTGCATGATGTTTTGCATGCTGATTGGCAAGATGTAACGCACTCTCCGCAACCACCGTTTTTGACAGTCTGCGCCAGATTCTGTTTATTGACAGTTTGAATATGTACTTTTTTCGTCATCGTCATACGCCTCCTTTTTCCTGAACGCTCTTTATTATATCATGCCCTTTCCTTCCGGTAAAGACATTCTCAAATCGTGCCCTGCCCCATGTGTCTCAGATCGTGAGCTCCCCCATCTGATCCGCCGAAAGCTCCAGGGTCGCGTCTTGGGTCCGGTATGCCTCTTCCCGGCCGGATTGGCTCGCCTCCAGGTTTTCGAAAGCAGTCGCAATCATCAGCTTAATCCTGTTCAATTGATTAACCTCGCTCGCCCCCGGGTCATAGTCAATCGCCACGAGATTGGTGCCGGGATAAACCCGCTTCAATTCCTTGAGCATCCCTTTTCCGGTGACGTGATTAGGCAAGCAGGCAAAAGGCTGCATGCAAATAATATTTTTGACCCCTTCCCGAATCAGTTCGATCATTTCGCCGGTCAAAAACCAGCCTTCGCCACTCTGATGCCCTAAAGACACCACCGTGGAGGCCCCTTTGGCTATTTCCCGAATCCGTTTGGGCGGATAAAACCGTTTGCTCTTCGCAAGCGCCCTCCGGTAAAGCTCCTGATAAAATTCCAGGACGAGAATCGCCGCCTGCCCCGCAAGCTTTGACCGCTTCTTTCCTTCTAAATACTCCGCTTTAACGACGGAATCATAAGCACAATAGGAGAAGAAATCCAGTAAGGCAGGCATTACGGCTTCCGCCCCTTCAGCCTCCACGACTTCTACTACGTTGTTGTTTGCGGTCGGATGAAATTTCACCAGAATCTCTCCTACCAGTCCTACTTTGGGCTTTTGCACATTGTGGATGGCCAATTGGTCAAATTCGCGCACAATCCCATTTATATTCTTAATGAAAGTGCTTAGTCTGGCCGGTCCAAGAGATTCTTTGCCAATCTTGACCCACTTCTCATAAAGCTCATTCGCCGAGCCCTTGAATTTTTCGTATGGCCTGACCCGGTATAAAACATTCATCAACAAATCACCGTAGATGATGGCCATCATGGCCCGATGCATCAGGCCAAAGGTGAGTTTAAAGCCGGGGTTTTTCTCCATCCCGTTCGCATTGATAGAGATGACCGGAACATGCCCCAGACCGGCATCTGTTAACGCTTTTCTTAATAAACCGATATAGTTGCTCGCCCGACAACCGCCCCCGGTCTGCGAGATCATCACAGAGGTGTTCTCTAAATCATATTGCCCGGATTTGAGAGCATTCATCAACTGACCGATGACGATAATCGCCGGATAACAGGCATCATTATTCACATATTTCAATCCTTCATCAATCGCCTGCGTATCTATTGAGGGAAGAACGACCAAATTATAGCCGGAGACTTTGAACGCCTCCTCCAAAAACTGAAAATGAATCGGTGACATCTGCGGAACAAGAATAGTATGCCTTTTCCGCATCTCTTCCGTAAAGACCACCTTCTTATAAAAAGCTTCCCCTCTCTGCTGCCGTTTGTAGCCGTTTTTCTCCCTTTCCAAAACCGTCGCCTTTAAAGAACGAATCCGAATCCGGGCCGCTCCCAGGTTGTTTCCTTCGTCGATCTTCAAAGCCGTATAAATTTTCGATTGGGCATGCAAAATCTCCTGCACCTGATCCGTCGTAACCGCATCAAGACCACAGCCAAAAGAATTCAATTGAACCAGTTCCAGATCATCCTGCCCGGCCACAAAGCTTGCCGCGGCATAAAGCCGGGAATGATAGGTCCATTGATCGACCACCCGTAAAGGTCTGGCCACTTTCCCCAGATGCGCCACCGAATCTTCCGTAAGGACGGCGAGCCCCAATGAATTGATCATCTCCGGAATGCCGTGATTGATCTGGGGGTCAATATGATAGGGCCGACCGGCCAAAACTATCCCCTTGAGCCCTTTTTCCCGCATCAGGCGCAAAGCCGCCTCCCCCGCTTCCTGCATCTCCTTTTTAAAGGCCGCCTGCTCCTTTTGGGCAAGGGCAACTGCTTTCTGAATTTCCTGCTCACTAATCCTAATCTTGAGCTTATCCAACGCCTTTAAAGCCGCTGACAAAGCCTTGCCTAAGCTTGCTTCATCATTTAAGGTCAAAAACGGCTTCAGAAAAAGGATTCCTTGCTCCCTCAGCACATCCACATTGTTTTTAATTACCTCGGGATAAGAAACAACGATCGGACAATTATAATGATTATCTGCTTCCTGCTGCTCTTTTTTCTCATAAGTGATACACGGATAGAAAATAAACTTAATCCCTTTTTCAATTAGATTCATGATATGCCCGTGCACCATTTTGCCGGGATAGCAGACCGATTCGGAAGGAATCGTTTCGATCCCTTTTTCGTAGATCTTGTTGGAGGACCGGTCCGATAGCTCCACCCGAAAACCTAAATGGGTAAAGAAAGAAAACCAGAACGGATAATTCTCATAGAGATTTAAGACCCGCGGAATACCCACCGTTCCACGCCGGGCATTAGCCGCATCTAAGGGCCGGTAGGCAAAAAGCCGCCGGTATTTATCACGATAGAGATTCGGCAGAGCTTGCTCCTGTTGGACCCCGCCTGCTCCTTTTTCACACCGGTTCCCGGAAATAAAGCTTTCCCCGTTGCGGAATTTATTAATGGTCAGAATGCAGCTGTTGGAACAGCCTCTACAGCGGGTAACCGCCGTCTCCAGGCGGAATTCGTTCAATTCTGCCGCGTTGACTAAATGGGAAACCGCGCCTCTTTCGTATCTCTCTTTGGCAATCAGGGCGGCCCCAAAAGCGCCCATAATCCCCGCAATATCCGGCCTGATCACTTCACGCCCGGAAAGGATCTCAAAACTGCGCAGGACCGCATCATTATAAAAAGTCCCGCCCTGGACAACAATCTTCTCCCCTAGTTCATCGGCATTTCTTAATTTAATGACTTTATATAAGGCGTTCTTAATGACCGAATAGGATAAGCCGGCCGAAATATCGCCAACCGAGGCCCCTTCCTTCTGGGCCTGTTTAACCTTGGAATTCATAAAGACAGTACAGCGCGAGCCGAGGTCGGCCGGATCTTTCGCCGTCAAAGCCGCGTTCGCAAAATCTTCAATCTTCATCCCGAGGGAGCTGGCGAAAGTATCCAAAAAAGAGCCGCATCCGGAAGAGCAGGCTTCGTTTAGGAGGATACTATCGATGACTTCATCTTTAATTTTGAGGCACTTCATATCCTGCCCGCCGATATCCAGAATAAAGTCGACCCCCGGGCAGAAGTGCGCGGCCGCTTTGAAGTGAGCTAAGGTCTCAATTTCTCCGATATCTACCCTTAAAGCAGCTTTGAGTAACCCTTCGCCATAACCGGTTACGGTAGAATTCACAATCTTCGCCCCGAGGGGCAGAACCTGATACAATTCCTTTAAAGCCTTGACGGTTGATTTAAGCGGGCTTCCGCCGTTACTCCCGTAGTAAGTGTAAAGCAGCGCCCCCTCCCCATCGATCAAAGCTATTTTGGTCGTCGTCGAACCCGCATCAATGCCTAAAAAACAATCGCCGGCGAAAGTGGCCAGGTCCCTTCTTTTCACCGCATTTTGGCGATGCCTTTCCTTGAAACGAACATATTCTGTAGGTTCTGAAAAAAGCGCCCCTAAGCTGGTAGTTTCCCCTGTCGCCATGTTTTCAAGGCTTTGCACTTCCTTAAGCAGGGTTTTAAAACAGACCGGCGCCTCGTTAAGGGAGGACAAAGCCGCCCCAAGCGCTACAAAAAGCTGGGGGTTTTCCGGGAAAATAACCTGTTCCGGGGTCAGTTTGAGGGTTTCGATAAATCTTTGGCGTAATTCCGAAAGAAAATACAAGGGGCCGCCTAAAAAGGCCACTTTTCCTCTAATCGGTCTGCCACAAGCCAGGCCGCTGATGGTCTGAATGACCACCGCCTGCAAGACGGAAACGGCAATATCTTCCCTGGCTACGCCTTCGTTTAAGAGCGGCTGAACGTCGGTCTTGGCAAAAACGCCACAGCGGGCCGCAATGGGATAGATTACTTTATACTTCTTGGCCAGCTCATTTAAGCCGCCGGCATCTATTTTCAGCAAGGTGGCCATTTGGTCAATGAAAGAACCGGTACCACCCGCACAAGTACCGTTCATCCGCTGATCGACCCCATCATTAAAATAAGTGATTTTGGCATCTTCCCCGCCTAATTCAATCGCCACATCAGTTTCCGGATAATAGGTCTTCACTGCTTTTGTCGAAGCAACTACCTCCTGGGTAAAAGGCACCCCGATCCGCTGGGCAATGCTCATTCCTCCGGAACCGGTAATCATCATCGTAACTTTCGTATCCTTAATTATCTTAGCGGCATCCTGCAAGATATCCAGCAATTTTTTCCTGATATCCGCATAATGTCGCTCGTATTTGCTATAGATGATTTTGTCCTGCTCATTAAGAATAACTAATTTTACGGTTGTAGAACCTATATCAATACCAACATGAAAGATATTGCTCATTTAACCTCACAGCAAATGTTGCTGTGTTCACCCCCCTCGACTCTTAAAAAAGACCCTGCCTTCAATATGGAGATGCGATATTGCGTTAATTTGGGCTCTATCTATATTGTATTATATTATTTTTATTACACAATATACAATCTCTTGAAATGCGTCACGGTTCATAATACAGAAAACCCGACTATTCCGCCGGGTGTTTTTTTAAGATGGAGCGGGTGAAGGGAATCGAACCCTCGCCGCCAGCTTGGGAAGCTGGAGTTCTACCATTGAACCACACCCGCATGCTCACATATTATGCTTTCTATCTTCAATAGCGTTAAATTCTTCTAAAATGGTGGGCGATGAGGGGCTCGAACCCCCGACCTCATGCATGTGAGGCATGCGCTCTAACCAGCTGAGCTAATCACCCCCGACAAGCTCCGCGACCGGAAACTTTGAGCCACCCCGATCGTTGGTTTTGTACCTGGTGCCTTGGGGCGGAATCGAACCACCGACACGAGGATTTTCAGTCCTCTGCTCTACCGACTGAGCTACCAAGGCATTTCCTAGAGAACATTAATGACACTACCACTTTAATATTATATCAATTATTTCACAAGAAAAAAACTGAAAAACCAATATTTTGTTCTCACATGTGCTTATCTATTATAACACGTTTGGTCCAAAAATGCTTTTCATAAATTATGGGCTGCTGCTTTAGAAAAATAATGGCGGAACTGACGAGAGTCGAACTCGCGATCTCCTGCGTGACAGGCAGGCATGTTAGGCCACTACACCACAGTTCCGTACCAAGATTAACTTTTTGGTGGGCGATGACAGGATCGAACTGCCGACATCCTGCTTGTAAGGCAGGCGCTCTCCCAGCTGAGCTAATCGCCCATATAATGGTGGCGACCCCTATGGGATTCGAACCCATGTTACAGCCGTGAAAGGGCTGTGTCTTAGGCCACTTGACCAAGGGGTCCTATCATGAGAGTGCTAGCTCTCGTAAAGTGAAGGAATGGTGAGCCATCCGCGATTCGAACGCGGGACACCCTGATTAAAAGTCAGGTGCTCTGCCGACTGAGCTAATGGCCCATATCCAGATTTAACTCCACAAGTATATATATTAGCATGAGAATTAATACTCTGTCAAATGAACTTTTTGCTATGTTTGTGTTTAAATAAAATTGGTG
>JBMNJI010000014.1:0-20712 GCA_050951585.1 Peptococcia bacterium | reverse complement strand
CTATGGCGATACTTTTTCTTATCCCGTGTCGCTTCAAGGTGTTCATCCATTCGGATTAGAACTTGCTCGAACAAGTTGGCCGCAATTTCACAACCAATTTGGAAAATCTCTTTCTCTAAAGCATTGAAGTCTATTCCTTTTTCTGATAACATATTTTCCATCATACAAACCCCCTGAGTTGTTTTTTTCTTCAAATTAAATAATACAGGTTGGTTTGTATGTAGGGAAGGGGGTTTTTACCCTCTTCCTGTTTTTTTGTTATCTTTGCCAATGAAAATTATACTCTAAGATAATTAGGGCCCTGCACGGGATCGTACAAGGCCCTTTGCTCCTCTGTTAATATACCACAAGCTTGCGGTTGTCGATTAATTACTAAATCTTAACCGGGACGGGTTGATCCAGGCGCATTGAATCCGGGGTGACAAGACAATCATAAGCCAACACCTTTACCCCTGCTGCAACTGCTTCCCGCAATACTTTCCCAAATTGGGGATGAGTCGCCTCATTGGGAACGAAATACTTAACCGGCTTAAACTGAATGACAAAAATAAGGTAGGCCTCATAGCCTTCCTGCAGGACATCCATCAAATGATAGAGGTGTTTGACTCCCCGCTCGGTGGGTGCATCAGGAAAAGCGGCTACTCCTCCGTCCTCCAGTGTGACACCCTTTACCTCAAGAAAAGCTTTACGCTCTTCGTTTTCAAGATAAAAATCAACCCGGGAATTTCCATGCTTTTTCTCGGAATAGACCAGCACCGGGTTTGGATAGATCCCCCCTGCTTCTAGCCATTCTTTGACCACCTTATTGGGGGCCTGGGAATCGATATTCACCAAAACCTGCTCCTTTTCCACGGCCACCAAATCATATTTTGTTTTTCTGTTTGCCTTACTGTTTTCCTCTAAATAGACAATGCTCCCGGGCCTTAATAATTCGAGACACCGTCCCGTATTTTTGACATGACACACCTGGACACTGTCGTTTAGTTTTACCTGAGCAATAAAACGATTGGGACGGTTGATAAATGTGGCTTTGTGTATCTTGTTTTGATATTTCAATTGACATCCACCTGGGCGAACACTTCCCCTAAGCCGCTCTTAAAATGCAAGTTGGCGTACTGGTCGTATGCTGTAACGGATTTATTAATCAGCACCAACTTCTTCCCTTGATAATTCCGAACCAGCCCGGCGGCCGGATAAACCGACAAGGAAGTACCGCCAATGATCAGCATGTCAGCCTGAGCGATACATTCTACCGCCTCACTCAGCACATCCTCGTTCAACCCTTCCTCATAAAGAACCACATCCGGCTTAATAATCCCGCCGCAGTCACAAACCGGAACCCCCTCCGCATGCAAGATGGCGTCAATGCCATGAAATTTGCCGCACTTCAGACAGTAATTCCGGTGGATTGAGCCATGAAGCTCCAACACCTTTTTACTTCCGGCCTGCTGGTGGAGTCCATCAATATTCTGGGTGATCACGGCTTTGACTTTGCCTTTTGCCTCCAGTTGGGCCAGTTTCAGATGTGTCACATTGGGCTTAGCCGCAAGAAAAATCATTTTATCCCGGTAAAATTCATAAAACTGCGCCTGCCTTTGCATGAAAAAGGAATGGCTCAGAATGACCTCCGGAGGATACTGCCCGTATTTTTGATTGTAGAGACCATCCACACTCCTAAAATCCGGAATACCGCTTTCCGTTGAGACTCCGGCCCCGCCAAAAAAGACGATGTTGTCGCTTTCCTTAATCCACTGCAAAAATTGGACTAACTCAGTCATAAATTCATCTCCATTCTTCTCAGTTCTCACCCGTCAAATCTAAATTCTATGGGCATGAGACACTACAAAAAAGACCTCTCAGTCAAATCTATGACGAGCAGGTCATTTTGTCAAGTAGAGGGACTTATTAATACTATTACCGCTAGCCAGCGAAAGCTTTAGCCGATAGCCCGCGAATACACGACACTTTCTGCTTTGATCTCTCCTAAATTCCAGTTGGTATCTAAAGATTCCAGTTCTTTAAGATTACCCTTGAAAATAACCCTATTTCTTATATTCAGTAAACTCTGGGGCCTTACCAGGTTTCGGGCAATTTTAAAGTCGGCAATCTGACTTTCCTTCAATAGATGATACACAAACTCTGAACACATAAAGCGATAATCATTACATGCTTCTTTATTAAACGCGCTGTAAAGGAGCCCCTTATAATTATATTTATAGCGATGACTATTGGCAATGAAGGACTCTAATATCTCCTGCACCTTTTCATACTGCTCCTTTGATACTTCAACTTCCATGATTAAACCGGGTAAGACCTTATGAACTTTATATAAACCTTTATTAATGTTTTCACATTTAAAGATGCCTATAAACGCGTTATATGTATACTTTCTCGCAAAACTATACATCTCGTCCAGCCCTTTGTTTAAAGAAATTGATGCATGGGTATATTCGTCTTTTTTAAATATTTGAATCAATTTAGAAATGATCGTATTCGGGCGGGTAAGAACTATATATAGATAACGTTTTTCCATTTTGCTACAACCTCCGTGCTTTTCGGTAAGCTTTTTGTTCCTATCCCCTGCTATCCGAGGTTACTTGAGAATATTTGAGATTGTTCATATCATAACACTATTATCTTACCACTACTAAGACATATCGACAAATTATTTTTTTCTTATTCCCACCCGCCCCAGCGTGCCAAACTGCCCTCGGCAAAAGTCCATTCCGGTGTTTTTAACGGATACGTCAGCTCTGAAGCGTAATACCACGGATCATCCTCATACAAAGGATTTTTTAAGACATGAAATTCCTGAGCCGGCATATACCCCTGGGCCAACAGAAAAGCTTTTTCACCGGCACTATTTTCGGCCAGATCAATTACTAAGACACAATGGCCCGGACTGCCTCCCTCAATAAATAAATCTCCGGGGGCAAGCTCCGCAAGGTTGATCTCCGTACATTCAGCTTCCAATGATAATGTACCGGCGTACATATACACCGTTTTCAGATATGATTGGAAGTTCTCATATGTATCATCATATCCGGCGGACTTTCTCCAGGAAGTGTCATTGCCACTGACGGCCAAACGATATCCGTCACGCCACTTCACATACTCCAGCAAAAAGCCGTTGGTTAAATGAAACGCTATTTTATCATCCTCGCCAATTGACCGGTAATATTCCGCATACATCCTGATGATGGAATCGGCACATTGTTGCAAATCCTGATTGCCTACCTCCAGATCAAAGACAGCAACATGAGCTGACTGATTATACTTCTTCTCGCCATCGTATAAGAGCACGGGACTGCCGTCCCGCTTTAATGAAAAGTTACGCAAAAAAGCAGTAAAACTATTTTCAACGTCCGGAATTCGTTCATAATTGTCCGGCGGCTTAATTCTTGTGGCCAGTGTATTTCCTTCGGGCACAATATACTGATTGTTTCCGGCTGAATCAGCATGCCCGGTGAGACCCTGCCTTTCAATTAATTCCCCTTCTTCATTTTTCACCTCTGAAAAACAGCCAGTGAAAATTAACCAAGTCCATACAAAAAACAGGCAAAACAAGGCAAGCTTTTTCATGTCAACCTCCTGGTAATTACACAATACAATATCATTATAACGCATTAATAGAAAATTTCCCGATTGTAGAAAATTTTTCTTACCTCATCCATGCTAAGACAAAGCCTAACAAGGGGTAATTTACCCTGTTAGGCTTCTCTTAGGCTTCACTTCGTCTTCTCTTATTTATCTTGCTATTGTGCCATGAATTATTTTTATTCGGCGATGTATTGCTATTCGGCCATGAATAACTTAATATCGTCTTCTACTGTCCCAATACCGGCAATGCCGAATTTCTCCACTAATACCTTGGCCACATTGGGGGATAAGAAGCCCGGCAGGGTCGGCCCCAGGTGAATATTCCTGACGCCAAGATAAAGGAGGGCTAAAAGGACAATCACCGCCTTTTGCTCATACCCTCTCGAGGGCGTCAGCATCGAAATTGGCATTAGTGATGGTCATGAACAAGCTGTTCAACAGCTCATAATTAGTTTTTCCGAGCTCGCTACTATCCATCTTTCCTTTTACAACAAGTGCGGCAATCCCCTTTAGCGTATAGAGCAAAAGATCCTGAAGCTTGGCCACTTCCTCGGTCTTCCCGCAGACACCACGAATCTCACAGCCTGTCCCTTTGGCAGTTTCTTGACATTGAAAACAGAACATACTCATTGCTTACTCCTCCTTTTATTCCATCGTTATGCTTTGTCTTTGTCTCCTCTTCAAATTCAAACTTTTTGTCCTGTTGCCATCCTGTTTTTAGTGCATTGGCGCCGGTGCTTTGACAACAATTAATTCCAAAGTATCGGTGTGTAGATTTTGCACATTCATTTTGGTTTGATAAGGTATTTTCAATACTGTCCCCGCCTCATACTCGTGCACTTCCTGCTCGTCCAGTCTAATCGAAAGCAAGCCCCGCACTACAGTCATATAGACATTTCCATTGGTATAATGCTCCGGCAATCCTTCTCCCTGATTTAAAACCATGTGCAGATAATGAAGATTTTCATCCAGAATAACCTTCTCAATTACGCGCTCGTTGCCGCGTGAGAACCGATAAATCTGTTCCAGCATTTTCGTCCCCTCCTTTTTGTTTATTTAATGATTTGCTTACAGTATATGATATGGTTGCAGAGAAATCGGTAACCACGGTTACGCATTAGCCAATATTTCGCATCGGCAAAAAAATTGCCGTCAAAGCTGTAAAAAGGCAATCATCTTTTCACCGGATGACGTATCACCGTCTTGTATTGCTCCGGCGCAACCTTGCGCACATCAGAAAGATATATCTCATGGTGTAAGCGATTCTCCGAAAAATCTTTTTTGTATCCCTGTTTTATCAGGTATTCATCCATCTTCGCAACTGTAGCCGGCTCATCGTCAAAAGGACCATTGTGCATAATCTGAACGCACAAGCCTTCTTTAATCGTTAAAAACTCGGCTCGGGAACAATCAATTTTCTTTTTCCGGGCAGCCTCTTCCTTTGCCCAGGCAAAATCCTCTTTTGACACAAAATCCGGAAGCCGAATCACGGAAATCCAATTGAATTTCTCCTTATGACTGTAGTCTACTCCTTCCACACCTTCCTGCCACCAAAATCCTTCTAAGGGCGGCACCACATATTCAAAGAAACCCTCAATCCTGTGATCGCCCTTATAACTCATCTTAATGGTGTAGGCAATGGCATAAAGGACCCCGATCGCCTGTTGATACGCACCATCCGCTTCATTGGGATCCCCTTTGCCCCGTACCGCGATAAAATTCATCACCGGAATATCAACTATTTCCGGTTTGTTTTTTGGCAGATAAAACTCTTTATATTCCTTTTTAAAATCAAAAACCACCTTTTATCGCCTCCTCCATTTATTCTACCAGATTAAGCGGTCTTTTACTTCTTTTTCCGTTAACCATTTACACATTACAAAAGCGCCTCGCTCCATAATCCAAATGGAACAAGGCGCATTGCTCATTAAATCTGCCTGTACGGCGTCTTGCAAACATCCACCCACTCCCGATAATTTGAGTATTTTTCCAGCTCCCCAATCGTCAGCTCAATGGCACTGTTGCTACTGCCGCACGCCGGGAAAACGGTGGAAAACCTTTTCAATGATTGATCAAGATAGATCTCGACGCCCTCGTTTACGCCAAACGGACAAATACCACCAACGGCATGTCCAATCCGGCTAATGGCTTCTTCCGGGGACAACATTTTTGCTTTGGTGCCAAATCTGGCCTTGTATAACTGATTATCAATCTTCGCATCTCCCGCTACCACAATAAGAATGCTTCGATCATCTACTTTAAATGATAATGTTTTGGCAATCCTTTCCGGGGCGCAATTTAACGCCCGGGCAGCCAATTCCACCGTGGCACTGGAAACGTCAAACTCCATAATCCTGTTTTCCATCCCCCACTGCTTAAAGTATTCTTTTACTTTCTCAATCGCCATTCTTTTCTCTCCTTACTCTACTGGAAAATCAGTTCTTTAAATATTCTACTTCAATAATTATTATAACAGGCTGACCTGCGGTTTCATCTTTTTTCATCCCAGCTTGTTGAACAATTATTGCATAATCTTTTCTTATTGACAATGCAGTCATTGCATTACAAAATGAACCGATTTATGGTCTATTTAATTTATAAATGTCCTATTCTCCACATTCGCCGTGATGCTGATGTTCATGGCAAACAGAGCCTGTAGATTTCAAGGAACCTTGCAGGTATGCTTCTGCCACGGCTTTAGCATTACCACTAGCCCCAACTATCACCTCTATGCCTTTTTCGTTAAAAATTTCAATAGCGCCGCCGCCCATACCACCTGAGATAATCACATTAACACCCATGTCGTTCAGGAAGTTTGGTAAGAAGCCGGGTCTATGTCCCGGGTTGGGAATAGACTCACTTTTGGTAATTTGACCTTTATCAGCTTCAAAAATGTTAAAGTTGCTGCAATGGCCGAAATGTTCGGTCACCATTTCATTCTCACTGGCGATGGCAATTCTCATTATTTTTTCTCCTCCATTTGCTCTAATATATTTGCAACCGGAGCAAACCAGTTGCCTTCAAAAAGTTCTATCGTACCTTTGTCACAGCTAGCAGATATTTTCGGGTCGATCGGTAATTTAGCAAGAACCTTTAAGTTATGCTTCTCAGCAATTTCTTCGATGTGACTATCCCCAAAGATCTGATAGTCCTTGCCATTATCAGGGCATCGAAAATAAGACATGTTTTCTACCAGACCAATAACAGGGATATTCATCATCTCCGCCATTTTAACTGCTTTGGATACAATCATGGATACCAGTTCCTGCGGAGAGGTTACGACAATAATCCCGTCAACAGCTATAGATTGAAATACCGTAAGGGGAACATCGCCGGTGCCGGGTGGCATATCAATAAACATAAAATCTACGTCGCTCCAGATTACATCAGTCCAGAACTGCTTGACCGTACCGGCAATTATCGGTCCTCTCCAGACAACAGGATCAGTATCGTTTTCTAAAAGCAAATTAACAGACATGATGTCAATGCCGGTTTTTGTTTTAACAGGTAATAAGCCAAGCTCACTGCCTGTGGCTTTTTCTTTGATGCCAAATGCTTTAGGAATAGACGGCCCGGTAACATCTGCATCAAGAATAGCGGTATGAAAACCCATTCTGTTCATGGTAACAGCAAGCATGGAGGTGACAAGTGATTTGCCGACTCCTCCTTTGCCACTAACCACTCCGATAACTTTTTTCACACTGCTCATTTCATGCAGTTTTTCGGAGAAATCAACTTTTGCTTCTTTTCTTTCTGCACAGTCCTCCGAACAACTGCTGCAGCTTTGATTGCAATTCTCACTCATATTATTACTCCTTATTTAATATTTTTATTGCCTCGGCAAATATTTTTAAGCCGACCTGCCATCTTCTTCAAAAAGCAGCGCTATTGTTTTATGGTAAACCGCTGTGACTGCCGTCCCTGATGGACACTCTATATCCACAATAGTCTGTCCGTTATTAATTGCTTTTACTGCCTCCGCATCAAATGGAATTTTGCCGATAAAGGGCAAGCCTTGTTTTGCACAAAACTCTTCTATTTTTTCTGTGTTTTCAATGTTGGTATTATATTTGTTGATACATACTGCTATCTTTGTGCCAAATTTAGTCGCTGTTTTTATGATGCGTTCCATATCACTAATCCCTGAAACAGAAGGTTCAGCTACGATTAATACCATGTCAACACCGCTTAGAGAGGCAATAACCGGGCACCCAATTCCCGGAGAACCGTCAATAATAGCCAGCTCTGTATCGGCTGCTGCCGACTTCATCTGCTTTTTCACCTCAGTAACCAGCATTCCGGATGTACCACTACCCATCTTGAGCTGGGCCGTCGAAAAGACCTTTTTCTCATTGGAATACAGCATCAATTCTCCCGCCACAGCCGGTTTTAACGCTATTGCTCCCACAGGACACACGGCCTCGCATACTCCGCAACCCTCACAGGCAAATGGGTCTACCTGATAATTCTTTTCTACTAAATG
This sequence comes from Peptococcia bacterium, assembly GCA_050951585.1. Lineage (GTDB taxonomy): Bacteria > Bacillota > Peptococcia > DRI-13 > DTU073 > UBA3937. The sequence continues at coordinate 12,629 of JBMNJI010000014.1, read as the reverse complement.
TTTCTTCTCTATTAAGATTGCACTAAAACGGCATTTTTGTCTACATTGATTACATTTAATGCATCGCTCTGCATTTATCTCCGCTTTAGGCAATCCATAATAATCTGTTTTTTTCGGTGCAAAACCCTGTCCTGTTACGAGGTGCAGATTAGGTGCATCAACATCGCAATCCGCATACGCTCTGGCACCCGAAAGCTTAATAAAGGCGCTTGCTATTGTTGTCTTTCCGGTCCCGCCTTTACCGCTGAGAATGAGAAGTTGTTTCATGCTTATGTTGCACCTCCCTGACCACTGTTTCCAAAAGGGAAGAAAATATATCCCCATATTTTGGGTTTTTCCTTACTGCGATTTCGGCATTTGAATTAATTATACCAAGTTCTGTATCAAAGGGAATTCTCCCTATAATCTTAATATTTTTTTCGATACAAAATTTCTCTGCCGGATTCTCGCCGTCGAGGCATTTGTTTAAGACCACACTAAACTGCTTCCCAAATAGTTTAACCAGTTCATAGACCATATTGAGGTTGTGAACGCCAAACAAGGTTGGTTCAGCGACCAGAATACAATAATCCGCGTCTTTGATACTTTCCATAACAATACAGGCACTGCCGGGAGGACAGTCAATAAAAACCGGCATACCGGAAGTATCCTTGTGATCATCCAGTAATTGCTTTATGATGGGGATGCCCGACGCTTCACCGATATTTAGTATTCCTGTATACACAGTCACAGCGTCCGACATGCCTTTCTGTATCTTCCCAATTACTTTTTCCTTTTCCGTTAGTGCCTTCTCAGGGCAAAGCATAATACAGCCACCGCAAGAATGACAAACCTCTTCGAAAATAATTAACTTGTTCTGGTTCTTGATAGAGGCGAGCGCATTAAATTTACAAAAATCAACACACTGCCGACATCCGTTGCAACGCGTATTATCTACTGCCGGAATTTTGATTGCTATTTCTTCCTCCTGAATAACCGCAGGTTTAAAAAAAAGATGGCCATTCGGCTCCTCAACGTCACAGTCAATATAGACCGCTTTGTGTGCTGCTGCAGCTAAATTAACCGAAACCAGTGTTTTCCCTGTGCCTCCTTTGCCACTTAGCACAGCTATCCTCATCTTAATTTCCTCCACGCCCATGAAAACCGGCATGAATTTCATCCAGCAAGGGAAGTTTTCCGTCAATAAAGGCCTCTATATTATCGTTGATAGCAACACTTTTCGTTTTATAAATCTTGATATCGGCAGCTTTGAGTACGTCAGCGGCATTTTCACCACAGCGTGGTGTTAATAATGCACTTACCCCATTGTCAACTATGGTCTGTGCGGCCTTGATCCCCGCACCGCCTGTACTTGCTGCCGCACTATTTTCAAGAAATACGCTTTCTTTAGTTTCAGTATTATAGATGAGGAAATATGGAGTACGACCAAAGGATACGCATACTTTTGACTTCAAATCTTTCTCATCAACAGGAACTGCTATTTTCATAAGAATCCTCCGTTCTTTTTCTCAGTCATCTTGAAGCTCATTATCAAAAAATCTCCTGCCACGACCATGTCTATGACAACCACGGCCACATCCGTTTCCCAAGCCGTCGCAGAGTCGATATTCGCCGCCTTTAATCAGCAACACTTTACCGTTGATCAATGATTCAGCTAACTTTTTTCTTGCTTCGATATATATTCCCTGAACGGTAGTACGGGCCACATTCATTTGACGAGCGCACTCTTCTTGAGTGAATCCTTCTAAATCGATTAATCTTATCGTTTCATATTCGTCAACCGTCATATTAACATGGTTTTGCTCATTTGCGGGGGCATCAAGAGGCCCAAATTTACTTCTTTCCGGCAGACAGCACACTTTTCTCCATTTTATTGGTCTGGGCATAATCTTATCACCTCATTTCAGGCAGAGAAAGCCGGAGCGTCCTCCATTTTTCTCTGCTGGTTGTTAGCCATTAACTGTTATAGGTTCTCTAACTGTTTATCAATGACTTCGAGCCGGCTCTGCAGTAATTCTTTTTGCTCTTGAAGCAATTCTTTTTGCGTTCTACCATAGCCGCCGCCTAAACCGCCGCTAAAGCCGTGTCTACAGGCTAATCCGCGACCTAAGCCCATCCCAAAACCGGCACCATATTTAACTGTATTTACGCCTGTGCATAGTCCGAGCCCTCTTCCTGTCATTGGCCCTGCACCTACCGGACCGGTTCCATCTCTTCCCGGCATACCATCCACCTCCTTATTATTTGTGACATATGTCATTTATAATTTCATTATACCCGTTTTTCGACATATGTCAATAACTAAGGTTACCCCACTCTCATTTAACGTCTTCTTTGTACCAAGGAATCAGATTTTTTGGTTCCTTTTCATAACTATTACTGATTTTCTCGATGATTACATGATAATTAGTTCCATAAGAGCATCTCCTTTTTTAATTTTTCCCAAAGTAATTTTACATTAACAGAAGCACTACCCCCTCGCTAGCCTTGGCGGTAATTGCATCCAAGGCCTGTAAGTACTAACCATATTATTATTTAAAAAAAATTGATATATAGACACGATATGGAAAAGTTTCCATATTGACATTTTTTGACAAACAATCGTAACAACTATATAATTATTTTATAAAAGTTTTTTGTCTTCATCACAAAAGGTTTTGTTTTGCAGGTAATCAAAAACGAGCAACAAGATAAATTACGGGGTATTTCCCTCTAAAGAAAGGATTTTTATATGCATGAAACTATTAATTTAACTAAAGACAGAATTAACAAAGAAGAAATCTCAAACAAACTCCTCACAAAATGGTACGACTGGAAATGGCAGATTAAAAATACCATCCGCAATGTCGAGACAGTTGAGAGAATTCTTGGAACAACCTTTTCTGAAGAAAAGAAGAAAGCAATTCAACAAACTATTGATAAATTCCCTTTAGCTGTAACTCCATATTACTTATCGTTGGTGGATACCGATGATCCTGAGAATGATCCGATATTTAAACAATGTTTCCCTAATCCAATAGAACTTAAGCTATCTGATTGTGAAATGGACGATCCTTTATACGAAGACACAGACAGCCCTGTTCCCGGGATTACTCACCGTTATCCCGACCGTGTACTATTTTATATCAGCCAAATCTGCGCCATGTATTGCCGCCACTGCACCCGGAAACGCAAAGTAGGCGATGTTGATTCTATTCCCTCTAAAGATGATGTTATGCAAGGAATTGAATATATAAAGAATACGCCCCAGGTACGTGATGTTTTGCTTTCCGGCGGTGATCCGCTGATGCTTTCGGATGAATACTTAGACTGGATTCTCAGCGAAGTATCCCAAATACCTCATGTGGAGGTAATCCGCATCGGTTCAAGAATGCCGGTTGTTATGCCCTATCGAATAACGGATAATCTTATTAGAATTTTGGAGAAATACGATAATCTGTGGCTTAACACACAGTTTAACCATCCAAACGAGATTACCGGATCTTCGCGCAGAGCTTTAAAAAAACTGACTAAAGCCGGAATTCCGCTAGGTAACCAATCGGTTTTGTTACGAGGAATAAATGACTGCCCCCGTATTATGAAGTCCTTAGTACATAAACTGGTAGCCAATAGAGTCCGCCCCTATTATCTCTATCAATGTGATTTGTCTGAAGGACTGGAACATTTTCGAACCAATGTCGGCAAAGGTATCGAGATTATGGAAAACCTGCGTGGCCACACCAGCGGTTTTGCAGTACCCACCTACGTAATTGACGCACCAGGTGGCGGTGGTAAAATACCAATAATGCCCAACTATTTACTTTCTTGGTCTACTAATAAAATCGTTTTGCGCAACTATGAAGGAGTTATCACTACTTACAAAATGCCGTCCTATGATGAACAAAACGCATGTGATTTAGAATGCAGCAACTGTAATCTTCAATTAAAGATTGATGAGAACGAAATAGAATATAAGACAATTGGTATTGCCCAACTGTTAAGCGACTTCGAAGAAGATATTACTTTAATCCCCGAAAATCTTGAACGAAAACAGCGCAACAATGGGAATGAAAACGATGAGTGATGTAATTGAAACTATAGGCTATTCTCAAATTCAGCATGGGCAAGAAAACAACCGGATCTACCTGATGAAATATGATTTCAGAGACCAAAAACAGATTATTACAACTTTAGAACAGTTAGCGCTCAAAGCCAATTACACAAAAATTTTCGTTAAGATTCCCCAAACAGCAGAAAAACTTTTTTCTCAGGCAGACTACCAGAGAGAAGCCTGCATCCCTCGCTTTAAAAACGGGCAGGAAGATTACGTTTTTATGGGCAAATACCTCGATGAAAAACGGGCTGTAAGCATAGAACGTACGCTTATAGACCAAGTGCTTGCTGCTGCACAAGATAAAGCAAAAAATAAACCCGAGGCGCGCTTGACTTTGCCACAGGGAATGCAGATCAAGGTATTATCGCCACGCGATACATCTGCAATGGCACAAATCTATAAACAGGTCTTTAAAACCTATCCCTTTCCTATCCATGATCCTGATTATCTAGTCCATACTATGAAAAAAAATATTATCTATTTTGGCATATTTAAGTCGGCGCAATTAATCGCCCTTGCTTCCAGCGAAACAGACCCGGCATTTCAAAACAGTGAAATGACCGACTTTGCTACCTTAGAAGCCTACCGCGGCCAAAATCTTTCCTTAATCCTGCTTCAACAAATGGAAAAGTCAATGCGCAATAAAGGCTATAAGACTCTCTACACCATTGCCCGAGCAGTTGCTTTCGGAATGAATATAACTTTTGCCAAAGCAGGCTACACTTTCAGCGGGACATTAATAAACAACACAAATATTTCCGGCAGAATCGAAAGCATGAATGTGTGGTACAAGCATATTTGAGCCGGTTCCTTGTATTTAGAAATCCTTCTGCCAACAAAAAACAAAACAAAGCTCTTTTATTTTTGCTTCTATTGTAGTTATTACTTTTTTAAATTCCTCATCATGCTTACCTGTAGGATCATCCAATCCCCAATCTTCCCTGTGGTTACATGGAAGGTAAGAGCATTCCACATTGCACCCCATTGTAACAACTATATCTACAGGAGGTACTTCATCAAGCAACTTTGAATGTTGAGTTGTCTCTATATCGATACCAAAAAGCTCTTTCATTAGTCGCACAGCATCTTGATTAATTTGAGGTTTAGTTTCCGTTCCAGCAGAATAACTTTCAAATACATCAGAAGCATAATGCTTACCAAGTGCCTCAGCTATTTGGCTTCGACATGAATTATGAACACATATAAATGCGACTTTAGGTTTATTACTCATTGGCCATACCCCCTTATTTAATTTTTTACCGGAAACCAATGAGTGGTTTTACTTGCTACTTTTACAGTTTTTCATTCTCCATAGTTTACCCTCTTACTTTTTGGAGGATCTTTACGATCTCATCAGTTTTGAGCACTTTACCATAGGAAACCACTTTCCCATCAATGACAAGAGCAGGGGTAGTCATCACTCCATACGTCGCAATCTGGGAAAAATCAGTAACATGCTCAACAGTAGTATCCATTCCAAGTTGTTCCAAGGCTGCTTTTGTTGCCTCTTCAAGTTGATTACACTTGGCACATCCGCTTCCTAATACCTTTACTCCTGCGCCTTCGGATTTAGCGGCTTCCGCATTTGCCATACTTTCCGCATCACAATTTCCGCCGCAGCAACAAGACGCACTTTTCTCTTCTTTATTCTTTTTACCAAACAATGCCATAATAATACCTCCTTATCATAATCTATTAGAACCCACGATAAAACATATAAAACCCAATGAGCAATATCAGAATCCCCATCACTGTTTTCAGCATTGTGTTAACTTTAGCATATTTTTCACTTGAAGAAAGCCTTTGCACAAAGCCAATAGCCGTTCCTGCCACAATAGCAAGAATACCATGACCAATAGAATACAAAAGCAATAATAGTATCCCCCAAAAAATGCTTCCTTTTCCCGCTACAATAGCAAGGAGAACAATCAGTACAGGCGTTGAACAGGGTGAAGAAAAAACTCCTCCAAGAATTCCGGCAATGAATGCACCTAAGTAGCCTCTTCTAGTATTTTTAGAAACTAGATAACTCGAAGGTATAATTTCATATATACCCCAAGTTTGTAAAGCCATTAGCAACATTAATATGCCTAAAATAATGTACCACCATGATGCTGAATTCCCAATTAAACGACCGGCAATAGAAGCACTTACCCCTAACATTGTAAAGGTGACTGCGGCTCCCAAAGCGAAAGTGATTGAAAGCCAAAATGCTTTTTTCGTATTCCTCTGCCCAGTACCCCCCACATAACTTATAACAAGAGCAATACTAGACAAAGAACAAGGTGTAAAAGAAGTAAGCACTCCAGCAACAAACGCAAGAATAGGCGCAAGCCAACTACTCTCAATGATTATTTCGGATAAACCTTGTAGGAGTTGTGTCACTCGTCCACCCCCATGTCGGCTAAGATTCTCCTCATCTGATCTTCTGTCAGTCCACCTTTGTGCACAGTGAAAGCATATTCACCAGTATTCTTATCGCTATAAAATTCAAACTCAATTTGCATATCATTCATTGGCACATAAGGATCACCATCAGCGTTAATAAATACTTGAGAAGGAATAATCTGAATAGGGAAATCGTTTGCCGCTTCTCCGTTTTTCCATACGTCAACAAACTTGATTATGGCTTTGCCTTGCATTTCCGCATTTAATGTTGTTAGTACAGGAGCCATTTCCTTGCATGGAATACATGAATCCGACCCAAAATCGATAACGATAGGTAAATTATATTTCCTCAATGCATCTAAATCAATTGATGTTGCCTCAAGCACAAAATCTTCTTCATTCTTAGGTGTTACAGGGTTGTCTGACTTGAATTTCCATATGCCTACAACAACGAGAACCATACAAATGGGAATTATGATTTTAAACAGTTTTTCCTTATCCATCAGCAACAACCTCCACCACAAGAGCAGCTAGATTTGTTTTTCTTTCCTTCATAGAATTCCTGTAGATTTTCAGGCAATTTGTACTCTTCACAAGAATAGCCAGTTGCTGTAAAGCCAGCAATACTCAGTGCTGGGGTAAGTGTCATCATGACCTCATCAAGTACATTGTCTGTTCCGATACAGCGGTCACATGCTTCAAGATCCAGATAGAGATACTCAACAATAATCGTCTTTTCGGATCCCGTTTCGCACCCGCAAGAGCAACAGGAACCCTCCACTAATCGCTCTTTGTTGGACGGGTTGGGTGGAGTCCAGTCAGTGTCTTCTCCCAAATAGGTTTTCTTGACCATAATTTATTACCTCCTCCTATACTATCAACGCCTGAAAAGCATTGAATAAATAACCGACAATTATAATTCCGATTGTGCAGATTGCAATGAAAAGCGCCAGAAGCTTGGGCTTAACTGCTTTACGCAACATAATCATAGAGGGCAACGAGAGTGTGGTTACAGCCATCATAAATGAAAGTATAACTCCGAGTTGGGCACCTTTGGCAAATAAAGCTTCTGCCACGGGAATAGTACCGAAAATATCAGCATACATCGGAACACCGATTAATGTCGCCAATATCACCCCAAAGGGATTATTGCTTCCAAGTGCAGTTGAGACCCACTCTTCAGGAATCCAGTTGTGAATGAACGCGCCGATACCTACTCCTATTAAGATATACGGAAATACCTTTCTAAAGGTTGAAAGCATTTGTTCTTTTGCATAAACAAGTCGGTCTTTTCTTGTTAAATCGGGGGATTCTATATCTACGCTACCAGCAGTAAGGATAAAGCTTTCAACATATTTCTCCATGTGAAGCTTTTCAATAAGTGTCCCGCCAATGACAGCTATGATAAGACCTACCATAACATAGATAACGGCGACTTTTGCACCAAAAATACTCATCAATAAAACGAGGGAACCAAGATCTACCATGGGAGAAGAAATAAGAAACGAAAAGGTCACTCCCAAAGATAGACCTGCAGATGTAAAACCTATAAAGAGCGGTATTGATGAACAGGAACAGAATGGTGTGACCGTTCCTAGCAAGGCAGCCACCACATTCGCCCCGATACCATGAAAACGCCCTAATATCTTCTTGCTGCGCTCAGGTGGAAAATAACTTTGGATATAGCTGATCATAAAAATCAAAAAACACAAGAGTAAGGTAATTTTAATAACGTCATAAACAAAAAATTGAATACTATCGATCCAACGATTAGTTGTGCTAAGGCCTAATACATTAAGTCCACTGCCGATTAATTCGTTTAACCATTTCATTCCCAGTATTTGATTCTGGAAAAAATTCCAGATCGTTTTTATTATTTGCATGCTGAAAAAACCTCGCTTTCTAACCAGAACACAAATTAAATATTCTTGATTTAATGCTTAAAAAAATACCCTCATAAATGTCAATTAACCTTTGCAACAATGAGCATTTACATTTATTGTATCCGGCGTTGTCAATATTTTCAGTAGCTCAGCCGCATAGTCGCTGCCTTTTTCACTGATTTTGTAGTGGATCCATTTGCCTTCCTGCCGACTGTTTACAACACCCGATTCAACCAGAATTTTCATGTGGTAAGACAGCGACGATTGACCTATATTCAAATCTTCTAATAACTCGCAGGCACACTTTTCTCCACTGCGTAACAGTTCAAGAATCCGCAGGCGTTTCCCATCGCAAAATGCCCTAAACACTTTTGCGTAATTTTCATATTTTGAATTCAATTTATCACCTCACATCAATTTTTTTTGATATGTAATAGTATATGCTTCATATCAATTTATGTCAATGTGTACTAAAGCGGAGCGGACAAAAAAGCGGGGATCTTCCATGGAAGATACTCCCGCTTTTTGGGGCTACGCTATAAACAGTGCATATTTTTCTAACTATTCATCCAATGTTTGATATCGATTATGTAAGCAATCATAAACAAAACCAAGCCTACGCCATTTGAGATATGAAGTGGCACGAAATAAGTCCAACCTCCCCATCCGCTAGCTTTATTAGCCAGATAAAAATACACTAAATTTACAGCAAAAGCAATATATGATGGTATATATTTTAGCTCATTTGAATGAACACTTTTAAAGGGAAATATGTATCTGATAAGTAATAAAATGGGGCAGAGCACTGGAAAGCATAATAGAAAATATAAGGATAACACTGCTTTTTCCCTCCTCCATCCAAACTATCCCTCGGCTTGGGACTTTACAATTGCTTACCGATTTTCGCCCGCTTTTTTTGTAATCAATTAATGAAGAATTGCAAATGAGGCAGTTATGCTTTTCCCTTCTGTATTGTATAGCTTGCATAAATAATCTTCACTCATGTTTGAAAATGAAAATTTATCCAATAAACTCATATCAACGAGCTCCATTGTATAGTAGCTAAGTGAATCAACATAATTATTATCGTATACTTCAAGATAATACTTTCTGGGACTTTCAATATCGCGCAAGACTTTAGTGATGTTTCTTGCGTGCCAATCTGACCTATCAAGGAATATAGGCGGTATACCCTTGGCTACATTTACAATCATAGTATTTGCATCAGTACCGTCGTAAAGGTTCCTTTCCTCAGCCTTTGGTATATTCGCTCCTTGGCGACAGTAGTACCAATATATAGCAAGAGGAAACTCCATTTCAGGATCTTTTTCACCGGAGGCAGCAAGATATGCATCAAGGTCAAAGAAGATACTTTCATAATACTTAAACGTCTTATTTCCCCATTTTGCCTTGCTGCGTGAAAGTATCTCCGTTTTTATATACTTACACCCGATTTCCTCAATACGTTGCCGATAATCGTCAGTAAACTTCAGTTTTCCATCCTCCCAATAATATCTGTCCTTAACTGGTATATCTTTTTCTAGTTTATCGCAGGCCATTAGCCATTTATTATTATAATCATGTAAATTTGCAACCGCTAATACACCCGTATCGGACAAATCATAGGATGCCACCGTGGTATTGGTACGGCCTCCTAATATTCCACCCAGTTTAGCCTCGTAAGATTTTTCGCTGACCCGGACCTTGTTACGGTAAAAACTCTGGGCAAATGCAGCCATCCCATAACACTGACCACCTGTTGCTCTACCTTCATAGAATACACTAAAATTTGTAAAGGAAAAACCGTTGCTTTTAGGATCAAATCCACTATCTGCCACAGTAACGGCGTCATTATCACCATCTTCATCTATATCAACAAATGCGTAATTCAGCTGACTATATATCACTTTATAGATACTTTTTAAAGCATCAGCATTGGAGGCGTGAAGATAAACGCCACCGGTTTTATCGGCAATTTTTTGCAGATAGTCAGTATCCACGCTATTCCCCAGTCCTACCGCAATTACGGACACATGCTTGTTAATACAATCCTTGATCGCGTCATCTTCATCGTAAAATGTAAAGTCCCAAAAGCCACCTTCAGTTGTCTCCCCATCGGTCAGCAAAACAATGTATTTCTTATTCGCATAATCCTTCTCTTTAAACTGTGATAATGCGTCCCCAATGGAATTGGCAATATATGTTCCATTAAAATTTTCCTCTTTTGTCCGAATTTCATCAAGCTGCGCTTTTATTTTCTTGCTATCTGTGCCGAGCTCTGACAAAAGTGTATAGGTAGCAGTAAATTTAGCAGCGCCAAACTGAATACTGTCACCGGCATAATCGATTAATTCCTTCGCCATGTCTATCCGCTTAAAGTCTACATCGTTTTCCTCGGAAGTGCTGCACAATTCCTCAGGATACATGCTGCCGCTATTATCAATTAATAACATTACTTGTACTCCCATATCGGCATTAATTACAGCCTGATCACCAAGGGTGTATTTGGAAAAGTGCCGTAGTTTGGCCGTGACCGTATTCTTTTCCGTATCAACAATGCTGTCAACTGCTTTAAATTCGCCATCGTTTGTCAACTGAAATATCGACAAGTTATTCTCGTCAAAACCGAGTGTTTTCAATTCACGGTCAGTATAATTAAATACTAACTCAGCATAATTAAATGGTGTTTCCAGATAGAACTCATATACATCGCATACCAACCCCGGCGTGTTTTTAAGACCTGCTGTATTAAAGGTGCCAGCATATACATCGTGCACATTGGCATTACCAGAAACCGTTAATTTTACCCTTGTATTACTTCTGACTACATCAAAGGTCCTCCTGTTATCCGCTGTTTTCCCATCAGTCATTTTGTTATTGGGATCAAGCCCGGCAAACAGCTCAGCACGATCATTCAGCCCGTCATAATCGGAATCAGGTCTTAAGGCATTTGTCTTGGACTCCTTAATTTCATAATAATCTGTTAGGCCGTCACCATCTGTATCAATATTGTGGATGTCAGTTCCATACTGCCTTTCCTCAGCGTTTATCAAACCATCTTGATCGAAGTCTTCTTCATCATCACTGCCGGTTTCGTAAAACCACATCCCTAAATTAAGCTCGGGGTCAGTATAGACCAATTGTGCCTCCCAAATATACAGCAATATACCTATCAGCGCAACTGCCAAAAGAAGAGCGATGGCAACTATTTTTTTCTTTCTGTTTATCATTGGTACCTCCCGAAAAAAATATTTTTTCTTTGAGCCAACTTTCCCATTTTTCAACTACTTCAAGTTGTTTATCAATTCAAACGCGCTTAAAAAGCGGGAATCTTCGTTCGAAACTCCCGCTCTCATTTTGCTATTTACAGAGGTTGCCTAATGTTATTTATAGCTTATAATTGATGGATTGATCCTTTTTATAATCGTAAATGACGATTTCTTTATTTCCTTCTGCGTCCCGTAAGCCAATCACAATCTTTGCTTCTTGTAGATCCTCTTTAATATATTCTACTTCCCGCTCCTCCGGCGAAATACATTTTAAATTATCCCCGTTAAAATCTGATATGTAGACAGATGAAAGGTTTGCGTCCTCGGCAATAACATGGTAGTAAAGTAAAGGTGTTTTGCCATCGTTTTTTTCGAGATTAGAACTTAAAATCTTTACTTCAGAAGCGAATAATTGTTTCGACTCTTGTTTTGACTGATTAAGGAAAAGGTAATTAATTACCTCACTATCATATCCTCCTGATTTAGTTATCGGAACAATAATCCATGATGAACCATCTAAAACAATTGGTTCACCATATACTACTTTTTCTTCAGCATCCCTGTTTTCGCTGTATTCTATGTATTCAGGAGGTGGAATACTGTTTATGCCTATAGGACTTAATGTCATTTCATAAATTAGACCACTAACTAGTTTAACTGTAGAAACCCCTAAAACTAAAAGAAAAGCAAGGAAAATAATTATTCCGTTTATTCGCCATGCAAAATTGCTAAACTTAATAAAGCGACGAATAATAATCCCCTCCTTTAAACATTTGTAATAAAAAAGAGCTTACATTTGAGAATATTTTACACGAAAATACAGATAAATGCAATAAATTAGAAAAAAGCTTCAATATATTCGTGTAGGACTACAATACATATTGGACAAAGTCTAAAAAAATATAGTGAGAAATGAGAGCTCATCGGTTATTGTTAAGTTACAACACAAAACATTAACATCGAAGGAGGCACTCATTTCTCATGAATAGAATATCA
>JBMNJI010000013.1:0-100656 GCA_050951585.1 Peptococcia bacterium | reverse complement strand
TGAACTACAGATGATACTAGACAAGTATATGCTGCGTCCTACCTCTGTGAAGCAACTAGTAGATATAGAAATTCAATCCTATCTGTCTGACAAGTCTGTTATTGAGAAGGCTTTAAAATCGGCAAACGGAGAAAGGTTCAAAGCATTATGGCAAGGGGATACATCAGGCTATGCTTCTGCCAGTGAAGCTGATTTGGCACTTTGCGGTATGCTGGCATTTTGGTGTGGCAGGGATATTGGGCAGATGGACAGACTTTTCCGGCAGAGCGGCTTAATGCGGGATAAATGGAATAGACCACAGTCCGGCAGTACTTATGGAATGATAACCATAGAAAAAGCTATCGCAAATGCTACTGAAATATATAAACCAGGTGGCAAGCGTTCATCAGCTACAGAAGATTTTGGTGAATGTTCCCTTGCTGGCTTTAAGCCTGAGAGTAACGATCGCTACCCTTGGACGGATATTGGGGCAAGCAGGCTGTTTGCTGATTATTATAAATCTTTACGGTTCATCTTCGCAAAATGGGTATTAACACTCCAGCAAGACCACCTGAAAACCCATATGCTTGGTCGGCTCGTACCGTAGCAGATATTCTGGCTAAAATGGAATATCTAGGTCACACGGTGAATTTCAAGACTTCTAAAAAGTCATATAAGAGCAAAATCAAGATAATGAACAATCCAGAGGAATGGCTGGTTTTCAAAAATACCCATGAAGCAATTATTGATGAGGGGACTTGGGAAACAGTGCAGAAAATCAGAGATGGTAAGCGAAGACCATCGCGATTAGGTAAAATGGGAATGCTTTCTGGCATGATGTTTTGTGCCGACTGTGGAGCAAAGCTGTATCAGGTTAGAGGCAAGGGATGGACACACGATAAGGAATACTTCGTTTGTGCGACTTACCGCAAGAAAAAGGGTATGTGCAGTTCACATCAGATACGCAATGTTGTAGTGGAACAGCTTTTGCTAGAGGACTTAAGATGTGTAACCTCCTTTGCCAAAGACCATGAACAGGAATTCATCCGTATAGTTATGAATAATTCAGAAAAGGAACTTGCCAAAGAACTCCGCCAAAGTCAAAAGGAGTATGAACAAGCACAGACTCGCATTGCTGACATAGACAAAATCATTCGAAAGCTATATGAGGACAATGTGATGGGTAAAATTCCCGAAGAGCGTTTTTACAAGATGTCGGCTGAATATGAAGCCGAACAGAAGGCACTGGAAGAAAGGATATCCAAATTAAAGCGTACTATTGATACAGCAAATGAACAGTCCCTCAATACCGATCGCTTTTTGGCACTAGTAAAAAAGTACACAGAAATTACAGAATTGGATGCAGAGATTATTCGAGAGTTCATTGACAAAATTATAGTATTCAAGGCTGAAAAAGTAGATGGCCGCAGAACCCAGCGGATTCAGATTTTTTATAACTGCATTGGCGCTATTGATTTGCCAAAGTAAACAAAAAACGGCATAGCCGAATATCAACGACTATGCCGAATTTTTCAGGAATTAATAATCCCTATCTGACCGCTCCTAATGTGGCTCTTTTTTTGCTCGCATGTACCTATATAGTATACTTTATTTATATAAACTAATCCATTCAACTAATCAGCATAGAAAAAACCCCTGCTTAATATCTTAATTGATAGATAAGGTAAAAAGCAAAGGGGCGAAAGAAGTGAAAATTATCCTGTTAAAAAAACAAACCATAACCTGGGTGGCTTTAGTCGGGGTGGTTTGTTTTTGTTTGGCCGGATTTGCCGTCTGGGGGGAGAAACAGGATAAAAGCGCGGTGGAGGCCATGTCCTGGATTGTGGCAGGGCGTGTTTTCCTTGTTGATCCGGGGCATGGCGGTGAAGACCCCGGGAAGGTTAGCGCCAGTGGGGTTTTGGAGAAAGATATTAATCTGGCGGTAGCGAAAAAGCTTTATTCATTACTGGTGCAGGGTGGCGGCCTCGTTCATCTGACCAGAGCTGAGGATAAGGCCTTAAGTGATGGGGAGAACACGGTCCGGGAGCGGAAAAGGGCAGATCTAATCCATCGGGTGGAAATAATTGAGAATGTGCGGGCGAATCTTTATATTGCGATCCACTGTAATGCGTTCCCATCAAGTCGGTGGTTTGGCGCACAAACCTTCTATGCGCCGGATGTGCCGGGGAGTAAGGAACTGGCCACCTGTATCCAGGAGGAGTTGACGGCCTTTCCGGGGAATACGACCAGAAAGCCCAAAGCCGATGACTCGACGCTTATCTTTAAAAGAGCCCAAATCCCTATTGTGAACGTTGAATTAGGTTTCCTCTCTAATCCCAAGGAAGAGAAGCTTCTCCAGGAGGAGGAATATCAGCAGAAACTGGCCTGGTCAATCTATGCAGGGATAGTAAGATACTTAATGGAATACGGCGACGAACCCCATTAAAAATATTTGTCAACGAAGAAAGTTTATGCTAGTCTATTGTTAGGATGCTAATAAAAATCTTATATGACTTTGACTTAAAAGGAAGGTTAATTATGCGCGCGATTAATGTAGAAGAATTAAAGAGTGGAATGCGTATTGCAAGGAGTATCTATGATGAGGCTGGCAGGGTCCTTTTAAGTGCCGGAATTCTACTTAATTCCTTGTATATTACCAAACTCACTGCGATGGGCATCCCTTTTGTTTATATCGAAGATGAATTTGTCGGACCACTGGATGTTGAACCTATTATCAAGGATGAGGTTAAGCTGCAAACCGTCAAGGTTGTGAAAGATGTTGTCAAGAGTGCAAGCGTGCAAAACAAAGTAGATATCACACCGGTTAGCAATATGGTCAATGAGATTATGGACGAAATAAAAGGCACCTCAAAAGTGTTATTCCAATTAGTAGAGCCCAGTAAGGCGGATGCGTTTCTCTATAGCCATTCTGTCGGAGTCTGCGTGTTAAGTATTTTAACCGGGAAAGAATTAGGCTTAGACGAATTAAAACTGAAAACGCTGGGGATGGGGGCTATCCTCCATGACATTGGCAAATCAATTGATCAGGGACCGGAGCACACAACAAAAGGGTTTGAACTTTTGAGAGAAAACAGAGCACTTAGCGTCCTCATCGCGCATACCGCTTTCCAGCATCACGAAAGATTTGATGGGACAGGCTATCCGCGACAGATCAAAGGTGAAGAGATTCATCTCAATGCGGCAATTACGTGTATTTGTAACGATTATTATAACTTAGTGAATCACCCCGATAAACGTTTGCGGATTTATCCGCATCAAGCATTGGAGAAGATACTGGCGGAGGGCGGCAAGGCATATAATCCAGACATTCTTGGCGCTTTTAGTACGAATATCGCCCCTTATCCTGTCGGGGCAACAATACGCTTAAATAATGGGGCAATTGGCGTTGTGATCGAGGTCACCCGTGAGTTCCCAACCCGCCCGGTAATTAAAATAATTACAGATGAAAAAGGCATTCTAAAAAAGGATTTTCCGGAGCTTGATCTTTCCAAAGACTTTGGACTTTGCATAACAGAAGTAATTTCTGAACAAGAGCGACGCAAATTGGCAAAAATAAACCCGGCATAGACCGGGGTTTTTTTATCAACGCAGGCATTGCATAATTATGCATTGTCGTGTATAATTATAAAAAAATAGCTAAGAGTAATACTAAAAGCAAATGCAAAAGCAAATGAGGTGAAAAGTAATGGTGAAGGTCAGCATTATTGGCGCGACAGGGTATACGGGACAGGAACTGGTCAGGCTGTTGGCGCAGCATCCCGCCGTAGAAATAGTCGGTTTAGGGACGCAAAGCTACGCACGGAAAAAATACAGTGAGGTTTACCCTCATTTTCGCAAATTAGTTGATTTAGAGTGCAGCGATCCGGACGATCCCGCCTTACTGGAAGAAGCGGATGTGATTTTTTTAGCATTGCCGCATGGGTTAAGCGGAGCATTTGTGGAGAAAATTAATATGTCTGGTAAAAAAGTAGTGGATTTGGGGGCGGATTTTCGCCTAAAAAGCCGGGCAAGTTATGCTGAGTGGTATAAAAAAGAAGCACCGGCCGAAAACCTACTGGCCCAGGCTGTCTACGGCTTACCGGAAATAAAGCGGGAAGAGATTAAAAAGGCGCAAATCATTGCTAACCCCGGTTGTTATCCAACGACGATTATTTTAGCACTCTATCCGCTTCTCAAAGAAAAACTGCTCGATCCCCGCTCTATCATTGCGGACAGTAAATCAGGGGTCAGCGGAGCCGGACGGGGTTTAAATACGGCCTCCCTTTATAGTGAGGTAAACGAGGATTTAAAAGCATACGGGTTACCCAAACACCGTCATCTTCCGGAGATAGAACAGGAGTTGTCGGCGCTTGCTGAAAAAGAGATCCGGATTAGTTTTACACCCCATTTGGTTCCTCTGACCCGGGGTATGATGAGTACGATCTATTGTCTGCCCGAAACGCAGGATGCCGGCCGGATCATGGAGGTATACCGGGAATATTATGGGCGGGAGCCTTTTATCAGGCTCTATCCGCAAGGCGAATTCCCGCATACGAAATGGGTACATGGGACGAATTATTGTGATCTTGGTTTTTCTTTGGATGAAAGGACGGGCAGACTAGTCATTATCTCGGTAATTGATAATCTGACCAAGGGGGCTTCGGGGCAGGCGATCCAAAATATGAATCTGCTGTGTGGTTTAGAGGAGACCATGGGACTGCCCAGGCTTGCTCTGTTTCCTTAATTCTTTAATAAAAAGTTGACCGCGTTTTACAATAGCCTCGCTTAAGACGGTCACTGCAAACTGGCAAGAAGTAATATCGGAAAGAGACTGAACAAGACAAGAGATGGAGATGATGAAATAATGCAAGCTGTTGTCATAAAAGGAGGCGGAGTGACATCTCCCCAAGGTTTTGTGGCCGGAGTAGCGGCGGCGGGCATCAAGTATCCAGACAGATATGACCTGGCCCTGCTTGTCTCGGAGGAGCCGGCCGTAGCGGCAGGGGTTTTTACTACGAATAAATATGCGGCCGCGCCGGTGCAGGTTTCCAAAAAGTATTTGCAGGCGGCAGGGGTTTACCGGGGCGTTGTCGTTAACAGCGGGTGTGCTAATGCCTGTACCGGGGAGCAAGGGATTACCAATGCAATATTGATGACGAAAATGGCCGCTCAGGCCGTAGGATGTCAACCGGAGGAAATCCTGGTCGCTTCAACGGGTGTAATTGGAACGGATTTACCGATGGACAAGGTTCAGCAAGGAATTCTGGAAGCCGGCCAAATGCTTTCCGCTGAAGGGGGAAGGTTAGCGGCCAAGGCTATTATGACCACAGATACCCGGGTCAAAGAGGTAGCCCTGCAGATTGAGCTTGACGGGAAAAAGGTCTTCTTGGGTGGTATGGCCAAGGGCTCGGGGATGATCCATCCAAATATGGCGACCATGTTAGGGTTTATTACTACTGATGCGGCGATTAGCAGTGCTTGTCTACAGGAGGCTTTACGGAGAGCCAATGAGGAATCTTTTAATATGGTTACCGTGGATGGAGATACCAGTACCAATGATACAGTGGTGGTATTGGCGAATGGCCGGGCGGGGAACACCCTGCTGGAGGATCTCAATAGTCCTGATTATCAGCTTTTTTGCGAAGCATTAAAGGAAGTATGCCAGATCTTAGCCAAAATGATTGCGGGTGATGGAGAAGGAGCGACGAAGCTATTGGAGGTTTGCGTAGTCAATGCCCCAAGCTTGGGAGATGCCTGCAAGGCCGCACGTGCTGTTGCTGGTTCCAATCTGGTTAAAGCGGCCCTTTTTGGTGAAGATGCCAATTGGGGACGGATTATTTGTGCTTTAGGTTATTCGGAGGCACAGTTTAATCCCGCCACGGTAGATATCTATCTCGGTGATCTTCAGGTTGCGAGGAACGGGGCAGGGATAGATTTTGATGAAAAAGCGGCAGGAATGATCCTGACCGAAAAAGAAATAAGGATTATTATTGATTTACATGCCGGAGATTATGCGGCCAAAGCCTGGGGTTGTGATTTGTCTTACGAGTATGTCAAAATAAATGCTGATTACAGGTCATAACAGGGGAGGGTTAGAGATGGATAATCAGACCATTAAGGAAATGGGGCAGGAATATGTGATGAATACATATTCACGCCAGCCTCTCGCGCTGGTGAGAGGGAAGGGGAGTCATGTCTGGGATAGTAATGGGAAAAAATATATTGACTTGATTAGTGGAATTGCCGTAAATAACTTAGGACACTGTCATCCGAGGGTGGTTCAAGCGATTAAAGAACAGGCCGACCACCTCATTCATTGTTCTAATCTTTACTGGAACGAACCGCAGGTGCTTTTAGCAAAACTCCTGGTAGATAACTCCTGCGGCGAAAAGGTGTTTTTCTGCAACAGCGGAGCAGAGGCGAACGAAGGAGCGATTAAGATAGCGCGCAAGTATTCCGCTGATAAATATGGCCTTGAAGCTGAGCGGGGCGAAATTATCACGGCGGTGCATTCATTTCACGGGCGGACAATGGGTGCTTTAACAGCGACAGGGCAGGAAAAATATCAACGGGCATTTACGCCGTTAGTACCTGGGTTTAAATATGTTCCGTATAACGATTTAAAAGCCCTACAAGATGCCGTTACGGCAAAGACGTGCGCGATCATGCTGGAACCTGTCCAGGGCGAAGGAGGCGTTCACCCCGCCACGCCGGAGTATCTGGAAGGGGTTAGAGCCCTTTGTACGGAAAAAGATCTGCTTTTCATCCTGGACGAGGTCCAAACGGGGTTAGGGCGTACAGGGAGACTTTTTGCCTATGAACATTATGGGGTGGAACCGGATGTCTTTACTATAGCGAAGGGACTAGGCGGCGGCTTCCCAATCGGGGCGATTGTGGCCCGCGGTGCGGCGGCGAACGTCTTGGGACCGGGACAGCATGCCTCTACTTTTGGCGGCAATCCTTTGGCTTGCGCGGCAGCGAATGCGGCTCTGACGATGATTTTCTCGGAGGAACTGGCCAGGAAGGCCGAGCAGAAAGGTGAATATCTCAAAAAAATTATCAATAAATTCCGGAAAGATCTACCGTTGATCAAAGAGATCAGGGGCATGGGGCTTTTGCTCGGGATTGAGCTGACGATAGAAGGCAAAAGGGTGCAGGAGCTATGTCAGGAAAAAGGAGTCTTAATTAATTGTGTGCAAAATAATGTGTTAAGGTTGGCGCCGCCGCTAAATATCAGTTTTGCTGATTTAAATGAAGGGATCAGCATTTTGAAGGCTGCCTTGGAGGAAATTGGCGCAGAAATGAATAGTTGAAAACGCTAAAGTGGGGGAATATTAAGATGATCAATTTAAAGGGACGGGATTTTCTAACCTTGGCTGATTTTAGCAGAGAAGAGATCTGGTATTTGCTGGAGTTGGCGAAAGACCTCAAAATGAAGCAAAAGGCGGGTATACCTCATGAAATACTAAAGGGAAAAACTTTAGCGATGATCTTTCAGAAAGCATCTACCCGCACGCGGGTTTCTTTTGAGGCCGCGATGTTTCACTTAGGCGGGATGGCCATGTTTTTGAGCAAAAATGAGTTGCAGATGGGCAGAGGTGAGCCGATTGAGGATACAGCCAGAGTGTTGGCCAGATTTGTTGATGGGATTCTGATTCGCACTTACAGCCATCAGGAGGTACTGGATCTGGCTAAATACGCGGATGTGCCGGTCATTAACGGGTTGACGGATGATTTTCATCCTACGCAGGCCCTGGCTGATCTTTTGACTATTTGGGAGCACAAGGGGACGATCGCCGGGCTAAAACTGGCCTATATCGGTGATGGCAATAATGTGGCGCATAGTCTGTTGCTTGCCGGAGCCATTATGGGGATGGAAGTAACGGTGGCCTGCCCGGAAGGCTATGAGCCGAATGCCGCGGTAGTAGCGAAGGCTAAAGAGCTGGCCGAAAATGCTCAGCAGATCAGGATCGTGAGAGAGCCGGAAGAAGCGGTAAAACGGGCGCAGGTCTTGTATACGGATGTATGGGCCAGTATGGGACAGGAAAAGGAAGCGGAGGAGCGCCGCAGGATTTTTGCCGCTTACCAGATTAATCAGGAGTTGCTGTCCTTGGCGGAGCAGGAGGCGATTGTTCTGCATTGTTTGCCGGCCCATCGCGGTGAAGAGATTACGGCAGAGGTGATTGAAGGTCCGCAGTCGGTTGTCTTTGATGAAGCGGAAAACCGGATGCATGCCCATAAGGCGATTCTGGCGGCTTTGCTTGGTTAGATTAAGGTAGCGCACCTTATTTATTCGAAAAGAAAAAGTAAAAAGTAAAAAGAGCAGAAATTGAAAGGATAAGGAATGGGAAAGGGGTCAGCAAAATGGCGAAGAAGGTTGTTTTAGCATATTCAGGAGGGTTGGATACCTCAATCATTATTCCCTGGTTGAAGGAGAATTACGGTTACGAAGTAATTGCCGTAGCCGCAGATGTAGGACAGGGCGAAGAACTGGCACCTTTACGGGAAAAGGCGATTAAGACCGGTGCCAGTAAAATATATATTGAGGATTTAAAAGAAGAATTCGTGACAGAATATATCTTTCCGACATTAAAGGCAGGGGCGGTCTATGAAGGGAAATATCTGCTGGGGACCTCTTTTGCCCGTCCGTTGATTGCCAAAAGGATCGTGGAGATTGCTCATCAGGAAGGGGCCGAGGCGATCGCCCATGGCTGCACCGGGAAAGGGAATGACCAGGTGCGTTTTGAATTGACCATTAAGGCACTGGCACCGGAGATGAAAATCATTGCGCCGTGGCGGATCTGGGATTTGAAATCCAGGGAAGAGGAGATTGAATACGCGAAGGCCCGTGGGATTGCTGTCCCAGTGACCAAGGAAAGACCGTACAGTATGGACAGGAATCTTTGGCACTTAAGCCATGAGGGAGCAGATTTGGAAGACCCGGCGAATGCGCCGCAAGATGACCTGCTCATGATGATCACGCCACCGGAAAAAGCTCCGGATCAGCCTGCGTATGTGGAGATCCGGTTTGAAAGGGGGGTTCCGGTAGCGGTTGACGGGAAGACTCTTCATCCGGTGCAAATCGTCGAGACCTTGAATAAAATAGCCGGCGAGAACGGGGTAGGCATTGCCGATATGGTGGAGAACCGGTTGGTGGGGATGAAGTCCCGTGGTGTCTATGAGACGCCGGGAGGGACAGTATTGTATAAAGCCCATCAGGAATTGGAGTTATTGACGCTCGACCGGATGACGCTGCATTACAAAGAGCTGGTAGCGCAACGTTACGCCGAACTGGTCTATGATGGGGTCTGGTTCCATCCCTTGCGGGAGGCTTTGGCGGCCTTTGTGGATGTTACGCAGGAGACGGTTACCGGAACGGTAAAGATGAAATTATATAAGGGAAATTGTACTCCGGCCGGAGCGACTTCACCTTATTCCTTATATAACGAAGCCTTCGCGACCTTTGGGGAGGATGAGGTCTATAATCAAAAGGATGCGGAAGGGTTTATCAATCTTTTTGGTTTACCCTTGAAGGTGCGGGCTTTAATGAAAAAAGAGGCAGGGTTGAAGTAATGAAGGATACGAAGAACATGAAGCTTTGGGGAGGTCGCTTTGCCAAAGAAACGGCGCAACTCATGGATGATTTTCATTCTTCCATTGGTTTTGATCAGGAGCTTTACCGTTACGATCTTCGTGGCAGTATTGCTCATGCGCGGATGTTAGGTGAGACAAGGATTATCGCCAGGGAAGAGGCAGAACAGATCATCGCCGGTTTAGAAGCTTTATGGCAGGAAATTGAAGCAGGGAAGGTGCAGTTTTCGGTGGAAGCGGAAGATATTCATATGAATATTGAGATGCTTTTGACGGAGAGAATAGGAGCAGTAGCCAAAAAACTGCATACGGCACGGAGCCGGAATGACCAGGTAGCGCTGGATACGCGGATGTATGCGAAAGAGGAGATCCGGGCCACGCAAAAGCTGTTGCGGCACTTGCTGGAGACCTTGGTGAGCTTGGCTGAACAGCACGCCGAGACAATTATGCCCGGTTACACCCATCTGCAGATTGCCCAGCCGGTTACGCTGGGACATCATCTGTTGGCCTATGCCGAGATGTGGAAAAGAGATCTGGAACGCCTTAGTGACTGTTACAAACGGACGGATGTCCTGCCGTTAGGCGCGGGGGCGTTGGCGGGCACCACCTTCCCTCTTGACCGGGAGATGGTCGCCCGGGAGTTGGGCTTTGCCAAAGTATCGGAAAACAGCATGGACAGTGTGTCCGACCGGGATTATGTGGTGGAGTTTTTGGGAGCCTTGTCGCTGATTATGGTGCATCTTTCGCGCTTTTGTGAGGAGATTATTTTGTGGGGGAGCCAGGAATGGGCTTTTGTGGAGCTCGATGATGCATACAGTACCGGTTCCTCGATTATGCCCCAGAAAAAGAACCCCGATGTGGCCGAGCTCATCCGGGGGAAAACAGGCCGGGTTTATGGGGATATGCTGACTTTGTTGACGGTGTTGAAAGGCTTGCCCCTGGCCTATAACAAGGATATGCAGGAGGATAAGGAAGCCCTTTTTGACGGGGTGAAGACAGTGCAGATGTGTCTGGAGATTTTTACGCCGATGCTGGCCACCCTGAAATTTAATCGGGAAAGGATGCGGGAAGCCGCGCAGAAAGGTTTTTCCAATGCCACCGATTTAGCTGATTACCTGGTGCGCAAAGGGCTGGGCTTCCGGGATGCCCATCATGTGGTGGGCAGTTTGATCCATTATTGTATAGAGCAGGGGAAAGCCCTGGAGGATCTGACTCTGGAGGAATTACGCCGGGAAAGCGGTTTGGCGCAGGATCAGGATACAATTAATCAAGCCGATACCGCAGACAAGGGGGAAACACTGTTTACGGAGGATGTTTATGAGGCCATAAAGCTGGAGAATGTGGTAGGCCGTCGCCGTACATATGGCGGAACTTCCCCGGAACAGGTCAGGGCGGCTGTAATAAGATTAAAAGATTATCTGGCGGAAGGACAAGAAAAATAAATATAAGCAAAAAAGGCTATCTCCTTCAGTGTGAGATAGTCCTTTTTGCTGTTCCAGATTTTTGGGCGAGCGGTACTTATCTCCGGACCCGAAAAAGTGTTGTGTAAATTATTAGAATAGAATACAATATAACATAAAATAGGAGTTGAAAGGGGGTATAGAATGAGTACAAGAAAAAAATTAATCGTCACATTTGTCTTGACATTATTCTGCTCACAGTGTTTTCCGGTAACAACCTATGGCTGGTCATTCAGCCTTGGCTCATTAAGTCTTGGCAAGGACACGACAAGAAGCCCATCACTAACTGTACCGGAAAAACCATTTGTTTATTACAATGTTCTTGAGGGGTATGTACATATAATGGTTCCAAGAATTAAGAACGATCAGGATGTTACATACAAAATACTACGCGATAACGTGACGATTGCCGAGGCTAAGAAGTCCTTGGTGGGGTGCCAGTTATGTTGTGGAAAATACCGAAAAAGATTAAAATAGCAGCTGATGTTACCGATGTTAACTCGGCCTCATTCGGGGCAGGTGTGGGCATGGGTTTAACAAAACTGAAAGATCAGGTTTCATTGTCGACAGGATCTCTTATGGGGCGTGCGCAAGAGCTCATCAAAAAATATACAAAGTAAGCTATGGCCATGATTGATTTCATAAAGGGTTAGTAAGAAAACAGGAGGGAGCGTGTACCCGTGAAAAAGAGCCGAAAGTTAGCGGCTATCTTTACTATGACAACGATGCTGTTGCAGGGTCTGCCACTAGCTACTTATGCCGGTTCGTTGGAACTGAATAAAGATTATTGTTTAAATGGCACCTTGAATTTTCTCTGGCAAGATCGGTCCTTACCTTTAAAAGGAATCAAAACTGCGAAAATAGCGGACACCTATATTGAAACATTCTGGAAGGGTGTCAAAGGAGCCGATGAATACGAGATCTATCTTGGCGATGAGTTATATGCGAGCGGACAACAGCTGAACCGCTGCCGGGCCACAATCGGGAACCTCTCGTCGGGAACGCCTTACAATGTCACCTTGAAGGCTTATACACTTGATGGAGGGCAGAAAACTCTTCTTTCCTCCCAGCAAAAGCAAATCACGACGACGGCCATTCCTCCAAGCACACCGGGGAAGGTCAGGGCATCTGCCTATACAACCGAAGAATCCGGGGAACAGTTAATCAGGCTTAGCATCCCGGTGAGCAAGGACAATGAGAATAATATCACCTATGAAATATACCGGAATAACGATTTAATTGCCACAGTAGGAAAGAGCAATCCGCTGGCCAGGATGGTCAGATTTACCGATGGGATTCGGACCGGTACAATAAAAGGTCTGTTTAATCTTATAGAGAGGCCCATCCTGCAAGGACTGCCCAGTGGTACCTATAACTATTCCGTAAGAGCAATTGATAACGGCGGGCTGGTTTCGAATTATAGCAATATTACGGTGACAATACCGGATCAGCCGGTTTATCAGGCTGATCGGACACATAATCTCTTGGGGAACAGTTTATACAAAGCGGGATCATGGGCGAACTCGCTTTTGCAAAGAGCTAAGGACCTCATAAACACCCATACCAAATAGAAATGCCCCAAAAATCTTCCTTAATAAGGCGGCATCAACATGATTGGCCAGGGTCGAACCCACTAATGCCCCCACAATCGCGCCGATTGTCAGCGAAAAGGCTAATTTAAGATCCACATTTTTTTGCCGTAAATGAGT
The DNA here is from genome assembly GCA_050951585.1 of Peptococcia bacterium. Taxonomy (GTDB): domain Bacteria; phylum Bacillota; class Peptococcia; order DRI-13; family DTU073; genus UBA3937. Next base: position 87,917 of record JBMNJI010000013.1, on the reverse strand, counting down.
AAGGACAGCCACCAGGGCAGTGGGGATGAAAGAGGCGAGGCAGATTCCCTGGGCGGTCTGTTGGGGAACATGCATAAAAAAGACGAGGGCGGGTACAAGCAAAGTACCGCCACCGATGGCCAAGCCGCTGAGAATACCCATGCCTAGTCCGATTAGATAAATCAGCATTAAAAAATCATCCTTAATCCGGCCGCCGCCATAAAGATGCCGAAAAGCCTACGCAAACTTGCCGCCGGAATCTGCTCCATCAGTTTCGCGCCCAGATAGCCGCCAACCATGCCGCTAAGGGCAATTTTCAGGGCAAGGGACCAATCGATTTGGCTATTGGCATGATAGACAACAGTACTGACAATTGCGGTGGGTAAAATAACAGCCAGGGATGTGCCGTGGGCGATGTGTTGTTCTTTATTTAGCAGAAAAACCATTGCCGGGATCAATATTGTGCCACCGCCGATTCCCAATAAACCGTTGATTATGCCGGTGATGAGACCAATACTGCCCAGCCGGACAAGGTGACCGGAAGATAAGTGCATAAAAATGCCCCCCTTATTTATGGTTAATAGTCTTTGTCCGGGGGGGTTTTTTCATGCACTTTTTCCGCCATATTTCAGTGCAACTAAAACTTCTGAAGATACTCCAAAAAGGGGATTAAGAATGCGCCCAGGAGAAAACCTAGAGTAGCATAGCTTGAATATTTTCGATATGCCTCCGGGAGCAGTTCGTTTTTGACGAGAAAAGCCATTGCCCCGCCCGCCAGAGCCAGGAGTAGGGAAATAATATTGTGGGAAATAGCAATGATCATGATCCCGAGGAGGGCTCCCAGCGGGGTAAAGAAGCTGATCCCCAAGCAGGTCAGGATGATGCGGAACGGCGGAATGCCAGCCAGGGCCAAAGGAGCGGCGGTGGCCATTCCTTCGGGAATATTATGGAGTCCGATGGCTAGGGCAATGAAAAAGCCCAGACTATCTTCCGCGGCATATCCCACCGCGATGGCAATGCCTTCAGGGAGGTCGTGCAGGGCAATGCCGATGGCAATCAGATACCCCATTTTTAAAAAGCGTTTTTGATTGAACAGAGTGGATTCTCTATGATTATGTCTATTATTAAATGAGGTAGATAAGGTAATTACTATATCTAAAAAAAGCATGAAGAGGACGCCCATTATAAAACCGAGAGCGGTGACCAGGGCGTTTCCGTAAACAAGCGATGAAGGAAGCAGGTCAAAGATTACTACGGAAATCATCACCCCGCCGGCCATGCCCAGTAAGAAGGCGAGACTTTTTTCGGATAGATGTCCCGTGATAAGAACAATTAAGCCTCCTAATAATGTCGCCAGGCCGGCGATGATACTTTCCCCAATTATTTCAACAGTCATTTTCTCTCCTTCATTAATGATTGCTGTTTTTGCAGCTTTTATTAATTGTGCCTATTTAAGCATAGTACAGGGGAGAAAAATATATGACAGAAATAACTCTCTGAATAACAGAATAACAACAGAGCTCGCTGAAGAAGCTTAACAACTAAAGAAGGGGTCTATTGCAAAATGATGCCAACGATTAAACCAATGGAGCCGGTCTTGGTTTCGCAGCCATTTGATGATCCCCGTTATCTTTACCAGATCAAGTGGGACGGGATTCGAATTGTCAGCTCTCTTTCTTCCGGGGGCGTAGAGTTAAGAACAAAAAAGGGCCGACTAAGGACAGAACAATACCCGGAGCTCTTAAAAGTAAAAGACTGTTTTGCCGGGGAAAATGCGATATTAGATGGTGAGGCCATCGTCCTAGGACAACAAGGCATTCCCAGCTTTCATAAAATATTGCAACGTGATTTAAGAAAAAGAGTGACATCGGAGCTAATGTCTGCCCATCCGGTTGTTTATCTGGTGTTTGATCTTCTTTATTTAAATAATGAGTTTGTGACGGGACTTCCTTTAGCGGAACGGCAAAAACTTTTGCAGAAGCATCTGCGGCCAGCCGGGCATATTTTTCTATGCCAGAACTATTCCCGCGGCGAAGAATTATTTCAGATTATGGCGGAAAAAGGGATGGAGGGCATTGTCGCGAAAGAAAAGAACGGGCTGTATCATTGCGGAGAAAAAAACAGGACCTGGCAAAAAATAAAGTGTTTTCGGACCATAGAGGCAATCTTAGGAGGAGTGGCCCTGAAGGATGGACAAATTTCAGCGTTGCTGGTAGGCCTCAAAAGCGCCGGGGAAAAACAAAGCTTGCAATACATCGGGAAGGTTTCCAGCGGATTAAGACAAAGTGATCGAGAGCAACTGCAAAGTCTGATTGCTGTTTATGGGGACAGTAAAGACAGTAAATCTCCTTTTGCCGGGAATCCCCGGCCGGAAAAAGGGGAAAAAGCAATCTGGCTGCCGCCTTTTTTGCCTGTCAAAATTCAGTATTTGGAGCTAACGGAAAAAGGGGTATTAAGAAATCCGGTTTATCTTGGCATAGCGGAAAGTAAGAGTTTCGCGTGATGCAGTGATGGCAAAAAAATGAGAAAAGAAGTTGCGTTAGAAAAATAGAAAGTGTATAATATAAGTAATTGTTGTGTATTATTTAAAATATTTAATCAATTTAAATAAATGGAAAGAGTGAAGACGCTGAAAATATACTTTAATTATGAAAGTATTTTTAAGGAGGAGTTTTTTTATGTTTTCCGGGGGAAGATCTATTCGTAATTTTCTTGTTATTGCCTTAGGTATCTTTATCTTAACGGCGTTACCGGTATATGCAGCGGTAACAGTGGGAGTACCCGACGCACCGACGGGACTGGATGTAGAGGAAACGGCAAACGGGAAAGTCACAGTGACCTGGGATGAAGTTGATGACGCCACAGAATACATTGTCTATGTGGAAAGTGGAGAAGATGATGAGGTCTGGGAGTTTACAAGAAAAACCTGTAAGGTTACGTTGAAAAATCTAATAGCGGGGAACACTTATATTTTTTATGTAACGGCGGTAAATGACGAAGGCGAATCGGAGCCGAGTGACAGCGAAGAAATCACGATGAGTGAACCGGATGTGCCGGATGCGCCCACAGGCCTGGAGCTGAAAGAAGAAGCAGACGGGCGGCTGACGATTACCTGGGACGAAGTAGATGAAGCGACGGGTTACACGGTTTACGTAGAGTATAAAGATGAGAATAAAAAGTGGGAGTTCGAGAGAAAGACCTGTCAGTTGAAGTTAAAGGGTTTAATAGCAGGTGCAACGTACAAAGTTTATGTAACGGCGGTAAATGACGAAGGCGAATCGGAGCCGAGTGACAGCGAAGAAATCACGATGAGTGAACCGGATGTGCCGGATGCGCCCACAGGCCTGGAGCTGAAAGAAGAAGCAGACGGGCGGCTGACGATTACCTGGGACGAAGTAGATGAAGCGACGGGTTACACGGTTTACGTAGAGTATAAAGCCGAGGACAAAAAGTGGGAATTTGCGAGAAAGACCTGTCAGTTGAAGTTAAAGGGATTACAAGCGGGGGCAACGTACAAGGTTTATGTAACGGCGGTAAATGATGAAGGCGAATCGGAGCCGAGTGACAGCGAAGAAATTACGATGAGTGAACCGGATGTGCCTGATGCGCCCACAGGCCTGGAGCTGAAAGAAGAAGCAGACGGGCGGCTGACGATTACCTGGGACGAAGTAGATGAAGCGACGGGTTACATTGTTTATGTAGAATATAAAGCCGAGGACAAAAAGTGGGAATTTGCGAGAAAGACCTGTCAGTTAAAGTTAAAGGGATTACAAGCGGGGGCAACGTACAAGGTTTATGTAACGGCGGTAAATGAGGAAGGCGAATCGGAACTAAGCGCCAGCAAAGAAATTACGATGAGTGAACCGGATGTGCCTGATGCGCCCACGGGCCTGGAACTGAAAGAAGAAGCAGACGGGCGGCTGACGATTACCTGGGACGAAGTAGATGAAGCCACAAGTTACATCGTCTATGTGGAAAGCAAAGAAGAAAAGAAAAAATGGGAATATGAAAGAAAATCATGCGGGCTAAAGTTAAAAGGCTTAAAAGCAGGGTATACTTACGAGATCTATGTAACAGCCGTAAATGATGAAGGGGAATCCAAACCGAGTGACAGTGAAGAAATAACTATTACCGATTCCACCGAAGAACTTGAGGCGCCGAGTGGACTGGATGTTGAAGAAGAGGATGAAGGGCGGGTCATTGTAAGCTGGGATGAGGTTGATGAAGCCACAAGCTATATCGTCTATGTTCAATGTGAAGATGAAGAATGGGAATATAAAACAACGAAGTGTGAGTTAAAGTTTAAGAACTTAAAGAGCGGGAAAACCTATGAGTTCTCAGTGGCCGCGAAGAATAGCGAAGGGGTTTCGCCCAGAAGTAAGACAAAAACAATAACGATCAGCAAGGCAAAGGTGCCGAAACCACCCAAGAATCTAAATGTCGAGGAAAAATCGAATGGATCGGTGAAAGTTTCTTGGGATGCATCGAGCGGAGCGGTCGGCTATAAAGTGTACTATAAATGGGATAACGAGTCGGATTTCCAGACTTATGAGACCAAAAATACTTCTTGCACCATTAAGAATTTGGCCAAGAAAGATAAATACGAAATTTATGTGAAGGCGTATAATTCCGCCGGGTCTTCCGAGGCCAGTGAAAGTAAGAAAAAGGATCGTGATGATAAAGAGAGACCGACAAAACCGGGGACATTAATGGGTGATCTTAGAAAGCAAGGGAATACCTATAATGTGTATTTAATCTGGGAACCTTCCGAAGACAACATAGGTGTTGAAGGTTACACAGTATATCGTTTTAACCCTGATAACAGTTCGGACGCAGAAAAGAAGTGGTCGGTAGATGCAGATGATTTTGATGAAGGGGATGAAATCACCACGATCGATAAGAATGTGAAAAAGGGTCAGCTGTATATCTATGTAGTTGAAGCTTATGATCTGAAAGGGAATAAATCTGCATTTAGTAATGCTGTCGAGATTTCGACCAAAGATCTGTAAGAAAACGAGATGTGTAAAAGAGCCTATGTTAAGCGTTAATAAGCCAAACATGGGCTCTTTCTCTTCAATTGCGTTCTTATCACTATATATATTCATATCACAATTATTTCACAATTGAGGTTGCTTAATATCTGTAAATTATATAATATGTTAGTAGGTGAAAATATTTTTAATAACACAAAGATCAAAATTGCGAGGTAATATGAAAAAAGGCGTTGCCATTGGGATCGACGTTGGGGGCACAAATATCAAGGCGGGTTTGGTTGATGAAGAAGGGCAGCTTTTGGCGCGACATGTCATTTCCACCGCGAAAAAGCAAGAACCGGCCGTGATTCTGGGGCAAATCGAGGATTTAGTCGGCTTGTTGCGGGAAGCTTCACCGGAAAAGGTGCTGGGAGTTGGCTTAGCTTTACCGGGCGCGGTAGATGATCCGCAAGGGTATTGTCTTTATTGTCCTAATTTAGGCTGGGGTGAACTGGAGATTAGAACGAGGTTTGCCGCAAACACTGGCCTGCCCGTGCGCATAATCAATGATGCCAACGCGGCTTGTCTGGGTGAATACTTTTACGGGAGCTCACAAGACAGTAACACCTTTTTAAGCATTACGCTTGGCACCGGTATTGGTTCGGGGCTAATTCTGAATAAGCATCTCTATACCGGCAGTTTTGGTTCGGGTGTAGAGGCCGGACATATGGTGATCGAGCCCCATGGCTCTCCGTGTAATTGCGGTGGCCGAGGTTGCTGGGAAACATTGGTTTCCGCTTCCGGAATTACCAGGCGGGCCAAGGACAGTATGGGCAAAGAATTAACGCCAGAGCTTATCTTTCAGTGTGCCAGGGAGGGAGATGCACAGGCGCGGAGGATTGTGGAGGAAACGGTGTTTTATCTGGCGGTAGGGTTGGCCAATCTGATTAATTTATTTAATCCGGATGAAATAAGCATAGGAGGTGGTGTGGCGGAAGCGGCAGAAATAATCTCCCCGGACTTGTTTGCCCTTATCGAGAAAAATGTTTTTCCTGTCTTTAAAGGTAAGGCCCATATACATAAGGCTTCCCAAGGGTATTACGGCGGTGTTATTGGGGCCTCCACACTATGGCTGCATAAAATAAACATGATTTAACAATTTTTCGGTTTTATGCTAAAAAAAAGCAGGGTTTTTGTATAAAATAGTGCTATTTTTCCTTGATTTTCGCCATTTGGTACGGTATTGACAATTATAAAAATTGTTCATAAAATTATTAGGTGGAGAGGAAGTATGAGCGTGAGGGATAGCGGACCAACTCCCTATGAAGTATATCTTTTTCATCAAGGGAATCTTTATAAAAGTTATGAGATGCTGGGGGCTTGTGAAGGACAGGAAAATGAAAACACAGGAGTGAGATTTTCCGTCTGGGCACCTAATGCTGCCGAGGTAAGAGTAATCGGGCAGTTTAATGATTGGCAGGGCTATTCAACTCCCATGGAAAGAATCCCGGAATCCGGTCTCTGGACTGTTTTCGTCCCGGGGGCCAAGAACGGGGATGCTTATAAGTATGAGATTCTCACTTCGTCGGGTCAAATACTGCATAAAGCCGACCCCTATGCCTTTTGGTCGGAATTAAGGCCCCTCTCGGCCTCGCGTGTTTTTAATCTGTCAGGCTATCAATGGGGAGATCAGGAATGGATAGAAAAGCGCTGTAAGACGGAGGATATTTTTAATCAGCCTCAATTAATCTATGAAGTGCATCTCGGTTCCTGGAAACAGAAAGAGGACGGCAGTTATTACACCTACAGGGAAATGGCCGATATCCTGGTGGATTATGTGGCACAGATGGGTTATACCCATATTGAGTTAATGCCCGTGTGTGAACATCCCTTTGATGGTTCCTGGGGGTACCAGATTACCGGTTATTATGCGGTAACCAGCCGCTATGGCAATCCTCACGACTTTATGTATTTCGTAGACCGTTGCCATCAAAAGGGGATCGGCGTAATTCTAGACTGGGTGCCCGCTCATTTTTGCAAAGATGCTCATGGCCTGGCTAATTTTGATGGTAGATTTCTCTATGAAAAAGAGGAAATTCCGGGTTGGGGCACCATGAAATTTGATTATGGCAGGCCGGAAGTACAAAGCTTTTTAATCTCCAATGCAATTTTTTGGTTTGATGTCTTTCATATTGACGGGCTAAGAGTTGATGCGGTTGCCAGCATGCTTTATCTGGATTACGGGAAGGAATCGGGACAGTGGACCCCCAATCAATATGGCGGGAACGGGGATTTAAACGCCATTGCCTTTTTAAAGAAATTAAATGAAGTCTGTTTTTCTTATTTTCCCAACGTCTTAATGATCGCGGAAGAGTCAACCGAATGGCCATTAGTAACCGGACCTACATATGCCGGAGGCTTGGGTTTTAATTATAAATGGAATATGGGCTGGATGAATGATTGTTTGGAATATATGGCAAAGGAGCCTATCCATAGAAAGTGGCATCATAATTTATTGACTTTTTCCTTTATGTATGCCTTTTCTGAGAATTTCATCTTACCATTATCCCATGACGAGGTGGTTCACGGGAAAAAATCATTGATTGACAAGATGCCGGGTGATTACTGGCAGAAGTTTGCCAATCTGCGCACGTTTTTTGGTTATATGATCGCTCATCCCGGGAAGAAACTACTGTTTATGGGTGGAGAATTTGCCCAGTTCATTGAATGGCGGTACTATGAAGAGCTGGAATGGAAAATGCTCGATTTTGAAACGCACCGCAGGTTTCATCAATATACGAGAACATTGAATTGGATTTATCGGGAAGAGAAAGCCTTCTGGGATCTGGATCAAAGCTGGGAGGGCTTTCAGTGGGTTGATTGTCACAATAACGTGCAAAGCATTCTCGTTTTTGTGCGCTGGAGCAAGGATAAAGATAATTTTGTCGTGGTAATCTGCAATTTTACGCCGCATTATTATGAGGATTATCGCATCGGAGTGCCATGTGCGGGGGTCTACCGGGAGATCTTGAACAGTGATAACCCCGAATTCGGAGGCTCGGGCAAACTAAATCCGGGAGAGCTCCAAACGGAGGAAATGGCCATGCATGGACAGCCTTATTCACTGGTGATCCAGATGCCTCCTCTGGCGTGTGTATATTTAAAGAAAGAAAAAGAGATAAAGATGCGCGTTTTAGGGGAAGATAACTTAGGTTAATCATATAGCGGAGCAGGAGGTTTTGTATGTTTAAAGATAAAAATGCTTTCAAAGAGGCTTACTTAAATAAATTCATCAAGACATACGGAAAACCGCTGGAGGAAGGCAGTACGCAGGAGAAATATGATGTCCTGGCCCGTTTGATCAAAGATCTTCTCAGCGACCAGTGGTATGAAACCAATCAATATTATAAGAAAAAAAGGGTAAAAGAGGTCTATTATTTTTCCATTGAGTTTCTGATGGGGCGTCTTTTAACCAACAATCTGGTTAACCTTGGTTTGAAAAACATTGTAAAGGATGGGCTGGATGAGTTGGGGATCAGTTTGGCTGATTTGGAGAAAGAGGAACCGGACGCCGGGTTAGGCAGTGGTGGACTGGGCCGTTTGGCCGCCGACTTTATGGATTCCTTAGCTTCACAAAGTTTCGCCGGACATGGCTGCGGGATTAGGTATCGCTACGGCATGTTCGAACAAAGAATTGAAAATGGGGAGCAGGTGGAAACACCCGATGACTGGCTGAAGAAAGGGTATCTCTGGGAGTTCCGCCGGCCGGATAAAGCCGTGGAGGTAAGATTTGGCGGCAAGGTTAGGGTTCAGTATGTGGATGCCCGGATGGTGTTCAGTCATGAGGAATATGAGTCGGCCCTTGCGGTGCCTTACGATATACCTTTGGTTGGTTACCGGAATGGTATTGTCAATACCCTGCGCCTTTGGAGTGCGGAAGCACCTGAAGAGGAATTTGACTATTATTCTTTTCAGCGCGGCGATTATATGAAAGCGGTGGAAAGGAAATACGCAGCGGAATCTGTTTCGCAAATTCTCTACCCGGATGATTCTTATTATGAAGGCCGTCGTTTAAGACTAAAACAGCAATACTTTTTCGTTTCGGCGGGCTTGCAGAGTATTGTCCGCCGTTATAAAAAGTCATATTTGACTTTCCACACCCTTCCGGACAAAGTGGCCATCCATATTAATGATACCCATCCGGCCCTGGTTATTCCCGAATTAATGCGGATTTTGCTTGATGAAGAAGGAATGAGCTGGGAGGAGGCCTGGAAGATTGTTGTGGCCACCGTATCCTATACAAACCATACGATTATGCCCGAGGCTTTGGAAAAGTGGCCGGTTGAAATGTTTCAAAACCTCTTACCGCGTATTTACATGATTATCGAAGAGATCAATGAGCGTTTTTGCCGCGAATTATGGAATTGGTGCTCCGACATGGAAAAGATCCGGGAAATGGCCATTATTAGTGACGGTTATGTAAAAATGGCCCATTTAGCTTTAGCCGGAAGTAACAGTGTGAACGGCGTGGCGAAGATCCATTCGGAGATTCTTAAAAAGCAGGTGATGCATCAGTTTTATGATTATTTTCCTTATAAGTTTAATAATAAAACCAACGGCATCACACATCGCCGATGGTTATTGATGGCTAATCCCCGGCTGGCCCGCTTAATCACTGATACAATCGGGTCAGGCTGGATAAAACATCCTACTGATTTAATCAATTTACTGCCTTTTAAAGACGACCAGTTTTTCCAGGAAGAGTTTGCCCAGATAAAACTGGCCAATAAAGAGAGATTAGCGCAATATATTAAGGATACTACCGGCTGGGAAGTTGATCCCCATTCTATTTTTGACATTCATATCAAAAGGATTCATGCCTATAAAAGACAGTTGATGAACGCTTTACATATCATGCACCTTTATAACAAATTATTGAAGAATCCGGACCTTCCCATGAATCCCCGCACTTTTATTTTTGCGGGTAAAGCCGCCCCGGGGTATTATTTGGCTAAAAAAGTGATAAAACTAATTAATACCCTGGCCGAAATAATCAATAATGACAAGCGCATCGGCGGAAAGCTGAAGGTTGTTTTCCTGGAGAACTATAATGTGTCCCTGGCCGAACTGATTATTCCGGCAGCAGACGTAAGCGAACAGATTTCCACGGCAAGTAAAGAGGCCTCCGGAACCGGCAATATGAAGTTCATTATGAACGGAGCAGTAACCATCGGGACCCTTGACGGGGCCAACATTGAGATCTTCGAAAAGGTCGGGGCGGAAAACTTCTTTGTTTTCGGTTTAACGGCAGGAGAAGTCTTAAATTATTATCGCTATGGCGGTTATTCTTCGCGGGATATTTATAACAGGGAAGAGGCGATCAAGAAGGTAGTTGATCAATTGGTTAGCGGTTTTTTAGGGGCGGACAAGGACGAGTTTATGGTAATTTACGAGCATCTTTTACACTATAATGATGAGTTTTTTGTCCTGAAGGATTTATGCTCGTACATGGCTGCCCAGGAAAAAATCGATGAGTTATATAGTAACAGGGAAAAATGGCTTCAGATGAGTATTGCCAACGTGGCCAATGCCGGTGTTTTTTCCAGCGATCGGACAATCAATGAATATGCTGTGGGGATTTGGAATTTAAAGCCGGTGTAAGAAACAACCTGTCTGCGCAAGGTGATACCATCCTTCCCATTGTATTTAAAAAACCAGGAGATGAATAAGATGGAAAGTAAAGAATGTATCGCGATGCTTCTCGCTGGTGGTCAGGGAAGCCGCCTCAGACTCTTAACTAAAAATTTGGCAAAACCTGCCGTGCCTTTTGGCGGAAAATACAGGATCATCGATTTCAGCTTAAGTAATTGTGTCAATTCCGGAATTGATACGGTGGGGGTGTTAACACAGTACAAACCCCAAGTACTTAATTCCTATATTGGCATCGGTAATGCCTGGGATTTTCATTGCTATAGTGCCAATGGCGGGGTAACGATCTTACCGCCTTATCAACGGGAAGACGGGGGAGAATGGTATAAGGGGACAGCCCATGCTATTTACCAAAACCTTGATTTTATTGAGAAGTATAATCCTAAATATGTCCTCATTATTTCCGGCGACCATATTTATAAGATGGATTATTCCTTAATGCTGAAAGAACATCAGGCCAAAGACGCTGCCGTGACTATTTCCGTGATGGAGGTGGCCTGGGACGAAGCCCCGCGGTTTGGCATCATGAACACAGACGAAGACGGCAGGATTATTGAATTCGAAGAGAAGCCGGCCAATCCCAAAAGTAACCTTGCTTCCATGGGCGTCTATATTTTTAATTGGGATGTTTTAAAAAGTTACCTGCTGAAGGATGCCGCAGATGAAATGTCCGCTCATGATTTCGGGAAAAATGTGATTCCGCTGATTCTCAGCGAAGGATTGAAAATGTATGCTTATGCTTTTCAAGGGTACTGGCGGGACGTTGGTACGGTCGAAAGTTACTGGGAAGCCAGTATGGATATTTTGGATGACCGGAGCTGTTTAACCTTCTTTGACAACGAATGGCGTATTTTTTCCGCCCCTGTGCTGCAACCGCCCCACTTTATCAGTGCAAAGGCGGAGGTCATTAATTCGCTAATCTCCGATGGGTGTATGCTGGAAGGGAAGGTGGAACATTCTATTCTCTTCCCCGGAGTTACCGTCGGGCCGGATTCCTGGATTAAGGATTCGATTATTATGCCGGGCGTAGTAATTGGGGAGAGAGTGCGCATTGAAAAGTCAATTATCGGGGAAAACACGGTGGTTAAAGATGGTTCACTCATTGGCGGGGACGGCATAACGGTAATTGAGGATAGTATCACTTTACCGGAAAATTCCCAGGTTGGGCGGCTTTTGCGCCTAAAAAAGGTTGCCAGTAAGGCTGAAGATGTTAGTCAGGAATTACTCGGTTGAATTATTTTTAAGAAGGGAATTTTGCTCATGAAAGAAGTAATGGGGCTGATTCATCATATTAAGGATGAAAAGGCTTTTCGGCAGATCACAAAAAACCGTTGTGTGGCCGCGATTCATTTTGGCGGAAAATACCGGCTGGTGGACTTTCCGTTATCGAATATGGTCAATGCGGGAATATGTAATATTGGCATTGTCACCTCCTTCAATATGCGTTCGCTGGTGGACCATTTGGGCCGAGGAGAAGACTGGGGCTTAGACCGGAAACAGGACGGGCTATTTATTCTTCCCGCGGCTTCGACGGATCATACGGAAAACAAAAGAAGAATGGACCTCGAGGATATCTATGCGAATATGGATTATCTGGATAATTGCCGGCAGGAATATGTGCTTATTTCCGGCAGTAATATCATTTGCAATATAGACTTGCGTGAAGTATTGGCTTTTCATAAAAAGAAGGAAGCAGATATTACGATTGTCTACAAGCGAGGCTACAGATTTTTAGAGGCGGATACGGCCCGGGGGACGTATCTACAGGCAGACAAAGAGCAGCGGATCACCACCGTAACTTTAGGTGTTCCTGCGGCAGGCAGCATAGTCTCCATGGATATCTATCTACTGAAAAAGTCGCTTCTGTTATCCTGCATTAAAGAGTGTCTAAAAACCGGAAAATGGGATTTTGTTGGTGATGTGCTGGCAGCCCGCACCAAACAACTAAAAATATATGGCTATGAGCATGAAGGTTATTTGGGAATTATTAATTCATGGCAAAGCTTATTCCGACATCAGATGGATTTGTTGGACAAAGATGTCTTGCAGGAACTGTTTTTTTCCAGGGGCATGATCTACACCAAAACGAAAGATGGTCCACCTGCCAGATATTGTGAAGAATCGCAGATTCGTAATGCTTTAGCTTCAAATGGGTGTATTATTGAGGGAAACGTAGAAAACAGCATTCTTTTTCGCAAGGTGAAAATTGGACATGGTGCTGTCGTGCGCAATAGTATCTTAATGCCGAAGGTAGAAATCGATGAGGATGTTGTTTTGGATAAAGTAATCATCGATAAAGGGGTCCACGTTCATAAGGGAACCAAACTGGTTAGTCTATGTCAAGAGCCCATCATCATACCAAAAAATAAAGAGATTAGGGAGGGTTTTGTTTAAATGTTGAAAGTGCTTTATGTAGCATCTGAGTGTGCTCCATTTGCGATAACCGGCGGTCTCGGTGATGTGATAGAAAGCTTACCGCAAGCCATTAAGAAGAAGAAGGTTGATGCCCGGGTTATTTTGCCTAAATACGGGAACATTCCGGCGGACTTAAGAAAAGAGATGGTCCATATCAGAAGCTTCAGCGTACCGGTCGGCTGGAGAAATCAGTACGCCGGGCTGGAGGTCCTGGAGTTCCGGGGTATTACCTATTACTTTATCGATAATGAAATGTATTTTAAACGGGATGGCATTTATGGCTACTTTGACGAAGCCGAAAGGTTTTCTTTCTTCTGCCGGGCCGTCTTGGAAAGTCTCCCCTATATGGAAGGCTTTCGCCCGGATATCTTACATTGTAATGATTGGCATACTGCTTTAGTCCCCATGTTTTTGAAAGAATTTTATCAGGATAATCCTTTATACGAAAAGATTAAAACAGTATTTACAATCCACAATTTAAAATATCAAGGCGTCTTCCACATCTCCGTTGAAGACCTCTTAGGGCTTAATTCTTCCTATCATTATCACGAAGCCCTGGAGTTTTACGGTAACGTTAATTTTATGAAAGCCGGGATTGTTTATGCCGATAAGGTTACCACGGTAAGTGATACATATGCGCAGGAAATAAAAACGCCTTATTTTGGCGAAAATCTGGACGGCATTTTGCAAAAATACGAGGGTAAATTGCAAGGGATTATTAATGGGATTGACTATAGCAAGTATAATCCGGAGACCGATCCGCACATTTATGTTAATTACCGGACATCACTGGCGAAAAAAGAGCAGAATAAGGTCATGCTGCAGGAAGACCTGGGTTTGCCGGTTCGGGATGTTCCGCTTTTGGGGATGGTAACCAGATTAACAAGGCAAAAGGGCCTGGATTTGCTTTCCTATATTTTGGATGAGTTAATGGCCTTGGATGTGCAGTTGATTATCCTGGGCATGGGCGAATGGGGCTATGAAAACACCTTAAGAAGTGCGGCCGAAAGGCATTCCGCCAAAATGAGACTTTTCCTCATGTTTAATGAAGGGATGGCTCGTAAGATTTATGCGGCCTCTGATCTTTATTTGATGCCCTCTCTGTTTGAACCATGCGGGTTAAGCCATTTAATCGCGCTGCGCTACGGGACGTTGCCGGTAGTGAGAGAAACAGGCGGGCTGAAAGATACGATTACCTCTTACAATGAGTTTACCGGAGAAGGTAACGGGTTCAGCTTTACGAACTTTAATGCTCATGATTTTCTGTTTACCATTAAGCGGGCGCTGGAGTTTTATAATAATCAGCCCGTAGTATGGAATAATATTGTCAAGAATGCTTTTAAAGCAAATTACAGCTGGAATACTTCCGCCCAGACATATATTGCTCTCTATGAATCACTTTTGGCTGATTGAGCGTAAGATAGGTAAGACAAATAATTTAATTAGGGTGATCAAAAAATGAGCATAACCTGGATTCGTCATGATACGCATGATTTGGAATACCGTAGCCCTTTCGGGGCTGTTCCTGCGGGCGCAAGTGTTACCCTTCGGCTGGGACTAAAAACAAGCTCAAAAGTAGAGAGCGTGTTTTTACGCCTGTGGAGGAATAACGGTCGGGCGGAAGACCAGGAGTTGCGCTTGGAAAAAAGTCGGGGAACAACCGTATTGATGCAAACAGAAATAACTACTGCGGAGCTTGGACTGTATTGGTATTATTTTGTGGTGATTACCGGGGGTAAGGTTTATTACTACGGCAATAACAATGAAAGGTGGGGAGGGGAAGGCTTGCTGAGGGAGCAAGTGCCGCCCCCTTTTCAAATTACGGTATATAAGGATTTTCAGATCCCAACCTGGTTCACGGAAAGTGTGATGTACCAGATTTTCGTAGACCGTTTTTACAACGGCAATGAGGACGGGACCGTGGATAATCCGAAGAAGGGCTCGCTGATTCATGGCCGGTGGGATGATACGCCGTTCTATATCAAGGAACCGGAAACCGGGGCCATTTTGCGTTGGGATTTTTTCGGCGGTAATCTGAAAGGGGTCATTAAAAAACTGCCTTATCTAAAAGAATTGGGGATTGGGGTAATTTATTTTAATCCGATTTTTGAGTCTTCCAGTAATCATAAGTATGATACGGCTGATTATAAAAATATTGACCCGATGTTTGGTACGAACGAGACGTTTCGGGAATTATGCGAGAAGGCCAGGGAGTATAACATCAGGATTATGCTGGATGGTGTTTTTAGTCATACGGGCAGTGACAGCATTTACTTTAATAAAGAAGGAAATTACCCCGGTCTGGGTGCTTATCAATCGCCCAGTTCACCGTTTTTCAGCTGGTACCGTTTTAACCGTTATCCGGATGAATACGACAGTTGGTGGGGAAACGGTTCATTACCGAATGTGGATGAAAGGAATCCTTCCTATCAGCAGTATCTCCTCTATGATGAGGATAGTGTGATCCGGTATTGGATGAGAATGGGCGCGGCAGGTTGGCGGCTTGATGTTGCTGATGAATTACCGGATGATTTTATCAAAAAACTGCGCTCAGTGATCAAGGAAGCAAATCCGGAGGCTATTTTATTGGGGGAAGTATGGGAGGACGCCTCTAATAAGATTAGTTACGGAGAGAATCGGGAGTATCTGTGGGGAGAAGAACTGGATTCGGTCATGAATTATCCCTTTCGCAATATTGTGCTGGATTTTTTGCTGGGGCGCATTGATGCCGTGGGCGTACATCGCAGGTTAATGAATCTGGCGGAAAACTATCCGGCCCCCCATTTCTATAATCTCATGAATTTACTGGGCAGTCATGATGTTCCCAGAGCCCTTACCATCTTAGGTGAAGCACCGGAAGAACACCATGTTCATCCGAAAGACAAAGAAAAGGCCCGTCTGACGCCGCGACAACGCCGGCTTGGTTTGTCGCGCTTAAAGTTAGCGGTGCTTTTTCAGATGTGTTTTCCCGGCGTACCGGCAGTGTATTATGGTGATGAGGCCGGGATGGAAGGATACGCCGATCCGTACAATCGCGGTCCTTATCCCTGGGGAAGAGAAGAAAAAGGCTTGGTCAGTTACTACAAAAAGGTTATCGCCCTCCGAAATAATTATGCGGCTTTGCAAAAAGGACAGTGGCAGACCGCCTATTGTGAAGGGGATGTTTACGGCTTTTACCGGCAGGAGGCCGAGGAACAGTTCCTGATTTTGTTAAACAGGAATAAGGAAGCAGAAGTCAAGGTACGGGTTGGTTTGAGTGATGAGGACCGGGGTACCTGGAAAGAAATATTCCCGCAGGAAAAGGAGTTGGAAGGCCAAAAGAAAGAAGCGGGCAACGGGGCGTCCCTGATGATTAAATTGCCGCCCTTGGAAGGAAAAGTGCTCATGAAAATCAGGAAGCAGGATTAGCGGTCAGGAGGTAATGTGGTGCAATTAGCGAGAGCCGGAGGTGTTTTGCTTCATCCTACTTCTCTTCCTTCCCGATACGGAATTGGGGATTTGGGGCAAGAGGCGCGGGATTTTGTTGATTTTCTGGCGGAAAGCAATTTAAGACTGTGGCAGGTTTTGCCGCTCAACCCGATTGGTTTTGGTGAATCACCTTATCAGTCTTTTTCGGCGTTTGCGGGGAGCCCTTTGTTCATCAGTTTGGATGAATTGCGGCAAGACGGGTTGGTGTCAGGGGAGCAGTTAAAGAAAGTACCTTCTTTTCCTGAAGAAAAGGTTGCTTATCAGGCTTGTGCGGAGTATAAAGAGCGGATTTTCCGACAGGCTTATGCCAGCTTCCTTTGCGGCGGCAAGGAAGGCGAAAAAGGGGCCGCCTATCGGTGTTTTGTGGAGAAAAACTCCTTTTGGCTGGCCGATTATGCACTTTTTATGGCGTTGAAAAGATATTTTCATAATGTTCCGTGGAATTTTTGGGAAAAAGAGATTGCTTTGCGGCAGCCGGCTGCTCTGAAACGGTGGGAAAGTATGCTTGCGGCGGAAATCGACTATCAGATTTTTTTGCAGTATGAATTTTTCCGGCAATGGCACAATTTCCGGCAATACGCCTCCGCCAAAGGAATCAGCCTGATCGGTGATTTGCCCATTTATGTGGCTTATGATAGTAGTGATACCTGGGTTAATCCCCGCTTATTTGAATTGGATGAGCTGGGTAATCCTCTGAAGGTGGGCGGTGTACCGCCGGACTATTTCAGTGCAACGGGTCAGCTTTGGGGCAACCCGATCTACAAGTGGCGGAACATGGCCGAGAATGATTATTTGTGGTGGCGGGAACGGATTAAGGTTTTGCTGGAACTGGTTGATTATATCCGCATCGATCACTTCCGGGGGTTTGAAGCTTATTGGGAGATACCCGGAGGAGAACTGACCGCAGTTAATGGCCGGTGGGTCAAGGGACCGGCCGAAAACTTTTTTCAGGTCATTACCGCTTATCTGGGAGAATTGCCACTGATTGCGGAAGACTTAGGGATAATTACACCGGCCGTAGTGGAGTTGAAAAATAAGTTTGGTTTTCCGGGGATGAAGGTTTTGCAGTTCGTTGATCGGGAGTCTATCACCGAGCGTCCCCTTCCCGGGCCGGAAATGATGCATACGGCGGAGACAAATTATGTGTATTATACAGGTACACATGATAATAATACCTTACGCGGCTGGTTCGAAAAGAAAATACTGGCGCAGTTAAATAAAGAGAGCAGGGAGAAATGGGATCAGGTAGCGTGTGAAAAGATTTGTTGGGAATTCATCGAAACAGTGATGCAAAGCAGAGCAAAGTGGGCGATCGTTCCGCTGCAGGATTTCCTTTGTCTTGGTTCTTCAGCGAGGATGAATCAGCCGGGTACGGTAGGGGGTAATTGGGAGTGGCGTTGTAAAAAAGGGGCTTTGACCGGTGAGCTGGCGCGGAGAATCAGCGCGCTGGTTGCAAAATGCGGACGGTAAGGCAAGGCCACAGAAATGGTAAAATAAGCATAGAACAGACAATTTGAGAAGCAGGGGTGAACGGATCATGAATAGACAGGGTGGTTGGGAGGCCTTTCAGCAAGGACAGTATATTAACGAAGCTTTAGGGTTGGCGATAGATTATAGTTGCATCGATTTTCCCGCGGGCTATCTTGAGGAGATGAAGCCCATCTTTCAAAAGGCCTTTCAGGGGATGAGAGAATTGGAACACGGGGCCATCGCTAATCCTGATGAAAACAGGATGGTGGGCCATTACTGGTTAAGAGATGCGGCGCTCGCTCCCGATAAAAAGATTGGGCAGGAAATAACAGATACTGTCGCCAGGATTAAGGCCTTTGCCCGGAAAATTCGGGAGGGACAGCTGGTGTCTGCGCAGGGGAAAGCATTTAGTCGATTTCTCCTAATTGGGATTGGCGGGTCAGCCCTTGGTCCGATGCTGTTGCATGATGCTTTTGGTTTTCAGCAAGCCAAGGACGGGCTCAAAGGTTATTTTCTGGATAACACCGATCCCGACGGTATTGCCCGGGTGTTGGGGGAGTTAGAGGATTATTTGGCGGAAACGCTGGTGATTGTTATTTCCAAGAGCGGCGGAACCGTCGAAACCCGTAACGGGATGCTGGAGACGCAACAATATTTTGCCGCCCGGAAAATTGATTTTGCCCGTCAGGCGGTGGCGATTACCACAGCAGGCAGTAAAATGGACAGGCTGGCTGAGGAAGAAGGGTGGCTGAAACGCTTTTATATCTGGGATTGGGTGGGCGGACGCAGCTCGGTAACTTCAGCGGTAGGGTTGTTGCCGCTTGCGCTGCAAGGCCTTGATCTTCAGGAGTTTTTGGCCGGCGCGCGGGAATGTGACCAGGCCAGCAGGGTTTCTTTAATCTTTGAGAATCCCGCGGCGATCCTGGCGGCGGCGTGGTATTATCACGTGAAAAAACGCAAGAGAGGGAATATGGTTGTTTTGCCTTATCGGGATAGTCTGCAATTAATGTCCCGCTATTTGCAGCAGTTAATTATGGAGTCGTTGGGGAAAGAAAAAGATTTGGAGAACCGCACGGTTCATGAAGGATTGACTGTGTTTGGCAATAAGGGGTCAACGGATCAGCATGCCTATGTCCAGCAATTGCTGGATGGCGTATATGATGCCTTGGTTGTTTTTGTGGAAATAAAGAAGGACCAGCGGAAGAAGCCGGTCTTTGTGGAAAAGGACATCACGAGCGGGGATTATTTGAAGGCCTTTATGGAAGGAACGCGCCGGGCGTTGAAGCAAAAGAAACGCTGTTCTTTAACCATCAGTCTGGAGAAATTGGATCCACGGAAAATGGGCGTGTTAATTGCGCTTTTTGAAAGAGCCGTTGGTTTATACGCCGGTTTGATTAATGTAAACGCTTATCATCAGCCCGGGGTAGAATTAGGGAAAAAGGGTGCCAGCTTCTATATCGAGTTGCAGCATGAAGTCTTACGCTTTTTAAGGTTCCAGGCCGGGCGGTCTTTTACGGTCGAGGAAATTGCGCACGAAATAGGCGCGGTCAAGGAAAAGGAACTGATTTATAAGATTTTGGAGTACCTTTATGCCAATATGCGGCATGACATAAAAAAAGAAAAAGGAGAAACTCCTTTTTCCGCTCGGTATTCGATCAAACAAAAGTAGGATGTAAAGATTTTACAGCGATTCAATTATTTCGAGGAAGCCCTGTTTCAGTGTGGTCAGTTGCTGTTCAGTATCCTGCCGATTTTTTCCTTTGACGGCAAAATAAATTTTGAGTTTCGGTTCTGTCCCGGAAGGCCGGATGCAACACCAGGAACCGGTCGTAAAGAAATATTGGAGGACATTCGAGCAAGGCAAATCAATGGGGGAATTTGTGATCGAGGCGCAATCGATTACTTTAGCGGTGAGATAATCTTTTCTCACCGTTATTTTGTTGCCCTTGATTTCTTGGGGCGGGTTATTCCGAAAATAGTCCATGACCTTGCACAACTGTTCCTGCCCTTTTAAGCCGGGCATAGTGATATTGACCAGATCCTCCTGAAAGTATCCGTATTGCTGGTATAGTGCTTCTAGACGTTCCGCGATATCGGTCCCTTGTTTTTTGTAATACAGAGCCATTTCCGCAAGCAGCAAACAGGTTTGCACGGCATCTTTATCGCGCACAAAATCACCGATGAGATAACCGTAGCTTTCTTCGTACCCGAAAAGAAAGGTGTGGCACTTTGTTTCAGCGTATTCGGCAATTTTTTCGCCGATATATTTGAATCCGGTCAGGACATCCAGGTGTTTGATCCCGTAATCCTTTGCGATGGTTACACCCAGTTCGGAGGTGACAATAGTTTTGATGATAATGCCGTTTGCGGGCAGGAGGCCTTTTTTGGCCCTCATTTGTAGTAAATAATCAATCAGGAGCGCCCCGGTTTGGTTCCCGGTAAGACTTAGATACTCATTATTTTTGGTTCTGACGGTAAGTGCAACCCGATCCGCATCAGGGTCGGTGGCTAAGACGATATCGGCCTTTATTTTCGCAGCCAGGTCGATCGCCAGAGCGCAGGCCGCTTTTTCTTCGGGATTGGGGGTGATGACCGTAGGGAAAGAACAATCCGGAGTGATTTGTTCTTTAACCGGATGGACGTTCGAAAAGCCGCTTTCCTCCAGGAGCCGAGTCAAAGGGATGAGTCCGGTTCCATGCAGGGGGGTATAGACGATGCTCAGTTCCCCGGCATCTTTCAGTAGTTCTTCGTTCAGCAGTAATTTTTTTGTTTCTTTAATATACAGCTCAAGGATCTCATCATTAATCCAGATCAGTTTTCCTTCTTTTTCGGCCGTCTGTTGATCGGCAACAGTGATGGCGAATTCGTTTTCGATCTGCAATATTTCCGCCGTAACGGCTTTGGACAAAGCGTCGGTAAGTTGTCCCCCGTGTTCCCCATAGACTTTATAGCCATTGTATTCCTTCGGATTATGACTGGCGGTGATGACGATTCCTGCAGATGCCTGCAATTGTACAACCGCGAAGGATAGTAAGGGGGTCGGGGTAATTTGCGTAAATATGTATGCGGTGATCCCGTTATTAGCCAGGACTAATGCTGCTTCAAGGGCAAATTCCCTTGATTTATAACGTGAGTCGTAGGCAATGACCACTTTTTTCTCTTCATTCGGAAGGGCTTTGTTCAGATAATTGGCCAGCCCCTGGGTTGCTTTGCGAACGGTGAAGATATTCATGCGGTTAGTGCCTGCCCCAATAACACCGCGCATACCACCAGTGCCGAATTCCAGATATTTATAAAAACGCTCTTCAATTTGACTCGGATCTTTTTCAATAGAAAGGAGTTCGTTCATTAATTCTTCGTTATTCCGCATATTCTCTTTCCATCTTTGAAAAGCTAACAAATATTGTTCCATTGAAATTAACCCTCCTCAGTTTCTGTTGAAAAATTCCATATAAAAAACCGCGTTGGAGCGGTCTGTATGCGCTTAATATGATTATTATATTATACTAGATAAAAATAAATTCAAGTGTTTAAAGTGATATTTTTTACAAATTTTTTAGCATTTTGGGGCGTATCAAAAAATTTACGGAACGGTTATGCCTAAGTGCAACTAAAGCTTCCGCCTACGCTTGATAAGCTTGGCGTAAGCAAGTTTTCTATAGCATTTTGCATACAATTTTCTTTAAAGGCGGTGGATTAATGCGGGTGAGACTGGGTTATGTGGCAATCGCTTTAGGGCTTCCCCACACGACATCCTCAGGTAATGTCACTTATAAGTATTATCAAAAATTAAGGGCGGAGGAAAAAATAAATAAACTGAAACAGGTGACTTACGCCAATTTAATGGCGTTAAAACAGATTCTGGAGTATAACCGCAAGAAGGAGATTCATTTTTACAGAATAACCTCCGCGCTTGTTCCCCTGGGCACTCACCCTGAGGTGAACTGGGATTACCGGTCTATTTTTAATGTGGAGTTTAAAATGCTGGGGGATATTTTAAGAGAAAGCAAAATGCGTGTAGACACTCATCCCGATCAGTTTAATGTACTTAATAGCTTAGATGAGCAGATCGTCCAAAATACGCAAAGAAATTTGTGGTTTCATGTCCGCCTCTTTCAGGATTTGGGCTATCCCCATCCGAAAATGGTGCTGCATGTGGGTAGTGCCGCGGGCGGGATAAAGGCGGCCTTAGAGCGATTTACGGAAAATTTCCGGCGTTTTCCGGACGAAATAACAAGGCGGCTAATTCTCGAGAATGACGATAAATCGTTTACTGCTAAGGAGACACTGGGGCTTTGTCAAAAGCTCGGCATTCCCATGGTTTTGGATGTGCATCATCATCTTTGTAACAATGAAGGGGAAGATTTGAAACAGCTTTTACCGGAGATCCTTCATACATGGCGGGGCGAGGCTCTTCCGGCCAAGATCCATTTTTCCAGCCCGAAGGACGGGGCGAAAGATAAAAAACACGCTGATTATCTTGATGCCGGGAGCTTTGTGGAATTCATGGAGCTATGCCAGCCTTATAATCAGGATATTGATGTGATGATTGAAGCAAAAAAGAAAGATTTGGCCTTGTTTAAGCTGGCTGAATCAATCCGGCATTTAAGGAAGGATTGGACATGGCTAGATGCGTCAACGTTTGAGTTGTAGGGTATGACAAAAAAACGTGTAGCCATTTGAGTCTACACGGTTTTTTCATGGAGTTGGTGATCGGATTTGAACCGACGACCTGCGGTTGTTCTTATGGTAGTATAAATTATAAACTGGTCGAAACGACCAGTTTGAAGGTTTTCCTGCGGTCAGGAAAACTATATTTAGGGATATGCAGTACACCGGCGATTTGTCTTATTTTTGAGGCTGGTTGGAAGGAACAACAGCCAGCGTATATCCAAGCGGATGCAAAATTTTAAATAACGTATCTATCTGCGGTGTCACTTTCATACTTTCAAGCCTTGCTATTGCAGGCTGTTTTAGGCCCGTAAGGTCGGCAAGTTCCTTTTGGGACAGCCCCTTCGATTCTCTTGCCTCAATCAGCTTCCCAATCAGCGCTACCTCAAAATCAATCTTGGCTTTTTGCATCGGATCAATGAATTTAGGGTCGTTCCAGAGCTTTTTAAAATTAGTCCCCATATCTATTCGCTCCTTTCAAGGTAGTCGGTCAAGTTTCTTTTTGCCTGTTCAATCTCTCTACGAGGAGTCTTCTTGGTCTTCTTCAGAAAATGATGAAGTAATATCCATATGATACCGATGGCAAACAGGATATTATGGCATATCGGAACGCGCATTTATATCAACCGGCTAAGAACCCTGCATCAATAAACTCACAATTACCACCGAATATAGCATCGGTCATTATTCGCATGCTTGAAAAACCAACACAATGTAATGTCGCTAACTCATAAAATACAATTCCCATTGAATAGATGTCCATCTGAATAGTATTTTTATCATTGCCCCAGGCTTCAGGCGCAACATATTTTGCTGTCCCATATCCCTTAAATGTCAAGGTCCGAGTATCTTCTCCCGAGAACTTCGACAGACCGAAGTCGCTTATTTTCAAAGTGTCACCACATATCAGGATGTTTTCCGGCTTAATATCTCTATGAACTAAGACTTTATTTATAACATCCATACCTGAAGCCAGTTGTGTGAACAATGACATCAACAACTTGATTTCAAAATGCTTTCCAGCCTTTTGTTGCTTTTTAATTAAGTCAGATAAAGCTCCCGAATCTGCATATTCCATAATTATATACGGAGGATACTCTGTATATTTAGTCCCATCATGTGTGTACTGATATCTGATTACATGATTCGATTCAACTGTTTCTGCTTGTTGAAGTTCCTTTTGAAACGAGAGTAGTCCTTTGTTACTATCAAAAGAAGGCAATAGAGTTTTTACTGCAAACAGTTGCCCATCGATTTCTTTATGCGCTTTAAATACATTCGCAAAGCCACCGCTACCAATCATTTCATCAAGAACATATGTGTTTTCTTCTCCATCTTTAAGTACCGAGCCTACTGTAATCAACATTTTTATCGATCCCCGTATACAAAATAAATAACTTCGTAGGGAAATTATTTAAGTAGCACTAGACTATAAAATCCCCGAACTCGATTGAGGTAAAATCATCTGAAGCTTCGCAATTATAGTAATTATAACAAAAATACCCTTTATCGGCAATCTGGATTCTATTCGGCAGGCTCTTTGGCTCCCTCATATTTGATAAAGATATTAAATTAAGCGACGCATTGCAAATCAAAAAATCCTCAGAACCTTTGCAGTTCTAAGGATTTAAGTTCATGGAGCTGGTGGTCGGATTTGAACCGACGACCTGCTGATTACGAATCAGCTGCTCTGCCACTGAGCCACACCAGCACATACATTATGGATATTACTTAGGTTAAAAACTAACATGCATATTCCATTATAAGAACATAAAGGGGAAATGTCAATTTCCATTTTATTTGTAATATTCGCAAGCTGGAAAAGCCTAGGCAAGCTTGCTTGAAGCTAGTAATCGTGATGTTTCTTTGGCCGCCCAGCGTATTTTGTAGGTGATCAGGGCTACCTCGATGAGGGCGTGGTGGTAGTAATTATCGTTGGGGAGATTATTGTGCCACTGGTCAAGAATTACATCAAGCTTGCGCCAGATATGCGGTTCCTCAACCGTATCATAAGTTTCACCCGCTATTTTCTTTTGCAATTCCTGATTATGGTGGGCGAAAAGATTAAGTGTATCATTAATCAGTTGGAGAATCTGCTGAAATTCAGTGCTGGGGGGGAGGGTACGGCCGGCTTTCTTTCTTCTGCTGATGCGTTCGCCGGATAAAAAGAGAATATCTTTTGTTCTCTGCCAAAGCCCTTTATTATAAATCAGATAATCCTCATAGAAATTGACCTTAACCTCCTTGTCTTCCTCCGCCCGCGTAGGGTCCAGATCATGTTGATATAATTCATAATAGCTAATGGTATCGTGAAACAGCTGATCTGCTTGTTTGGATAATTTCTGCAGATCTTCGGGCGAAAGTTCAATCAGCTTTGTATAATTATCCACGGCCTGTGTAAAGGCCTGAAAAATAAAACTATTCAGTTCCCGTAACTTTTGGGCAAGCGGCAATTCATAGCGGGGGGGAGCAATAACCATATTAACGAAAAGGGCGGTAACCACGCCAATAAAAATGGAGATTGAACGGATAAAAGCATGACTGAGGAATTGCTCAGGAGGCGAGGCCAAAACAAATATTGCGGCCATAATCCCCCCGGACATCCCCTTACGCAATTTCAGCCGGTTGCTAATCAGAATAACAATAATCGTGCTGAGGCCCATGGTGAGCGGATTCCCGCCGATCGTCAACCCAATAAAAATCGCTAAGGCGATAGAAACAGCCTGAATGAGGACTTGCTCGAGGGCGTTGCGCAGGCTTTTTCCCAGAGAGGGCTGCAGGTTTAAGACTGCCGCCGCCGCCGCAAAAAAGCTGTTGGGGATATTCAGAAAAGAACAGACAGATAAGCTAAGTGTGACAGCGAGGCCAGTCTTTAATACACGGGCTCCGGTAATCATCATGTTGTCAACCTCTTTTTTAATTATTTGAATTTTACTTGATTTGTTGCAGACAGAAGTTGGCATCTTCAGTAGCGAGGCATGTAACGGCATGTTCCCAGGCCTGCTCAAGGGTCTGCACTTCCGCCGGAGTATACTCCGTTGTCTTTCCTGCCCGGATCTCGTTCAAGGCCTGTTCAATCGGGACTACTTCAATATAAGTTTTGTTGTCTTTTATGTATTTGCGTGTCCAGATCGGAATATAGTCGGCACTTTTAAAATAAGGCTTTCCGGTAAGGGAATCTACGCCGAGATGCAGGTTGAGGATAATCGCGGTCCTTCTTGCCAGCCCGTTCTGATCGGAAATAAAATTGCCCAGGGAGTAACTGACAAATTTCTTTTCCCTGTTGCCAGCTATTTTTTCATCACCGGAGCTTTCTCTCTTCTCGTTTCCTTCACCATTACCGGATACTTCCGCGGCTGCTTCCAAATAGCAGACCTGGCTGGGCTGTAAAACGTGGGGATGAGTACCTAAAATAATGTCGGCCCCGGCCTGCAGAAATTTTTGGGCTAAGGCGGTCTGCGTCTGATTGGGCTTGTTTTGATATTCCTGGCCAAAATGAAGGCAGAGAACAATTAATTGTGCCCCGGCTTCCCGGGCCTTTTTGATGTTTTCCGTGATTTCGTCTTCATCTAAATAGTTCACGGCAAAGGGATGATCAGCAGGCGGTTGCAGACCGTTGGTTCCGTATGTATAAGCGAGGATAGCGGTTTTCACGTTTTCTATTTCCGTGATGAGGATGGTTTCTTTTTCTTCCTGGCTGCGGGCTGTCCCTGTATGGAGGAGTCCGGCTTCATCAAGGATTTGCAGGGTATTCCGCAAACCGGTGATCCCTCTGTCCAAAGCGTGATTATTAGCCGTAGTGAGGAGGTGAAAACCGGCATCTTTCAGATTTTCGGCCAGCACTGCCGGCGAATTAAAACGGGGATATCCGCCGTAATGGGCTGGATTCGTGCCTAAGGTAGTTTCCAGATTACCGATGACAAAATGTGCTTTCTCAAGATGCGGTTTGACGAGCCGAAAATAAGAGGAAAAATCATATGCCCCCGTATCCGGCTGATAGCCTGCCGCAATCTGTGAGTTATGCATCATAATGTCACCCACCGCAGAAATCATGATGTTTTTTTCCGGCGGCGGGGGCGGCGGAGAGGATAACGGGGATGTCAACGGTGCTTCCGCCGGTTGACCAAAGAGGAATAGTAATGCGGCAAAGCAGATCAGACAAATCAGGGAAGAAACGAGGATCGCTTTTTTCATCTTCTCACCCCAAATATTTACTTTTTGATGCTAGTACTATTATAGCAATAACGGTTGACTTTGTCTCAGGATTGTGACGAAAATTCCTTCTCCGGCATAAGGTACAACAAGAATAATCTCAAAAATTGCCTTGTGCTGAGAAAGGAGTTTGTCCATGGAAAATAAAGAATCATTCCCCAAGCTGGTTAAAAAAATTGTGATCTTACATGACAGGGGGGATTTAAATTTACTGAAACAGAGTCTGGAACTGGTTGGGGCAAGGCTCGTCAAAGAATTACCGCTGGTGGAGGGATATTTGTGTGAATTTCCTGCAGACGAGGATGTATTATTGGCATTTCGCGGTAACGAAGGCATGTTTGAGGTGGAAGATGATGTGGAGTTTAAACTATGCTGGTTTTTCGAGCCCTTCAAGTTTTTCGAGCCCATCATCAAACCACAACCGGCGCCGCCATCCTATAATAAAATGCAAAATATCGGTTGGGGGTTAAAAAGGATTGGGGCACCTCAGGTTTGGAACAAATTAAAAGAGAGAAGGGTGCGTGTCGGAATCATTGACACGGGGATTGACTACAATCATCCGGATTTGCAGGAGAATATCAAAGATGGCGTCTGTACGCTGGATGGACAGCGTGAATTTTTAGATGATTATGGCCATGGGACGCATGTGGCCGGCATCATCGGTTCCGCTGGCAAAAAGTATGGCGGCATGACGGGTATTAACCCAAATGTTGATATCTTTGCGGTTAAGGCATTTAATAAAGAAGGCAAAGGCAATTTATCAGATATTATTGAAGCGCTGGACTGGTTAGCAAGACGGCATGTGGAGATCATTAATATGAGTTTTTCTACGGCGGAAACGAGCCGGACCTTTGCGGCAGCGATCCGCAGTATGGAGGCCAAAGGGGTTACGATGGTGGCGGCGGCGGGAAATGACGGGGTCGGGAAAAGCGTGAAATTTCCGGCGCGTTTCCCGGAGGTGCTGGCGGTTTCTGCTACAGACCGGTTTGACCGGATCGCCAGCTTTTCCTGTACCGGCCCGGAAGTTGATTTTTGTGCTCCCGGCAGCGACATCCCATCGGCGTGGCTTAATGGCAGCTATACAGAAAAAAGCGGTACTTCCTTTGCCGCTCCCCATATTGCGGGAATTGCGGCAGATATCATCAATGTATACGGGCCCATGCCTGCGGCGAAGGTCAGAGAATATATGTCCGGCGGCGCGGTGCGTTTAACCCGTTTAAGCAATGATCAGCAAGGAGCGGGGATGGTCGAACTGCCGCGCATTATTCAGTAAGCTCCGGACCGCCGATCAGCGTACAATGATATTTTTGGCTATAGTCACAGTGGGGGCAATGGAATAAATGGAGACATTCTTTTTCCGAATCCACACCATCAACCTGATCCAGGACTTCATACGGCAAATAGGGGCTGTATGGTTCAAAATACCCTTCCAGGATGCCGTCGTCTTCCATGGGCTCGTTGCAGGCTGGACAGATGAGATGCGGTGTGGCCAAACCGTTGCATAAAGGACAGAGTTGCATGTAATCCGCCCCCTCTCTTTCCTTTCGTCTTTTTCATTTGCTTTGTCCGGCCGGACTGATTTTAGTTTTTACGCAAATTACTTATATTTATCCGCTATACTCCCGTCAAAGATTAATTTTTGAAAAAAGGAGAAAAAGCTTGTCTAAAGTGTAGCAATTACAAAGTTCTGCCCTATAATGAATTATGAATATGATATCGTTAAGTGGGGGAATGAACTTGACACAGGTTTACGTTACTTTGTCAAAAGAAATGCTGCAAGCATTATTGGCAAACCTCATTGATTTAAAGTTCCCTGCCAGCGATTTTTTAGTAGAAAATGAAGTTGATGGGATTAATGAAATAACACGAATAATTAATCTTGTTAGCGGGGATGTCTTTGAACAGGTTGTCCAAAAACAAGATGTTGAACAGGCGAAAGGCGAATGCAAGATCTATGAGTTCCCGCCCAAGCTGTCGCATGATTTGCCGGGTGATCCCAATAAAGAGTGTGAGCTGTTGAAAAGTGAGAAGAATGAGCAGGATAAGGAAAGAGGGAAGGATATTCATAAAGACGGAAAAAAAGAAAAAACGGCAAAGAAAGGAAAAGAAGAAAAAGAAGAGAGGTAATCATAGTGTGGCTCGGAGCACATGTATCGATTTCTAAAGGACTGGCCCATGCCGTAAAAATGGCGGTGGAAATGCAAGGTAATACGATGCAGTTTTTTTCACGCAACCCACGCGGGGGAAAGGCCCGTGACCTTGACATGGCCGAGATCATGGAAGCACATTTATTAATGAAAAAGCACAATTTTGGCGCAGTGGTTGCCCATGCTCCGTATATTATCAATCTTGCTTCTCCTAAAGAGCATGTGAGAAATTTTTCCCTGCGCATTATTAATGATGATCTTGCCAGAATCAAAGTGATGGAGGTTCCTTTTCTTGTCCTTCACGTAGGGACACACGGTGGACAAGGAGTGGAAAGGGGTTTAACCTTAGTGACTGAGGCGTTAAAGGAAATATTAGCCGAAATACCGGACGATACGCAAATATTGCTGGAAGGAATGGCCGGTGAAGGGACGGAGCTTGGTAACACTTTTGAACAGCTCGCGGAAATACTGGAACGGTGCGGGGACCACCCCGGCTTGGGAATTTGTCTGGACACCTGTCACATGACCGGACACGGCTATGATCTGTCCGCCTTGGACGGGATTAAAGAAACGATCAGTCGGACAGTGGGTTGGCAGAAAGTAAAGGTGCTGCATTTGAATGATTCCATGTATCCCCTTGGTTCGAAAAGGGACCGTCATGCCAGATTGGGTGAAGGTTATCTGGGACTGGAGACGGTTCGGAAGATCGTCTGTGACCGGGAGTTCGGGAAGCTCCTTTTTATTCTGGAAACCCCCAATGATCAAAGGGGATACGCCGCGGAAATAGCCTTAGTGAGAGAGCTATGCCAGCGGTAAGAGACTTATTAGATTATTTCTAAAATTGGTGAAAAAAGAGAAAAAACATAAATATACATGCTTATCACTATATTATTGAACAAAAATGTAGTATAATAAAACAATAGTAATTTACGAAAGGGGTCGTTAGGCGAATGAATGCATGGATGTGGATCGGCTTAGCGGTTTTATTTGCAGCAATTGAATCATTTACCTTAGGTTTAACAACTATTTGGTTCGCCATTGGAGCGCTGCTGGCCTTTTTCATGGCTTGGCTTGAATTCACCTGGCATGTACAGCTTGCAACGTTTTTATTTTCCTCTTTGGTTTTGTTATATTACACGGCTCCTATTGCCAGAAAGTATCTAAAAATTGGGACAACACCGACAAATGTGCAGGCGTTAATTGGAGAAACCGCTATTGTGCTTGAGAAAATAGGGCATCTTAAATACGGACAGGTCCAGGTAAAAGGACAAATCTGGGCAGCCAAAACCGTGAATAATGACGAGGAGATTGAGGCCGACGCAAAGGCAGTTATTGACGGGATTGAAGGAAATACGTTAGTTGTCCATGAGCTGAAAGACCTTAACTAAAGGGGGATTGGTAATATGTTTTTTTATATCATTCTCGCATTACTGATTGTTCTGATAGTGACGAATGTCAGAGTTGTGCCGCAGGCGCAGGCGTACGTGGTGGAGAGATTAGGCGCCTATTACGCCACCTGGCACGTGGGGGTTCATATTAAAATGCCGTTAATTGACCGGATTTCCCAAGTAGTTCCTTTAAAAGAACAGGTAATTGACTTTCGCCCCCAGCCGGTTATTACCAAAGATAACGTCACCATGTCCATCGATACGGTTGTTTTTTATCAAATCACGGATCCGAAAACATATACATACGGTGTGGAAAATCCGTTGCAGGCCATTGATAATCTGTCGACCACTTCCCTCAGAAATATTATCGGTGAATTGGAGCTTGACGAAACCTTGACATCCCGTGATGTGATCAATACAAGAATGAGAAGCATTCTTGATCAGGCGACAGAACCCTGGGGCATCAAGGTACATCGTGTCGAGGTAAAGAATATCGTTCCTCCCGCCGAAATACAGGATGCCATGGAAAGACAGATGAAGGCAGAAAGAGAGAGAAGAGAGGCGATTCTGCGGGCCGAAGGGGAAAAGAAATCAGCGATTTTGGTGGCAGAAGGACATAAGGAAGCGGCAATCTTAAATGCGGAAGCGGAAAAACAAGCAGCCATCTTAATTGCAGAGGCAAACAAAGAAGCGGCCATCAGGGAAGCGGAAGGTGAGGCGGCGGCGATTTTAAAAGTCCAGGAAGCTACGGCCGAAGGCTTAAAAATGCTGAAAAAGGCTAACCCTGATAATGCGGTTATTTCGCTTAAAAGCCTGGAAGCTTTGGCGCAGGTTGCGGATGGCAAGGCAACAAAGATCATTATCCCTTCGGAGCTACAGAGCCTTGGGTCTTTAGCGGTAGCGTTAACCGAGATTGCCAAGGGAAATGAGAAGACAAAAAGGAAAACGGCAGAGGAATAACTGTAAACCGGTATTGTTAAAAGAAATAACGGGTCATAAGCATAGCAAACCAAAAAAGGATGTTGCAGAGAATGTGGCAACAGCCTTTTTTTTGCTTTATAATAGGTAATGACACTGGGCTTGTGTTAAGAAGATTGTATATTTTATCCACATGATGGTGATACACTATATTAGATCATTTATTAACGGGAGGATGAAAAATGCAAATAGGTTTTTTTGATTCGGGGATCGGTGGTCTTACCGTATTGCATGATACAATCAAAATATTACCTAATGAGGATTACATATATTACGCGGATAAACTTAATGTCCCCTATGGTTCAAAGCCGAAAGAGGAAGTAAAAAAATATGTTTTTGCGGCGGTAGATTTTATTTTTCAACAGGGAGTAAAAGCAATTGTCATTGCCTGTAATACGGCGACCAGTGTGGCGATTAATGAATTAAGGGCAAAGTACAGCATCCCTATTTTGGGCATGGAGCCGGCGGTAAAGCCTGCGGTGGAAATAAACAGGGAGGTAAAAAAGAGAATTTTAGTTACGGCTACACCTTTAACATTAAAGGAAGAAAAATTGCATAATCTGATTGCGAAACTTGATAACGAACATGTTGTGGACTTATTACCCCTGCCGGGTTTGGTTGAATTTGCGGAAAGATGTGAGTTTAATGAAGAGATCGTCTTACCTTATCTGCAAGAACAATTAAGTAAATATGATCCGGGTAATTATGAAGCCATTGTCCTGGGATGCACTCATTTTTCCTATTATAAGGACCTGTTCAAAAAAATCTTTGCCGCGCCGGTCAGTATTATTGATGGCAATCTGGGAACCGCCAAAAACTTACGAAGAATTCTGGCGGAGATGAATGCCATTAATGAAGGAAATGGCCGGATTAGCTTCTATAATTCCGGGTCAAAGGTGGAGGATAAGAAAGAGTTAGCTCTGTACCAAAGATTATTCGCCAGATTGGATACGCTTATTTAAATCTTACAAAGGAGATGGAACTTGATGGAGCAATTATGGAAAAAGCGGACAACCGGGCTTCAGCCCTTGTCCATCGAAGCAATGAACGCAGTTGAGGAAGAATTAAAGCAAAAACTAAAACCGGTCGGTAGCTTGGGAAAATTAGAGGAGTTGGCGATGAGGCTCGCCGGGATCTATGGCCTGCCATTACCGGAGATAAAGGAAAAAGCCATCGTCATGATGGCTGCTGATAATGGCGTGTATGAGGAGGGTGTCAATACTTTTCCCCAGGAAGTGACCTGTCTTCTGGCCGAAGCCGGAGATGCCGGCTTAATTGGGGTCAGTGTACTGGCACGCCACGCCGGGGCGCGCCTGCTGATTGTCGATGTGGGGCTCAAAGGCGAGGTCAGGGGAGACGGAATCATCAGGAAAAGAGTAAGGCCGGGAACCGGTAATATCGCTCAAGGTCCGGCGATGACCGGGGAGGAAATGTATAGGGCTTTGCTTGCGGGTTATGAGGCTACAGAAGCTTTGGTCAAGGAGGGTGTCCAGGTGTTCGGCCTGGGAGAAGTAGGTTTGTGTAATACGACGACAAGCGCCGCCATGCTTTGCGCCTTTACGGGGCAATCACCAGAGGACGTGGTCGGTGCCGGGACCGGAGGCGAGGCAAGCATTTATGCGTTGAAGGTAAAAACAGTCGAGAAAGCTTTAAGGATCAATAAGCCTGATCCGGAAGATCCGTATGACGTGTTGAGCAAAGTAGGCGGTTTGGAGATCGCAGCGATGGTCGGGTCCTGTTTTGCGGCGGCCTGTCACCGTAAACCAATGGTGATCGATGGCTTTATTGCAGGGGTAGCGGCTTTGACCGCGGTGAAGATCAATCCGATGATGAAGGAGTACCTGTTTCCCTCCCATCTCTCCGCAGAAAAAGGGGCAGCCCTCGTCATGGAGAGCTTGGGGATGGAGCCCATGCTCTTGATGAAGATGCGGTTGGGGGAAGGAACCGGTGCGGCCCTGGCCTTTCCGCTTTTGGATGCGGCGCTAAAAATATATCGGGAAATGGGTACTTTTGCCGATCTGAAATGAATGCTTTGTTCAGGTGAACGGCTCACCGGGACAGGGATATGCTGTGCTGAAGGCAGCATAATAGAAAAAACGGGAAGTGAGAATGAGGGAAGATGAAGAAAAAGGTTCTTGCAAGGGTAGGCGTTTTTTTCGTTATCTTAATAATGACCATGCTTGTTCTGGCTTTTCCGCTGTACCGCAAAATCAGCGCGGTGCGCTATGATATTGTGATTTATGGCGGAGGTTTTGCCGGTTGTGCTGCAGCATGCAGTGCCGCTTTA
The DNA here is from genome assembly GCA_050951585.1 of Peptococcia bacterium. Lineage (GTDB taxonomy): Bacteria > Bacillota > Peptococcia > DRI-13 > DTU073 > UBA3937. The sequence continues at coordinate 54,220 of JBMNJI010000013.1, read as the reverse complement.
ATAGCTCCCGGGGAAGAGATTCTTTTAATTGTGCCTGACCCTGTTTCTGAGCTTGGCGGCCTGGGCACGGCAGGGGGACAGAATTTTACCGATATTCGTTATTGGCAGGGCGAGTTGGTCACGGCCGGTTCTTTTGCCCGCTGGTTTGCCGAGAGCGGCCAGTTTTATAATACCAGGGAGATGGCGGAGATTCTCCGACGTGATTTGGCCCGCTTTGCTAATGTGACGGTTCTTTATCAGCATGACTTGAAAAGAGTTTTCCGCTTCCGGGACGCCGTTAAAGTTTTGGCTTTAGCGCCGGTAGAGAGAGATAAAACCGGCGTGGTCCGTTGGCAAAAAGGCCGGCGGGTGGTTTGGGGCAACGTTTTTATTGATGCCTCCGATGATGGCAGGTTGGCCCGTTTAGCCGGGAATCAGTTAGCGGTAGGAAGGCAGGATTGGCCTAAAGTCTACTTGCCCCAAGATGAATCTCCGGTGGCAGGTGCGGCTGGAGACAAAGATAAATGGGCCAGGCAGCAGGCGGCGACGCTGATGTTTCAGGTGCGGGGCATTAAAAAACCGGCCGAACCCGGGCAGTACGGGGACCTTTATTTCACCTTTGATGGAAAAGGAAGCTGGGGCCTCGTTGGCGGAAAGGAGAGCTATCAAAACGATCCGGAGGTTCGCTACTTTAATGAAGCGTATCAGGAGAAGGGCTTTGCATTAAAACCGGTTAACGCGGCTCAAAACGGGGCGGGCAGCGATGATTGGTGGGTTAATATGCTGCTTGTTTTTGATGTTGATGGGCGTGCCCGGGAGATGGACCGGGGAAGCAGCAGCTTTCCCGGTCTCAAAGAAGGGCAAAAAACCGTTGATCAGGCTTGGCAAGAGGCGCGGGAGCTTCTGGAGCAACCGGAGTTTTTGCAGGCGCTACGCCATTTTACGGTGACGATCAACGGGGAGCAGTATGGTTTTGGCGAGGCGGAGTTAGTGCGGGATGAGCAAAACAAGCCTGTTGTGGGCGCAATAATGTACCTGCGGGAGACCGTCCATAGCGTAATCAATAATCCTCCGGTCGAAGGTCAGATTGCCGTGGGCAACGGTAATTTTGCCGATAGTCAGTTAATCAGTTTTGCCTTGACGACGGAAGAGGTCCAAAAAGCCGGGGCTGGAATCGACCTCAGCGGAGACGGAAACAGCAGTGCAAAAGAGCCGGGCGGAGAGCAGGAACGGCTTAGCGGCGCCGATCAGGATAACTACGCGGAACGGGTCGGGCTGGCCTATTATCAGATGGATATCAATGCGTATAAGGCTTCAGACCTGGAGCAAAACGGGCGTTATGTCTGGCCGGTCACCGGTTATGTACGTCCGGATTGGCAGGAGGCAGGAGGACAACCGGTCAATCCCGTCTATTTACCTTATGGGGTTCTATTACCTGCGGATAGTGTGAACGTGCTGGTCCCCGGGTACGCCGCCAACTGTTCTTCCTTAGCCTGGTCGGAGGTAAGGGTGTTACCCAATCTGGCCGTTTTGGGGGATGCCGCCGGGGTCGCGGCGGTACGCGCGGTGCTGTACGAGGAAAATCCGGCTGACTTTGGCCCCGAACAGCTGCAATGGGTCCAGGAACAATTGCGAAAAGTGGGGGTCCGTCTGGATAAATAGGGGGGCTTGCTCACTTGTACGGATGAAAACCCTCACCGAGGACTTCGTAAACGTTGCTGATAATGATAAACGCCCGGGGATCAATTTCGCGGATGATTTTTTTTAAGGGAAGCAGTTCCTGTTTGTTGATGACCACGTACAGGATGTTTTTTTCTTTGCCGGTATAAGCGCCATAACCTTTCATAATCGTGGCGCCCCGTTCCAGCTTGTTAATGATGGCCGTGGCAATGGCCTGATTGAGACCGGAAATAATTGTGACGGCCCGGGCTTCGTCAACACCTTCAATGAGGCGGTCGATCACCCGGCTGGAGATAAAAAGCGCCACTAAGGTATAGAGCGCTTTCTCGGGGCCCAGGATGGTGGCCACCATGGACACGACGGCCAGGTCAAAAAGGAAAAAGACTTTCCCTATACTGATCCCCTTTTTTTCATAAATAAGCCTGGCCAGGATATCCACTCCTCCTGTGGTTGCGCCGGAGCGCAGCACAATACCCAGCCCTGCCCCTGAAAGCACACCGCCGTATAAAGCACACAAGAGGAGGTCGTCAGTCTGAAAAGCAAAACCGGCCGTTAAATCAACAGCGACGGAAACGCTCACCACCCCGAGGAGGGTTTTGATGAAAAAGCTTTTGCCCCAGTTTAGCCAGCCGATGATGAAAAGGGGAATGTTCAGTACTAATAAAATTGAACCAATCGGCCAGTCCGTCAGATAATGGATGATGAGGGCAAGACCGGTGAAACCGCCTTCCGCGAGGCCATTGGCGACAATAAAGAAATTTAAGCTGATGGCGAAAAGTAGTGCGCCGAAGGCGATACCAAAGTAAGGAAATAGTTTTTTCATTTTTTCTCTCCCAATTATGTAGACTATAACAACATAATTTTTGCAGAATAACATTATTTCTATTTATATTATGCACGCTTGACGGCAATAATGTTGCTTTTAAGAAGGACGAAAATATTGCTCTGGCTTAGCAAATAGCATATACTATTAGTATTATTTGAAAGAGGTGGGAAAGATGTACTGGAACCAATATAATGAATGTATGCCTCGGAAACAACTGGAGGAAGTACAGCTACTGAAACTGAAACAGGTCGTGGAAAGAGTCTTTTATAACGTACCATTTTATCGACGGAAGTTTCAGGAAATGGGCTTGGAGCCTTCAGATATAAATACCCTTGCCGACCTCGCTAAACTGCCCTTTACAAACAAGCAGGATTTACGTGATAACTATCCTTTCGGGATGTTTGCCACCCCCATGTCGGATATTGTGCGAGTGCACGCTTCTTCCGGCACGACTGGAAAACCAACGGTGGTCGGCTATACCAGAGGGGATCTCAACACGTGGGCGGAGATCATGGCCCGGGCCTTGACCTGCTGTGGGACAACAAAGAACTCGGTCATTCAGATCGCTTATGGGTATGGACTTTTTACGGGGGGCTTCGGAGTTCATTACGGAGCAGAACGGGTCGGTGCTTGCGTTATCCCTATTTCGGGCGGTAATACGGAACGGCAGATCATGCTCATGAAAGATTTTGGGACGACGGTGTTGGCTTGTACTCCTTCATATGCAATCTATTTAGCGGAAACCCTCGAAAAAATGGGCGTGGATCATTCCGAGCTGAAGCTGAAATATGGGATTTTCGGCGCTGAACCATGGTCGGAAGCAATGCGGCAGGAGATTGAGAAACGTTTGCATATTACGGCGCTGGATATCTACGGGTTATCTGAGGTTATTGGGCCGGGCGTGGCCATTGAGTGTACCGAGAAGCATGGCTTGCATATTTTTGAAGATCATTTCATTCCGGAAATAATTAATCCGGTGACCGGAGAAGTCTTACCGGAAGGGGAAAAAGGAGAACTTGTCTTTACCAGCTTAACGAAAGAAGGATTCCCGGTCATTCGTTACCGCACCAGGGATTTATCCGTTTTGACCAAAGAACCCTGTGCCTGCGGGAGAACGCACATCAGAATGACGAAGATCTATGGCAGAACTGATGACATGTTGATTATCAGAGGGGTAAATGTCTTCCCGTCCCAGGTGGAAGCAGCAATTCTGGAGGTTGGTGATGTGGAGCCCCATTATTTACTGATTGTGGATCGGGTCGGGAGTCTGGACGAACTAGAGGTTCAGGTTGAGGTTTCCCCGAAGATGTTCTCCGATAAAATACGGGGGCTGGAGGATTTGACAAAGAAAATCAAACATAACGTGGAAAGCGTCCTGGGTATCTCCGTCAAAATCAAACTGGTTGAACCTAATTCGTTGCCGCGTTCCGAGGGAAAAGCGAAAAGGGTGCTGGACCGTCGCCATATTTAAGTGCGGGGATAAACGGGGAATAATAGGAAGGAGGAAAGAAGGATGATTAAACAGATTTCTTTATTCCTGGAGAACAAAAAAGGTCGTCTGGCTTATGTTTGTCGTGTGCTGGCTAATGAAAAGATTAATATCAGAGCGTTATCGATTGCGGACACGACTAATTTTGGGGTTTTACGGCTTATTGTGGATAATCCGGAGAGGGCTTATGAAGTATTGCAGAAAAATAATTTTGCCGTCAGTCTGACCGATGTGCTGGCCATGGAGGTTCCCGACTATCCGGGTGGATTGGCGGGGGCTTTGGAGAAGCTGGATGCGGCGGAGATTAATTTGGAATACATGTATGCATTTATGGGAAAAACATCTCAAGGGGCGTTAGTCATTATTCGGGTCGAGAATAGTCACGACGCCATCCCGGTGATTCAGGAAGCCGGCATCAAGATCCTTGATGGCGATCAGGTTTATTCTTTATGATTGATTATAACGAGGTGAAATAAAAAAGGCGTCAGAGGATGGGAGGAATGCAAGGTGCACATCACTCCGCCTGATCCCATTGCCTTTAGTATCGGACCGGTTACGGTGTACTGGTATGGGATTCTGATTGGTTTGGCGATTTTGCTTGGCGCAAATATTGCTTTGCGGGAGGCCGAAAAACAGGGACTGAACACGGAACACTTTTTTAATCTGATTCTGATCATCTTACCGGCCGCTTTTATCGGTGCGCGGTTATACTATGTGATCTTCAACTGGGATTACTACAGCCATAATCCCTGGGAGATTCCGGCGACCTGGCACGGAGGACTGGCTATTCATGGCGGGATTATTGGCGGATTATTGGGCGGGCTGTTGTTGCTCAGAAGATACCATCTGAATTTCTGGCAGGTCGCGGATGTTGTTGCGCCCAGTCTTGTCCTGGGACAGGCTATTGGGCGGTGGGGTAACTTTTTTAATCAGGAAGCTTACGGTTATGAGGTCAATCCGGCGGAACTTCCCTGGGCCATGTACATAGACGGGGCATATCGGCATCCTACCTTTTTGTATGAATCATTATGGGATCTTTTAATCTTTGCGTTTTTAATCTGGTTGCGCAAGCGCAAAGGGCTCCGGTGGGGGGATGTGGCTCTTTCCTATGTGGTTCTGTATTCACTGGGGCGCTATTTTATTGAGGGGTTACGAACGGACAGCCTGATGCTGATGGGTTCTCTGCGGGTTGCCCAGGTGGTTAGTATTCTGGGAGTAGTGGGTGGCCTGGGTATTTTGTTTTATCGTCACCGGCAGAGATGTGCTGTGCCCGCCAACGATGAATGCGGCGTTTCAGCAGATAAAGAGCTCTTAGATTTAGATGATGGGGTATCAAGTGGGGGCGAAAATACAGAAAGCGGGGACTCCGGCAACAGCGAGGTTGCGGATGAGACCGCCCAGACAGCAGGGCTTGCGGAAGCGGAACAGGAAAACAAAAATGCGGTGGATTAATTTCCACCGTATTTTCTTTTTTGTAGGCATATTTTTTTCTTAGACAAATATGATGTAAGGAGAAAACCGAGAGGAAGGAGGAAAACGGAAGATGAGAAAGGCCGTTTTAGTAGTGATTTGCGCATTGGTATTTTCCAGTTTATTAACAGGATGCGGGTTAGTAAATAAGGTCAGGGAGGATTTCAATAAGGGCTATGATTTAGCGGAGCAGACTGATTTAAACAATCCGACGATCCTGGTTGAGCCCTCGGAATTGACGACAACTGACGCCGCTGAGGAAAAGAAAACAATTACTTTATACTTTGCTGATCCCGTTGACAATAAATTAGTGGCAGAAGAAAGGGAAATTGCCAAGGTAGTGGGGATTGCCCGGGCGACAATCGAGGAGTTGATAAAAGGACCGGCAGGTTCCGGATTACAGGCTACACTGCCGGCCAGTACCAAGCTTTTAGACATTAATATCCGGGAAGACGGTCTGGCCATCGTGGATTTCAGCAGTGATTTGATTAGGGATTTACCTGTAACGGCGCAGGCAGAGGAATTGGCGGTGTATTCTATTGTGAATACCCTCGCGCAATTTCCCACCGTCCAGGAGGTAGAGATGAGGGTGGATGGCCGGAGTGTAGATACTTTGCTGGGTTACGTTGATTTTGAGGAAGGCCTCGTAAAAAATACGAGTATAATGAAGTGAAACGCCCCCAGGGGGCGTTTTTTTAGGCGCGTCATACCTGGCGGTGGGGGGTTATGATAATCCTCCATCGATATATACAACTACTTCGTTGCATATTGAGCAAGTACCTAATTATTGTTGCTTTAATTTAATAATGAAGGAAATATGCGTCTTGCAGCAGACGCTTATTTTTTTTCGAAAAACACGGAACAAAAACCGATGCTGGGGCGTCATTATAAATGTGTTGTAATATATGAAAAGAAGGAATTTCCATGCATTACCAGGTTGTTTCTAAAGGAAATAGGGCAGTAAAAGTAGAATATAGTAAGAGTTACCCTCATTTTTGGAAAATTTGACGCAAAGGAGGTGATGTGGTGAAAAGAGTAAAACCCAGGAGCTTGCATAATTTGCGGTTTTTCATATTTGTCCTGGCCTTGCTGCTTGTTACAATTCCGGTTTTTGCGCAAGAGGAGGGAGTAGTAAAAGGCAGTACAGTGAATGTAAGGCAGGGACCGGGAACAAATTATGCTGCGACTGCCCAGGTTAAGGATGGACAAGCACTATACATACTGAGTTCACAAAACAACTGGTTCAAAGTTCGCTTACATACTGGCGCTGAAGGCTGGATCCGCAGCGATTTGGTTGATCGAGTGATAAAAAATGTGAAGGTAACAGGCTCTACGTTAAATTTACGTAAAGGGCCGGGAACCAATTATAATAAAGCCGGGGAAGTATCTGCCGGTCAGATTTTACCGGTAATCGCCGAACAAAACAGCTGGTATAAGGTGAGGATTAGCGGACTTGGTTACGCTTGGGTTGCCGGTTGGTATACGGAGGTGGTGAGTACCGGTAATACGGGAAACACCGGTGCTGCGGGTAATACCGGCAATACGGGTAATACCGGGACTCCGGGGACCGGTGCAAATAGCATCCCGGCAGTAACGGGGTATATCAAGGTGAATACGGCAGTACTCAATGTGCGACAAGGACCGGGCACAGGCTACTCTCTGGTGACCAAAATCGGGTTAAATGAGACACATAATGTATTAGCCCAACAAAACGGTTGGTTTAAAATTAAAGTGAACAACATGGAGGGCTGGGTATCACCTGATTATGTGCAGTTCTATCCGACTGCCAATACGCCCGAGGCGCCGGCGACTGATCCAACACCGGCCCCGCCGTCTTCGGGGGTGAAGGTAATCGGCAACGCAGTTAATGTTCGACAATGGGCCAGCCTGGATGCACCGGTGATCGGGCAGGTCAATGCCGGGGATATGTTAGCGGTTTTGAATTACCAAAACAGCTGGTATAATGTGCGGCTAAGTGACGGAAATACAGGCTGGGTTATCAACTGGTATGTGCAGCCTTATGACGGAACGGTTCCTTCACGCGGTGCCCAGAAGAAGGACCTCTTAATTGTTCCTGTCGCCGACGGGAAGACCTTTAAGGTTGTCGAAAACGGAGGCAAGCCGGAGTTAAGCCTGGAAGGATGGTCCCAAAACCAGTACCGGTTCAGGCGGAACAATGAAGAAACAAAACTAATCCTGGAATTAGACGGTAAAAGCACGAGAAAATATGAGGGCAAAGTTGACCGTGTTGGTATCGCCAAGATAGAATTCTACCCGGAAGGGAACAAAGAGATCGTGGAAATAGAGTTTGATTTTGTTCCGGTACCGGGGAGCGCACAAACCGACAGTAAGAACATTACGACTATCCCCATAGGGATTGCCAGTCAGTCAAAAGGTTTGAGCGGGAAAACGATTGTCGTTGATCCCGGTCATGCTAGCGTTCAACCGGGAGGATGGCCTGATCCGGGCGCGCTTGGTTCGCGCACTAAGATTCAGGAGAAAGATATTAACCTTTCGATTGCCTTAAAGTTAAAGTCGTTGTTGGAACAAAACGGGGCGAAGGTTATTCTTACGCATACCGGGCAAACAAGCTTATCTTTAGCGGGCAGGGCGGCCGTTGCCAATAATTTACCGGCAGACATCTTTGTCAGTATCCATTCCAATTTCAACAACAAGTCTGCCGTATGCGGACACACAACATACTATTATGCGCCGGCGGGTAATTCTGTTTTGTATGCGCAGCGCTATGAACGGCAAAGACTGGCTTCCGCTGTGCAAAAAGAGATGGTCAAAAGTTGCGGGCGTAAGGACAATGGGATTCTGCAGGACAACTTCGCTGTTTTGCGAGAGACAAGAGTTCCTTCAATTTTGGTGGAAACTGCCTATCTCTCCAACTGGGAAGAGGAACAACTGCTCAGTCAGGACTGGTTCCGGCAACAACTGGCCATCGGTATCTGCAATGGGATCAAAAACTACTTTAATAATTAAGAGTTAAGGCAAGAAAGTAAAGACGTGCCGAGAGAGCACGAAAAGAGTAAAAGAAGCGTTAAAAAAACATGTGTTTTAAAAAAACTCCTGCTTTGAGCAGGAGTTTTAACATGAAAATTATGTTATACTGAAATTAGTTAATGAGTGGAGGTTTAATTGATGCTTGAAGTAATCGGCGGCTATTTATTTATCTTTTTTGCGCGGATTTGCGATGTCTCTTTAGCGACGATGCGTACCCTGATGATTATGCGGGGACAAAGATTATACGCTGCTTTGATCGGTTTTTTTGAGGTAATAATCTATATACTCGCTTTAGACAAGATTTTTGGGAATTTAGATAATCCTTTAAATTTATTTTCATACGCGGCCGGGTTTGCCACCGGAAATTATCTGGGCAGTTTTCTGGAAGAAAAACTGGCCGTCGGGACTATTACGGTGCAGGTGATCACCTTGAAAGCACCCCTTGAGTTGACCGAGAAATTACGGGATGAAGGATTTGGTGTGACGCTGATTGAAGGGATGGGGCGGGAAGGAGTCCGTTATATTTTGCAGATTATGTTAAAAAGGAAACAATTTGAGTGTTTGCGCTGCACAATTGATCAATGGGACCCGGATGCTTTTTGGACCATCTTTGATGCCAGATTAACGCGGGGAGGCGTCTTGGGCAGAAAAGCCAAGTAAAAGCCAGGCAAGGTAAATAGTGCGGGATGGTATTCTATGAAGGTATTTCTATGCCGAGACTGGGGAAAGGTAAAAGTGCTTGGTCTTGGTGGATTAATTAGCGAATTATCTTAGTGAACTTGCGCAGGGAGAGAGGAAGGGTAGAAATTGGTTAGAGCCGATGGACGTAAAGAAAACGAATTAAGAGCGGTAAAGATCACCCCGGGATATCTTAAATATCCCGAAGGGTCGGTCCTGGTGGAAATGGGAGAGACTAAAGTAATCTGCAATGCCACAGTTGAAGATAAGGTGCCTCCTTTTTTGAAAGGACAGAATAAAGGGTGGGTTACCGCCGAATATGCCATGTTGCCGAGGGCGACCCAAATTCGGAATCAGCGGGAAGCAACCCGGGGAAAGATCAGCGGGCGGACTAACGAGATCCAGCGTCTGATTGGCCGCTCTTTAAGAGCGATTGTCGATCTGGAAAAGCTGGGTGAGCGTACGGTCATGCTTGATTGCGACGTGATTCAGGCAGACGGCGGAACGCGGACTGCTTCGATTACCGGTTCTTTCGTTGCGTTGGTGCTCGCTTTGCAAAGACTGGTTGACGCAGGAGCATTGGAAAGCCTGCCTATCCGGGATTGGCTGGCCGCAGTCAGCGTAGGAAAGATTGAGGAAGGCCTCTTGCTGGATCTGTCCTATGAGGAAGATTCCCGGGCAATTGTCGATATGAATGTGGTGATGACGGGGCAAGGGAATTTTGTGGAGATTCAGGGCACTGCCGAGGGCTCCCCGTTTAATCAGGCAGAGTTGCAGCAATTTTTAGCGCTGGCCGAAAAAGGGGTCAGCGAACTGATTGCCATGCAAAAGGCAGCGCTGGGGAAAGAGGATGATTTTCATGCAGATTGTCATGGCGACGCGCAATAGGGGCAAAGCGGCGGAATTGCAACAACTGTTAGGGGATTTAGCCGTGGATTTTCTCACCCTGGACAGCTTTAGCGAAATACCGGAGATAGAAGAAACGGGCCAAACATTTCGGGAGAATGCCGTCTTAAAGGCGCAAACGGTGGCCCATTATACGCTTTTGCCTACACTGGCCGATGATTCCGGTTTATCAGTTGACGCGTTAGGCGGACAGCCGGGTGTTTATTCAGCGCGTTTTGCGGGTGAACCTTACAGTGACGAGAAAAACAACCGTAAATTACTGGCGCTCTTGAAAGGGGTCCCGCTCCAGCAGAGAACTGCCCGATTTGTCAGTGCGCTTGCTTTTATCACCGCCGATGGTTTGCTCAAGGTCTCCGAAGGTTATTGTGAAGGGTTTATTCTGGAGGAACCGCGGGGAAGCGGCGGGTTCGGGTATGATCCGCTTTTTTATCTGCCGTCCTTCGGAAAAACGATGGCTGAACTCAGTCCGACCGAAAAAAATCAAATTAGTCATCGGGGCAAAGCGCTGAGGGAGATGTTGCCTTTTTTGCGTCAATATTTAGAAACAGCAGCAAGAGCAAGATAATAACGGAGAAAAAGAAGAGCAATGAAGATTGGGATTGTGGGCGATACACATGGTTCGCAGGCAGCTTTAAAAAAGATTATCGAGGCCTTTCAGGGCGTGGAGTTATTTATTCATACGGGAGACCATTGGCAAGACGGCGTGTTATTGGAGCAAAAGACCGGGATCCCGGTCTTTACGGTGAAAGGCAACTGTGATTATGAGGATCGGGATGAAGAGCTCTGCTTCACTGTTAAAGGGAAAAAGTTTTTCTTGACACACGGACATCGTTATGGTGTAAAATATGGTTTGCAGACCTTGGCCTATCGGGCCGAGGAGTTAGGCGTTGATTATTGTATCTTCGGACATACCCATCAACAGCTGATTGAATCTTATCAACAGATTGTTTTTTTGAATCCGGGAAGCATCGTATGGCCCAGGGGCGAAGGCCATTGTGCGGGAATCATCATGGAATATCGACACAATCTCTTTATTTCCCAGTTTAAAAATATTGACAGAGGCTGATTTTTTTGTTAAGATAACATTTGCTGCGGTATTCCATAATACGTGCCCATAGCTCAGCAGGATAGAGCAACGGCCTTCTAAGCCGTGTGTCCGGGGTTCGAATCCCTGTGGGCACGCCATTATGTCTGTAGCTATGGTGGCTGTGGCGAAGTGGTTAACGCACCGGATTGTGGCTCCGGCACTCGTGGGTTCAAGTCCCATCAGCCACCCCATGATAATATGCAGCTGAAGGAATATTTAGTATACATTGGGGCGTCGCCAAGCGGTAAGGCAACGGACTCTGACTCCGTCATTCGCAGGTTCGAATCCTGCCGCCCTAGCCATTTTTCCATCGCATCTCTTACTTGATGCATCATTTAATATGAGCCATTAGCTCAGTCGGTAGAGCACCTGACTTTTAATCAGGGTGTCCCGCGTTCGAGTCGCGGATGGCTCACCAATGTATATTTCCTTATCGGTGTATCATTTATAAGATATCATGGGCCATTAGCTCAGTTGGTAGAGCACCTGACTCTTAATCAGGGTGTCCAGGGTTCGAGCCCCTGATGGCCCACCATGATGATTAATTAAAAATTGTCTCCCAACTTAGAGTGCCTGTAAATGCCTGCGGGAGTGGCGGAATTGGCAGACGCGCTGGATTTAGGTTCCAGTGGGAAACCGTGGGGGTTCAAGTCCCTTCTCCCGCACCAGCACAAAGCAAACATTTATGAATTCGGTATTAAGCGGAAGTGGCTCAGTGGTAGAGCATCGCCTTGCCAAGGCGAGGGTCGCGGGTTCGAATCCCGTCTTCCGCTCCAATTTGTATACACGGCTAGTTTGAACTAGTATGAACTAGTAACGCTAGCCTTTTTTATATATATTATAATTATGATTATGTTATAATTATGGTTATAATTATGGTTATAATGAGGTTAGCACCCTTTTTTATATTGTTTAATATCGTATAGGAGGAGAAGTTTTCATGAAGGTTACCACTGAAAAATTGAGCAAAAGTAAGGTCCAATTAACGATTGAAATCCCATCGGAGCAGTTTGAGGAGTCTTTGGCCAGAGCTTATAAAATTGTAGTGAAAAAAGTAAATGTTCCCGGTTTCAGAAAGGGGAAAGCGCCTCGCCATATCCTTGAAAGGATGTATGGTAAAGAAATATTATTGGAAGACGCTTTGCAGGATGCGGTTCCGAAGGCGTATCAGGAGGCTCTGGAGGCGGCGAAAGACGAGTATACAGCTGTAAGCAATCCGGAATATGATGTTGTGGAAGCCACGATCGGGCAGCCGGTTATTTTTAAAGCTACTTTTGAGATTAAACCTGAAGTAACCTTAGGAGAATATAAAGGGTTGACCCTGGAAAAAGTGTCAACCGAGCTTTCTGATGCGGATATTGATGCCGAGATTGAAAAAATGCGGCAACGGTATGCGAAGCTGATTGTGGTAGAGGGCGATGATGTGGCTCAGGAAGGGGACACCGTCACCATTGATTTTGAGGGAAAACTTGATGGTGTGCCTTTTGAAGGTGGTAAAGGGGAAAACTATCCTCTTGAATTAGGTTCACATACTTTTATCCCGGGTTTTGAAGAGCAACTAGTTGGTGTGAAAACGGGAGAGGAAAAGGATATAACGGTTACTTTCCCTGCCAATTATCAGGCTGAAAATCTTGCCGGTAAAGAAGCTGTTTTTTCGGTGGCGGTAAAGGAAATTAAACGGAAAGAGTATGCGCCGCTGGATGATGAATTTGCCAAAGACGTATCCGAATTTGCAAGCTTGCAGGAATTAAGGCAGGATATAGAGAATAAACTTAAAGAAGCAGCCGAAAAGAAGGCCGAATATGAGTTAAGGAGTGCCGCAGTTAAGAAGGCTACGGAGAATGCTGAGGTGGAAATTCCTCAAGCCATGCTTGATAGCCGCGTCAATCAGATGATTAATGACTTTGCGTATCAACTGGCGCAGCAGGGGATAACTTTGGAAAAATATTTAAGTATGTCCAATACTAAAATTGACGATATCAAGGCATATTATCAAGGAGAAGCTCAATCATCCGTTAAGGCTGATCTTGTGCTGGAGGCAATAGCTAAAGCTGAAGAAATTAAGGTCACCGAAGAGGATCTGACTGAACAAATCAAGAAGATGGCTGAGCAATATAAGCAAGAACCGGCCAAAATCCGTGAGGTTCTGGAAAAGCAAGGACAGCTTTCTGGTCTCGAATATGGGATGATGTTGGATAAAGCAGTTGATTTTATTATCGCTCAGGCCAAAGTAGTGCCGGCGAAAGCAGAACCGGTCAAAACCAAAGAAACAAAACAAACGAAAGAAGAGAAACAAACAAAGGATACAAAAAAGGAGCAAGGAAAAGGACAAGGGACTAAAGCAAAGACGGTTAAAGAAAACAAATAACTGAGCGGAGATCGTTTTAGAGGGGGTAACGTACGATGAATAAAGATATTATGATGAATACACTTGTTCCAATGGTCGTGGAGCAGACTAATCGCGGGGAAAGAGCTTATGATATCTATTCCCGCTTACTGAAAGATCGTATTATCTTTTTAGGTACGGCGATTGATGATTACGTCGCTAATCTCGTTATTGCTCAAATGTTGTTTTTATATGCCGAAGATCCGGATAAGGATATCTCCTTATATATTAATAGTCCCGGGGGCTCCATTACTGCCGGAATGGCCATTTACGATACAATGCAGTACATCAGGGCTGATGTGTCAACTATTTGCGTCGGTTTAGCCGCTTCAATGGGGGCATTTTTGCTGGCGGCAGGAGCGAAAGGCAAGCGGTTTGCCCTGCCTAACGCGGAAATAATGATTCATCAACCTTCCGGAGGAGCTACAGGGCAGGCTACCGATATTGAAATACATGCCAAACGGATTATTCATATCAAAGAAAAGCTGAACAAAATCTTAGCCGCCAATACGGGGCAACCGATTGAACGGATTCGTGAAGATACCGAACGCGACCGCTTTATGGACAGTGAGGAGGCAAAGCAGTACGGTCTTATTGATGATCTGTTAGTAAGAATACCTCTAAATAAAGAATAGGCAAGAGGTGAAATCATGTACAAATTCAGTGATGAAAAAGGACAGCTTAAATGTTCTTTTTGCGGAAAAATTCAAGACCAGGTTAAAAAGCTAGTTGCCGGGCCCGGTGTCTATATTTGTGATGAATGTATTGAACTATGCAATGAAATTATCGAAGAAGAACTGATGGACGAAACAGATTTAGAACTGGGGGACCTCCCCAAACCAACGGAGATTAAGGCATTCCTTGATCAGTATGTGGTCGGGCAGGAGCATGCGAAAAAGACCTTGGCCGTTGCCGTATATAACCATTACAAACGGGTTAATCTGGGGTCACGGATTGATGATGTGGAGTTGCAGAAGAGTAATATCGTTATGTTAGGGCCCACCGGTAGCGGGAAAACATTACTGGCCCAAACGCTGGCGCGGATCCTGAATGTACCGTTTGCGATTGCAGATGCTACTTCGCTTACCGAGGCTGGTTATGTCGGCGAGGATGTAGAGAATATTTTATTAAAGCTGATTCAGGCTGCCGATTATGATGTAGAAAAAGCCGAAAAAGGGATTATCTATATCGATGAGATTGATAAAATTGCCCGGAAATCGGAGAACCCTTCCATCACCCGTGATGTCTCCGGAGAAGGTGTCCAGCAGGCGTTATTAAAGATCTTAGAAGGTACGGTGGCCAGTGTGCCGCCGCAAGGTGGACGCAAACATCCCCATCAGGAGTTTATTCAGTTGGATACCACGAACATTCTCTTTATCTGCGGGGGTGCTTTTCAGGGGATTGATCGAATCATCCAGAACCGTATCGGCAAAAAGGTGATGGGGTTCGGCGCTGACGTATTATCGAACCATAATATGCAAGTGGGTGATTATTTAAAACAGATAATGCCCGGAGATTTGCTTAAATATGGCCTGATTCCGGAATTTGTGGGGCGTTTACCGGTTATTGTCACTTTGGATGCGCTGGATGAGAAAGCCCTGGTGACGATTCTTTGCGAGCCGAAAAATGCTTTAGTGAAACAATATCAAAAATTATTTGAACTGGATAATGTGACATTGGAATTCAAGCCGGAGGCGCTTTCGGCCATTGCCGAGGAAGCAGTCAAGCGGAATACGGGTGCTCGTGGCTTAAGAACAATTATTGAAGACCTGATGAAGAATGTGATGTATGAGATTCCGTCACGGCCGGATATTCATAAATGCATCGTCACCAGGGAAGCGGTCACCAATAAGGAAGAGCTGTTACTGGTGACTACCAGTGAACGGAAGAAAAAGAAAGAAGAAAGTGCATAAAGGTTATTTAAAAGGATATTTAGAGCCAGGCAAATTTAATTGCCTGGCTCTTGAGCTTTTTGTCAGAGGGAGAGCTTCAGGTTAATGAGGCCCGAGACTTCTTTCCGCAATCTCAATGGCTTTCCGCACCATGGAGCCGCAATTACGGGAAGAAACGTTACCAAAGTCGCCGTCTGACTGCACTTGCTGAAAGAAGCCCAGTTCTCTGGCACATTCCATCTTCAGGGCATCGGACATGATCTGGTTTCGTCTCGGCATGAAAAACCCTCCTCTTCTGTTTTTGGGGCTCAGGATTAGTGTCTCCAAATGAATTAAATTCTTGCGGAAAACCAGCGGCAAAAACGAGGCAAGCAAGGATAAAAAGGCAGCCAATCGGTCATTATATTAGTAGATTAAGGGGAAGGGGAGCATAAAACATGGAAGGATCCGGTTTTGGCAACCTTTTTAGCATTATTCAAATCTTTTTTATTATCGTGATTGGGCTTTATTTCTTAAATCTTTTGCGCGGGCAGCAGGGGTCAAAGGCTGTTGTGGGTCGGGAGTCAAAAAGGGAAATTGAGAAACTGGAAAGAATGCGTGAAATAAGGCTCAGCGAACCGTTGTCCGAACGGACAAGGCCACATAGCTTTGCCGACATTATCGGGCAGGAAGAGGGCATTAAAGCCCTTCAAGCGGCCTTGTGCGGGCCTAACCCCCAGCATATTATTATCTATGGTCCGCCCGGAGTGGGTAAAACAGCTGCCGCCCGTCTGGTTCTCGAAGAGGCCAAGAAGAATCTGCTTTCGCCTTTTAAAAAAGATGCCAAATTTATTGAAGTAGATGGGGCTACTTCCCGTTTTGATGAAAGAGGGATTGCCGATCCTTTAATCGGGTCAGTCCATGACCCGATTTATCAGGGGGCCGGGGCCATGGGGATGGCCGGTATTCCTCAGCCGAAACCAGGGGCAGTAACTAAAGCCCATGGCGGCGTTCTTTTTATTGATGAAATAGGGGAACTGCATCCGATTCAAATCAATAAGCTTTTGAAGATCCTGGAGGACCGCAAGGTCATTTTGGAGAGTGTCTACTATTCGCCGGAAGACACGAATATTCCCAGCTATATTCATGATATTTTTCAAAACGGTTTACCGGCGGATTTCCGGCTCATTGGTGCGACGACCCGTTTACCCCAGGAAATTCCGGCCGCCATTCGCTCCCGCTGTGTGGAGATCTATTTCCGTGGTCTTAATCCAGAGGAGATAAGGATCATTGGGGAAAATGCCGCGCGGAAGCTGGGACTGCCCATTGACGAGAAGGCCCTGGATGTCCTGCAGAAATATGCGACGAACGGGCGGGAAGCGGTGAATATCACCCAGATTGCGGCGGGAATAGTATTAAATAATAGTAATCATACTGTTGGGCAGCGGCAGGAGATCACAGCTACGGAAATGGAGTGGGTTGTCCAAAGCGGACATTATACTCCCCGCCCGGAGAAGAAGATTTTTACGGAACCCCAGGTGGGTGTGGTGAATGGCCTGGCTGTTTATGGGGCAAATCTGGGGATGCTGCTCGAGATCGAGGTGACGGTTTTGCCCGTCAGCAAAGAACCGGGGCAAATTATTATCACCGGAATTGTGGAAGAAGAAGAAATGCAGGGGATGGGCGGGCACACCCTGCGCCGCAAAAGCATGGCCAAAGGGTCGGTTGAGAATGTCCTGACGGTTTTGCGCAGTACCTTAAAAGTTGATTGTCACAAATATGATATTCATGTCAACTTCCCCGGGGGAATCCCTACGGACGGACCTTCAGCCGGGGTAGCCATTGCCACGGCCATTTATTCGGCCATTACGGAAATACCCATTGATCATCGGGTGGCGATGACCGGTGAATTGTCGGTGCGCGGTTATGTGAAGCCGGTGGGGGGTGTGGCGGCCAAGGTTAATGCGGCGCGCCAGGCCGGTGCGGCACGTGTACTTATTCCGGAAGAGAACTGGCAATCCATTTTTGCGGAGACCAAGGATATTGAGATCATTCCGGTCGAGAAACTGGAGGAGGTCTTAGAAAAGGCCTTGGTTTATCCGGCGGCCAAACATGATTTACCGTCGTCTGCGCCCAAGGTCATGAATCCGGCGGCTAATTTTCATCTTGTTTGCCTGTAGTGTTGGACTTAGTTTGCTTGTAGCATAATTGGTAAATTTATGATAGACTCTTGTTGGGAAGATACAAGGAGGTACTTATAGGAGGTACGTGATTGATGGAAGAAAAGAAGGCTGAGGAAATACGGATTATTCCACTACTTCCCTTACGCGGGGTATTAGTATTCCCATATATGGTGCAGCACCTGGACGTGGGAAGAGAAAAGTCAATTAAAGCTTTAGAAGAGGCGATGATTCAAGAGCGGGAGATTTTTCTTGCTACCCAGCTTGATGCCCAAAATGATGATCCTAGCAGTGCCGAAATCTACAAAATAGGTACTATTGTGGAAATAAAGCAGCTTCTCAAATTGCCGGGTGGAACGATCAGAGTACTGGTAGAAGGCTTGCGTCGGGGGGAAATACTGGAGTATTTGGAGGACGAGCCGTTTTTTAAAGTTAAAATTAAGGAGTATCCTGACAAGGTCGACAAAACAGCGGAGTTGGAAGCGCTCATGCGGAACCTCGTCTATCAATTTGAGCAATATGTGAAATTGAGTAAAAAAATTACGCCGGAAACGGTTGTCGCCATTGTGACGATTGAAGAACCTCATCGTTTATCCGATTTAATTGCGGCCCATTTAAATCTGAAAATACCTGAAAAGCAGGCGATTCTTGAAGCAGTAGATATCAAGCAGCGTCTGGAAAAACTGTGTAAAATTATTGTCAACGAGATCGAAATCCTGGAATTAGAACGCCGCATTAATCTGCGTGTGCGCAAGCAGATGGAAAAGACGCAGAAGGAATATTATTTAAGGGAACAAATGAAGGCAATTCAAAAGGAATTAGGCGAGCGGGATGAAAGAGGCACGGAAATAGACGAATACCGGCAAAAAATCAAGGATGCCGCCCTGCCTGCCGACGCTGAAGAAAAAGCCTTAAAGGAAGTTGAACGGCTGGAAAAAATGCCACCAATGGTGGCGGAGTCAGCCGTAATCAGAAGTTATTTGGACTGGCTTTTGGCGATCCCCTGGAATAAAGAAACGGAAGACAGCATTGATATAAAGGCCGCGGAAAAGATCTTGAACGAGGATCATTACGGTCTTGTGAAAGCGAAAGAAAGAATTTTGGAGTATTTGGCGGTACGGAAACTGACCGAAACAATTAAAGGACCGATTATCTGCTTTGTGGGGCCTCCCGGGGTGGGTAAAACCTCTTTAGCCAAGTCGGTTGCCAGAGCCTTGGGGAGAAAATTTGTCCGCATGTCTTTGGGCGGGGTGAGAGATGAAGCGGAGATTCGCGGTCATCGGCGTACTTATGTGGGGGCGATGCCCGGACGCATTGTGCAAGGGATCAAAAACGCCGGAACCCGCAATCCGGTTTTTTTGCTCGATGAAGTGGACAAAATGAGTATGGATTTTCGCGGAGATCCCTCGGCGGCTCTATTGGAGGTTCTGGATCCCGAACAGAACAGCACCTTCAGTGATCATTATATTGAAACACCGGTAGATCTGTCCCATGTTCTGTTTATTACGACTGCTAATGTGGCCTATAATATTCCGCGCCCTCTTTTAGACAGGATGGAGCTTATCCCGATCTCCAGTTATACGGAAGAGGAAAAGTTGCATATTGCGGAGCGCTATCTTTTACCCAGACAAATCAAAGAAAACGGCTTACATAAGGGACAAATCAGCTTTGGCATGAATTCAATCAGACATGTGATTCGTCACTATACCAGAGAAACAGGGGTCAGAAATTTAGAGCGTGAATTAGCGGGGGTTTGTCGTAAGGCCGCCAAAATCATTGCCGAGGGGACCCAGAAAAAAGTGATGGTCACCCCCCGTAACCTGGAAAAATTCCTGGGGATTCCCCGTTACCGTTATGGGGTGTCCGAAAAGGAAAATCTGGTCGGGGTAGTGACTGGTCTGGCCTGGACCGAAGTAGGGGGCGAAGTCTTAAGTATTGAAGTGATGCTTCTGCCGGGCAAAGGGAAATTGCTCCTTACCGGTAAACTGGGTGATGTGATGAAGGAATCGGCCCAGACCGGATTTACCTATATCCGTTCCCGGATCCATGATTTAGGGATTGAAGAAGACTTTCATGAGAAGTATGATGTGCATATCCATATTCCCGAAGGAGCGATCCCGAAAGACGGGCCTTCCGCCGGGATTACCATGGCGACGGCTCTGGCTTCCGCATTAAGCGGTCGAAAGGTTCGGAGCACTGTGGCGATGACCGGCGAAATCACCTTAAGAGGACGGGTGCTGCCGGTGGGGGGAATCAAGGAAAAGGTGCTGGCGGCCCATCGGGCGGGTAGTAAAGTAATTATTATGCCGGCAGAAAACAAAAAAGACCTGGAAGATATTCCGGTCAATATTAAAAAGATGCTTGAATTTGTCCTTGTTGAGAATATGGAAGAAGTCTTAGAGCAGGCATTGGAGCCACGGCAATAATGACGCTACAGGTACGGACAGCCGAGTATACGGTCAGTGCAGTGAATCCGCGCCAGTATCCGCAATCAAATCAGCCCGAGATTGCGCTGGTGGGAAGGTCCAATGTGGGGAAATCCTCTTTCCTGAATAAATTCATGAATCGCCGGAATTTAGCGCGGACCAGTAGTACCCCCGGCAAAACCCAGACAATCAATTTTTATCATATAAATGAAGCCTGGTATTTCGTGGATTTACCAGGTTACGGGTTTGCGCGGGTTTCCCAAGCAACCCAAACCGGATGGGGGCGTTTTATTAACGAGTATTTGGAGAAAAGGAAGGAGTTAGTGGGGATTATTCAGATTGTTGATATTCGTCATGCACCTTCCGCTGATGATGTCATGATGCATGAGTGGCTTTCCGCATGCGGGATACCTTATTTAGTTGCGGTGAGCAAAGCGGATAAAATCGCGCGCGGACAATATGGCAAGCAGCTGCATATTATTAAGGAAAAGCTGAAGCTCCCGCCCGAAATTCCGCTCATCCCCTGCTCTGCCCAAACCGGGGAAGGGATCGAGAAGATTGCGGACTGGGTTGAGGCCCGCACTATGTCGCAACGATAGAATATTTTCGATCGTGGAAAAGTAGGCCGTTGCATACGGTTATTTCGGTTACCAAAAAAGTTCCTGAGAACATTAGATCTCAGGAACTTTTTGCTGAGATTTATATAAAAAAGATTGATAAATAATCGTAAATTATCAATAAACAATATTTGTGACAATATTTTGTCTGCTATATAGTAAAGATAACAGACATAATCGTATCGTTGAGGAGGATAATTGTGGAAAGGGCTCTAAGGCAGAAAGCAGTTGCTGATAAAAAGGATTCCAAGAAGAAGGAATCAAAGTGGATTTTGTCAAGGTGGGTGATTCCACTGTTCACGATCTGATCGCTACCGGCAAGGCCGATTGTGGTTATGGCATGCTGCCAGATACCGTCTTGCGCATTGACCAGGGCTTTGATTGCCGCATCGCGCTGGGTATTCATACCGGTTGCCTGCAGATTCTGGTCAAAGCCGATTCCGACATTACCGATGTGGCTCAGTTGAAGGGCAAAAAGATTGGTGTACCCAGTCTGGCCAGTTCCGGTCGTGTTTTTGCCACTCGGGCACTGCAAAGAGCGGGTGTTGGGGTGACCGCTGAGAACATGGAAGTGGAGTTTGTGGCTTTTTCCCGTGGCGAGCTTTCCATGACATTGGAAAACGGTATTGTGGACGCGGTAGCCATTAACGACCCCACCGCCGGCACCATTGTGGCAAGCGGTGTTGGAAGATCAATTTTGGCTAATGCTACCCATCCGGATTACAAGAACGAGATTTGCTGTATTGGCATTTTGGGAACCAAGTTTGTGGAAGAGCATCCGTATGCGGCAGCTGCGTTCATCCGTGCGATTCAAAAGGGTGGCAAGTATGTTACGGAAAATCCGGTCGAAACGGCAAAAATCCAGATTGAAAAAAGCTATGTAGCCACCGGAGACCCGGAGCTGTTCGCGCAGTTACATCAAACATATGATTACAGAACGACAATGAAGGGTGGCTATCTAGGGCTGCTGAATAATATGCGCGACCTGCAGCAAGCCGGTTTAATCAGTGCGGATCTTGATATTGAAAAGTTGGCTCAAAAGGTATACATCAACTTTGACGATGTGCCCGATTCTTTAATGCAATAAGCGACAAAGCTTCAATAAAAAAATGCTGAAACAGATTATTGCTGGAGCATAATCGGCGCTCCAATATAACAGTTGCGTCGATGGAAGCTAGTGTCAAAAGAAAAGGAGGGCTTGCCCATGAGCAAAAAGCAAGTAAACGCAATCGGTGACATCTGTCCCATTCCGCTGGTCAAGACCAAAAAGGCTTTGGACAAAATGGAAGCGGGACAATTGGAGGTATTAGTGGACAACGAAACAGCCGTGCAAAATATTCGCAGGTTTGTGGAAGCGCAGGGTTATGGTTTTCAATCTGACAAGCAGGGCGAACATTTTGTCATCTTAATTGAAAAAAACAAAGCTTCACAAGGAGAGTGTGCCGAGGATTCCTGTGCCTCTGCATTCAAAGGATCTGGCGCCATGCCCGGCGGAAAAACAATAGTGGTGCTCTCATCCGCAGAAATGGGCAACGGGGATCAAGAGCTGGGGGCTCTTTTAATGAAAAACTTTGTCTTTACGCTTACCCAGCTTGAGCAGTTACCGGATATGGTCTTACTATATAATTCCGGCGCCAAACTGGCGGTCAAGGGGGCGGCAACCTTACAAGACCTGATTTCGCTGGAACAAGCCGGTGTAAAAATTATGACTTGCGGTACTTGCCTGAAGCATTTTGGCATTGCGGAACAGTTGGGCGTGGGAGAGGTCACCAATATGTACACTATTGTCGAGGAGATGCGGCAGGCTGGCCGTATTCTCCGCCCGTAGTGCCGTGATTTACTTTGATAATGCGGCCACCAGCTTACTCAAACCTCCCACCGTCGGGCAAGCGGTGTTAAAGGCAATGGAAACCTTCGGCGGTGCCGCCCGGGGAGGTCATCCTGCCGCTTTAAACGCTTCCCGCTGTCTTTTCCAGGCCCGGAAAGCAGTAGCCGAGTTGCTGGGCTCCGCGCCGGAACGCACGGTGTTTACCAGTAACGCCACCGAAAGCCTCAATATCGCCATTGGGGGGCTTCTGCAAGCGGAAGACCATGTCATCACTACCGCCCTGGAGCATAATTCTGTTTTACGCCCTCTTTACCGTTTGCGGGCTAAAGGAATGGGCCTTTCCATCATCCCCGCCGATTCAGAAGGAAATCTTGACTATAACCGGTTTCGTCAGTCTTTGCGTCCCAACACCAAGGCCGTAGTGTGCACTCATGCCTCCAACGTGACCGGAACGCTGGTGGATTTGGAATGTATCGCCTCCTTTTGTAAAGAACATCAGTTGCTTTTACTGGTGGATGCTTCCCAAACGGCAGGGGTGTTTCCTCTTCATGCGGACGAACTGGGCATTGATGTCCTTTGCTTTACCGGGCACAAGGCTTTGTTGGGGCCGCAGGGAACCGGCGGGCTTTGTCTCCGGTCGGGCTTATCCATCCCAGCCCTGAAGGTAGGCGGCAGTGGAATCCATAGTTTCTCCGAAACCCATCCGTCTGAATTGCCGGAGGCGCTGGAAGCGGGCACGCCTAATGCCCATGGTATTGCCGGTTTGTTGGCAGGTGTAGAGTTTATTAAGAAAACCGGTCAGGAAACCATCCGCCAGCGGGAATTGGCTTTATGCCGCCAGTTTGTGGAGGGAGTGCAAGCCATTGCCGGGGTACATGTTTATGGCGACCAGAAACGCCCTTATGCACCGATTGTGTTGCTTAACGTAGACGGTTGGGATTCCGGAGAGGTAGGGGATCTTTTGGCTCATCAATATGGGATTTGCGTGCGTGCGGGTGCCCACTGTGCTCCACTGATCCACATGGCGCTAGGGACCCAGGAGCGGGGGGCTGTGCGGTTTAGCTTTTCCTTTTTAAACACCGAAGCGGAAATCCAGGCCGGGATTGCTGCCCTTGTCGAAATTGCCGGTGGAAAGAGGTGAGGCCGATGGAACGGGTCAAAAAGCCCAAGCTGGTAATTACTTTCCCTACAACTACTGCGGCCATGGCGATGGAAGCTCTCTGCGATTCGGCTCTTGGCCGCTTAATTCCGGTTCCGGGGGAAATCCGCGCCGGCTGCGGGCTGGCCTGGTGTGCGGAGCCGGCGCTAGAAAGCATGCTCCTGCAGTTGATGAAAGAAAACAGTATTTCCTTTGAGGAAAAGCGGATTATTCAATTATATGTTTAAAGCTTCTCTTGTTGAAATGAGCTTTTGTTGAAATGAGCTTGATTGGGAGGAAAAAAAGATGATTAAGATGAAAACAGAACTACCCCAAATTTTTGACAGCTTTGCGGAAGCCCGAAAAAACGGGTTTTTGGCAATGAAAAAAATCAAAGACAGCGGGAAAGGGGTCGTTGGTCAGTTTTGTACCTACACTCCTTTGGAAATCTTTATGGCGGCTGATTTGGTGAGTGTGGGACTTTGCTCCACCAGCGATGAAACTATCCCGGATGCGGAAAAGGTTCTGCCCAGTAATTTGTGTCCTTTGATTAAATCCAGCTATGGGTTTGCCATTACCGATAAGTGTCCATACATGTATTTCTCGGATTTGGTTGTGGGCGAGACCACTTGTGACGGAAAGAAGAAAATGTATGAGCTTTTAGCTCAGCGCAAAAATGTCCACATCCTGGAGTTGCCCAGCCGGCAAGATACGCCGGAGGCAAAGGCTTTGTGGCGTGCGGAGCTGGTACGGCTCAAAAAACGGGTGGAGCAGGATTTCGGGGTTACCATTACTGATGACATGCTACGGGAAGCCATTCGCCGGCGCAATATAGAAAGAAAACTGCTGAAAGAAATGTATGAACTGAGCACGATGACGCCCCCGCCCATTACCGGATTGCGCCAGTTGCAAATTCTGTTCGGCTCCCAGTTTAAGTTTGATTGGAAGGAAAAAGTGGCGGAGATTAGGAAGGCCATTGATAGGATCAAAGAAGCTTATCAGGCCGGTGAGCGTCCTGTTTTGGACAGTGCACCCCGGATTTTGATTACCGGCTGTCCCATGGGCGGGGTGACGGAGAAGGTGGTTAAAGTAATTGAGGAGGCCGGTGCCGTGGTGGTAGCCTTTGAAAACTGTACCGGGGCCAAACAGATGGATCGGCAGTGCCGGGAAGACGGTGATCCGCTCACTAACCTTGCCGACTATTACCTCCAAATTGGCTGTTCGGTGATGACGCCCAATAAAAACCGTTTCGAATTGCTGGACCGGCTTTGTGAACAGTTTAAGGTGGACGGGGTCGTGGAAATGACCTTACAAGCCTGCCATACCTATGCTGTGGAAAGCTACACGGTAAAGACGCATTGCGAGGTGAAAAACATCCCTTATTTGCAGCTGGAAACAGATTACGGTACCGCGGATATCGGGCAGCTTGCCACGCGGGCCGGCGCCTTTGTGGAGATGTTGTAAAAAATGGTCAAAGTCACGATCGGAATTGACTGTGGTTCGGCTGCCTGCAAAGGCGCGCTGTTTATAAACGGGGGGGTTGTCGCCACCTGTGTAAGGCCGACCGGTTGGAGCCCTAAAGAAACGGCGCAGGCCGTGTTGGAGGAGTTGTTAAGTAAGGCAAAAGTCTCCCGGGAAGAGACATTTGTCGTGGTCACCGGGTATGGACGGCTCGGCATTGATTTTGCCGATAAAAAGGTGACGGAAATAACCTGCCACGCTTGGGGGGCGGAATTTCTTCTGCCTGGGGTACAAACAGTGATTGACATTGGCGGGCAGGATTCCAAGGTGATTGCTCTGCAAAAAGGTAAAGTTAAAACATTTCAGATGAATAATAAGTGTGCGGCGGGCACCGGCCGTTTTCTGGAGATGTCTGCCCACCGCATGGGCATTGATTTGTCTGAATTTCCGGTGTTGCTGGAGACTGGAAAAAGCTGTTCGTTAAGTAGTATGTGTGCGGTTTTTGCCGACTCGGAAATTATTACCCTGCTGGCCGCAGGAAAAAGCCGGGAGGAAGTGGCCGGTGGAATCATCCGGTCGGTAGTGGCAAGGGTGGTCGCTTTGGCTAATAAAATAGAAATACGGCCCCCGATCCTTTTGACCGGTGGCTTGGCTGATTTTGAGGGATTACGGTTGGAATTGGAAAAACAGCTTGGCTCCCCGGTTGCCGCTTTACCGCTTTCCCGTTTTGCCGGGGCGATTGGGGCCGCAAAAATACATACTCCCGGGCAGGATTGAGCGCCGGGAGTATTTTTGTAACTTTTCAGATGTTTTTCGGGGTTTTCCTTACTGAGTTGCTTTTGGCCGGAGAATTATCACAACCCTTTGCTATATGAATGCACAAAGTCGATAAAGGTATTGACGATGGGTGTTTGGACCCGGTTTTTATTAAGCACCAGATAGAAATTTCTTTCCGGTAGGGATGGAAGCTCAATTGCCACGATTCTATTCTGGCGGATATAATTCCGCGCCGCCAACTCCGACACAATGGAAATGCCCAGTCCGTTGGCAACAGTATCAATGATGCTGTGGGTATTGCTTAAGAGCGCGCTGACTTTCAATTTACCAGGATCAATACCGATCTTTTTCAGACATTCTTCATACCAAAGTCTTGTACCTGAACCGGCTTCGCGCATGACAAAATATTCATTATTAATTAAATCCGGAACATTGTCCGCCTTAATATTGAGAAATCGATCCTCGTAAGGGGCAATCATTACTAATTTTTCCGCTAAGAATGTCTCGTAAACACAATTGGCATTTTCGATTTTTGCCCCGACGAAACCAACCTCGCATTGATATGACGAAAGGGCATTGACAACTTCCAACGAATCCTGTTGCTGCAAGTTAAACAGAACATCCGGATACAGCTTGTGAAATTCGCCTAATATTTTTGGTAAGATATACTGGGCCGGGACAGATGAAGCCAGGATGTCAATGCTGCCTAGGTCGGAAGCCGAAACGGCTTTGATGGATTGGATCGAATTGTCCCGTAACGATAACATATCCTTTGTGTGCTGGTAAAATAAGATACCGGTTTTTGTGGGGATAAAATCCTTTGTTGAACGGTAGATGAGTTGGGTATTTAACTCCTTTTCCAGGGCACCGATATAGGCACTGATTGATGGCTGCGATAAAAACATCTTTTCGGCAGCTTTCGAAAAACTTTTTAATTCATAAACATTAACATAGGCTTCCAACTGTTTGAAATCCAAGATGGTTCTCCCCCTTTGCGACAATAATCATCAGAATATTTGATGATATTATTATACATTCTGATGATTAATTTTACAACAGTGTCACCAATGATTCAATTCTGGCAGAGGATAGGGAGGCCGTGGGGGCGATTCACTGGGTAACTTGCGGGGAGAAGGGATGTTCAGATAGATTAGTGAGGTCAGAGCTGGGTAGAGCGGCGTTTATTTCCCCCGCGTTCAGAAGAAAATCATGGAGCTTTTTTAAGGCTGTTTGTTCAATCACAGGACTTTTGGGCCAGCAGCCGATGTTTTTGTAACGGGCGATGCCTCTGATCAGGGTTTTCTCATCATGTATGGGAAAAAAATTTTTCCCTACCGCGGTTAATTCTTCGGGGCTATGATTTTCGATCCAGATTAGAGCTTGCGCAAAAGCATTAAGGAATTTTTGATAATTTTCCGGTTCTGCGGTAATCTTTTCCCTGGCGATACTGATCACCGAAGTAAGCAGGGGTTCCGTATATTCATGGAAAAAAGCGACCACCTGATAGGAGCCCTCATTTTCTAAAAGAGTAGTGTTCGGTTCGGTGGAAAGAAAAAAGTGTCGCGGTGCCACTTTGAAAAGTGCCTAGTCGGAGCGGTGGCGGTAGGTTATTAATGAGATGGACATCAATTTGCGGCCGCAGTTGGTTTTTTCTTAAGAGATCTTCAAGGACAATTTCCGGAAAATCTCCGATTTTCGTACCCAAAATGACCTTTCCTTTAGTGTCGTTCCAATTGAAGCTCGGGGTATTTTGCTTTGGGGGCGTTGGGGAGATGGGTTGTTTGCTTGGGGAGGATGGCGAGGAGGCCTCAGTCTTCCGGGAAAGCAGCGCCCAGCCGTTATTCACCGTACATGGGGCCAGAAAACTGAGCTTGTTTTTTTGCCCTTGTTGATAAAGGTAAAAACCAAGTTCCGGCCCGTGCAGTAAAAAGTCATATTTACCGCTCAATAAACCTTCTACTGCTTCTTTTGTAGAGGTATATTTTTGGAGATTTATTTGCAGATTTTCCTTTGCAAAACATTGATTGTGGATGGCCACATAAAGAGGTAGATACAATAAAGAATCTTCTTCGTAGGCAAGGTTTAGGGTGGCTGTGTCTGCTTCTTTAGGAAGACGCTCCTGGCGTTGCTGTTCATGCTCTGGCTTGGGTATTGACGTACATCCTGACAACAAGAGAATAAGGAGAACCGTATGAAGAAAAATAATTCCAAAAATACGGTAGGAATACAATTTGCTTCGAGCGACAAACACAGGACCTTACCTCCGACTATAAGTAAATATGTTGCTTATATTTACTTATAGTCGGAAGGGGCACAGAGTATGACAGTAATCTCAAAAGGAGGTTCACAAGAAATTATCCTAGTAGAGAGGGGAAGGAGACTACGGAAGGAGACTACGGAAGGAGACAAGGGAAAATTACCTTCGGATGGTGATTATGCCTGTGGCCTGCTCCCATTCTACGGTGGCCCCAAGTTGTTCGGCGAGGAAGCGCAAGGGGACAAAGGTACGGCCGGGAGGAAGAATCCGGGGAGCACAATCTAAGGTCAGAGGGGAGCCGTTTACCAGCACTGTATTTTGGTTGGGCTCCAGGAGGATCAAAAGGGCTTCCTGGTTTTCCTCACTTCCTTGGATTGTGATTTGACCCGAGGCCGGATCCCAGTTCACGGTTGCGCCGAAAGCTTCGGCCAGGAATCTTAAAGGCACCATGGTGCGCGCAGAGCCCTGTTCCAGAAAAGGAGCCGCCTCAAGGAGGTGGGGTACCTCATTAAAGAGGGCAGTTGCATCATCAAGGGTCAGTTGGATGCGGACAGGTTCCCATTCCTGATTGCCGGTGCCATCTTCCTTGTTATCTTCGTTCGGCTTGCTTTTTTTCGGGGGCTTGACTACTAACTCTTTGCTTGCAACATTTTGTCCGTAGCCGGCAGTGACCGTATAGAAGCCACGGAGGTTTTTCGGTACGTTGAAGGTCAGACTGTAGGCGCCCTGGTGGTTGGTATTGGTTGTTTCGGTCCAGGCGGTGTTTCCCTCTGCATCGCACAGTTTGATGGTGATGTCTGTATCGGGATAGGCTGTGCCTGATACGCTAAGGGGGTTACCTGCCCTGAGGTTTGGCGTACTTAGGGTAAGCCCGATTTGATAGATTTGCAGGACATAGCTTTTCCTGGTGGTGCCGTTCCCCGCCAGCACGGTAAGAGGGAGCGAGCTGGCTCCGTTGGCGGAGAGAGGGATATTTAAAGTATGGGCCTTTCCTTTTTCCCCGGCGTTGCCCAGGATCGACACAGTAGCCTCGGCATCCGCAGGAAGAGCGGTGATCGTGAGGCTCTTGATTTTGTTCTCCAGATTTAAGGAATAGACTGTTTGGGTCGGGGCAAAGTCAGGGATCAGAGTTCCCGCATCCGTTTGCAGCTGCCAAAGGTCGGCATTCGTTTCATCAGAAGCGGCACGGGTAACGGTAATCCGGTAAGTTTGCGCTTCCTCTTCCGGAGAGGTAATCTCTAGAATAATGGTATTTTCTCCGGTGGCTAAGGGAATTTCCGTGGGCGCGCCGCTTTCCTGGGGAATACCGTTGATGGTTAATTCCCGTTCCGGCGCCGGCTCGATGGTTGCCGTTAAATCCAGGGCAGTGATGCTATTAGGCAATTCCAGGATATAGTCGAAAACAGCCGAGTCAAAGGCAGGGGAAAGGGGAAGGGTAAGCTCCGGCCCTTGCTGCTGCGGGCCTTCTTCTTCGCTGCCTTCTTCACTGTTCTCCTCCTGGTCGTCGTGGATGTTTAAAGCAAGTTCATTCAGGTAGCCGGGTCTGATAATATTGACGGTATAGTTTTTCGTAATCGTGCCGTCCCCGGCCTGGACGGTAAAGGATACTTCATTTTCACCGGGGGCAAGGCTGGTACTGATTGTCCGTGCTCCGTTAGGGGTGAGCCAGTCCTGACTGGCGGCGTAGTTTTGACTGATTTCTTCGTCGGTAAGCGCACGGTTGTAGATTCGGGCTTGATAATAATTCCCTTTGAAAGGGTAGGTTGTAGCTAATCCCACATAAACAGGGGCGGAAGAAGTGGTCAGTTTAAGGGTTGAAGTCTGCGCCTTAAAAACACCGTCAACGTAAAGACTGGTTATGTCTTCGGCATCCTTTTTAATCACAACGTGATGGATGTTTCCGTTGTGGATACCGGTACCAGCGGATCCCCAATGACCGCCGCCCATCCAAAGGCATATGCCCCCGTAATATGAGTAAAAGGTGTAACAGGCATTACCGGCCCGTCCCAGGATATCCAGGTGATTGTTTTCCTTGCTGGGAATGGAGACGACGGCTTCCAGCGTAATTTCGTTGAGCATATTAAAAGAGGGGGAAAGTCCGCAATCAACATAATCGTCTACTCCATCAAACTGCAGATATTTTTCTGTCCAGCCGCTGTTTTCGTCAAAATCAAAATTTTTTAGGGTGCCGTGATTCCCTTTTCCCGAAAGGTCCTTCCAGGTTGACGTTAAGGGGTTGGCCAGTGCGTTGGCGGCATCAAGCCAGAGGACCAGCGAATCATCGCAAACGGGCTTTTTTAAGGAGATAAAGGTGTTCTCGTTGGGGGGAATGGCTGAAAGTTCGACATTTTCTGTAGCACTATCAACAAGAAGGGTATATTCGGTTATCTGAGGGTCAAAAGCCGGAAGCAGGGTACCGGTATTAGCGACCAGTTCATCCAGGGTGGCTTCGTTTGAACGATTAATGGTTAGGGTATAGGTGCGGGTAAGGTTACAGGCGGGGATTGTGACCGCAAGGGTGAGCAGATTTGCGCCTTCGCTGAGGTGGATCGTTTTTTCAACTCCGCTTTCCTGGGGAGTTCCGTCAATCAACAAGCTTTGCGTATCGGGCCTTTGTAGTTCGGCGGTTAAGGTTAATTGGTCAACACTTTCATCAACATTGACCGTATAGTCTAAGGTATTGCGATTAAAGGCCGGGGAGAGCGTACCCTCGTCTACACTTAGTTCCGTCAGACTACCGGTAAGATTCAGCATTTCAGGGATGAATAGTCGATTGGACATATTTCTTCCCCAGGCGGTTAACATCCCGTCTGTTCTGAGGATCAGGTTATATTCATTGCCGGCGTTAATGCCAACGGTCTCTCCTTGAAATGTATCCGGAAAGGTACATTCCTTGTAGGTGTTTGACCCGACGGCTAGAAGCTCACCTTGGGAGGTCAGCGCTATAGTATGGACAGTTCCTGCATCGATGGCCACCACATCTGCCAGGCTGGCGGTATCAGTTTGCCCATTGCCGTTCAGTCCCCAGGCGACCACAGTGCCGTCGGCTCTTAAAGCTGCTCCGTGATACCAGCCGGCGGAAATCGCAATCACGTTTGCTGTTTCTATATCCTGCAATTCCGGCGGCACATTGCATTGCCCATGGTAGTTATAGCCAAAGGCGTAAACAGTCCCCTCGTTGGTTAAGGCGATGGAAAAGGCATCACCGGCCTCGATGGCGCGTACATTACCCTGGATTGCGGCGGGCACGTTACAACGGTTCACAGTTGCATCTCCCCAGGCGACTACCGTACCGTCGCTTTTGAGGGCCAGACTATGGTCAGTACCGGCCGAAATGGCGATAACATCACACAAGCCTTCCGGGACAGTAGCCTGATTCTTTGTATTATCACCCCAGGCGACCACGGTACCGTCAGCCTTGAGGGCTAACGAATGGGTGCCACCGGCCGATACGGCAATTACTTCAGCTAAGTCTGCGGGGACATCACATTGGCCGGCGCCATTATCACCCCAGGCCACTACGGTACCATCGGCTTGAATGGCTAGACAATGTCCCCCGCGTCCGGAGATCCTGTTTTTTGCCTCCGTGGCTTTTTGCGGGTCTAAACCGGGATTGGCGTTTACAGGTGAATTAAGATTGATGATCATCAGCAGTGCAAGGACTAAACAAAGAAGTATTTTTAAGAAACTTTTAGATAAGTAGGATAATTGCTCGCTCATATACACTTCTTCCTCCCAATATCACAAGATAAGACAAATATTTATTCCTATATATATATTCTTATATTATGGGGCATTTCCTGTTACCAGGAAAGAAAAAAATTCGGCATACGAAAAGGGATCGAGGCATAAGGTGGAAGTGGAGTAGGAAGTGGAGTAAGGAGTGGAGTAGGAAGTGGAGTAAGGGGTGGAGGTTGAGGAAAGTGGGTAAGGAAGGGGTACAGGTAAAAGCTGTTTGGTTTGGCTTGACGGTGGCCTTGGGGATTTGGTTAGTGGCAGGATTAGCCGGTTTTGTCTGGGTGCTGGCCAGTGACCGGACTACCTTTAATTTGGGTTTGGCCCTTTATTTATTGGGCATTGCTGGTGTAGCGGCGGGGGCGGTAGTGGCAGGGAAAAGAAGCGCAGAAAAAGGGTGGCTGCATGGTTTGTGGGTGGGGCTTTTGTTGGGCATTTTCGGGATTATCATCAATCTGGAGCTTGTTCCGGAATTATACTCCTGGGCGGCGATTGGCCGTCAATTATTGGTTTGGACTCTTTGGGGGGTTGCCGGAGGCTATGTCGGTGCCCAATTCCGCAGCCCAAAGAGATTAGGCAATGCGGAGAAAAAGAAAAAGTATCTCCGCGGGTATTAGTGCTGGTCTGGTGTGGGTCTCTGGTTAGTGGCCGCGGTGTGGCCGTGACGGCTCATTTTTCTTGACAAAGCTGCTTTGTGTTTGATAGACTATTATTTATATTAAAGGAATGATTACAAAAATAAATAATATGATGTGTGCTCTTATCAAGAGAGGTGGAGGGACTGGCCCGAAGAAACCCGGCAACCGTTCGGTTCTTTTCTTAGAAGATATCGGATTGGTGCCAATTCCAGCAGAAGCTTTCGGCTTCTGGAAGATAAGAGACCCGGCAGTATGTTTGCATGGGCCTCTTCTATGACAGTAGGAAGGGGCTATTATTTATAACGAGAGGCAAAATGCGTTAAAAACAGGTCTTGCTGGATTAAGGTGCCGAGGCTTGGCGCCGTCAATAAGGGCATGCAGCAACAGAAGGAGGAGAAACAAGATGTCGGTAGAACGTACTTACAAAGAGATTAACGAACGAATTAAAGCCGGCAAAGCGGTTGTGTTGACCGCGGAAGAAGTGATTGACAAAGTCCGCGAACAGGGAATTAGCCGGACCGCCCAAGAGGTTGATGTTGTAACCACGGGGACATTCAGTCCAATGTGTTCCTCAGGGGTATTTTTGAATTTTGGTCATACCAGACCGCGGATGAGAATGAGCAAGGTTTGGCTTAATAATGTGCCGGCCTATGCCGGGATAGCGGCTGTCGACGTTTATTTAGGCGCAACGGAGCTGCCGGAAGAAGATCCGGCGAATCGGGATTATCCCGGCGAATTCCGTTATGGCGGCGCCCATGTGATTGAGGATTTGGTGGCCGGAAAAGAGATCAGTCTTCGGGCGCAAAGCTACGGCACGGATTGTTATCCGCGTACCAAGTTCGAAACCACGATTACCCTTGATAAGATCAATGAAGCAATTATGTTTAATCCAAGGAATGCTTATCAGAATTATAACTGTGCGGTTAATTCAACCGACCGGATGATTCACACATACATGGGAGCCTTGAAACCGAATTTTGGCAATGCTTCTTATTCCACGTCGGGACAGCTCAGCCCGCTCTTAAAGGATCCCTATTTTAAGACCATTGGGATTGGGACACGGATTTTCCTGGGTGGGGGCATTGGCTATGTGGCCTGGAACGGCACTCAGCATTTCCCCGGATTCATTGAGGATGAGGAAGGAAACAAGCTCACCGGGGCGGGCGGAACTTTGGCGGTCCTTGGTGATCTTAAGCAGATGAGCGCCCGTTGGTTGGTAGGCACCAGTTATCTCGGTTACGGAGCCACTTTGACGGTGGGCATAGGCCTACCCATCCCCATTTTAAATGAAGAAATCCTTGTTAATGCCGCCAAAACAGATGAGGAGCTTTATGCCGAGATTGTGGATTATGGTAATGATTACCCTAATTTTAAAGCCGGGACATTAGGCCGAGTAAGTTATGCCCAGTTGAAGACAGGCTCCATCAAGTTAAAAGGAAAAGAGGTTCCTACTTCTCCGGTCAGCAGTTACCTACGGGCCCGTGAAATTGCCGGAACATTAAAAGAGTGGATTCAAAAAGGAGACTTCCTTCTGGGAGAGCCAAGTCAGTTATTGCCGGGACCGGAGCAGGGCATAAAAGGCAAATCACTAACTTAGCAACCACATTTTCAAGCTAACAAGATAAATAGTATGAAAGAAGGAGTGAAAGAGATGGCACCGGAAAAAATAATCTTGCGCTTTTCGGCGGAGACAGTCAATAAACCAATTATTTATACGTTGGCCAAGGAATATGATTTAGTGGCGAATATCTTAAAAGCCACTATTAATCCGGACCAGGAAGGTACAATGGTGCTGGAGTTAACCGGTGAACATTATGAAGAAGGTATTCGTTTTTTGAAGGAGCAAGGGATTACTGTGCATCCTTTGGCCCAAGAAGTAAAGAGAAATGAAGATAAATGCACGCACTGCGGGAATTGCACTGCCCATTGCCCAACGCATGCTCTTTCGCTGGAGCGGCCTTCAATGGAAGTGAAATTTAACCAGGACGAATGTATTCTCTGTTTAATGTGCGTGAAAATCTGTCCGATACACGCGATGGAGGTTAGAATCTAAGTGGTTTACGAACCGCGTGAATATAGGAAGCTGCATCGGGAAGCGGATCTGCAGCATTTTCAGGTGTGCGTTGGCGAAACCGACCTGGATATAGGCATAAAAAAAAGTCAGTTTAAAACTGACTTAGTGCGGCTGACCGAAGAATATGTACGCAAAGAGCGACAGCTCTTTCAGGAGTATTTAGCCCAAAACCCGGGCTTTGTGACAGCCCTTACTCCTTGGCGGCTTGATGGTGCCGGGGAAGGGCAGCGCGCGGGGCAGGTACCGGCGGCCGTTAGAGCGATGTGTCAGGCGGCGGAAGCGGCGGGAGTGGGTCCGATGGCCGCGGTAGCGGGCTGGTTTGCCGAGCGGACGGGCTTGTATTTAGCCCGTTTTTCCAAAGACGTGATAATTGAAAACGGCGGAGATCTCTGGCTAAAGTCCAGTTGCATCCGCAAGATCAGTATCTATGCGGGGAAATCCCCTTTTTCCCAGCGGATCGGGCTGGAAATAAGGCCAAAAAATACGCCCCTCGGGATCTGTACTTCTTCCGGGACGGTCGGTCACAGTTTGAGCTTCGGGTGTGCAGATGCGGTGGTTATTCTGGCGCCGTCGGCTGTCCTGGCTGATGCGGTTGCTACGGCAGCGGGTAACCGTGTGCAGGGGACAGCGGACTTGCAGAAGACTGTGGAATGGGCGCTGAGTATTCCCGGGGTAACGGGAGCGGTAGCTATTTTAGCTGATCAGCTGGCCGCCCAGGGGGAGGTTAAACTGATTCCCCTTTAAATCAAATTCAGGCGAAAAAAAGCAGTTGCGAAAAACAGCAACTGCTTTTTTGGTTTGTTCTTTGTTCATTTTTTACATGAGTATTTCTTAAAATTTGATCTTAATATTGATTACCCCTACCTTGACCAGGGCTTGATAGAGGATAACCAGGAACGGACCGAGGAACAGTCCGATAAAGCCGGTCAGCACAAAGCCGATGTACATGCTGGCGAGGGTACTTAAGGAAGTAAGGCCAATGCTTTCTCCCAGGATTTTCGGTTCAATGATACGGCGGAAGACCACCAGAATAGCGTAATGAAGCAGTAGCCCCCAGAAGAGGAAGGTCTTGCCGATAATAAGGTTGTAGATTGCCATAGGAATGAGGACCGACCCAGTTCCCAGTATCGGTAAAACATCCACAATGGTCACCAGTAAGGCTAAGGCAGAAGGGTAGCTGATTCCCATGATTAAAAAGCCAACCAGAACGACCACAAAAATCAGGCAACTGATGATAAATTGCGCCCGTAGGAAACCAAAAATGGTCTTGTGTAGTTTAAGCAGCACCATTTTCACTTTTGTATGGATAGACGGGTCAAAAAGCTGCATCGCATTTTTGGTAAGGGTGGGGAGGTTGATACTGATGAGGTAAAAAGCAACGAAAAAGATGATCGTCTGGAAAAAGATGGAGGGTATCGCCGTGGCCAAATTAAAGAAGAATGATGCCGATTGACCGAGAATACTTTGAACCACTTCCAGACCTGTTTTGGCAATTTGTTGCAGAGCGGCGTTATATTCGGGCCGAATGTATTCCAGAAAATCAAGATATTGACTATTCAGCCAGTCTAGATTTGCATAGGTATATTTGGTGGATTCGATTAGATTTCCACATAATTCGACCACTTCTTTATATACTTTTGTCGCGAGCAGATAGAATAAACCGCAGAGGAGAAAAGTAATGCCCGTACATACTCCCAGGGACGCATAGAGTCGCTTGATTTTCGTTTTTTTCATCAGGAGGCGAATCAGCGGGTCCACCAGAAGCGTCACGATAAATGCTAACAAAAAGGGAAAGCCGACGGTAAAAAGCCCATAGAAAAAAAGGACAGTAAGAGCGGCATAAACCAAGGCTTTTAATGACATAGCATCATCCCTTTCCCGGACAGAATGTACCAGTATGTACGTGCTTATACTAGTATGTACTTATTATTATAGCATAAAGAAATAACAGTAAAAACGAAAAAAATCGAGTTTCGCCGTAAGTAGTCAGATGATGATAATGATGCTAAAGTAACCTTAAAACGGGATGATATAAGGAGTTTTTGTGCGGGGATTGACCAGTACTTCCACGTCAAGAGCGAAAGCGTTTTGAATCTGTTTTTGGCCAATGATCTCCGCCGGCTTCCCGCGGGAGATTATTCTTCCTTCCTTCATGATGATAATTTCGTCTGCGAACTGGGAGGCCAGATTAATATCATGGAGCACGGCCAGGATGAGGATGCCTTTTCCGGCCAGGTTTTTCAGCAGGGCCAGAATTTCCATTTGATATTTCAGGTCTAAATGAGAGAGTGGTTCATCAAGGAGCAGGATCTGGGGTTGCTGAGCAAGGGAACGAGCGATATAAACCCTTTGTTTTTCTCCGCCGCTGAGTTCGGTGATGAGCCGGTCTTTGAGCGGCCAGGTGCCGGTTAGTTCCATGGCTTTTCTGGCGATTTGCTGATCAGCCATACTTTCGTGCTGGAATCTTTTGAGGTAAGGGGTTCGTCCCATCATCACCAAATCGAAGCAGGTAAAAGAAAATTCATCATAAAGCTCTTGCGAGACATAACTGATATTACGGGCTCTTGTCGTGACATTTAATTTCTGTACATCCTGCCGGAATTGCTTCAGAGAATGGTTGGGCTTGACCGGTTCATCCTCTTTGGGGATGATGAAGACCTGACCACGGGCAGGCTTCAGATAGCCGGAAATGTTTTTCAGCAGGGTAGTTTTGCCGCATCCGTTTGCTCCAATAATGGCGGTTAATTGTGCTTTGTTGATGGTAAAGTTCAGACCTTGTAGAATCGGGCTGTCTGCGTAGTTGAAGTAAAGGTCTTTGATTTCTAAGTGTGGCATGGCCTCAACCCTCTTTTTTTGGTGTTTTTGCTTTAATTAACAGGTAGATGAAAAAAGGTCCCCCCAAGGCAGCAGTGATAATGCCTACCGGTATTTCGGCCGGAGCAAGAATCGTGCGCGCAAAGAGATCGGTCCAGATCAGGAAAACAGCGCCGCATAAGGCACTAAAGGGGACAAGCACACGATTGTCTGGTCCGACCAGCAGTCTGGCCATGTGAGGGACAATTAAACCGACAAAACCGATAATCCCGACAACGGAAACTGCGGCAGCGGTAATGAGGGAACCGAGTAGGAGGATGATCCGTTTAACTTTTTCCGTGTCGATGCCAAGATGTTCGGCGGTTTCTTCACCGGTCATGATGACGTTGAGGTCACGGGCGAAAAAGTAGATTACCAAACAACCGAGGAAGATCAACGGCGCGGAAAAAAGAACTTTATCCCAGAAAACAAGGTTAAAGGAGCCCATCGTCCAGTAAAAGATGCGGGCCATTTGCTCATGGTTAAGGAGCATGAGGAGTGAGATAAACGCGGAAAGGAAAGTACTAATGGCAATACCGCCTAAAAGGAGAGAAGTAACGGAAAGCCTCGTTCCTGACCGGGCGATTAGATAGACGGTATGGATGGTCAGGAGTGCCGCCACAAAAGCGGCGCAGCCGATCCCGAAGATGCCCCAGCTTAAAAGAATAGCGATGGTCGCTCCTAAGGCCGCGCCGGAAGATACGCCGAGGATATAAGGGTCGGAGAGGGGGTTGCGGAGAAGACCCTGAAAAAAAGCCCCTACGACAGCCAGGCCGGCTCCGACAAAGGCGGCTTCCACAACGCGCGGCAGTCTTAAATAAAAAATAATGTTTCTGCTTGCTTCATCTCCCGTGCCTTTTAAGGCGCTCATGATTTCCGCAAAGGGGATTTGTACCGAGCCATAGGAGACGGCGACAAAACCGCTGAAAAAAAGCAGCAGGAGCCCGCCAAGGAAAGCGATTCTTCTTCGATTCATGGAGGTTGATTTTATGTTCATCAATTTATTCAACTCTTCTTTCTGGCCTCTCTAGCATTGCTTTAGTATGGTGGTTAATTATCGCCTTCGCTTAGAAAGCGGCCGGGTGGAGTAAGTTGGCGATTTCTTTCAACCCTTGCACAATCCGGTCGGAAGGGCGGGAAATAATATTATCGTCACTAATAGTATAAATCCGGTTGTTTTTCACCGCTTCTGTCTCTTTGAATCCGGTTGTTTGCTTGATTTCTTCAATTTTTCCGGCATGAGGTGCGGTCAGAATGACGGCGGGGTTCTTCTCCAGAACGGTTTCCAGGCTGTATTGAACCCAGCCGGTTACTTCACCGGCAATGTTTTCTCCTCCTGCTAAGGTAATTAATTCATCAATAAAGGTATTTTTTCCTGCTGTCCAGTTACCGCTCGCGTCCACTAAATAAAAGGTATTTACGCGTGGCAAATCCTGCACTTTTTCTTGCACTGCGTTTATTTCTTTTTGCATCGCGCCGATAAGTTGGTCGCCGGTTGCCGTAGTATTAGTGATGCGGGCGGTTAGCCTGATCGAGTCAAAGATTTGTTCAAAGGAAGCGGCCTCCAGAACCACAACGGTAAAACCGGCATTATGTAAAGCATCCATTTGATCTTTACCGGAAAGGCGCGAGGCAAAAATAAGGTCCGGCTGTTGAGCAAGGATAGCTTCAATGTTTGGGCCTTGAAAATCACCAACCTTCGGTAAATCCCGGACTTTTTCGGGGGGATAGTCATCATAGGAGGTTACGCCGACAAGCCGGTCTCCTACGCCCAAGGAAAAGAGTATTTCCGTCGTAGCGGGAGATAGTGAGACAATGCGTTCCGGCTGTTTCTCGATCGTCACTTCCCGGTCGAGAAAGTCGGTAAGATGATCCGGATAATCGAAAGAAGCGGTTTTTTCCGTGTTTTCTTCCGCATTGGGGGCAGGTTTCGCCGGGAGATTACAGCCGCTGAGGAAAAAGCCTGTGAGAAGGACAAGAAGAAGGATGCTACAGTGTTTCTTGAGTGGTGGTAGTTTGTTCAACATCAATGAATTCCCCCTTTTTCTTTGAGTTTATGTCTGCAGAAACGAGCCGAAAAATAACCTAGTATGGAAAGAATATATTTGTTACAATAACTAGGTAATAGGTAATGCTATTCAGTAATTAATGATAACATAAGAATGAAGAGTGATGAAACAATAATTTGGAGGTTTAGCGATGGAGGAGATGCTGAAAACCGCCATTTTAGGCGCGATTCAAGGTTTTACGGAGTTTTTGCCCGTGAGCAGCAGTGGGCATTTATTAGTCTTTAGAAAGATGTTTGGCTTAGCTGAAGCAGGGCTGCTTTTGGATACGATGCTGCATTTAGGGACGTTATTGGCGGTAGTTGCTGTGTTCTGGCGGGATATCTGGGAGATGATCAAGAAGCCGTTCAGTCATTTAACGCTGCTTATTGTGGTTGGGACGATCCCCACCGGGATAATCGGCCTGCTTTTTAAAGACACTTTTGAAAGTTTAGCCCGGACCGGCATTACGGTTGGGTGGGAATTTATCGCCACCGGGATAATTCTCTGGCTGGCCGATAATCTGAAAGACAGAGGCTTAAAAGATGTAAACCGGATCACTTTTAAAGAGTCCTTTATTGTCGGCACATTACAGGGTGTGGCGATTCTCCCGGCCATTTCCCGTTCGGGATTAACCATCGCTGGTTCGTTATTTCAAGGAATCGAAAGAAAAACGGCTGCCAAGTTTTCTTTTCTGCTTTCCATTCCGGCTATTATGGGAGCGGTTGTCGTCCAGGGGAAGGATCTTTTCGAGGGAAGTATTGAAGGGATCGGGATGTCCTCTCTCGTGGTTGGGACATTGGTTTCCGCCCTTTGCGGTTACATTGCGGTGCGCTGGATGTTGAAGATTATTCAACGGGGTTCTTTAAAGGGGTTCTCTGTTTATGTGTGGATCATCGGGGCAGGGATACTGCTGGCCCAATTCCTTGGTCGGTTCTAGAAAGACCGAAGAAACAAAAAAACAAGATAGACTAAACCAAAAAAGAAATAAGAATGGATACTGAAAGGACAAGTACCGGCATGAGCTTTGGGATGAGCTATTTGACAGGAGCTTTTTCGTGAGCTCTGGGCATGAGCTTTGGCAGAAGCGCTCGGGCTTGTCTTGTTTTATGTAAAGAAATGTATTAAAATAGGGATAATTATACAAAAAAGGGACTCATTTTTGAGGAGTGATTTTTTATGAGCGCAGCTTCTGCGGACAACTCAGGAAGTAAAGTTCGGGCGCATTTGGTACTGGGGGAGAAAGAAAACGAGCCGAACAGCGGGCTGATCAAGGTAATCAGCCAATATTGTATGAT
The DNA here is from genome assembly GCA_050951585.1 of Peptococcia bacterium. Classification (GTDB taxonomy): domain Bacteria; phylum Bacillota; class Peptococcia; order DRI-13; family DTU073; genus UBA3937. The sequence goes on along the minus strand of JBMNJI010000013.1, from coordinate 13,512 downwards.
TACAGGTTGGAGTAGTTCCCTTGATGAGGCTGCGGTCTGGGCGGAAAAAGGCGGCGGTGAAGATCCCGACCTTATTCTGATTAACAGTGCAGTCTATTTTCTCGCCCCGGACAAGCTTCGTAAGCCCAGAACGAAGGATTTCCTGCGTTTAATTCTGACAATGAAGAAGTGTCGTTTAAAGAGCCGCATCATTTTGTTATTATCCGAAAATATGCTTTTAAATCGTGAATTAATCATCAATCTTTTAAAGATGCAGATTTATAATCTCTGGTTTCTGGATTCATTTGACGAAGACGATGTGCGGGATTTTTTACGCACGGACAGAACAATCGAAGATGTGGAGAAATATTTGGAGCTTAAGGACAAGGAACTGGCGTATTATCGGAGTTTACGGGGGGACGGAGCAAACAGCACCGTCTTGCCTAAGGACGGAGAGAAGCTCTTTAAGCCTTACCACGTGCAGTCGAATATTATCACTTTTTGGTCGGAAAACGATACGTGCTTAAACTATGGGATGGCCATTCTTACGGCGCTCAATTTAGCCCGGCATGGTTTTAAGGTTTTGCTCGGGGAAACAATCAGTGCTGTTCCTTGTCTCGCAGGCTGTCTGGCGATTGAACATCCTTATTTCAATATGAGTCATGCTCTTGCTATGTTTATGCAAGGTAACCATGATTTTATGAAAAACTGTTTCTACAACGGGGAAAAGTATCTGAATGATCCATATGCCTTGTCTCGTGAGGAGAGTAAGGATTTTTTGGAGTTTTTGCCGTCCGGTCTTTATTTTTTACCAGATGGGAAACGGGAGGATAGCCCCTGCGAAACGGTTCCGCAGGAGCAATGGGCTGCCTTTCTCACCCAGCTTTCGCGCATCATCATGTTTGAGAAGGGATTTCATTTTCTGATTTTTGTCGGTTCAGGGCGCAACCGCTTTAATCAGCAGGTCCTGGAGGAGTTTACGTATACGAAATTTATCACCGTGGATCTGCTCCCGGCGAGTATCCTTTATGGCATCAAAGAGCGGGAAAAAGGAGAAGGCCGGACCAAAATTATTGGCACAAAAGCGGTCACGAAGATTAATAAAGAAATAAAAGGGATGGGAGAAGAGCCTTTTCTCTACCCACCCGCCAGCTTTGTCGATGATTTTCTACAGTTTGTCTATACGCGGAACTATCGGAAAATTACTACGGAGACCGAGGCTTTTGTGGATATGTTGATGGAAGCGGTGGGGGTCAAAATTACTTCTCCGGACGTTGAGCCAAAAGGTGTCGTTGACTGGCTGCGGGTCCATTTAAAATAAATAGATAAAATGAAGGCAAAAAGAAGTTTTTAAGACTATATTAGGTGTAAATAGAGAATAGTTGCAATAGATGGCATAATTATGTAAAATAAGAAGGAGTTATGTTGAGAAAAAGAGAGGCAATTTGCGCATGGGTATTTTGGACAGTTTTTCGAAAAGGGCCAAAAAGGAGCCAGGGAAGCAGATTCTGAACACACAACAATTAACATTTTCGTTCTGGACACCCGGCGGTTCGGACGGATGTCCGGTGGCCCTGGAGCTAGCAGGTCTGCTGGCTGAGGTGACCAAAGAAAAAACGGCCCTTGTTGAGTTGCCTTGTCTTGGTATTCCAAGATTAGCGCTTCATGTTGATTTATATGATAAAGAGAAAAATACCGATAAGTTGCTGCTGGATTTAGAGCGCTCCGAATATCGGGATGTTTACCCCGCCCAATATTTATTACCGCTGACCGATTTAATTGCGGTGATGGTGAATAATCCTTATGCAACGCCTGATTTACCCCTTAATTTAAAGTTGAACAATTTAGAGACTTTAACGGATTTCCCCCGCTATTTAAGAAAAAATTTATTATTGGAAGGCTATAAATATGTCATCTTTGTTTTACAGGGGCAGATTCATCATCCGCTGACGTTTTTTGCTCTCCGGGAAAGTGCACCGGTTGTTTTTAATGTGAACTTCCCCATCGAATTAGGCTGGTGCCTCAGCTGTTTCAACAAGCTGACCGAGAGCTATAACGAACGGCCGGAGAAATTTGCCCTTTATTCGACTGTGCTTGATAGTAAGACGATTGCGCGCATTACCTCGCTTCGCTATCTGAAATCGATTGAGGAGATGATTTATGCTGATGATTTAACCGCATGCGGCAAGAAGGAAGAAAGGTAGGAGATAAGATGCCCGTCGCAACATTTAATCCCCTGGAATATACCGAATACGAACCGAAAATGCGGATTCAGGATGATTACATTAACCTTACCGATGCGGAGAAAATTTACAATCTCGTCAATATTGTCAAGGCCTATTTACGGGATAATTATGGAGAATTGTATGTTTCTTCATTGGTCAATCCGGAACATCGGAAAGAAATTAAATATCTCATTTCGGATTTTATTAAGGAGAATAAAAAATGGGATTTTAATTTGCCGTTAGAACAGGTTATTGCCAAGGTGCAGGAGGAGATTACGGAATTGGGGGTTATTCAGAAGGCTTTGGATGACCCGACCATCACCAATATCGATATCAACGGGATCAACAGCACTTATGTCGAACAAAACGGGATCGATGTATTCAGACCGGAGATCGCTTTTCAGTCGGAAGATCATCTCTATCAGGTGATAGACCGGCTTTTGCTGATGGAAGGAAAAACCTTAACGGCAGCCGAACCGCATATTGACAGCTTTTTTCGCGGTTTTCGGGTCTGCGCCGTTCTGGGCAGAAACAGGGGAGGTTTATCCACCTTTGGACCGCTCCTTTCGATTCGTAAGTTTGCCCCTGATGTTTTTTCGGATGAGGAAGTGATTTCTTACGGGAATATCTCCAGGGAGATGCGTGATTTTCTGGCGACCGTCATTCCGGGGGGCGCCAATATTCTGATCACCGGCGGAACGAACAGCGGAAAAACAACTACTTTAATCCGCCTTCCTCTTTATCTTGATCCGTCAAGCCGGATATGTACGATTGAGGATTCGCCTGAAATGATGCTGCAGACGAAAGAAGCTTATCGGGAATATCGGAATATCATTTCCCTGGAACAGAAGAAGTTCGACGGCAAAAAAGAGCGTGAATACGATATTGCCAAAAACACTGTGGTTGCTTTGCGTTTGCGTCCTGTCTGGATCTTAATCGGGGAGGCGAGAACAGAGGAAGCGGCTTATCAAGCCCTGCAAGCGATGAACACGGGGCATTTTGTGTCCATGACCATCCATGCTAACAGTGCTCGTGACGGGGCGGTCCGGTTTGTGCAGCTGGCCGGGAATACGCCGACGATTGCCGCGCAAGTAGCCTCCTCCTTAGACCTGGTCTTGTTTCAAAAAAAGTTACAAGATGGCAAACGGGTGATTACGGAAATTGTGGAGATTACCGGGTACAAGGGGGCGGAGGAGCCGCTTTTTCAATCGATTTTCCGTTACGATTTAAAAGATAAAAAACACTATAAGGTGGGTTGTATTTCTGATAACCTGGCGACTAAACTGCGGTTACAGTATATTCCCGAAGAGAAAATCACGCGCTGGATGAAGGAGGTATAGCCGTTGAGTGTTCTTCTTTGGATACCTGCCCTCTTAACAGGGACCCTTACTCTCCTTTGCGGCTTGCTCATTGTGCCCAAGCCCGTGAAGCGGCAGACCGCAGGCAGGCTTGATGTCAGTCAGCTTTTCGGCTATGAGCAAATCAAGAAAGAGGCGGAAAGTGCCGGTTGGCAGCTTCAGCAAAATGAATTTCTCATTTTAGTGGCCGTCGCCCTAGGCATCGGGGTTTTTATTGCCATCTTAATCGATAATATTTTTTATATTATCGGGGGCGTGATCGCGGCCTTTTATTTGCCCCGGTTTGTGGTGATGCAGCTTCGCCGCAAAAAACGGTATGCCCTTTTTGCGGAGTTGCCTGATTCCTTAAAATATATCGTCGCCAGGCTAATCGATTACGGCAGTATTCCGAAGGCCGTGGAAGCTTCCTTAGCCGATTTGTCGCCACAGCTGCGGGAACCGTTCGCCCGCTTTCTCAATTCGGTGAAATTAAACTTAAGAGTTGAACAGGCCTTACAGGAACTGGCCGGGGAAATTAAAATCAGGAAGTTCACCGATTTTACGGATACGCTTCTTCTGGCGCATACCGAAGGGATCAATCAACAATCGGTGGCCACCTTAGAAACAATTATCGATACGATGGTGGAGGATGTGCGTGCGCTCAAAAATCTGCAATTAATTTCGCAGAAGGATCGGCGGGATTTGATCGCCGTTATTGCGGTGAGCTGGTTTATTCCGGTGGTCCTCTCCTTTTTAAACACCAACAATCTCAATCTGTTTTTGGATACTTTTTTGGGGCAGATTATTATGTTTCTTTATTTTCTAACAACCATCTTTGTCATTGTCAAGGGAGATGAATACCTTTCCCTTAATCTGCAGGATTTATAGGGAGAAGCTACAGGATATTTGCCGAGAACGCTGTAAAGCTGAGAGGTATTAAGGGGCGAGATTTATCGCGGGGAGGTGTGTGGTGATCGGCGGGATTGTTTTGGGGCAGTTAGTTTTAGGTGTGCTTGTTTTGTGTCTCACCTTTGCTTTTCTCAATGTCCTTCTTCCGCGCAAAGAGGAGAAGTTATTTCTGGCGGAAAGAGCCGAAAATTTTCTTTTCACCGATTATGAATTGAGACGGCGTAAAGAGGGCTGGCTGGTTAACCAGCTAACGGCGTTTCTGCCCAGAATGGAAGGGATTATGGCTTTAAGCAGTTCCGGAAAAAATATCAAACAGATTTTGGCGATGATGGGGAACCCCAAAAGCTTCGAACAGGTTCTCGCGGAACAAATCACAAAAGCGGGTATTTTTGCGGGCACGATGGTCGCCGTACCGTTTCTTACCGGTAGTAAAATCTATTTCTGTTTGGTTCCGGCAGGCTTTATTGCCCTCATGCTTATCCAAAACAGGGAAATTTATCAGACCTATAAAAAATGGCAGAATGAATTGATTAAGGATATTCCTTTGTTGGTTGATAAGATCCAGATCAGTCTCGAGGCGGGGAAGCCGATTATTCATGCTTTACAGCAGGTCTATAAAACAGCCAGCCCCCGCCTGGCGGTGATGCTGGAACGTCTGTTACTGGATATGCAAATAATGAAGCAAACTGAGGCGATCGATAAATTTGCCAGAGCGACCGGGATACCGGAAATGCTTAACTTTTCGGCGGCGGTGAAGATTGCCATTGAGAATGGCTATGAAAAGTCGAAAAATAATTTTGAGATTTTGAAACAGGATATCCGGAAGCTGCGGGTGATCAGCCTGAACGAATTAACCCGCAGTAAGCCGCAAAACTTACGAAAACTGCAAATCCTGATGGCCATTAATGCGGCGGTGGCCATGGGTTATACCTTTTATTATCTTTTTACCGAGGCGAATAAGGCTTTATGAAAGATTAAGCTGGAGAAAACATAACAGCTAGACATCCGGGTAATACCGGGGAAAAGAAAAATGAGGAGGAAAAGAAGATGGATTATCTGCAAAAAATGCTGTTAGGTGTACGGTACAACCTAAAGGGGATTCTTTTCAATGAAAGAGGCGATGTAAATACAGTAAGCATTTTGGGTTGGGCCGCAGTAGTGATTACTTTGATTGTGCTGGTGCACGGAATTTTAACAGGCTGGCTGCCTACTTTTATTGAGACGAAAATTATCGACCGTGCGAATGCTTTATAGGCCAATGCGTATCAGGAAAATATTTTCCCGGTGGAAAGAAGATCAGCGGGGTTTTTCCGAAACAATGCTCATCATCTATTCCCTCTTCTTTTTGATGATTTTTGCGGTATTGTATGTAGATCTGTATGGCTATTTCTATACAAAAAATAACTTAAAACAGGCGGTTGATGAGACGCTTACCTTGATGAAATTTGAAAACGGCTTTGACCACAGAACCCAAGAATATTTTACGAATATTGCCGGCAAACTGGGACTGGATGCGAGCAAAATTAAGCTGGCGGGTACGCCCAAAACTGTCCAGCGGGGCGTCCCCGTAGAATTAACGGCGGAGCTTGCTTATGAAGTGAAAGGGTTAAAACCGTTGAATAAATCCATTATGGTGGAGATAGTGGTGCGTGCCGAAGGGCTCGCCCATAATAAAATCCGGTAACAGGTGGGGGAAAATGCAGATACCGAAAATCATTTATTATCTTTTGTTGAGCCTTGTCGTGCTAATTCTGATGTTTGATACATATCTCTATTTTTCTTCGGTTAGTAATTTCCGGGATGCACTTGGGCAAGCCCTTGATGCGGCTATTGTTGCCGGTGTTGATGAACCTGAATCCCAGCATGGGCAAATGACGGTGAATTATGAAGCGGCACATACGGCGGCCGAAGCATGCCTGAAAAAGAATTTGAAATTAGACGGAAACCTCAGTAATCAATTCTATGCGGATTCCGCTTTTACGATGGAGGTTCGCACCAGGAGCGGAAGCGGTTCCTCTGGGGACACGTTAAGCAGCAATATTATTGAAGGGAAGTTCACCACACATATCCGGCTGCTTTGCTTAAAGATGCTTGGGTTGGGGGCGCTCCCGTACAGTATCAGTAAAACACAGGACTTTTTAAGCTCCTATATCTGAAAAAGGCGAAGCGAGGCAAGAAGTGCAGGAGAAATTGGGAGGGCAAAGGGAAAGGTGTAAAGGGAAGGAGCGGGTTGCAACTTGAAAGGGCGGGGAAAAAGGTTGTGGAATAAGTATACCCGGCTGGCGCTGATTCTGGTTCTGGCGCTTATTGTGGCGGTCGCAACGGCGAAAATCAATCAAGCATATATTGATGACCAGGTAAAGCTGGTGAAAATCGTTGTGGCAGCGGAACATATCAAACCATATACTGAATTAAAAAAGGAAAACCTCACCTATCGTGAGGTCGTAAAGGCGGAAGTGCCGGGGGATGCCGTCTATAGTTTGGAATCATTCCTGGCGGAAGGCCCTGTTTACGCAGGGGAGGTCGGGTTTGTGAAGGGTTATCCGGTGAAAAAATCGTTAACAAATAATGGGGTTAATAGTGTCTTCGGTGCCCCGTTAACCCTCACAGAAGGTAAATCTTATCTGGGGATTGCCATCGATCAGGTCAGAGCCCAGTTCGTCAAGCCGGGAACGATCGTCGATGCCTATTGCTTCTTTGAGTCCGCAGGATTCGAGGGAGGGTCATCAGTAATTTCTAAAACAGAGGAACCCTTATTAGGCAATCTTTATGTGCATGCCGTAAAGGGAAAGGATAATCAGGATATCACGGCCGATAGTGCCGATCTCCTACCGGTGGTAGCAGTGGTGGAAACCATCTCGCCGGAGCAGACGGCCAGATTAATCTATTATCAGATGCTGGGGGAAATATTTCTGGTACCGAACGGAGCAGCCCCCGAAAAATTCCTGCAGAGTAACGCATTTTAAGGAAGCACATATACTACTACTATGAAAACAAAATCTACTTAAAGGAGGACGTCTGTATGTCAGAAACCCAACAATATTATGATCAATTTGGTCGTTCGGGGTTTGCCATTCTTTTTTTAGTTATCCTTATCCTGTTGCTCTTCCCCAGCTTCTTTGGAGGCAAGTGTTATTAAACTATAACAGCCAATAGGCCCGTCCGGATTTCCGGTCGGGCCTTCGCTTGTTTCTGACTTGACCGCTCATTATATTTTTTTTGCCCTATAATAACCCATTGGAGGTGATAACTAAAGGGAGATATCGAAAAATAACTAACGATTATTGACTATTAGAAAAAAAGTACTGTTAGAAAAATGGGAGGAGTGAAAATTTGGTTGTCCACTTCAAAGTGTGTCCTGAAAGAATAATTGCGTGAAAGGAGAGTGAATAACAGCAATCTATTCGTGCTTTATAAGAGATGAGAGTAGGCCTCTCGAAATCGGTATTCAGGTACAGGTTTCAAACTGCCTGTAGGTGCTGCAAGCAAAAGTTGTGGTATTGAGCGTAACAGGAAAAGGCTGATAAATCAGTCAAGTGCGTGTCATGAAGCTGAATGAAAATGAAGAACCGAAGAAGCGTCGTTAGCACAACTAATACAGTCGAAACCAAGTGCTTTTGAACACTTTAGGATAAATCTGACGGGAACCTGATTACTGGTCAGATGGCTGTCGGCGTATAGGTTACAGGAGCATGACATAGGCTCTTATAAGGAACAGGAGAGTTCTTTGTCCTAATGCCAAGCGAAAAATCCAAGCGATGAACTGACAAGGATGAAAGTAGTGAAGTAGGGCAAAGATGCGGAAGAATTCGTAGTAGCGAAGAAGCTGCTGTAATGGCAGTGGAGCGAAGGGATTCTGTTATCTGAACTTCAGAAATTAAACAACCTGAAATGGGAGGATTTGATGAAAGAAGGAAAGTCGTTTGAGATTTCACAACATCAAGTACTGGAAGCCTACAAACGCGTAAAGGCGAATAAAGGGGCGGGCGGTATTGATGGAATTGGCTTCACTGAATATGAAAAGGATTTGAAAGATAATCTTTACAAGCTATGGAATAGAATGTCATCAGGTAGTTATTTTCCTAAGGCAGTAAGAGGAGTAGAAATTCCAAAGAAGAATGGGAAGAAAAGGCTATTAGGGATACCGACCATAGAAGACAGGATAGCTCAAATGGTAGTACGTATGAGTTTTGAACCTTTAGTAGAACCCATATTTTGTGAAAATTCTTATGGGTACAGAGCAAATCGGTCGGCTATAGATGCTGTTGGTATAACGCGAGAACGGTGTTGGAAAATGCCGTGGGTGTTGGAGTTTGACATAAAGGGTCTCTTTGATAACATAGACCACGAACTGATGATGAAAGCTGTGCGAAAGCACACGAACAGTAAGTGGATAATTATATATGTAGAGAGATTCTTAAAAGCGTCAATAAAGATGCCAGACGGTACTGTACAAGAGAGAAATGCTGGAACACCGCAAGGTGGAGTAATAAGCCCAGTTCTTGCTAATCTATTTTTACACTATGCGTTTGACAGATGGATGGAAAAGAACTTTCCACAGAATCCGTGGGTAAGGTACGCCGATGATGCACTAATACATTGTCAAACGAAAGCAGAAGCGGAACAAGTACTAGGAAAACTCAAAAAGAGAATGGAAGAGTGCAAACTAGAACTTCAGTTGGAAAAGACACGCATAGTATATTGTAGAAGTGATAGAAATAACAGCAAGGATAGATACGAGCATGAGTCTTTTGATTTTCTAGGATACACTTTTCGGAAAAGATTTGCGAAGAGTAAAAAAGGAAGGTTCTTTAATGCCTTTACCCCAGCTGCCAGCAAAAGTGCAAGTAAGAAGTTCAGGGAAAAGATAAAGGAAACTAGAAGTAATAACACAATAGTAACGATATATAAGCTGGCAGAAATAATGAATCCGATAATACGTGGATGGTCAAACTACTTCTCAAAGTTCTGTTCAAGTGAAGCAAGAAAATCTTTAGATTATGTGAATCTCTCATTAGTCAGGTGGGTTAGGAGAAAGTACAAGACGATTAGACGAAGCGAAGGGAAAGCCTTTAGGTACTTGGCACGTTTGGCGAAATTAGAACCTAACCTATTTTATCACTGGAAAATGGGAATTATTCCGACGATTGGATAACAAGAGCCGAATGAAGGGAGACTTTCACGTTCGGTTCCGTGAGAAGCTCAGGGTGAAATCCCCTGGGTTTACTCGACAATTACATCCGGGCATTAAAACTGGGAAAAAGCGGAATTTAGCGAGTTTTTACGGCGATTTTTCCCAATACAAAACTGAAACAGCAACGGTTCTCGGAGAATGAAAAGCCGAGAATCGTTGCTGTGTGCATGACAAAATAAGCTTGTGTGACAAGCTTTTGCAAAAGGTCAATTTCAATTGTTTCCATCAGGCAACCTTTTTGTATCGATGATAAAGTCCATTCAAAATAGGTTCACTTTCCAAAACGGTGTCCGCAGCAACTGTTTTAACAGGTGCTGCCGATAAGATCGGTGTTTGCCGGTTTATGCCCTGATGAGTTCTTGCGGGATTGTAATACCCATGGATATATTCCCGTAATAGCCTATACAAATGCTTTTCACTAAACGGGATAATGTGGTTCAACAACTCTTGCCGCAAAATACCGACTGTTCTTTCACAAATGCCGTTTTGCCAAGGAGCATGATAGCCTGTCCTTTTCACTTTGATATTGGTGTTTTCCAGAAAACGTTGTAAGCAGCCTGCTGTGAAGATGCGGTCGTTGTCATGGATTAAATATTGGGGGATTTGTCCGAAAGGGGTAGCCTCTCTAATTTGTTGGACAACCCAAGCTGAAAAAGGATTGGCCGTTACGGCAAAATGTTCGATCTTTCGCCGGTCGTGGCTGACGATTATCAGCACATAAAGTATCCTAAAACAAAGTATAGTGAACCCCATTGTCAAGACAGCTATTTTTTCGGACTTAGTTAGATACTCCTTTCTTGTATAATATATTTTTAATTTAAAATCTCCTTCACCGCATTAAAAGTATCAAAGGAGCGTATGCAAGTTTTTCTAGACCATTGATACTTACTCACATCCTGTTGCAATATTCCGTCTGGTATGGCAGACAGGCGCTTTCCTGTGAGGACGGGGACTTGGGGCAAAACCCAGTATGTTTATACTGCTTCTAAAAACCGATTTTGATAACCGTAGTAATAATCAGCTGGCGTTTTATACTCTAAAGACTGATGAGGACGATTATTGTTGTAATGTTCTATATATTCTTGGGTAATCTTTTTAAGCTGTTGTCCAGTTTTATATTCTTCAAGATACAGCTTTCCCCATTTATATGAACGGAAAAAGCGTTCTATTCGTTGATTATCTAGTGCCCGTCCTTTTCCAACCATTGATATTTTTATATCGTTAGCTCTTAATAGATTTATGTATTCAGTACTTGTAAACTGTACCCCTTGAACACTGTTCATAATCTCAGGCATTCCATATTGTCTTATAGCCTTCTTTATTGTTTCTATAATAAATCCCGTTTCAAGAGTATTAGACATTGCTGCTCCAACAATAAAATGAGAATACCAATCAATGATCGCGACCATAAACATAAAGCCACGTTTCATCCTACAGTATGTTATGTCTATAGCCCATACCTGATTAGGATGATCAATCTTTAAATTCCTTAGAAGGTACGGATAAACATATTTACTGTGTACTCGCTTACTGAGGTTGGGACCAGGACAAAACCCGTGAATGCACATCTCCTGCATATAACGGAGTGTTCTTTTACGATTAATATAAATACCATAATCTCTACGCAAAATTATCGTTATTCTCCAATAGCCGTATTCCGGATGAGCAGTATATATCTCATCAATAATCCCTTTTATCTTATACTCCTCATTCTTGACCGGAACAGGCTTATAATAAAGGCTTGTTCTATTGATGTTTAGGAGTTCTGCCTGTTTGCTAATACTCAGTTTTTTTTCATTCTTATCAATCATTTTCATACGGTCTTCACGGGATTTAGATTCGGCCAGATTTTTTTTTAAGCCAGGTAACCTCGTAAGAAAGTTGCCCTATTTGCCTAAGCAGTTCGTCCTTCTCCTTTTCATACGACTGTTTGGCCTTGTCCAGTTCATCAACTTCTTTACTGAATACTCTTTCTGCATTATTTAGAAATTCCGTTTTCCAACGGCTGAGTAAATTTGGGTGAATCCCGTTTTCTGCAGCAATCGCATTCAATGTCTTTTCTTCCCGTAAAACCTCAATAACAATTTTTGCTTTTTCTTGTGGTGTAAAATCTCTTCTCTTTTTCATAGCTTTTATTCTAACTTATTTTGTCCTTTTTGTCTGTCTAGTTTTCTGGGTTCATTATAGTTTTGTGTTGCGCAAAACTCAACGTAAAAGCTTGCTGAATTCCGCTTTTTCCCAGTTTTTATGCACGGATGTAGTTTTTGAAGTCCACAACACCCTTGTCCTCTGCTAACAGTTCCTACCACCAAGCCTGTAGCGGACTTTCACCGCCAAGTTACCGCCCATGCGGGGCGAACCAGAATATGACGTCCCAGCCGGGCTTAAGGATGGGTTATTAACTGTATTACATTTACGCCCGAATATTTTTTCAAACAGAAATTTATTACAGGAAAAAAGCAGGTTGTGCCGAATATGTAATATTTGAGATGGATTACCAAGAAAGGGGGACATTTTTTTACATATCTCTTTAGAGTTATTTTTTTGTAGGGGGTTTCGGAAAAATGGGAAACAAAGTAAAAAAGAAAATCATGGCTTTAGTTGTTATTCTTACAATGTTGTTACAGTGTTTACCTATTACGGTATTAGCTGCTTCTGAAGAAGACACTGCACTGGTAGGTCAGTGGGGTTTTGACGAAGGGGCAGGAACGACGGCAGCAGACACCAGTGGTAACGATAATCATGGGACCATAGCCGGTCCGACCTGGACCAATGGAGTAGTAGGAAAGGCGTTAAGCTTTTCCGGTAACGGGTGTGTGGAAGTTCCGCATCATGCTTTTTTGAATCCGCGGAACGCCTTGACGATTGAAGCCTGGATAAACCCGTCAACCAATATGAATTGGCGTAAGGTGATATCAAAGTCTCTCGGCAGTAATACGGACTACAGTATATTCCAAGGATCAGAAAGCAATCTTGCTTTCTCGCTAAAGATGGGCAATGTGGCCCGAACAGTTTACTCCCCGGCGAATTCCGTACCCTTAGGGGAATGGACGTACGTAGTTGGTACTTATGATGGCAGCCGTGTGAAGCTTTATCTTAACGGTACTTTAGTAAAAACCATAAATATTTCCGGAGAAATTAATGCCCATAACGAGCCGCTAAGAATCGGCGGTGAGAAAAATGGCGCGTACTTTGAAGGAATGATCGACGAAGTAAAGATTTATAACGAAGCTTTAAGTGCCGCAGAGATCCAAGATCGATATAATGCGGCGGTAAATCCGGTAGAAGATGCGACGATTTCACCGCAGGAGGTGGTTTTTGATAAGAATTCTCCAAGTGATGTCACTGTTACCATGGAGTTAAACGGGAACGAATTAGTTGCCTTGAAAAACGGGGAAGAAGAGTTAGTTAATAATACGGATTACATTATTTCCGAAGCAGACGATACAGTGACCATAAAACAGGAATACCTGATGCAACAGCCTATTGGAATCACCAATATTACTTTCGATTTTAGCGCCGGGAACGATCCGGTTTTAGCTATAACTATAGAAGATAATGAAATCGGAACTTGCGTAGGTCAGTGGAGTTTTGACGAAGGGGCAGGAACGACGGCAGCAGACACCAGTGGTAACGATAATCATGGGACCATAGCCGGTCCGACCTGGACCAATGGAGTAGTAGGAAAGGCGTTAAGCTTTTCCGGTAACGGGTGTGTGGAAGTTCCGCATCATGCTTCTTTGAATCCGCGGAACGCCTTGACGATTGAAGCCTGGATAAACCCGTCAACCAATATGAATTGGCGTAAGGTGATATCCAAATCCGTTGGTAATAATACAGATTATAGTATTTTTCAAGGAGCAGAAAA
>JBMNJI010000012.1:0-72069 GCA_050951585.1 Peptococcia bacterium | reverse complement strand
ATCCTGGGTACTCTAATCAACACGGTAACGGTAAAAAACCCGCTGTCATTAACCGGCGTCTTGCTTATTTCCTCACAGGATATTTCTTCTCCCTCTGTAAGCGCACATGGCACCACATCCCCTATCAATAAATTCTGTAATAATTGTATTTTGACTGCGATCATCCAATTGGAAACAGCTGTCATAAACCTTATCTACCACAATGCACTCAATTCTGGTTGGAGGCGGGCAACCTTCCGGCGGGCATTGACCGGGAACAATTTGTTGGAAATGAACCTCCTCAGCCATCTTCATCCTTCCTTTCCTTTCTCTTTTGAAATCTCTTTTGGAAAAAGACTAATTTAGGTTTTCTTCTTGTACCATCATATGGTTTTTATCTCGAAAAGGTTACATCTCCCGTAATTTTTGCGTCGCCTTTTCCAATACGGCAATCACCGGCAAGGCACTGCATCCGTCAGAAAGCGGTCTCGTTCTCTGACAGACACATTCCAGGAAAGATCTGCATTCATTCACAAGCGGCTCCGGTTTACCCTGACAGATTATTTCCGAACCCTCGTCTTGAATCAGATAATCTCCCCTCACCTTCTTTTTGTGCAAAATTACTTTTTGTTGTATTTCATCGTATATCAACATGGCCTCTGAGCCGACTATTGTTAAGCTACGCCTTTGCACCGGCCATAACCAGGAGACATGCAAATGGGCCCTAATCCCCTCAGAAAACTGCAGATGAAGAAACACATCATCCTCAATCTTATTCTGCAAGGCACAATGACGGGTCACTGAAATCACCGGAGCTTTTTGCGGGGCTTCCCCAATTAAATAAAAAAGTACGGCCAGATCATGAACGCCAAAACTCCAAAGCACATTTTCCACTGAACGCACCTTGCCCAGTTTCAAACGTTCCTGGTAAAAGATCAGCGGCTGGCCAATGATTCCGGAAGTAAGGCAATTCTTAATTTTAGGGACAGCATCCTGATAAAGAAGTAAATGCCCCACCATGAGGATGCGCGCCTTTTTCTCGGCGATTTTCACCAACTCGGACGCTTCTTTGTGCGACAACGCTAACGGTTTCTCCACCAGGACATCTTTGTCCGCTAACAAAGCCGCTTTGCTAAGCATATAATGGGTGTCGGCCGGAGTGGCAATCACTAAGGCCGAAATATCCGCTTCCTTTTTTAACAGGCAGTCCGCTTCGGCATATAGGGGAACTTCCGGAAACCGTTTGCTTAATTCCCTTCTGATGAGGGGATCTCTTTCGGCTACGCCGCCCAGAACCCCTAACTGCGCAAAAGTACGCACCAGGTTTTGTCCCCACTTTCCTGCCCCAATTACGCCAACCCTTGTCTGCAATTTTTCCGTCTCCTTCCCTTTCAGTCCCTGTCTTTACAGGCCATGACGTGCCCAGTCAATGGTTTTCCGTAATCCGCCCGTTAACGTCCATTCAGGAACGAAGTGCAATTCCTGACGTGCCTTTTCCACATCCAACACCCGGCGCTGAATATTATCGATACTCCGCTTAGATTCGTATCTGATCACACTCTTACTCTCCGTTAATTTGATGATTAAACCGGCTAAATCATTAATCGAGGTTTCAAGGGCGGTGCCAATATTATAGATGCCTCCATTGGAAAACGACCCTAACGCCGCTAAAACGGCCGCCCGGCACGCATCCTGGATATAAGTAAAATCCCGGGTCTGACTCCCGTTTTCGTATATCACCAGAGGCTGATTGTGCAACGCCCAATCGATAAATTTTGCCACCACGCCTGCGTAAGGATTCTGCGGATCCTGATAAGGGCCGTAAACATTGGAATAGCGCAGAATAGCCACCGGCAACCCATATTGTTCCTGAAACACCTGGGCATAACTTTCTCCTGCATACTTACTGGCGGCATAAAAACTTAAAAACTGGACCGGCTGGTTTTCTTTAATCGGAAAATGGTCCGCATTGCCATAAACCGAAGAAGTAGAAGTATATACTACTTTCTCGACCTCAGCCTTCAAGGCTTCGTCCAACACGTTATATGTTCCGATAATATTTGTTTCCAGCCCCAGGCGCGGCGTTTCTGAAGAAGCCAGCATATTAACCGTGGCCAGATGAAAAACGGTGTCTTTTCCCCGCATCGCTTTGGCCAGAAGGTTTCGATCCAGGACTGTTCCGCCTAAAAACTCAACCTGCCTTTCAATCCCCATTTTTTGCAGATTCTCCAGGCGTCCCGTATGCATATTATCCAAGACTGTGACATTGCACCCGTAATCTATTACCAGCATTCGTACTAGGCTTGAACCGATAAAACCTGCTCCTCCTGTTACTAAAACCTGCTTCATAGATCAACTTAGCTCCCTTCAAACAAATTATCCTTATACCACCAACACGGATGAACTAAAATCTGTAAACGCGGCTCCTTGCCGATATAATTACACATACAGTTTTCCCGCCACATCCCAAAACTATCAGAAATGTATTCTATCTCCCGTGTAAATGCCGGATCATAGGCATTATAACGAATACCTACTTCTTCTTTGGGCGTATTGATAAAAAAACTTCTATTATGGTTTGTTCCTGCTGGGGTGTGCTCCCCATGGGCGGCTGCCGAATACACAGAGATATTAAGAACGGTCTCCAGAATCTTTTTTTCCCGTAGGAAGACATCTTTAGGATCTTCCCGGGGGAAAATGTGCGCAAAATCAAGCGCTTCAAAGTGTAAGCCAATTTCATGCCCCAGTGCTAAAATTTCTTTGAGCGCCGAATAGGTACTGTATTCAAAAATGTTATATGTAGAGGCATGCAATCTTACAAAATAGGTGGCCTGGATGCCCAGACTATGCTCTAATCTGGCCATTCCTAATGCCCTCCCCATCGTACGGTCAATATCGTGTCTTAGAATAATGAAGCGTTCATTCCCGGCAATGCTTTCAATATCACGAAACGGTCTAATCGCATAGCCCTGTTCTTGAGCTCGCCGCATACAGTCGCTATAATGCTCATATTTCCAGGAGCAAGCTTTATTCAACTCAAACACTTCCTTTGAATAACTTCTTCGTGAACATTAACTCCTATATATTATTAAGCAAGAAAAAAGATGTTCCGTTCGTTATGGCAAATGGAACATCTTTCATCTGGCACGAAATACATTAGGAAACACAAAAAAGGCACCTGAAAAGGTGTCTTTCGTTATGGCTCTACGCCTACTTTTTCTAATGGTGCCCGAGGCCAGACTTGAACTGGCACGAGGGGTAAACCTCGCGGGATTTTAAGTCCCGTGCGTCTGCCGATTCCGCCACTCGGGCATAAAATTATAGTTATTGTCTGTCTGCTTAACAGCAAAAAAAGTGAATATGATGGAGGTGCGGGTCGGATTTGAACCGACGGATGGCGGATTTGCAGTCCGCAGCGTTAGCCACTTCGCCACCGCACCATCATCTCCGGCCAAAACCGGTGCTTCTTCTTTATCTGCATTATGGAGCGGAAGACGGGATTCGAACCCGCGACCCTCGCCTTGGCAAGGCGATGCTCTACCACTGAGCCACTTCCGCAAAATATCTTGGTGCCTCGGGGCAGAATCGAACCACCGACACGAGGATTTTCAGTCCTCTGCTCTACCAACTGAGCTACCGAGGCAAACCATGCAAAGCTAATTCAGCTTTTTGCCGCTGACAAAGTATATTCTATCACGATATTCTTTACTATGTCAATCCTCTTTTGCCTGACATTATTTAGATTTAGATGCAAGCTATTTCACAAAAGCCAGCAGTGCTTCCCGGGCAAGCTTCGCCGCCAAAATTGTTGTCCTTTCCGACGGATCATAAGCCGGGGCAACTTCGACTAGATCCATGCCCACCACATTTAAATCCTTCATGGCCCAAAGGGCTTGCATTATTTCCCGCGAAGTACACCCTCCCGGCTCCGGAGTTCCTGTCCCCGGCGCAAAAGCGGGATCTACCACGTCAATATCCAAGGTAAGATAGACCGGTTTCCCGGCAACCTCTTTTACCGCCTCGTGAAGGGCGGGGAAAACCTCATCTAAATATAGATGTGTCTCTCGGGCGGCAAATTCGAATTCTTCCTTCACCCCGGAACGAATACCAAACTGATATAGACTCTTGGGGGCAAGCAATTTTGCCACCTTGCGCAATACAGTAGCATGGGACATTTCTTCTCCCTCAAACACCTCACGTAAATCGGTATGGGCATCAAAATGAAAAACAACTAAATCAGGATAATATTTTACGCAGGCCTGAACAAGCGGTAAAGTCACCAAATGTTCTCCCCCCAGAAATAACGGGAATTTTCGCTGGGCAAAAATATCCCGGGCAACTTCCCCGATCCGCTTTAAGCTTTCCAAGGTATTGCCAAAAGGCAAAAAGACATCACCGGCATCATAATATGAAAGATCAGCTAAGCTTTTGTCCTGGTATGGGCTGTATAACTCCAGCCCGTAAGAAATATTTCTAATCTGCTGTGGTCCAAAACGGGTGCCGGGCCGGAAACTGACGGTATAATCCATCGGTAACCCCACCAACACCGCTTTTGCGTTATCATAATTTTCACCTGCCCCAATAAAACCGGTCCGACGCTGTACATAATTCTGCAACATTATTCCTCCTATAAAACTAAACACATTTTGTTTTTACGCCATTTATTATAAGCTCTCTTTCTTCTTTCGACAATATTCACGTAAAAAATGAGGCAATAGTATAGACAAAAGGTACGGCTTCACTATACCGTACCTTTACTTTCGTATATATTTTCACTTAATACTTAGGGGGTATTTACTAGCCAACTACTTCAGCCATCTTTTGATTGCAGAAAAAATTATATTTGCGAAATGCTAAACGAACCAGAGATTTATCCTGACTATACGTAATTTTCTCCAATGCTTCATCTATCGGATAAAAACCGCCTTCCTTAAAGCCCTCTTGCTTATTAACCGCAAAAGAATCGGTTGTCGCCTCCATAATAAACCAGTCAATCCTGTTGCATACCGGCATCTTGCGAGAATACGAGTAAAATTCATAACTGGTCTCTCCCGCTGGGGAAATTATCGTCGCATCAATATTGCCTTCATGTTTTACCCTTTGTAAAGCCACATCCAAAGCCAGTTGATTATCTCTGATCACGCCTTTTGGTAAAACCCATTCGTCCTTGTCGTTCTTCAGGATGAAAACCCTGGTGTCAATAAAAACAACACCACCAGCACATGCCCTCGTCAACATAGACAGACCCCCCATTTTATTTTTATACTTATAACTATGTTCGACAGGTCGAAGAAGTTCTCCTGCAAAAAAATAACTAATTAAAGAATATATTTAATGCCATTAATTCCTTCCTTCGCTCCCTATTTTCTGGCTAGGAACATGTCGCATTGCCCCCCTTGCCAGTGTAGGCAATGATTACAGCGGGGCAGAGTATCCCTTGAAGGAACATTCATCGCTTCTAATCCCCTTGCATTTCTTACGGAATCATAGTGCGGACAACTGCCCGCCATGCGAAAAAAATTAACTGTCCTCATAGCAAAAACCTCCTGTTCATAGGTTTCCCCGGCAGGAGGTTTTTATAATCATTTCTTTTATTTTAACACATCGACAAACAATAGTAATGTGTCTTTAGTAGTATCCGGATCGAGTCGGTAAGCGTCCTTAATTTTCATGCTTCCACTAGTAAAAACAAATTCCAACTCCTTGGGATAAAAACTGATATCCTTTATACATGCTCCGGTAATATCCTTAGGTACATTCATCACGAGATTTAAGCTCCCTCTTTTCAGTACGTCTTCTGATAAAGGGACAATACTTGAGCTGATAAATCCTTCTGTTTTAAATTCTTGCCCGATCATCCTTCTTTCCGGCAGCTTCGCAATTGGACCTAATATGCTAGTCGACGTAGTTCTAAAAAGAATAATCGGCTCATCTAACGAGGGGGCACTTTGCAAAACTCTCTGTACCGCTGCAATATCGGCAAGGTCCTGTGCACTCGGTTCCATAACCCCCCTAATTACTCTATTCAGATTTTGATTGGCGACCGTAAAACGCCAGAAAACCTCCCGGTCTTCTTGCGACAATCCCGTGGCCCATTTGCTGTATTTCTGATCTGCCCACTTAATAATGCTTTTTTCAAGGCTATGCGGAAAAAACTTTGGTAAAGCCCATTCAGGTTTGAGTTCTGACCAAGTAAGAGGATATTTTACTTTACTCCCGCTATTTACAACGGCTTGCGCGGCACTTAACCCGGTCACATCGGCAGTTCCACTCAGACCGCCTTTGGCTACGGGAATGTTTATACTCTCCATTTTAACTGAAGCATAAGTGGCTTTGGTACCCCAGGTTCCTTTCAGCGTCGCCATTCCTGCCGATTTTCCCGTTCCCGCTGCAACGGGTGCCGCAAAACCAAAACCACCAATATTAATTCTTGAGAAATCAGGTATCAAGGCCCCCAGGTTAATTCCTTTTATGGAAGCCACTGCTTTGGCTAAAATGCCGGGCTGCGCGCCCTTGACCACGGTGCCGGAATTCGCCAGTGCGCCGGTACTGGCTAGCTTCCCGCTATTCGCGGCCTTGATTGCTTTATTGGCGGAGGTAGCTCCTTTAAGCTGTCCACCACCCAGTAAAAATGTCCCGGCAAACACTGTCCCTTCCCCATACAATTGACCTTTTTTCAGCGGATCCTTTTGGGCATCGGTGTATGTTTGATAACCCCACTGGTAGATGCCGCTGAGTAGCGGCTGCGGGTTTTGCAGAACAGCGGCAACGGTTTTTCCTCCGGTGACAACCTTCGCTTTGTATTCCAGCGGCCTTTCCTGCACATTATAGGCCAGGGTGACCGTACGTGCCGGTAAGCTATCCAGATAAGCCAGCAACGATACTGTCTCCGTGGCGAGATCTTTTGTTCCTTCTAGAAGCCCGAGCCCAAAACCAACCGTTTCCAGCCAGTTATTTTTGCTATAGCGATACAATTGATTCTGCGTATTAAGACCCGTCAGCTTTTCTATTGTTGAAAAGCCTTGTTTCGTATAGAACGTGACTGACCCCGATAGTTTGTTCACGGCTGCATCCGCTTTGCTACTAAAACTATTAATAAAGTTGTCACTTTTCTCTACCTTGTTCTGAAAAAGTTCTCTGATATTGAAATCAAGCGCAAAAACAGAACCCGGTATACAGAGCAGAGTCATGCAGATTAAGATAATCATCGTCACAGCTTTAATTATGTAAGGCTGAAAAACCTGCACTTTCGATTACCCTCCTCAATGCTTTATTTTGGCAGTATATCCACAACCATATAAAATCCATCTGAGTCCCACCAAAACTCGTCTCCAAACGGCTTTATTTCCCTAATGATCATCCGTTGACCGTGGTCTTATATTCGAAATAGATTTAAGTATGAGTCAATTATTTGATGATTTCAACTGTAGTAATAAATTTTTCGTATTCACTCTGGGGACGAAAATGCTCTACATCAACTATTCTCATTCTAGGTTTTAATAAAACAAACTCCAATTCTTCCGGATACAAGCTTGCTTTCTTGATATACGCACCGGGAGTTCCCTCAGGCACTCTGATAATCAAATCAACATTGCGGTGGGATCTTTGCGGCAAAATACTTGCCGAGAAAAACCCTCTATCCGTTATTTCTTCCCCGATCATCTCTTTAGCCGGTAACCTAAATTTGTCGCCAAAAAAGATTTTGATGATACTCTAAAAAGAATTATCGGCTCTTCCAGTGGGGGAGCATTATTAATAATCTTATTTAACTCCATCTGCTTTGCTATTAATACTATTCGTAAAGCGGTCACTTTTCTCTACCTTTTGCCGAAAAAAATCTCGCAACGAAAAATCAAAAGCCAAGACAGGACTCGGTATCCAGAGCACAGTCATGCCAATGAGGATGATCTTTGCCACTATTCTGATTAACGCAGAACGGAAATGATGCATCGAAGAAGGCCTCCTCAAAAGCCAGAAAACACCGAGCTTGTCATGTCTTTCGCTAAGGATATTAACCAGTATATTCGATATTATTCATAACTATTTGACAATTCACCTTCATTATACATTTTCTTTGGTTGCTAATCAAGGACTAACGTATTATTTCCGTGCTAACGGATTATTTCTGCCTCTATAAGCAAAGATTCTTTCGCATCGTTTAACCGGAGGGCGCCATTAATTCTCATTTCGTGTCCGCGGTTTATTATTACCTCCAGTTCATGGGGAAATGGGCTTAATTTTGCCACATATGCTGCGTTTACTCCCTGCGGCACTTTTACGACCAGATATAATCTACCCGGTTGATAATAATTGGGAAGAAGACTCGTACTGAAAAAGCCTTTTTCCTGAATAGTTTTTCCGATTAATTCGTACGGTTTCAGATCCGCTAATTTCCCTAAGGGCGTAAAGCTTGTGGTGCGAAAAGTAAGAATCGTTTCCGGCATGATTGCTTTCCGCAAAGCACTACTAAGCAAATCAATCTGCTTATGGGTTTGCGCAATATAATCCTTTGGAGTCGCTGTCCCTCTTAAGACGGCATTTATCTTCTTATAACCGTTTTTAGTATATGCACTAATGGCCAACTTTTCATCTCTGGTTAAAGCATGACGCCAATCAGCGAAGGCTTTATCACCCCACCTACTCATTTGATACTCCAATTTTTCCGGAACAATTTTATCAAAGATCCAGGGATAATTATCAAGATTCGCGTTGGGGTTGATTGGATACTTTGGCAGCTTATTCGGTGCGGTATCAGCAGTTTTAAGCGGAGGAACTACCGAATGTGCCTTAACATTAAATACTTTACCTGGACCGGCCAAAGTAGGAGTGGCTGCCCCAAAACCGAGATGAAGAGCAGAAAAATCAGGGATCAAGGCTCCCCAGTCCATTCTTTTCAGGGAAGCGGCTACTTGGGCTAAAATACCGGTAGATGCGCTCCCGGCCACGGTGCCGGTTTTCGCCGCTACACCGGTAGTCGCCTGCATCCCCCCCTGCGTAAAAACTGCCTTCCCGGCGCTCGAGCTTACCTTGGTGACGGCGCCGGCTTTCCCCAGCGTACCGGTAGCTAGCTTGCCGGTAGCCAGCGTGCCGGTCTGCGACGCCTTAACCGCTTGCTGGGCAGAGACAGCTCCTTTTAGCTGCCCTCCCCCCAGTAAAAATGTCCCGACAAAAACAGTCCCTTCCCCATACAACTGACCCTTTTTCAGCGGGTCTTTTTGGGCCTCGGTGTAAGTGTGATAACCCCATTGATAGATACCGCCAAGAAGTGGCAACGGATTTTGCAGAACAGCGGCGACATTTTTCCCTCCGTTGATGACCTTCGCTTTGTATTCCAGCGGCCTTTCCTGCACATTATAGGCCAGGGTAACCGTACGGGCCGGCATACTATCCAGATAGGCAAGCAGAGACACTGTCCCCGTGGCAAAATCTTTTGTCCCTTTTAATTACCCAAGTCCGAACCCAACCGTTGCCAAACTGTTGTTTTTGCCATAGCGATACAGTTGATTCTGCGTACTAAGACCTGTCAGCTTTTCGATGGCAGAAAAGGCATGTTCAGTATAGAACGTGACTGCTCCGGCAGTTGTATCGACAATACAATCAGCTTGAAGATTAAGATTGCGGATAAACTGATCGCTTGCATCAACTTTTTTCGTAAAAAAGCCCCTGGCATTCAAGTTAAAAGCAAAGGTGGAACCAGGAACTGAGAGAAACCCCAGCCCAATTAATGTAATATTAGCAATTATTTTGACTATTTGCGGTGAAAAAAACCACATCTTTAGCTCTCCACCTTTTTCCCTCCGGAATGAATTCATGGCTACTATTTCTAAACATTAAAGCGGAAATTAATAATGTCGCCGTCTTCAACGATATATGTTTTCCCCTCCAACCTGAAAAGTCCATTATCCTTTACTTTCGCCATTGACCCCAGGGTAAAGATATCGTTGTATTTGACCACTTCCGCCCGAATAAAGCCCCGTTCAATATCGGAATGGATTTTTCCGGCAGCTTCCTTAGCGGTAATCCCCTGAGAAATAGTCCATGCCCTAACCTCGTCTTCCCCGACGGTAAAAAAGGCAATCAATCCTAAGTGGGCATATACATTTCGCGCTAATACTTCTATCCCTGTTTCGGTAAGCCCTAAATCAGCCATAAAAAGCGCTTTGTCTTCCTCCCCCAGTTCACCAATTTCCAACTCCATTTGGGCACAAATTTCCAGCAGGGGGATGTTCTTCTCGGCGCATAATGCCACCAGTTTCGCCCGGTGTGGATATTCCTTTGTCTTGTATTGGTCTTCATCAAGATTTACTACGGCTAAGCGCGGTTTTTCCGTCAGGAAAGCATAGTTACGCATGGCAGTTCTTTCTTCTTCGGAAAGCTCCACATCGCGCATCGATTTGCCTTCCTCCAGAACCTGATAGCATTTTTCGAGACGCTCCAGTTCTTCCTGGTTTTCCTTCGTAATCTTCTTTCCGGCACGAATACGTTCAATTCTTTTTTCAATTAACTCCATATCGGCAAACAAGATCTCTGTCTCTACTGTCTCTAAATCACTCGCCGGATTAATACTACCCTCGTCCGTTAAAGGATCCCGAAAAGCTTTTAAAACATGCACCAGCGCGTCGCAAACCCGAACATCATTTAAAAATTTCCCGGAGCCGGATTTCTGTCCATCCTGACCGCTAACCAGTCCGGCAATATCAATAAAATCAATCTGCGCATAAATCGTTTTGCGCGGTTGATATAAATCACTCAAAAAATCAATCCGTTTATCAGGCACTCTCGCCGTGCCCATATTTGCTTCTGTTTTTCCGGAACCGGTCTCAGCTTTAGCGTTGGTCAAGAGGTTAAAAAAAGTCGTTTTCCCTGTGGATGGTAAACCAATCAGCCCTATCTTCACTGAAATCTCCCCCTCAAGTTGATTACAGCTTCAATACTATCACAATTAACTAAGCTCTGTCATCACTTAATCTTTTCTTCGCCTGTTTTAATTCTGCTTCTTCGAGCGCATTTTTGACCGCCTTATAGACAAAGAAAGTAATGGTGGAAGAAATAATAAATTTCGCCATATTAAAAGGAAACACGACCGTAACCATCATGGGAATAATTCCTTCTGTCGGGAAGCCCCATAGCGGAAAGAAAATATAGTAATTTGCCACTGACATGGCCAGGGAAGCAACGACCGACCCTATCGCAAGTGCCAAGACCGCCCTTAGCTTCGTCTTCCGGTATTGATAAACCAACCCCGCCACTAAAACCATCGTGCCACCGGCTACAAAATTAGCTGCCATGCCGATAATACCGGCTTTCGAAAGACCGAACAGGTAACCTAAGATACATTTCGATAACTGAACCAATACACCAGCCACCGGTCCAAAAGCAAAAGTGGCAATAATCCCCGGAACATCGCCAAAATCATAGGTCAAAAACTCTGGAAAAAAAGGCAAGGGAAAAGCAATGAGCATTAACAATACACCAAGGGCAGTTAAGAAACCAATGCGTACTAATTTTTTTGTGGTCATTTTGACATCTTCTCCTTCACAAACAAGTTATTCAGAAAAAATAATAAACCCCAAGGAATGATCCTTCGGGTTAGACAAGGCAAATCATATCATGAGTATATCTCATGCTACAACAATCCTCCCTTCTCCCCTCCAGACTATCACTGTCGGCTCCGGAATGACACCGGATCAACCATCTTATGGCTCGCGGGCTTTACCGCCGGTAAGGAATTACACCTGACCCCGAAGGAACTATCTTCAATTGTTCACCTGTTATTATATCAAAACAAAGAAAGATTTCAATAGTAAGCTGACTCCTTGTGTGTTTATCGTGTGATATTGTCACCCCTCTTACTCAATGATCTCCGCCGCAATCGCCAATCCATGGGAAAACCAACCTTCATCCCGCAGCAAGTCCGCCTCCCTGATGATCAGCTTCGTACCGGGCGGGAACAGGACCTCCGCTTCATGCGGATACATGGTTAACTCCCCGAGATAAGCCCCTTTTGTCCCTTTCGACACCTTAATGACCATAAATAGCCCTTCGTCAAGTTTAACAAATTTCCTGAGCGGAAATAAACTGGTACTCATCAAGCCTTTTTCCGTAATCACTTTTCCGATTAACTGTTTCGGCGGTAAGTACGCATACTGCCCCAGCTCTTTTCTGGACGTTCCCCGAAAAACAAGAATAGATTCCGGTAACGTAGATTTCTTTACGCCATTAATGATCAGATTAATCTCCTCAAGCACCAGTTGCATATATGCGTTGTCCAGATCTATTTCTTTCCTTAAAACAACATTATGTAATGAACCTATCTTAGTATAATCCGTAATCACCTTTTTTTCTTCCGGCAATAATCTTTTTTCCCAAATCTGATACTGGGCGGCCCCCCACCGGAATAAATCGTCTCTCAATCTTTCAGGCGCCTTTAGTTTTCTGATCCAAGAATAATCCTGGTTACGTAAAAAATTCTTAGCTTTTTCTACTTCGAGAGGATATGCCACCCCAATCTTTGTCTCGGTCGATCCCGTATTTTTTATCACTTTCGGTAAATTTGTATTGATGATCGGGTAAAAATCTATCTTTGCACTTCCTTTATTTATATTTAGTCCGACCGTACCTACTGACTTGCCGGTTTTCGCAGCTAAAACAGGTGTTGCTGCATAGGAATATGTTTTCGAAAAATCAGGCACGATAGCACCCCAGTTAATACCGGTACCCGATGATACTTTCGCGCTTAACGGCACCCCACTTAGGCCTTTTACCGCCTTGCCGGCTCCTTTGATTTGCCCTCCGCCAATTAAGAACGACCCCAGAAACACTGCCACTTCACCGTGTAAAGTCCCCAGGGTAAGCGGATCTTGGGCCGCTTCTAAATAAGCATTTTTGCCATACCCGTATACACCTTTCAAGAAAGGTGCAGGATTTAAGACAACCCCGGCAACCGTTTTAGCCCCGTTAGTGATCATATCCTGATACTGCTTAGGATCTTCGGCATATTTAAAGCCAAAATTGACGATCCGCTCCGGGGCAGTTGGCAACGTTGCTACAAAAGAATACATTTCTGCCCCGAGCTCACCGGCTCCTTTCAATACACCACAGTTAAAGCCAAGATTAAGTAGATTATAAGTTTTTAAAACCCCATAGGGCTTGCATTGTTCGTTCAAGCCCGTTTTGCCTTCCAGATAAGAAATACCGTCGAGCCATTTATTTTCATACCACTGGGCCACTTTATCGACACTTGTCTTGATCTTCGCCTTATTCAGCTTAATAATCTCGTTGCTCTCCTTGACCTGTGAACCGGTAAATTCCTTGATAAACGCCTGTACATCATAGGCCATTACTCTCCACGGAAAGCACTGTCCCCATAAAAGCAGCAATAATAATCCGGCTCCTATTTTCTTTTTTTGAGGAGAAATCACCACAACCGCCTCACTATCCCATCCACATCAATATACGTACTATTTTCACTGCTTAATGCGGACTATTCAATTATGCCATTATCCCACAAGTCATGATTGTAATTCAACAACAAGATGGATGCCATCCGGCCACGTAGCCTGATCTAAGATCCAGTCTGCTTCTTTTATGATCAGCTTTTGCCCCGGAGGAAATAAGACCTCCGCTTCATGAGGTAAAGAGCTTAAATCTCCAAGATACGCCCCTTTAGTCCCCTCGGGTACTTTTATGACCATCGCCAGCCCATTCCCATTCCATCCACCAATAAAAGCCGGTCTCGGATACATACTTGTACTCATTAACCCTTTTTCAACTATTTCTTGGCCCACTAACCTTTCCGGCGGTAAGCAGGCTAATCTCCCTAAACATGTTTTTGTGGTTCCCCGAAAAACATAAATAGGCTCAGTTATACTGCATTTATTTAAACCGTTTGTGATGTGCTGAAGATCTGTAGTGATCTGGGGAGATACTTTTTCGTCAGCCCCCCTTAGAACTGAGTTATAAGGACGGGCATTTACTGTATAACGAGAAATCGCCTCTTTCTCTTGCGGAAGAAGTATCCTTTCCACGATCTCAAATTGCTTCTTACCCCACTCATAATAATTTCTTAAAAGCGAAGTAGGTACGCACAACTCTCTAATCCAGAAATATTCCGGATTTTTTAAAACACCCCTCTGCAGTTTTTCTACATCCAGAGGATACTTTACCGCTGTTTTTGTTTCGGCCGAAGCAAAAGTGCTCACAGCTTTGTTGGATGTTGCTGCAGTTGTTTCAGAGTATAGATAATGCTTAGGCATTGCCCCTTTAAGAGTGATCCCTCCGATTGATTTACCGGTCGATGCCGCTAAAACAGGAGTTCCCGCAAGGCCAAAATTCAGACGGGAAAAATCAGGGATTAGACCACCGATGTCCATATTCTTATACGCCGCCGTCACCTTAGCCAAGATCCCGCCAGGCACAACCACACCTGTATTGGCCAGCGTACCTGCACTTGCTATAGTTCCCGTATTAGCCAGAGCACCTGTGTTAGCCAAAGACGCGGCGTTTTCCATCATACTACCGGCCTTCGCCGTATTGATTGCTTTATTAGACGCGGTCAGTGCTCTGACCTGACTGCCTCCAAGCAAGAGCGTCGCCCCGAAAGTAGCAACCTCCCCCTGTAATTGACCCATTTTCAGCGGATCTTGGCGAGCCTCCACATAAGTATTTTTCCCCCATTGGTAGAGGCCGCCAACCAGCGGTACCGGATTCGCCAGTATACCGGCGACAGTCTTTCCTCCGCTGAGGGCCTTCTCTTTGTATTCCTGCGGCCTTTCCTGCACATTATAGGCCAGCGTAACCACCCGGGCCGGTGAGCTTTCCAAATAGGCCAGCAGAGATGCCGTACCCGCAGTAAAATCCTTTGTTCCTTCCAGAACGCCCAACCCAAAACCAATCGTTTTCAGCCAATTATTTTTGCTATAGCGATAAAGCTGATTCTGCTCACTTAATCCGGTGAGGGTTTCTAAGGCAGAAAAACCCTGTCTGGTGTAGAAAGATACTGAGTTTATTGAATCATTGACGATTCCGTCCGCTTTTTCATTAAAATTATCAATAAACCGGTCGCTCCTCTCAACCTTGTTCCCAAAGAATTCTCTGATCTTGAAATCAAGCGCCAAGGCAGGAGTCGGTACACAGAATAAAACCCACGCCAGCAATAGAATAGTGGCAACTATAGTTATTTTAACTTTCCGGAGACAAAAAACTGGCACTTTAATATTTCCCTCCTACCTGCTCAAAGATGACGCTGAGAATAAGCGAATAAGCCCAAGAAATTGATTATGGGATTATCTCCGCCACTATATGTAAACCTCCTTTATACCAGATTTCTTCTGGTAGCTGCTGTACCTCTAATATTTTCAACTTTTGACCATACTGCAATAAGACTTCAGATTCCAAGGGAAATCTACTCAAATCATCCAAACCCAAGTATCCGCCGTTCACTCCCCGAGGAACTTTAATAACTATCTGGACCCCATCCACAAAGAGAGCATTTGGGAAAAGACTCGTGCTTACAAACCCTTTCATTTCAACCGTTTTCCCGATTAACTCGTTCATAGGCAGACCCTCCAGATCTCCTAAAAAACGATAACCTGAGCCTCTGAATAAGTACATCTCCGGTAATTCCGCTTTTTGCAGCCCGCTACTGATTAGTTTTATTTGTTCTAAAGCTGCCGGGTTATAATCTTTGTTGATTCCCCTAAGTATAGGGTTCACCAATTTGGAACTAAACGTGTAATCAAAGATGGCCGCTTTCTCCTCTTTTGTTAAGAGATTCCGCCATGGGGTAAATGCTGATTTCCCCCATTCTCGTAAACATGCTCTCATTTCCGAAGTAGTGGTAAGATCTTTAATCCAGGCATATTTAGGATCATTACTTTTCAGGATACTGCCCCGACTTTTAACTAGGAATGGATATTCCGTGATGGAAAATCGCCCATCTGCAGATGTTTTAATAGCCTTAAGCCTGCCGGAATCTGCCACCGAAGAAGTGAAAACCATATTCTTCGTTTGCGGAAATCCCGAGGTTATTTTTGCGGTAATGCCTTTCCCAGCGCCAACGCCAACGGGAATGGCACTGCCAAAACCCAGATTGATTGTCGGTAAATCAGGTATTAATGCTGCCCAGTTAAATTTCTTCACCGGAGAAGTATTCTTAGCAATACTGCCGGTTACCGCAACCTTCCTGGCTTTATTGGCCGCACCAATTGCCTTTAATTGGCCGCCTCCGACAAAGAGTGAGGCCCCAAATACGCCTACCTCCCCCTGCAATTGACCCAATTTCAGAGGATCTTTTTGGGCCTCGACATATGTGCTTTTTCCCCATTGATAGATGCCGCCAACCAACGGTACCGGATTCGCCAGAATGCCGGCGACTGTCTTTCCTCCGCTGATGGCTTTCTCTTTGTATTCCTGGGGTCTTTCCAGCACATTATAGGCCAGCGCAATGGTGCGCGCCGGTGAGCTTTCCAAATAGGCCAGCAGAAAAACCGTCCCCGTGGCAAAATCCTTGGTCCCTTTAATTACACCCAGCCCCAAACCAATCGTTTTCTGCCAATTATTCTTGCTATAGCGATAAAGTTGATTCTGCTCGCTCAAGCCGGTTAAGGTTTCTAAGGTAGAAAAGCCCTGCCGGGTATAGAAAGAGACTGTCCCGATTGAATTATTCACTAACCCGTCCGCAGTTTTATTGAGATTATCAATGAACTGATTACTGCTTTTGACCTTCGCCTGGAAAAAATCCCTGATCTTGCTGTTTAGCTCAGTAGTCGGCAAAGCCAAAGCCGGCGAGGGAACACTTTGGGCAAAAAAAGCCAGCAGAAAAACAAAAGGAAAAATCCTTCCCTTTAGTGTTTTGTTTTGACTTTTTAGCAGGCTTTTTTTCCTTCTATTCAACAAAGTAGTATTCCCTCCCAAGTTACCTCAACTAATCTTTCTTTATAGTAAATCTACGAGCAAAACTTTCTTGCCATGCATCCGCACTGCTTTATTAATGAAGAACTCTTGCCCGTGGTCTAAAAGAAATTCGCGCTCGCCATTAAAACCGCTTGTGGCATCAATATAAGCGCCCTTGGCTCCTTTAGGCACTTTGATGACCATAAAGACCCCTCTTGAGAAATATTTTGCCTGTTTAGGGATTAAGCTTGTACTGATAAACCCGGCGTCAGTTATGACCTTCCCTTCAAGCTGTTCAAGAGGTAAGCTGTGTAAATTCCCCAGGATTGATTTGGAACCCCCTCGAAAAACAATGATCTCTTCCTGTAAAGCCGGAGCAGATTGAATAATGCTGCTTAGGTGATTTATTTTTTCTAATTCCGCAGGTTGAGGAGCCCTTCTTCTTAAGATCCGATTAAAAGGATAGAATTCCAGCGTATAATCCATTAAAAGTTCCATGTCCCCATCCGATAAATTCCTGGCCCATTTCCCGTATGTTTTATGCCCCCAGGCTAATAGTTGCTCTTCTGTTTCAGCAGATAATGTGTAAAAGCTGCTGCCTTTCCCGAAAAGCTTGAATTTCTGAAGAGCATTTTTCGGTTGCCGCATGTCGGTGAAAAATAACTTTTCCACATCACTCATCGCAAGCGGATAGGTAGATGGACCGATGGATTTTTTCACAAGAGGTGTCGCGCCTATCCCTTTCGCTGTTGGACTGAAGAGTGAGGCTGTAACAACTTTACCGGTTCCTGCAAGAGCCGGAGTTGGGGTATAATATCCAAGATTAGGAAGCGATAAATCCGGCAGTAAGGAGCCCAGGTCGACTCTATTAATCGAAGCACTCCCCTTTGCCAGGATACCCGCACTGGAAGTACCGGCTACAGTACCAACAGTTTCAGTAGAGACAGCCTTTTCCAAAATACCGCCGGTTTTTACCGTTTTCTGGGCTTTATTGGCCGCACTAACGGCCTTTATTTGTCCGCCCCCGACGAAGAGTGAGGCCCCAAATACTCCTACCTCCCCCTGTAATTGACCCATTTTAAGCGGGTCTTTTTTGGCTTCTGTCCAAGTATCAACTAAGGAGTCTTTGCCGAGCTGATATATTCCACCCAGAACCGGCAACGGATTTGCCAAAACTCCGGCAAGCATCGCCGCTCCGCCTGTGGCCTTCTCTTTGTATTCCTGTGGCTTATCATAAACATTATAAGCAAGATTAATGGTGCGGGCAGGCAGAGCATCCACTTGCACAAGGAGTGAGCCGGCCCCCATGACGATATCCTTCACTCCTTCGGCAATCCCCAAATGAAAGCCAATCTTCTGAAGGGTTTGATATTTATAGGCCGCGTAGAACGGACTATTCTGCTCATTTACCCCTGTCCACTGCTCAAAGGAGGAAAAACCAGCTCTGGTTTTATCCGCGATGGAGTCCCTCACTTGTTGCATACTTTGATCAACAAGCGTATTGACTTTATAAATTAACTCATCATTTTTTTCCACCTTGCTGCGGAAGAAATCTCCGAGTGAAAAGTCAATTGCCAGTAAATCATAAGCGAAGACAGGCCGCAGATTACCCAGTATGGTTATGACTATAGTTAGAATTAAGCAATATATTTTCTTCTTACCTCGTATCAAGAGAAAGCCACCTCTTTATAGGACCTGTAAATCCAAAATGATAATTCCATCAGAGCCTTCAACAGCATCTAGAACCTTCTTTTGCTGCCCCTTATACAGAAGGAATTCGTACTCTTCAGGGAGTATACTTCTCCGCCCCAGATAGGCACCTTTAGTCCCTGCGGGCACTCTGATAATTTCAAATACCTCATCGGCAAAGAATCTCGCTTGACTCGGTAAAATACTTGTACTCATAAATCCCTTATCCAGCAAAACTCTCCCTGAATACTCCTCCAGCGGTAAGTTTACAAGATCACCCAAAAGGCTCGTACTCCCGCCCCGAAAAACGACGATATTCTCATCCAAGATAGGAGCAGTGTCTAAAACATAGGGTAACTGCTCCATTCCTCTTCTTTCCCGAAAAGTGATGGGGACTTCGGTTTGCCCTCTTAGAATTCGATTAATACGGTGTGAATTACCTGTATATATTTTGATTACATCAAGCTGCTCCGGCGTCAATCTTGTTAGCCATTTTTCGTATTTATAATCAGCCCAGTCTAAAATTTGCCGTCTCGTCGTTTGTGGTAGACCATATACTTCCACAAGTTGTTCTTTCTGGAGAATGACTTCATTATACGGGTATTTAACTCGTGTATATCTGTTTTGTGCTACCGATTTCATGGCAACAGAAGATTGAAGTGGAACTATGGTAGGAGGTTTCCCCGAAAAAGCCATATTTGTCACCCGAAGGCCTGGTAGATATGCTCCGAAGTTTATTCTCTCTATTCTTTTGATTAATTCAGTTGCTTTCTCTAAGATGCTGCTCCCATAAATCTTTGCAGTGAAGCCATTGAGATTGGGCAATTTATTGGTAAACCGACCGGCCTTATCCACACGGGAGGCTTCCCTACCGGTTTTAGCCGCATCGACAAAAATGCCGCCGGCTTTTCCCGTTTTTTGGGCTTTATTGGCCGCACCAATTGCCTTTAATTGGCCGCCTCCGACAAAGAACGAAGCCCCAAATACGCCTACCTCCCCCTGCAATTGACCCAATCTCAGAGGATCTTTTTGGGCCTCCACATAAGTACTTTTTCCCCATTGATAAATGCCGCCAACCAACGGTCCCGCATTCGCCAGAATGCCGGCGACTGTCTTTCCTCCGCTGATGGCTTTCTCTTTGTATTCCCGCGGTCTTTCCTTCACGTTATAGGCGAGGGTAATGGTGCGCGCCGGTGAGCTTTCCAAATAGGCCAGCAGAAAAACCGTCCCGGCGGCAAAATCCTTGGTCCCTTTTAGATTACACCCAGCCCCAAGCCAATCGTTTTCAGCCAATTATTCTTGCTAAAGGAATAAAGCTGATTCTGCTCGCTTAACCCGGTGAAGGTTTCTAACGCAGAAAAACCCTGCCTGGTATAAAAAGATACTGAACCTATTGAATCATTAACGATTCCGTCCGCTTTTTCATTGAAATTATCAATAAACTGGTCACTTTTTTCCACCTTCGCCCGGAAAAAATCCCTCAGCTCAAGATTGAGATTATCCACATGGAATTCCAGCGCGGAAACAGGTTGAGAAAAGCTTTGTATGACAACAGCGAATACAATAACCAGGATTAATAGCCTACTTCCCCTTAGCATCAAGATTAAACCCACCTTTGCGCGACTGCTTACTATCCTAAAGTACATCTACATCCAAGACTAAATCCTGGTCTATCTTCGTTGCTTTATTAATTCGCAACCGCTGTCCTTTATCCAAAAGAAATTCCAATTCATCAGGATTAGCGCTTTGCCTCCCGATATACGCCCCTTTGGCTCCTGGCGGCACATTGATGGTTAAGAATACTTTTTCCGAATACAATTTCGATTCTGCCAGTTTTCTCGCCGGCGAAGGAATTAAACATGCACTCAAAAAACCTTGATCAATTATTTCTTTACCCGGAAGCTGTTTAATGGGCAGCCCCTTTAGATTTTTACCCAGGATACTAGCCGTCGTTCCTCGAAAAACTACAATTTTTTGCTCCAAGGGAGGAGCTGTGGATAATATTTCACTAAGTCGATTAATCTTTGCCATTTGTTCGGCAGAAGGCGTCTCCTTTGTTTTCCCTCTTAAGAAGCGATTATATTTGCCTGACGCCCAGGTATAATCAAGGATGATCCCCTTGTCGGCTGGCGAAAGTTTTTCAAACCAGCCGCTGTATGTGTGTTCAGCCCAACTGATAATTCGTTTAGTGATTGTATCCGGTAAATTATACTGTGCCGCGACAAATGTCCTTTCAAGACCGCTTAACTCCAAGAATGGATAAGCGGTCCCTGTTTTGGTAAGGCTATTCGGCACGGCAGACACAGTACTAATAGCAGAAGATCCTTTCGCGGCTGATGTTGCCCCAAATAAGGTTGTTTTAGGCGGCTGAAGCAAATCCGCAAATAAGATTAGATCTCTTTTCCCTTGCACAGCATTTCTGATCACCATCTCCATACCCTTATCCAATAAAAACTCATGCTCACCTTTAAACAGACTTAGCTTGTCAATATATAAGCCTTTGGTCCCTTTCGGGGCATTAATAACAAACATGACACCATAGGCATGCGCCGACGCTTCAATCGGTAATAAACTTGTACTGATAAAAGCCTCATCCCGGAGATGTTTTCCCACCAATTCCTCCGGTGATGAATTTGCATATTTCCCTAGCGCATTGCGATCTGTTCCTCGAAAGAACAGTCTGTTCCTTCTTAATGGTTCATAACCCAGGATTTCGCTTAATCTGTTTACTTCTTTTGCATCCGCAATAGATAATCCTTCAAATTCGTATGTCCTTCTTAATAAACTATTAAAATAGCCGGCGTTTTCTGTATAATGTTCAATAAACTCGATATCGGCATCAGTTAATTTTGGTCTAGCCCGTCTGTACTGCGCATTTCCCCATCTAATTAAAGCCTTCTCGGTAGCTTCAGGCAATTGATAATTACCGGCCACTAACATATCATCAAGATGCAGATCATCAATAAGCTTTGTAAATGGCTGTCCGCTTACTTTCCCCGTCTTTGTCCCAACTTTGGCCGAAGTTGCACTCATACATACTACTTGGGGGGTAAATTTACTGTTTTTCAAGGCGATTGCGTTTAATGATGATAACAGATAAGGCAACTTGCCTGAGCTTTCTACCTTCGTAGCCTTTTCAAGCTTACTCACTGCTGTAAGCGGTTTTGTCTTACCAACCGGCAAAACTAACGAGGCAACCAGAGCGGTGGCTTCGCCGTGTAAAATACCCAATGTCAGCGGATCTTTGGCGGCTTCGGAATAGGTGCTTTTCCCATACTGATAAAGCCCATTTAAATATGGCAATGGATCCAGGATTGCCCCGCCGACTGCCTGCGCCACACCGGACGCCATCGTATGATACTTCTCAGGGTCCTCCGCATACTTATAACTGAAATTAGCAATGCGCTCCGGTGCCGTTGGAAGCTTCGCAGCTAATGAATATATTTCACTGGCGATAGTACCGGCGCCGTTTACCAAGCCAAGATTAAACCCAACATTATGTAAGGTATAGTTTTTAACCGCCTTATACGGTTTTTGATTCTCGTTTAACCCTGTTTTGTTTTCAAGGTATAAAAATCCGTCACGATACTTATTGCCGATCCACGCGGTTCCTTTATTGACACTGGTTTTGATCTTAAGCCTGTTTGGCTCAATAATGTTATTACTGTTCTCAACCTGTGCACTAACAAAGTTTCTGATACGGGCATGGACATCGAGATCATAACCCAAAGCAAACCCCGGAAAGCATTGTAGCAGGATGAGCAACAATAATACTCCGGATAATGTTTTTATTGCTTTAGTTTTTACTGAAGGAAACATAGCGAAAAGCCCTTCCTCCCAATTTGAAAATAAATAAAATATATTAATTAATTCTGACTTTTATAGTATACTTAATTGCCTCGTCTGTCAATAAACAAAACCATGGTCCTGAACAATGCCCATGAGCAAAAACTAAACAAACAACTATCTTTGTGAAATAATGTGGTTAATGGTGTAAAATGATTATATGACAAGTGCCGTGTATGAAAATTAATCATTTTAGAAGGTGTTCGGATGAATCAATCAAAACAAATGAAACGAATCTATTTTACCGATTTCGATGGTACGATTACCAAAAAGGATACTACCGATGCGTTGGTTAAAGCTTTTGCCCGCAACGGCTGGCAAGAGATTTTGCAGCAATGGGAAAATGGGAGTCTCTCAACCGAACAATGTGCCCGCTTAATCTTTGCCCGCCTGAAGGTCTCCCCCGATGAAGCTGAACGCTTCCTGCGGACTATTCCCTTTGATGAGACCTTTCGTGATTTCGTCGCCTATGTAGAAGCTAGAAAGGAAAAAATCTATATCCTCAGTGATGGCTTTGACTTTAACATTCAAACAGTAATGCAAAAAGCCGGCATCACTCATCTCCCAACCTACGTTAACCACCTGCTGATCAAGGATAATCATACTTATGATTTGACCTGCCCATATTCTTCTGCCTGCGGCAAATGCGGCACCTGTAAGAAAACCCTGGTCGAAAAACTAAAAAAGGAGGCCGCGCCCGCGCAAGCAGTCTATATCGGTGACGGTATCTCCGACCGCTGTGGCTGCCAAGCGGCTGACCTTATTTTTGCCAAAGGAAGGCTCTTGCAATACTGCCGGGAAAAACAAATTCCTGCCCTCCCCTTCCGCACTTTTTATGATATCAAAAATCACTTGGAAAAAAGCATATAGAAAAGGATTTTTTGTTGCTTGTATTCAAAATAAATACTTAACTTCCCGAGATTAAATCAACAACCAGCATCCAAGAATCTTCATTAAATTTTCTTCCATCAAAACCGTCCAATAGCTCCATCGGAAGTACTTCCTTTATTTTCATCTGTTGCCCTTTATTTAAAAGGAACTCCCCTTCTTGCGGGAATTTACTCAAGCCCGCTATCCAAGCTCCTTTAGTTCCTTCCGGTACTTTTATTACTAATAGCAAATCATCAATAAATGAACGATTGGGAAAGATGCTCGTTCCAAGAAAACCGTTGTCTTTAATCACTTTCCCAACTAATTCTTTTCCCGGCAAATCTTTTAAATCACCTAACATTCGCTTGTCGGTGCCGCGGAAGAGAACTATTTCTTGTGAAACCGTGCTTTTCTCCAGCGCCCCACTTATAACCTTACTCAATCTCATGCTCTCTAAAGAATAAATATTGTTCGCCGAAGTGCCTCTTAAATAACCGTTGATATGCGACGAATATGCCGTATATCTTTTTATTGCCCCCTTTTCAAGCGGTGATAATGAATTCATCCATGGGGTGTAGGTTATTTTTGCCCAGCCATTTATATCCGCTACTATTTTTTCAGGTAGGCTATAAGAAGTAAGCCATTTATTATTAAACTCTTTCCAGGAAAGCGGATAGCTACCAATGCTACTTTTTTTATTTCCAATGGCCCGAAATCTATTCAGAATAGTGAAAGGGGAAAAAATTGCTTCTTCATTTTTTACTAAAGATGAAACTCTTAGTTTTCCCAAAGTAAACCCAGTTAGCCCTTTACTTGTTCCCGCCATTTTAGCGGCTTTTTCCAATAGTCCACCGACTTTAGTAGTTATTTTAGCTTGTCCGCCACCTACTAACAAAGTACCGCCAAATACCGCTATTTCGCCTTGTAATTGACCCATTTTAAGAGGGTCCTGTTGTGCTTCCGCTACAGTCTTTTGCCAATTTTGCTGTACACTGTGAAGAATCGGCTTTGGATTTGCCAATACCCCAGCCAGTATCGCGACGCCGTTAACCGCCTTCTCTTTATACTCTCGCGGCTTTTCTTTAACGTTATAGGCCAAATTAATCGTCCGTGCCGGTAACGTATTCAATTGTGCTAATAAAGACACACTACCTACAACAAAATCCTTCGTACCCTCAGCCACTCCTAATTTAATACCGGTTTTCCTTAAGGTAGCGTTTTTTGCGATCTGATACAACTTATTCTCTTCAGTTACACCGGTCCGCTTTTCGATTAACGAAAAACCGCCTTGCGTTATTTTAGTAATTAATGTTGCGGGTGTTTGGATGATATGGTTTGCCTTGGTCTCGATATTTTGAATAAAACGGTCGCTTCGTTCCACTTGTGTACGAAAATAGGCTCTAAGATCCAAGTCAAATCCATAAACCGGCCCAGGAATACAAAGGATCATCATTCCGTTTATTATAATATTTATTATTATTCCGACTATTTGGTTTTTTCTGGTTTGCATTGAAGCTACATCCCTCCATGCAAAAAGTTCTTGTATTATCTACTGCAATTTACAATAAAGTGATAACTCCCTAAATATTATATTCCCTAAATTAAAACTATTCAAGAAAATTTCTATTATTTATTCCTTCTTGTTTCTAAAACTAAATCCAGCTTAATATTGACTAAGGTCTATGGCGATAGCTTTCTGTAAAGCAAACGAATACAAAAGCTTTTCCTTAACCGGCCGTTGAAAAATTGTTTCGACGGCCCGCGCATAAAGGGCCAACTGGATTTTGTACCGCTCGCGTAAAAGATCCTCCGCCCCCACAGGAATAAAATCGGTTTTGTAATCAACCAGAACATATGCACCATCCTCGGGAAAAAGACAGTCGATGGTTCCTTGCAGAATTATCTTCTCCTGTGCAATCCCCTTAATCACCGGATAAAGTTCCTCCGCCGGTAACATCATGGTAAAGGGTACTTCCCGCTGTAATTCGGTGTTTCCCGCGATTCTCCTTCCTAAAGGCGAACAGGCAAAGTTAACAATCTCCTCCGGCTTCAGGCCCTCCGCCTGCTGTTGGGTAAGCAATTCCCGCTCGATCATCCCCTTGATTTGGGCTGCGACCTGCTCTCTTGTTACCGCATCCTGGAAATTCAAATGCCGTAGCACTAAATGAAGGGCAGAGCCTTTTTCGCTTGCGGAAAGGCCTTTTTGCTGTAAAAATTGCGGTCTCTTCGCAAATTGGCGGGAGGAGAACAGTCGTTCGCTTTCCTGCTGTTCACCGGTTAAAAACTGATAGCGGTTTTTGATTTCCGTTACTGAAAGCTTGGCCGGAATATCGGCCAACATCCGAAAAGGATAGACCCAGCTCAGGCGGCGGTTGATTTCTTGTTGGCGTTCTTGTTGGCGCTCTTGCTGACATTCCTGTTCGTCTTCCGGTTGACATTCGTGCCGAACTTTTTCAACAGGCAAGAGGTCCCGGACGGAGGTAAGCTCCCGTTGATAATCCGGCTGCTCCTTTTCCTCCTCCCCTTGTAACTGCCATGAATCCTGCTGATAGATGCGCCAAGGCGCGGGGTCGTTTTCCGCCAGGTCCCAGCTTTGGGCCGGACAACCGGCCGCCTCACGTAATTCCTTGCCGGCACGATGCCGGAGCAGACAAGGACCAATCCAATCCCAGGGACTACGGGGCTGATTTAAGATCGCCGCCGGTAATCCCCACCCCTTGTTATAAACGGCCTGACTCCATTTCTGCAACTGCCTGGCAACATCACGCACCGACCCGACCAAAATCAAAGCGTCTCTTGCTCTGGTCATGGCCACATAGAGAATCCGCACCTCTTCGGCCAGCATCTCTTCCTTTAATTTTTCCCGCACCACCAATTTGGCCAAAGTGGGATACTTGAGCCGCATTTCCGGATCAACCCAAACCGGCCCGATGCCCAAATCCTTATCAAGCAATACATCGCCGCGTAAATCCTGGAGATTAAACATTTTGCCCAGACAGCCCAGAAAAACAATGGGGAATTCCAAGCCCTTGCTCTTGTGGATGCTCATGATCCGGACCACATTTTCATTCTCCCCAAGGGCGCGGGCGGTCCCCAGATCATGATCCGATTTTTCCAACCGCTCCAAAAAACGCAAAAACTTAAACAGCCCCTTCATGGTCGTATCCTCAAACTGTTTGGCCCGATCAAGCAGCGCGCGCAGATTGGCCTGACGCTGCTTTCCTTCGGGCATCGCCCCGGCATAATCGTAATACCCGGTTTCGCGATACAAAAGCCAGATCAGTTGAACCAGGGAATTGCGCCGGGCAAAGGTCCGCCAGTTTCTCAAGCTCCTTAAAAAAGCGGTCAGCTTTTCTTTAAAAGCTCCTTTTTCCACACGGGCGGCCAGTCGTAACGCATGATAATAATCGCCGGGACAGCATAGGCGAATCCGGGCCAGTTCTTCAGGGGAAAGACCCACTACCGGTGAAAGCAGAACCGCTGTCAGCGGAATATCCTGACAGGGATTATCAATCACCCGCAAAAGCGACAGCATCACCTGCACCTCCGGGGCGGCAAAATAGCCGCTGCCCGTTTCCGCATACACGGGAATGCCCATCTTGCGAAACTCTTCGAGAAAAACAGGTGCAGTCGTCTTGACCGAACGTAACAGGATCACCATATCACGAAACTCCGGCGCACGATATTTTTTCCCCTCACGGTCCCACACTTTCATTTCCGCTTGTAAGGCCAGAATCCGGCGCCCAATTAAACGGGCTTCCACTTGCATGGTATCTAATTCTTCCTCTTGCTGATCAACATTCATCGACTCCGCATGGCCTTCTTCCCCTGCCCCCTGAAATGCTTCCGGCGGCACTGCCTGCGATGAGGCCTGATTCGCCTGCTTTGCGGGGTTACGTTCAATTAAATAGACCTCCAAAGGCGGCTTAAACTCAGTGGTGGCGGCGTCAACTGCGTCTTCTGCTGTTTCCGCCCCAAAAACCAGTTCGTTTTCGCGGTCATAGGAAATCCCCCCGAATTCGGGCACCATTAACTGACGAAAGAGAAAATTTACGCCGTCGACGACATGGCGTTGGCTCCGGAAATTTTTCGCCAGCGTTATTTTTCGTTCCGGAGCACCTTCCCGCGTACTGTAATTTTGGTATTTGTGCAGGAAAAGCCCCGGCTCGGCCAAACGGAAGCCATAAATGCTCTGCTTGACATCTCCCACCATAAAAAGATTGGGGGTATCGGTACCTTCTCGGGATACCATGGTCAGCACAGCCTCTTGAACAGCATTAATATCCTGATATTCGTCCACCAGCACTTCCGCATATTTTTCCCGGAGACGACGCGCCAAATCCGAAGGTATCCATTCTGCCCCATCTTTGGTCTCCTTTTTTTCTCTCAGCAACTGCAGGGCAAAATGCTCCAGATCATTAAAATCAAGCAGATTACGCGCCAGCTTCTCCCGTAAATAACGCAAAGAATACTCCTGTACCATCGCGCAAAGATATTCAATCTTTGGTGCCATTTCCTGCATATCCCGGACCAGTTCCGCAGGAGTGCGGGCAAGATAATCCTGCTGCAGCGTACGAATTAACTCCTTCGCCTGATTGCGCAGTGCTTGCACCTGTTCTTTTAATCGCTCATCCACCTCCGCCCGGCAGGCTTTTAAAGGCGAAAACTGAAAGCCGGCCAATCCGTCAAAAGCCGCCTGCCAATTGCGTTCACACAAAATGAGCAGTTCGCTGAGCGCCTCCCGCTCCCTGGCCAAATTGGTCTGATAGACGGCAGGTCCACCCGGCTGTGCCGCGATCCTTTCCGCCA
Source organism: Peptococcia bacterium (assembly GCA_050951585.1). GTDB lineage: Bacteria > Bacillota > Peptococcia > DRI-13 > DTU073 > UBA3937. The sequence continues at coordinate 43,983 of JBMNJI010000012.1, read as the reverse complement.
TCTCCAGCGCATCAACTGCTTCCCGCACGCTAATCGCCATGCTTTTGGCCAGACTCCGAAACATAAACTGCATCCGGTCATCACTTAATCCGCTCCGGAAAACCTCTCCGGTTGCCTCAAGCCACGCGGCCGGCTCGGCCTGACTGCGCGAAAACTCATATAATTTGAGCACTAAATCCTGTAAGGCCTGATCGTCTCTTTCGCCGCCAAAGGCCTCCACCAGGGCAAGAAAAGTTGGCTCGCCGCTCTCATACTTTTCTTCCAGGTATTCTTCCAAAACCTCCGCCTGGAGCAGGATCTCTTCGACCTCATCGGCAATACGGAAACGCGGATCAAGGGCTAACCCTTGCGGAAGGGCCAGTTTATAATAGTTTTGGCGCACCAACTCCAGACAAAAGGAATGCAAGGTGGAAATCGCCGCTTTACCCAGCAGTAAGCTTTGTCTTTGCAGTCTCCGGTCAGCGGGATTAACTTTCAGCCGCTCCGCTAAGGCCTGCCCGATTCTTTCCTTCATTTCCCGGGCGGCCGCATTCGTAAAGGTGACAACCAGTAATCTATCCACATCAACCGGCCGGTGCTCGTCCAAAATCCTTCTGACGATTCTTTCAACAAGAACGGCCGTTTTTCCGGCACCGGCGGCGGCGGAAACAAGCAGATTGCATCCGGTGGTATTGATTGCCGCTTCCTGTTCAGCTGTCCAACTCCGACTACTCATTGCCGCCGACCCCCTTTTCCTCGTTCCTTAACCGCATCTCAATTTCCGTCTCCCGGGTAAGACCCATCTCCTCCCACAACTCCGCCGGCTCTTTCTCCGGTAAGAGCCGGAAAGTATACCCGGGAACGGATAAATCAAAACGGCATACTGCCGCATAAGCACAATAGCCGCACGGGATTTTCCCGTTACAGCGGGAAGGATGAATGGCTGCCTTACCGGCCATGATCCCATCACCAATGGTACAAAGCTGTTTCTCCACCTGCCGGCACAGTACGTCAAACTTCTCCCGGGACAAAATGTTCTGCGCATTTTTATAGAAATCCCCGTCCTTCGTCAGCGCCACCGGCAAAAGAAGAGAACGCCCCTGCATATTTTGATCCATTAGTCTAACGACACGTTCATCCTGTAAGAGGTAGCCCTTCATCTTTAATGAGGCCAGGATTTTTTTCTCAATTTCCTCCTCAGTCAAAGGCCCCTTCGCGGCGATCAAAGGATCTTTGAGACTAAAATACAAGACGCCGCCGGGTAAAACCGTCTCCGGCGCTGATGACTGTCCGGGAGCAGGGCCAGACGAACGAACATTACCAGTGGCGGCTACCTGTTCCTGACCGGCCGTTGAATCCGCCCCGCCGGACAAAAGGGAAGCCGCATGGGTCAGGACCACATCCAAATAAGTAAGCAATTGCAGCTTCAGTCCGTAATAGATCTCCGGAAGACTTAGTGAAGCGGTCCCCGACTTATAATCAATCACCCTGAGATACGTGCCCCGTTCATCCTGTGCCGCATCGACCCGGTCGATTCTGCCCCGCAAAAGAATTTTGGTGCCGTCAGCTAAGGTAAAGGTGAGCCCCGGTAACTGCCCTTTTTCGCCGAAGCCTATTTCCATCCCCACCGGGCGGAAGGTCCCCTGCCGTTCATGTTCACCTAAAACCACTACCGCCCGCCAGAGAATCCGCTTTAATTTTCCGACCAAATAACGGGACCGGGCCGTACTTAACAAGACCTCATTCTGTAAAAGGGGCACCAGTTGCTCGACGATCTCGTCAACAAGCCTTTTCATCTCCTGCTTGGTCAACTCACCCCAGCGAAGCCCCCGCTCACGCAGGAGATAATAAAACTGCTCCAGCCCGGCATGGAAAAACTGCCCCAGGTCTGGTGCACCCGCCTGGAATTCCGCTCTTTCCCGCAGCTTTAAGCCATAGGTCAAAAAATGGGCAAAAGGACAGGCCTGAAACTTCTCCAGCCGGGAAACACTGGTCCGCAAGATTCCGGCCGCCCCATACAGACTTTTCACCAGGTCGTACGGCAGACGGGCCTCTTCCAGCCGATAAAACAAACCCTGCACTATCCTGGCTAAAGACTCCGCCCATTCTTCCTTCCCAAGATACCAGTTGTATACCTCCCACCAGCCGGGGTCAATCCTCTGCCCGGCCACCGCCTGCCGCAATTCTACCGCCAGACGGCTGAGGGTCGGGCGCGGACAGGTCACCAGTTCTTCAGCCATGAGCAGGTCGGACTGCCCATCCGAATTGTTCCCGTCCCCGCTGTTCTTCTCTGCGGAGACAAAATTAACAGTGACCCCCGGAAAAAGCTCCTCAATCCTCTTGAGCAAAGGTGATGGGGCGAGGGCTTTCCCTTCCGCATCAGCCATGGCAAAACTCAGCGTTAAATATTGCTTCGCGGCCGTCAGCGCCCGATAAATTAAAAACTGCTCCGCATAAAGCTTTTTCTCCGTGGTCGGGGCCATCTTGATCTGCCGTTCCTGAAAGAACAGTTTTTCTTCATCACTGAATAAACCGTTTTCTACCGCCCGCGCCGGAAATATCCCTTCATTAACGCCAAGAATCAACACAGCTTTCAAGTCCGGGTGACGGGAACGGTCAACCGAGCCCACCAGCACCTGATCCAGCCCGGGAGGAATTAAGCCCAGCTCCAAGGTTTCCAGTCCGCCGGTCACCACCTGCGTAAACTCCGCTAAGGTCATCTCCTGCTCTCCCAAAACCCCCACCAGACTATCAAGCAAGTCCAGGATTTTTTGCCAGACCGCAAGATGGAGCCGTGCCTCCTCCAACTCGCCCTCAGTTTCCGCCTTATTACTCCAGCGTTCTAATGTTTCCACCACTTCCATGCGTGTCAAAAAGACAAATAACGCTTCACTAAAGGCCCGCCCGGTCTGCGCCGCCTGTAAAGCCTGCTGAAAAGGAAGCAGCATCGCCACGACTTTCGTGCGGGCACGATTGACCTGTCGCAACAGCTTCTCTTCCAAAATACTTTCTCTCTGCTCGTCTTTCCCTTCATCCCACCGGAAACCGGAACGATACTCCCAAGGCTTACCGTCTGTCCAGCGACTGCCTTTCAGCCCATGGGCCAAACAATAATTCTCTAACAGAGCCGTTTCCTGACGGGATATGCCTAAGAGGTCGGTTTTCAGCGCCCGAAAAAGAGGCTCATAGCGCCAACCACCCTGGACAACCTCCAGCACTGCTTGAATTAAGTCCGGTAAAGGATGGTGACGAACCGGTTTTTTCATATCTAAAAAATACGGGATCTCATAATCCCGAAAGACATTGGCCAGCAAATCCTCATAATTGGTAAAATCACGTAATAGCACCGCGATATCCTGATAGCGCAGTCCTTTATCCCGACAGAGAGCGAGAATCTCGGCCGCAGCTTCTTCCACCTCGGCCCGCCGGTTGGCGGCTGCCCGTAACCTGATTCCTTCCACGGGCCCCGCCACAGGCGCAACAGAGCCTAAAAAGCTCTCTTCCAACAACGCCAGGTGCCCGCTCCCCGCACCCGCAAAACGCCTTTCCTGCGGCTCCGGCAGTAACACTGTCTCTCCCACCGCGCAGCCAATCTCCGCCGCCAAACCGCGCAAATGCTGATATGTATCCCAGGGCTGGAAAAAAACATGGGTCTCCGGCAGCTTTTGCCGCAGATGTTCTTTGGCCAGGCATAAGGTAATATTTACCGCCGGGCAGTGCAACATTAATTCGCGAATGACCGCATATTCCTGCGGGGTAAAACCATCAAAGCCATCTATCCACACCTCGGCCTTGCACAGAAAAACCGCCTTATGTAGCCGTGCGGTAAGCAACTCCAAATTATCATCAATATCCAAATACCGCTCGGTAATATATGCTTCAAATTGTTGATAAATAAAAGTGAATTCCGCCAGCTTTCCCTCCAAGCCAACGAGCATGTCCTCCTCCGTTTCGCCGCAAAGACTTGCTAACTGTTCAGGGGAAATCTGGTAAATCTTCATCTCCGAAAGAGTCCGCACTAATTGCTCCAAAAAACCGGGTCTGTCCATGACCCGCGCAAATACTTTAAAATGGGCTTTATTTTTCTCAATAATGTGCTTGAGTAACAGGGCCTTCCCCAGATCATCAAGGGGCGTAGCCAAGCCGCCCCCCGTTTCTTGCAGAACGCGCCAGGCCAGCCGCTGAAAGCTGAGTACTTGGGCACGAAAGGTACCGCTTGTCATTGCCCCTTTTTGGACATGCTTTAAGAGGCTTTTTTCGGCATGAAAAGAGCCTTGCTCGGGAACAAGATAAATACAGTTTGTCCTTGCGTCCGCTTGTTCCTTAGTCGCTATTTCCGCCAGACACTGCCTGGTTTTTCCCGCTCCGGATCTGCCGATAATCAATCGTAGCATCTGGTCCCGTCCCTTCTTCCTACTATGACTATACTATAGATTCTTAAAGTTCTTTAGCGGGCAGAGGTCCACGCGAAATAACGATTTTACCGGTCCGCACAATTTCCACAATTCCATGATCCTTGAGTACTTCACATAAGGCATCAATCTTATCCTGGGAGCCGCTCAACTCGATCACCATTGTCTCTCTGTTCACATCAACAATGCGCGCCCGGAAAATATCCACGATATCGACAATGTCAGAACGCTTTTCCGGCTGAGCCTTTACCTTGATTAATACTAATTCCCTTTCCAATGAATCAATCCGGGTCTGATCAACAATTTTTATGACGTCAACAAGCTTGGCCAATTGGTTAGTGACCTGCTCAATCTCCTGATCATCACCGTTCACAACCACTGTTATTCTAGTCATGTCGGGTTCTTCCGTATAGCCAGCCGCAATACTCTCAATATTAAATGCCCTGCGACTGATTAAGCCGGATATTCTCGTCAATACACCAGGTCTGTTTTCTACCAGCACTGATAAAGTATGCGCCATGCAAGATCCCTCCCGAATACCATTCTTTTTCTTTCTTATTCTATTTCTTTCTTATTCATTTTTTTCTTTGTCATCATCATCTATTGCCCTCATCATATGAGAAAATGCGCCACTTTGTCAACGGAAAAATAAGCTGATCCAATAGTCTTGGTGAGGAACTGTTTCCTGTCTATGTGAAGTCTATGTAAGCTATGTAAGCACAATAGGGTGGATTTACCACTTGATGTAAGCCCGTTTCTATGATAACATATTAATTCGAGTGCTGAACATCACAATTATGGAGCATGATGGTGAAAGTCACTGATTATGAAAAATGCATGATAGAATAAATGCATCATATTGAAAAAACATGAGTATGCCGGATGGTCGCGGGTGCAAGTGCCGAAAGGCCGCACCTGAGGAAAGTCCGAGCTCCACAGGGCAAGGTGCTGGGTAACACCCAGTGGAGGCGACTCCAAGGATAGTGCCACAGAGACATACCGCCGATGGCGGATTATTCCGCACAGGTAAGGGTGGAAAGGTGAGGTAAGAGCTCACCAGCGGTCAGGTGACTGGCCGGCTCGGTAAACCCCACCGGGAGCAAGACCGAATAGGGAAGCAATGGAACGGCCCGTTCCGCTTCCGGGTAAGGTCGCTGGAGGTGTCAGGTAACTGACATCCAAGATAGATGACCATCACTCCGCAAGGAGCACAGAACTCGGCTTACAGGCATACTCATGTGTCAGATACATATAAAGCGCCCCGCAAAAGGGTGCTTTTTTGGCATCTCAAAAAGTATTAATAAACATACTACTATTGCTTACCCGACAAATAATCATGAACTCCCCCAAACAGAAAGCCTGCTTTAATGTTCTCTTCTCTTGGGGCAAGCTCACTATTACTTAGACTTTTCTCCAACTCATCCAGGTTAAACCCTTCCTTCAGTAAGAAAAATTTAAACTTTCTCATCTGAATAGCCTTGGCCGGACAGCCATAAGTACAGCGAAGACACGCGACACATTGCTCACCAAAAGAAGGACGAGCCGCCATCATTTCGATGTTTTTTCGGGGGCAAGCCTTCGCACACCAGCCACAGCCCGTGCATTTTTCATTCACTTGAAAATATTTTTGGGCGAGCTTTCTGACCGACTTCTTTTCAAGTTTGGCAGAAGCAGCCATGATCCGCGACGTTAGCGGTGCCCTTTTCCTGCGCCGAACTCCGGATAGTATTTCCGAAACGCAATTTTCCGCCTTGGACGGTAATACCTGCAGTAGTCTAAGCGCTAATTGCTCCTGGGTCGCAGAAAAAACATTGGAGGGCATCATAAACATCCGTTCATAAATAACGTCATATCCTTTTTGCTCAAAGATTTTAATACAACCTGCCCGACAAGCCGTGTTTGGCCAAACCTCTCCGCCGCCTGAAACAGAAATGACCGCAACCGCCTGCCCATTGCCGTCGGGTATTGTGCTCAGCCATTCATAGACCGGCTCCGGAGCATCAAAAGCATGCACTGGAAAGAGAAGAATCAGTAAATCAACATCAGCCGACTGCTCACTGGGTGCCGCGAACGAGCGGTAATCGAACTCCTGCAGATCCAAAGGAATTATCTGCGCTTCTACCTGATGACTGATTAAAGACTTGGCGAACTCCGCGGAAACCCGTGCTGTTCCACCGGTTCCTGAAAAGTAGACGATTTGCGCTTTTTTCATTACTTTCCTCCTCGCCTCCGCCAACATTTATCTGGGGTTCTGCATATTATAACGCATCAGTAGAAAATTCAGCACTGTTAAACTGGCGCTGAAATATGTTGCAAAAGAAAGAAGTGATATTGATGTCCACCTCATTAAATGAAATACTTTTGCCCAGAAATAAGGCAGTGGCAATTGCCTGTATCAAAGGCGGACCATTAAGACCGCAGATCGAAGGTGCGGTCAGATTTTTTCAGGCCCCCAACGGAACCTTAGTCTTTGCCGAAATTTACGGCCTTCCCCCTTACCAACCGTCCACGAACGGGGAAGCGCCCATTGGTCCTCATGGTTTTCATCTGCATGAGTTTGGCAATTGTGAAATTGGCGATCCCCAAAACCCCTTCCAGGCTGCCGGCGGACACTGGAATCCGACGAACCAACCCCATGGAAATCATGCCGGTGATTTTCCTGTTCTCTTCTCAAACCGGGGCTATGCCTACATGTACTTCTACACGGACAAATTTCTACCGGAACAAATCATTGGAAATTCAGTCATTATCCATCAGAACCCCGATGACTACCGCACCCAACCGGCAGGTGCGGCAGGAAAAAGATTAGCCTGTGGAATTATCCAAAAAGCATTAGCCTAAGGACACAAGGACAAAACTACTATTGCTTTCTAGCTTTCACGTATTTAATGGCTTCTTTGCCAGTAATGTGTTCAATGTCAATGGCAATAATAAAAGCCCGTGTGCATTCGGCTATTTTCTGATGCTTTGCTTCTTCCGGCTGATCGCCGGAGTACTTTTCAACTAAGGCCGCAAAAGCTTTCAGCCGTTCTTCCCCTTCGACAATTCTTGCTTTCCCGAAAGCAATCACACTACGGAAATAAGAGGTATATTCTGCACTTACTATTGTATCCTCATCGATTACGGCAAACGATACCTTGGGGTTCTTCGTAATTGCATCGATTTTATGTCCGGTTTTTGCGGAATGAAAATAGATTTTATCATTGCAATAGACATAGTTAAGCGGAACGCCGTAAGGATAATCATCGTCACCGATACACGCCATGACCCCATTTGTGCATCTTTTCATTACTGCGATTGTGTCATCCATTGCTAATAATTGCTTGCTTCTTCTCATTTCTCTAAACATTAGTGTTTTCCCTCTCTTCCATTTGCGTAATATTTCTGCCAGAGGTTATCCTTAACCAACAGCTTCCATTGTTTCTGAGGTTGACGGCTTCCTCCCCATCTGCAAACCATTAAATAATTTGATTAAATATTATCACCGTAAACGAATTTTGACAACGATTCATCTGTTAGACTATTGGGCAAAACTTGCACGCAGATTGGCCGCTAATTGGCCATAGGCTTAACCTGCCATGGTTGAATTGCGCATAATGCTAAAAGTTCCGGTGTCAAATCGGCCAAAGGGGTAACTATCGGATTAGATAAATTTTACTATGCCAAAATCACTGAGGATACTAACGGGGATGAAACCTACGATACCCCCATTTCTCTCGCAAAAGCCTTGCAGGCGGATTTTTCTGTAGAGCTGGCCGAAGCCACCCTATATGCAGACGACAGTGCCGCCGAGGTGGTAAAGGATTTTAAGCAAGGAACGCTCTCGCTCGGTATCGCAGATATTGGTGTGACTACCACAGAGGATTTGACAGGAGCTCATATCGACGATAACGGTGTGGTGATCTCCGGTGGCGAATACTCGGGAAAACCTGTGGCAATAGGTTTTCGTGCACAGAAATCGAATGGAAAATATCGCTGCTTCTGGCTGTATCGCGTCATATAAGCATATACACCTATACACTTTTCACCTTTCCGCCAACTGTCACAACCTACCGATAATACTTCTCCTCCACCAGTTGCTTAATTCTGGGGTTCTGAATCTTATAGCCTCTTCTCTCCATTAAATAAAACATGTCTGCCACCCCATCATCCCATCTTTTCATTAATTCATCATGGGGCATTAGTTTCAAGTTGGCGAAGCCGCCGATTTTCTCAATGTGCTCCATCATATATTTTTCGAACGAAGCTTCCAAAAAATCAATATCTTCTTGCAATAATGGATGGTCTAAGGTCATTGGTGTCTCACTTGCAAAGATTCTGACCATTGTTTTGATATCTGTCAGCTCATATCCGTCATCAACAAACTCGGAAATAAATCCTTCCACTGTCTCCCCTTCTGCAGTAAAAAACTTCCAGGCGGCTTCCGGCGTTAGACTTCTCAGTTGTTTTCTATTCATTTTCTTCATCCTCCATTTCATACCAAAAGGTATGATTTACTTTTCTACTGTATATATATCCGCGCCGGGCCTAAAATGTAAACCTACCAGGATTGTCTCTTCAAAAATTCTTTGTACAGATCTTTTTCCGTAATTTTATTTGCCACTAAGTCAACCAAATCTTGGGTGGCTTCTTCTTTTGTATCATACTCGTTTAATATCTTGCAAAGCATATTTTTTCCCCCGCTTGTATGCACAAAATACCCTCGCTTCTCTTCCCTTGGTTTAAACAAATGGAATATACTCCACATCAAAATCTCTCCCCTTCCCCTCTTTATCTTCGCAGGTATAAATGCTTTCCTTCTATTCCGGAAATGAATTTATTTTTCTACCATATAAGTATCCACCCCAGAGCAAAAATGTAAACCAAATTTTCTACCCGTTACCGTAAATTAAGGGGCATGGGGGCAGTATAAATATCATCATACATATCCCCCCATATTTCGACGTTTTTTTGTTTACAGAAATACAATCCATGTTTACCGGCGTATTCAACGCGGATTTGCACCGTATAATTGCCGTCTTTGTCATCGGGACTGGTATAATGCTTTCTTTCGTAAATGGTTTCACCATCCTTAAAGGTATAACGGGTGGCCGGCAACATCCAGGTACACTGGCCTGTTCTGTCGGCGCGGCCGGAGACTTGTGCCAGCTCAACGGCTTTAACAAACTTGTTGCTTGGATTAAAGAATTCGGCGATCACACGGGCCGGTCCTGCAAATGTGCCGCCAATGGGCTGCGCCGTGTTTGCCAATCCCGAAGGGACTTTGCTTTCCCAGTCGTTTTGGTAGTTGGTCACGACAGTGACTTCAAAACCATAACCGGCCCGGGTAATCTCGTTAGGGTCCACTTTCTTACGCAGCTTTTTGGACTGCTCCTCGGCATAGGGAATGATCTCCCAGGAGCCCCGGCTTTCCCGGTCGCTTTTTTTGGGGTTTTGGGGGTCGGTGGGAATCCCTTGTTTGGTATTGACGCTGACATCCAATTCAAGCCATTCGTTATAGGTGACCGTAACCGGTTCCCAAATAGGATTGGTATAATCGGTTACCGTACGCGCCTCAGTCCGTGTTATGGGGTTGCCTTTTTCATCCGTTCCCACGGTCACCGTATCATAGACTGTTTTTGTATGATAGCCGGTAATGATGTGGTAAACCACATCCCAACTGGCTCTGTCCAGGGGTTCTTTACAACTTCTCTTCACGAATTGATTGACGGCGATGTATGCTTCCTTAAAATTGTTGGCACGGTTTGCATCGGGAATAAGTTGGGCAGGGTCGGCGATGACGGCGATATTGACGGTGGCTTCCCGCTCAGGGGCACGCCAGGCAAAGGAAAGGGTTTTGCTTTCCCCGACGGCAAAGGATACTTTTTCTTCCCGGATTACCTTGCTGTCTTCCTGCCATTGGATTAAGGCTTCCGGGATAGCTTGTCCCGTATTATTGGCAATAACGGTTTCAATGTTTTGCACTATTCCAGCCTCGGTAGGGGTTGCCACCGAGAGGGAGACTACTTCCAGATCAAGAACTGTTTTATTAAGCTCTACCTCGGCAGTATTATCAAGACGCGGTTTTATTTCCGCGGTAATTTCCTGGGGATGTCCTTCGGGGTTGATAGTTGCCCGGTAGAGCAGACTGCCGGAAGGAGGAACCTCAACCGTCCAGGGCGTAACCGTTAATCTCTCGCCTGCTTTTAAGTCAACAGTACCGCCGGGGAGGACCGTTCCGTCCGGGGTGGTAAGGATGAGCGGAATCTCGGTATAATCCTCCGGAGAAGTATTTTCCACCGTAAATTGAAGCTGCACCCGCTCGCCGGGTTGATATTCCCTGTCTCCGGCTTGCTCTCCTTCGTTCAGGCTGTCTTTTGCCGGTACCGGTGCTTCCGGGGATGTGGCAGTTGATGCTTCAGTTTCTGCTGATGCTTGAGCGTCAAGTGATTCAAGAGCTTTAATAGGTTCCAGAGATACGGCCTTGAAGTTTACCGGCTCTTCTGCCTTATAGGCATGCATGATTCCTTGTCCGTCCGTAATCAAGAGGTAGGAGTCGGCAATAACCATTTCCGGGGCAACACTGCCCGGTTCCACCGGAAAAAGCCGGACCGCTTCTTTGACTTTGTTTTCTTTTTGGTCATAGAACCATGGTACAGGCTCTAAAGTTTGGCCATCTAAAGCCCATGCCGTGCCGTCATAAGCAAAGACGAAAACATAATCCTGCTCCGCCTCCGGTGACGGTTTCCAATAAAGCATATTCGATTTAAGGATGGAATTGAAGGGGCGAACTTTGTGTGTGAAGCCTGTTTCTTTATCTACGGCAATAACGGCACCTGGTCCACCGCTGGAGTAATTGTTGTAATGCACTAACGGCAGGTAAATGTATTTATTGCCGATGACCGGCGACATAAGGTTGTAGCTGTTAAGGAAACGGTTGGAGTCAAAATCACCGGGTTGCTCGGGATTTTTCCATACCCGATTAATTTCACTCGCGTTCTTGTTAAAAAATTTATAAATAAATCCTGTTCTGTCGGCAACATATATATAGTCACCTTCTGCTGCTGGTGAACCTGGGACACCCAAGTTGACTGCACATTTTGATGATGTAAATGAATTTACATTAGGTAGATATCTAATAAGTTCAGATTCTTTACCCTGAGTGTTTTCTGTACCAATGATCATCCCATTATGAAAGATTGGAGAGCCTGTAACCTCCCCCGGCATTTGATTCCAATATACAACCTGTGGTTTAAACCCAACATCTTGGATGATAAAGAAACCATTATCAGCATATTGCCCCGGCAGTCCAGTAGCATCTCCATTAGCTGTTCCCACAGCAATATATGTACGATGATTATGAATATACACAAAAGGGCTGGAGGTAACCCGGTATCTTTTTTTGTAATTATCGCTTTGTTTATCTGTAGTCAAAATTAACGGTTGTTCCCAGATAGGCTTAAAAGTTAACGGGTCTATAGCCCAAAGTCGGTGATCACGGGTAGCCTGATAAATCCGCGGGGCATGAGTGGTTTCTGCATATGTTGGGGACGAACCGGAAGGCAATTCATGCTGGTTTACCGTAATCCGACCTAGAATCCTGCCTTCTTCCAATGAAAGCTTCAGGAGATCTTTTCCCGCCTGCACATAGATATATCCGTCTACCACAATGGGCTGGCTGTTTACCTTCCCTTTTAAATCACATGTCCATGTCTCGTGAAAAGGCAACCCTGTTTCTGTAAAGCTATCTTTTATTTGCCTGGTATTTGTTTCATCAATAGCAAAGCGGGGAGCAGCAGCAAAAGCCGGCAATGAATTTGCCGGCACAATGCTTGTCAGTATATAGGTTAGCAGTAGTGCTAATGCCGATATTATTCGGAATTTTGCTGTTCTCATTAGGCGTTACCCCCCCGCAGGAAGGCAGCCCATTCTTCTGGTGACAATAGTTTACGCTTGTTTCCCGGTTTCTCTTTTATCTCGACTTTCCTTTCATCTTCAATCCAGTCTACCTGAAAATCAAGTGATTCGGATAAAGCACGCAGAGGCAAGAGAGTACGGCTGTTTTCAATGACCGGCGCAACATCCGAGTATTTTAATTCTTCATTTAAACCTGTTTTAACACGATAATTGTTTTCGCCAATACGAAACACAATTGTCTTGCCAGAACGGTCTGTAGCGGTGACAGTGCGTTCTTCTTCATTCCACTTTACTTCTGCTTGCACATCAGGATGCTCGAATACCGCACGGATGGGTACCATTGTTCTTCCTTGAATGATTATTGGCTTTTGGTCGGGAAACTCCACTTGCTTTCCATTGATGAAAACTGTTACCTCAGCAGCAACCGGAGTTTGTGGTATGGGATCGTCCGGGAACTGATAATTTCCCCCTACATGCTGAATTACCCCGCCATACTTTGCCCACTTGGTATTTTCAATGGGAACACCGTTTACGTGGGTAATGCGACGAATGTCTGTTTGATTTGTTTTCCAAAAGCTTGCTAAGGTTTGTTCGATCACCTCATCATCTGAATATCTTGGATCGTTGTAAATCCAATATGTACCAGTGTCTGTAGTGCCATCATGATATTTAAATTCTAAAGTAACGTCAGCTATTTTATATCCCTTCACAGCATCCTCATACCCGGGCACCACGGCCCCAACACCTGTCGTTCCTGCTATTGTCAGAGTAAATGCAAGCAGTAATAATGTTGCGATTTTCCTCATGATAGGTTCCCTCCCTATAAGTACTAACATCTAATATTTTACAGAAATATAGTAATAATTTCAACGTTTTCCATAAAAGTATCTATTAAACTGTGAATGCTGTATAAAAAAGCCATAAAAAATACCAATAAAACTTATTGGTATTTTCCGGAGGTTATGAAATGAACCCCATTCATCCCCCCGGGGATGTTTTATTTTTCTACCATATATATATCCGCGCCGGAGCAAAAATGTAAACCTATTAATGAAACCGCAGATTGATCGTCCGCAGATTCCCGTCCCAGTCCACCTGGCAACCGAGCGCTTCCCCCACAAACCTAAGCGGGATCATCGTTCTGCTGTCAAGAATACATGGTGATACATCAAGCGTACGCAGTTCGCCGTTTACCCAAGCCTGGGTCTGACCGATTTGTAATTCCACTTTTCGCTCAGGCGACAAAGCGACAATTCTCTGGGTCACCCCGTCCCATTCAACAGCCGCCCCCAGGGCCTGAAAAATACCGCGCATCGGCACAAGCGTACGCCCATTTTCAATCACCGGATTAACGTCAAAAATCAAGGGTATATCTTCCAAATAGAGCAACGGCGCTTGTGTGCCTCCCACCGGAAGCGGCATGACACCGTCAACCCCTAACTTATAAATAGTGACATTGGTGTTTACGTCAACATCGCCCCGAAAACTGTATGAAACAGCATGCCCCGCCATTTCACAACTATCGACGAAACTGGGCTGCCTGATTCCGGTCAGACGACTGTATTCAACCTGCCGGACATTATTAACCGTATAGGTAAAAGTAGGATCAGCCGGAATCCAGCCATAGCCGGGCAGATAATATTCCAGCCACATATGCCCCGGGAGGAAGGTAGTATTTGCATCAATCAGTTTGATGCTCTTCCCGCTTATTTCTCCCGTCCACCCGGATACTGTGCGTGCCGGAACGCCGGTGGCCCTGAGCAGAGCGACCATTAAATCGGCATAATCTTCACAGACACCCTTCCCCGTCTGTAAGGCGTAAAGGGCGCCGTACTCACTTTCTTTTCCCTCATTCGTCCCAAATTTCTCTTCACTGTATGTCATATATTCGTTCACAAAGGTGAAAATCTTTTTCGCTTTCTTGAAGGGATTCGTTTCCCTCCCCACAACTTCCCGCGCCTTAGCCTGAATTAAAGGATGGTCACTCTCGATCCCCGGAGAAGGGGTTAAATACGGCTGAAGGACAGCCGGTTGAAACTGGGCATATGGTTCGATCCTGGCCGGATCAATCGTGTAATCAATCAAAGATACCCGGTAATCATGAAGTACCCTAATTATCTGTTTTTCTCCCGGTAGTAACCTGGCGATCTCATACCGGCCGGTCTGATTCCCTTTGAGCATCGGTTTTCACTTCAACGGGCTGCGGCTCATAAAGGGTATTGAGGATCGTGGAATACGGCATAAGCTTCGTAATATAAGGATTGGCATATTGTATTTCCAGGGAAATATCCGTGGCGGTTCTGCTCCCAACATTCTCTACACAAAAAACACTTTCCACCCGATAATCCCCGCTCTTGCTTAATTGATATGGTTGGGGTTCCGCCCCGGCCGACAATGGAACAATCAAGATAATACTGAAGAGCGCTAAACGCAGGAGCATCCTAAGCAGATTTTTCATGTATGGAGCCTCCTTCCATCTTGAACAGGAAAATAGACAAACATAAATTAAAACGGGTTAATCAACAGGCGGCCGCAATTGTCACAATGATAAAAACCTTTCCCGGCTTTTACTTCTCTGATCGAAGTGGCTGATACGCCAATTCGGCAGCCCGTACAGGTCCCGTTTTTCAACATCGCCACAAAGCTCAGCGGATAACGTTTTTCCGCCGATTTGACTAATTTTAAGGTTTGCGGCTGAAGCTGTTCCGCAACTTCTTCAAGCTGACTCTGGAGGGCGGCTAATTTCAAGTCGTACTGCTCCTTGATCTTCTTGTACTCCCTTACCCCTTCGTTATACTCCCTTTTCCAGCTTTTTATTTCTGCAGTAAGCTCCACGATTTTCTTTTTCCATTCTTCAATCTGCCTGTTCATTTCCCAATACGTTTTTTCCGCCTCTTTAGTTTGCTCTTCCTGCTTTAAAATGGCCTGTTGCATGGAGAGAATCTCCTTTAATGGGCCGCCCTTGCTCGCATATAGTTTTTCCTTTTTTTCGCTGGTCTGCGCGGATAATTCATTTATTTCCTGCTCCAGCCGCCGGGCGTTTTTTTCTCCCGCACTAATCTCCCGGGTCAAATCTTCACTCTCTTGTTCCCCGCCCTGCACCTTCGCCTGCAACGCTTTCAGTTTACCAACCCAGGGCTTTAACTCTTCACCGTTTTTGATCTCGGCTTCCTTCCTCTTTAGCTCCTGCAGCTTCCATACCAATTCTTCCTGACTCATTACTTTTTCCTGACTCAAAAATATCTCTCCTTTCATGCCAACCCTCAAATTGATCTTCGGTAATAAAAAAAGGACAGGAATAATCCTATCCTACAAAAAGCTAAACGGGTCACTATTGAGCTGTGAAGTAACAACCTGCACCTGCTCTTTGGTCATGGCTTCCCTTAATTGAGCGGCAAGGACGGCAATCACCGGCTGTTCCGTCCCGAAATGACCGCCGTCAACTAAGGCCAGCCCTAAAGCCTGGGCTTCCTGTGCTTCATGATATTTTACATCGGCGGTCAAATAAACGTCAGCGCCCAGAAAAGCAGCACGCCCAAGAAGCGAGGCCCCGCTGCCCCCGCAAACAGCCACTTTTTCCACGCTTTTTTCCAAATCACCGCAATAGCGCACAAACGGCAGGGAAAGACGCCCTTTGACCAGATTAATAAAGCCCTGCAAAGAAAGGGCTTGTGGTAAAAGACCAATCCGGCCCAGCCCTGTCTTCGCCCCGCTATTAACCAGCGGATACAAGTCATAAGCTACTTCCTCATAGGGATGAGCTTTCAGCATCGCCTTCAGCACCCTGTTCACGCGGTCTTCGGGGATAATTGTTTCCAGTCTTGTTTCCTCCACCCTGGTCAGTTTCCCTTCGGCGCCAATAAAAGGATTCGTTCCGGCAAGGGGCAGAAACGTCCCTGTTCCATTGGTGCGGAAAGTGCAATGGGCATAATTCCCAATCCAGCCGGCACCGGCTTTGGCCATCGCATCACTGACTTTCTCGGTATAGTCGGCCGGGATAAACACCACCAGTTTATATAACTTTTCCTGCCAGCTTTCCGTCAACAGCTCAACCTGTTGTAAACCTAATTTTTGCGCCAGCATATCATTGACCCCGCCGACGGCGGCATCAAGATTGGTATGAGCGGCATATAACGCGAGGCCGTGCTGGATAATCCGATAAAGGAGCCTGCCCTGCGGCAGATCTGTCCGTATATTCTTCACCGGTTTGAAAAAAGGAGTATGATGCACGACCAGCAGATCGGCACCGGCTGAGAGAGCCTCTTCCAGGATGGCCTCGTTTAGATCAAGAGACAGAAAAACAGAAGAGACTGGCTGGGCGGGGCTGCCAATCTGCAAACCCACATTATCCCACTCTTCGGCGCTCCTTTTCGGGGCAATTTTTTCGATCACATTGATGATGGTTTGGCAACTAACAGCCATTCCCTCAACTCCTTCATTTTTTGCATCTGTTGCTGGGCTTCCCTGTAGCGAAGCTGCACGTCTTCCTGTGACGATTTGGCCAACTGTTCAAGCATCACCTGCATCGCCCTTTGATCCCTTTCTAATAAACCGGGTAACAGCGGGTGTATGTGGCGAATTAAGAGCGGTCCGTATTCTGCTGCTAATTCCGGAAAGAAGGATCTCTCAACAGTGGTCGTTGACCGGGAAACTCCAGTGGACTGCGCAGCCGTTGTCCGAGCAGTCTCCGTTGACGGAGCATTCTCCGCGCCAATCAGCTGATAATACTGCTTGTCTTCAAAGATTAAATCCTCTGCCGTGATTTCCCACCCATGCTCCCACAACCAGTTGCGCACCGCTGCGGGATTATTCATAGGCTGGAGAATAACCTTGCGCAAAGAACCGACTACTTGAGGAGACTCCGCAAAAATATTGCTGATTGCCGTCCCCCCCATACCCGCAATAACGACAGTGTCCACTTCCCCAGGCTTCAGAACAGTCAGTCCGTCCCCTAACCGGATCTCGATATATTCTTCCAGGGAACACTCCCGCACGGTTTGCCAGGCCCTCTCGTACGGCCCCCGGTGTACATCTACCCCAATGACAGAAGTAGCTTTTTCCGACCCCACTAAATAACAGGGCAACAGGGCATGATCGGTCCCGATATCGGCAACCCTAGCCCCCAAAGGAACCAGTGCGGCAATGGCCAAAAGACGTTCTGATAATTTCAGCTTCACCTTTATTTTTTCTCCTTTTTCTTTCTTTTCCCTTTATTTTCTCCGTAAATTTTTTTGCGCCAGCTCTTCCTCTGTTTTCGCAAATTATTAAAAAAGATTGTCACATCTATAATTGTGACAATCCGTTATAAACATTAAATGGTGGGCGATGACAGGATCGAACTGCCGACATCCTGCTTGTAAGGCAGGCGCTCTCCCAGCTGAGCTAATCGCCCAAATCTATTCCTTAATTATTGTAACCATGTTGTGGTGGGCCCACCTGGGATCGAACCAGGGACCGACCGGTTATGAGCCGGTGGCTCTACCGCTGAGCTATAGGCCCATTACTTCTTAACGCGACATTACTTATTTTATAATAAGAATCTGCATCGGTCAAGTACTAACTTTTGGCTGTTTTATTCCAGATAATCCTTCAATTTGCGGCTACGGCTGGGATGCCTTAGTTTACGCAAGGCCTTTGCTTCAATCTGCCGGATTCTTTCTCTGGTCACACCAAACTGCTGCCCCACTTCTTCAAGAGTACGAGCCCGCCCGTCGTCTAAACCGAAACGTAGGCGCAGCACCTTTTCCTCCCGGGGAGTCAAGGTTTCTAAGACCTCTTCCAGTTGTTCCTTCAGGAGGATAAATGAAGCGGCCTCTGCCGGTGCCGGTGCTTCTTCGTCCTCAATGAAATCACCCAAATGGCTGTCTTCCTCTTCACCGATTGGCGTTTCTAATGATACCGGTTCCTGGGCAATTTTTAATATTTCACGGACGCGGTCAACCGGGATTTCCATTTCTTGGGCAATTTCTTCGGGCGATGGATCCCGGCCTAATTCCTGCAGTAACTGCCGCGATACTCTGACCAGCTTGTTGATTGTCTCCACCATATGCACCGGAATACGGATTGTTCTTGCCTGGTCAGCGATCGCTCGCGTAATTGCCTGTCTAATCCACCAGGTTGCGTACGTGCTGAATTTAAAACCTTTCCGGAAATCAAACTTTTCTACCGCCTTAATCAGACCCAGGTTGCCTTCCTGAATTAAATCCAGGAACAACATCCCCCGCCCCACATACCTTTTGGCAATACTGACCACCAGGCGCAGGTTCGCTTCCGCCAAACGGCGTTTGGCTTCCTCGTCTCCTTCCTCCATCCTTTGGGCTAAGTCAATTTCTTCATCAGCCGACAGTAACGGTACCCGCCCGATTTCCTTCAAATACATGCGGACAGGATCATCTATGCCCACACCTTCCGGCACAGACAAATCCAGGTCAATTTCCACGTCTTCATCTTCCTGATCCAAATCAAGGGATTCCTCTTCTTCCAATGTTTCAATCCCAGCTGTATCAGGAACTAAATCAATCCCTAGGGAACTAAAATGTTCATAGATTTCTTCTATTTGTTCGGGATTCAGCTCAATACCATCCAAAGCGTTACTTACCTCATTGTAAGTAAGATTACCCCGTTTTTTCCCCTTTTCGATCAGTTCCTTCACACTGATAGCTTTCAATTTTTCTAAATCCTTTTCTTCTGTATCAAGTTTTTCATTTTTCAACAGTATTCCCCCCCTTCGCCAGGGATGACACCAAGCTTTGCCTATATTGAATCATTTTTTGTACTTCAGCCATGATTTCTAAAGATTTGGTGACATTACCACTTTTTTCATATTCAATCATCAAAGAGTTTTTCTCTGTTATTTTATGATTAACCTGCTCTATTTGAAGAGTAAGTAAGCAATCCTTATATATTCTTCCCCAATCGGCCGGAATCTGATCATCAAGCAAAATTTCTGTGATAATCTGTCTGGTTTGCTCATTCTCCAACTGCGTAATGAGATCTTCAGCCTTTATATTATGACCAGCTCGATACAATAAATAATACACCTGGTAAATTTCTTGATAGAAATTATCAGAAAAGAGGGCTTTTCCACCGGCCTGTTCAACTTCCGCGAACATCTCCGGATTCTCCAGCAAGACCCGCGTTAAAAAGTACTGTGCTTTTTCGGAAGCCGTCCGTTCCCGTCGGGAATGCCGGGCCACATCCTGCTCTTCTATATCGCCCTGTTCTGCTTTTCGCTCTTGTCTCTCCCCTGTTTTATCTTTGTAGCGCCTACTTCGCCCGGCTTCAAGCTGATATTTCTTCATCTCGGCGTAAATGGCCGTTTCGGCAAGGGAAAGACGCTGCGCCAGCATATCAATCAAGCCTTGACGCTCCACCGGGCTCTGAATCAGGTATAAATCAGGCAAAAGAGCCTGGATAATCTGCACTTTACCGGCAACCGTCTCTTTATTATATTTTGCCATCTGCCTCGTTAGTTTATATTCAACAAGCGATAATGCTTGTTCAATAAGCCCTTGAAAACTGTCCCGCCCGTTCTTGCGCAGGAATTCGTCAGGATCCTTACCGTCAGGTACCGTCATCACGGATACCCTCATCCCCAACTGCCGCAAAGTATCCAGCCCGCGCATGCTGGCTTCCTGCCCCGCTGCATCAGCATCAAAACATAAGACCGCATTATAGGTGTAACGCATCAGTAACTTGCCATGGTCGGCTGTTAAAGCTGTGCCAAGCGTCCCGACGGCATGCGTAATCCCGTATTGATGGGCAGCAAGCACGTCCATGTATCCTTCCATTAAAATGGCCTGTTCATTACTTCTGATGGCGGTTTTCGCCAGATTAAGCCCATAAAGGTGCCGGCCTTTGCTAAAAAGTGGCGTATCCGGTGAATTCAGATACTTAGGTTGAGTATCATCCATCACCCTGCCGCCAAAACCAATTACGTGGCTACGGTCATCAAAAATCGGAAACATAACGCGATTACGAAAACGATCAACCAGATTCCCCCGCTGTCCTTTGACCGCCAGACCCAATAAAATGATTTCTTCTTCGGTAATCTCCTTTTCTAACAAAAAGCGGCTCAGCTCATCCCAGGAATCAGGCGCATAACCCAGGGAAAACTTCGTAATCAGTTCATTATTAATGCCCCTTTTTTGCAGATATTGCTTCGCCTGCTGACCCCGGCGATCCTCCAGCCCCTGTTGAAAGAATTGCACGGCCATTTCATTAATATGATAATATCTCTCTCTTAATGAATTTTGCCTGGCCTTTTCCGGCGTGAGCTCGCCCTGGGGAAGCGGAATACCGCATCTTTGCGCTAAATGGGCCACCGCGTCAAGAAAAGAAAGTCCGCCCCGGTCCATGAGGAATGTATAAACATTCCCCCCTTTGCCGCAACCAAAACAATGGTAGATTTGTTTGTGCGGCGAAACTACAAAAGAGGGCGTCTTCTCGGAATGAAACGGACACAACCCTTTATAGTTTTGTCCCTGCTTCTTTAGTGGTACATACTCCTTGATAATGTCCACTATATCTACCCGGTTGCGCAGGTCATCGATAAATTCTTCGGTTATTTGTCCGGGCACACAACTCAACACCTTAATAATGTTTTAAATTGAATTCGCCATAAATAGCGTTTTCTCCTGCTAATTTAAAAATATTAAAGACACAATTACCATTAATTCGTGATCAAAGCTTAACTTCCTGCTTTTTTTCGCAAAATACTGCGGATTTTTTTGGAAAGAAATTCTCCGGAAATGATCAAAGCTCCGGTAAAGTGATTTGCACATAGGAACGGGGCAGGACCAAATCCCGGAAAATTGCCGTGCAATAATTATCGGTCATCCCGGAGATATAATCGACGACTCCTCTTTCTATCCCCTCATCCAGGGCAATTTGCCGATAAAACTCCGGTAACTTTTCATAGTTTCTCACAAAATAATCGAATAAAAACTCCACGACGTAAATAACCCTTTGCCGTTCCGCCATGCACAAAGGCCCTTTATAGACGGTAGCAAACATAAACTCCCGCAAGCCTTTCATCGCAGCATTGACAGCGGAACTAAAGCTAATCTTTAAATTACCGGCGGCAATATTCTTACGGCTGTTTTGCACCAGATCCTCCACGAGGGTAGTGATTCTGCTGCTATGATCATCTCCCAGAACCTCAAGATACTCCTTGGGAATGTCACTGGTTTTTAACACACCGGCTCTGATACTGTCATCAATATCATGCTGAATATAGGCTATTTTATCGGAAAGGCGAACAACCTGTCCTTCCAGCGTATTTTCTTCCCCTTCACTTTTTTCCAGGCCACTATGATAAAGAACCCCCGCCAAGGTCTCGCGGGTCAGATTTAGCCCGGGCCCATTTTTACCCTGTTCAATCCTGGTAAGCACGCGGACACTGTTTTCATTATGCCGAAACCCGCCCGGCAACAACCTGTTCAAGACATCCTCTCCGGTATGGGAAAAAGGCGTATGTCCCACATCATGCCCTAAGGCGATCGCTTCCAGTAAATCCGGATTCAGGCCTAAAGCCTTGCCAATCGTCCGCGATATCTGACTAACCTCCAGCGTATGCGTCAGCCGTGTCCGATAATGGTCGTTGTTCGGCGAAATATAGACCTGCGTCTTATGTTTGAGTCGCCGGAAAGACTTGGAGTGAATGATTCTGTCTCTGTCGCGCATAAAGCAAGTCCTGATAGCATCAGGCTCTTCCACCCTCTCCCGGCCTTTACTCTGAGAGGCTAACGCCGCATATGGCGCCAGATATTTTTCCTCCAGATTATGCAATTCCTCACGAATGGTCATTCCTCACCCCTCCACCTTCGAACTACCTTCACCGCTATTCACAACCAAATTCACGTGCCTCCAAGCTTAAGATTCCCGCAGACTTTTTGTGGCGACACCCAGCTCATAAAGACGTTTGGCCATAATAATGGTCCTCTCCAAAGCATATTGGTCCTCCCTGGCTGGTTGATGAGCGGCCACACCATAATGACCGCAATCATGTTCCCTCTGGCCTCCGCCAATAATCGTCATTCCCTGTACCAGCATCATCTCCTGAATAGCACGTAAGGTTCCCTCCTGCCCGCCGAAACGGGATGCCCCAACAGAAACGGCACCACCCGGCACATTGAGCAGCGCTTTTTCCCCGCGCAGACAACGTGTTTTATCCCAAAAAGCTTTTAACTCCCCGGAAACCGAACCAAAATATACAGGCGAACCAATTAAGAGCCCATCAGCTTCTCTTAAGGTATTTAACGCTTTCTCCATTAATGTTCCTTTCACACACGCACCCTGGCATGGAGTGGCACAAACTGTGCAAAAAGGAACCGGCATACTTTTCAATACGTCCAACGCATGAATTATTTCCACCTCACCGCCGAGCTGTTTGATCTGTTCCAACCCTTTTTGCAGTAAAAAGGCCGTATTCCCATCTTTCTTTGGACTACCATTTATAGCCACGAATTTCATTTGCAAGATGCCTCCTCATACTCTCTAATTAGACCTGTATCTATATGATATTACTCCTTTCACCAAAGAAATCCTCTTTTTTTTCATAACGAAAAAGCAGCAAACTTCTTTTGCCTCCCAAGAAGTTTGCTGCTTAAGCTTTTCACCCCAGTTATTAGCCAGCTCTTACTTGTCTCTTGCTTTTCTTAAGAAAATCGGAATCTCTAGTTCGTCAAGACTAAACGGTTTGGCAGTCGTATTCGGCTCTAAAATAGCTTCTTTCCGTGTTTTATCAAAACCGGTTGCGATAACCGTTACTCTAACATTGTCTCCCATGCTCTCATCAATTACCGCCCCAAAGATAATATTGGCATCAGGATCAGCCGCCTGCGCAATAATCTCAGCCGCTTCATTGACCTCAAAGAGGCCTAATCCCGGCCCGCCGGTAATATTCAATAAGACACCCCTGGCGCCTTCAATGGAGGTTTCCAATAAAGGACTGGATATAGCCGTTCTGGCAGCAACAGATGCCCTGTTTTCGCCGGAAGCCATCCCGATCCCCATTAGAGCAGCCCCGGTGTCTTCCATGATCGTCTTGACATCGGCAAAGTCCAGATTAATCAAACCGGGGACCGCAATCAGATCAGAAATGCCTTGTACACCTTGCCTTAAAACATCATCGGCAATGCGGAAAGCATCATTAATCGGTGTGTTTTTATCGACTACCTGTAACAGCTTCTCATTCGGAATAACGATCAGCGTATCAACTTTTTCTTTGATCGTATCAATCCCCATCTCGGCCTGTCCAAACCGTTTTCTCCCTTCGAAAGTAAACGGCTTGGTGACAACACCTACAGTCAGCGCCCCCATCTCTTTCGCCACTTCGGCCACAAGGGGAGCAGCCCCCGTTCCGGTACCGCCGCCCATGCCGGCGGTAACGAACACCATATCCGCCCCTTTAACAGCAGCAACAATATCATTACGGCTTTCTTCGGCCGCTTTAAGTCCAACTTCGGGGTTGGCTCCGGCGCCTAATCCGCGGGTCAACTTTGTCCCGATTTGAATCTTGTTTTCCGCTTTGGAGGTGTATAAAGCCTGCGCATCAGTATTAATCGCAATAAACTCGACCCCTTTAAGACCACTGTCAATCATCCTGTTAACAGCATTACTTCCGCCGCCGCCTACACCAATAACCTTTATCTGGGCATACTGGTTCAAAGACTCCATTTCAAACTCCAGCATACAAATTCCCCTTTCCTTCATATACGGTAAATTTTTTATATAAACGTCCTGTCGGACCAGCGAATCCGCGAATCAGTTTAAATAACTCTCCATATGCTTATTCCACAATTGTATTCGGTAATCCTTTTTTTCATTTAAATATTTTTTCGCTTAATAACCGGTAAAGAGTTGTAGCGCAAATCGATATATTCTACTGTCTGATCATTAATCACCTGTCCATTTTCGAATAATAATTCCTTAATCAGACGGAGCTTCCGATCAACATCTTCCGGTTCACCAAAACGGATCTCCACCCCATGTAACATATTAAAGGTCAGACTATAGGGAGAAGCAGCCTTAATCTCCGCAACATTCTTTAAAAAGGTCTCGTCCATTTCCTTAAGTAAGGTTAAAGCGGCCGAAAGACCTAATGTTGTAAGATTAGCTCCCGGGCTGATGTTCTCTTCGACTTTCAGCCCGCTGATTACCGGTAAAGTCAGTTCATTTAATAAATCCTCTCCCTTTCTTAAATAAACACCTTCACTATCCACGGCTAAATAGCATCCGGCACCCACGACCAAGGCTACCGGGACCCGCTCCTCAACCTCGATCAGGATAGTATGGGGTAATCTGCGGTAAATCCGCGCGGTTTTGACGACAGGATGCAGTTCGATCTTACTGATAGCGGTGCTTGTATCAATATGGGTGAGATTGGTCCCTAAGACCAAACCGCTCAGGTCAATAACTTGTTTTTCTGGTATTGTTTGGCAGCCAGTAACCTCAATATTCCGTAGATTGAAAAAAGCGGAATTAAGAAAAAAATACAGCGATAAGGACAGGCAGAATACTAAAAATAATCCCAAACCGATCATGGAAAACTTTTTCCTTCTCGCCTTTCGAATATAAACTACCTTCCCTTCATTCCCCACCATCGTCATTTACCACTCCCTGCTAATTATTATAGCAAATAGAGCAATCTTGTCCACTATAAAATAAAGAAAACTTGGCTTGTGCCAAGCTCTTTGAGCGCAGGCAGAAGCCTTAGTTGCACTTATGCATGACCCTTGACTCATCCTTATGAGCTATGCTAAAGAAAACTTGGCTTGTGCCAAGCTCTTTGAGCGCAGGCAGAAGCCTTAGTTGCACTTATGCATGACCCTTGACTCATCCTTATGAGCTATGCTAAAGAAAACTTGGCTTGTGCCAAGCTCTTTGAGCGCAGGCAGAAGCCTTAGTTGCACTGTAGTAAATTTAACTCTTATTGATCCCGTTACCGTTTACCCGCAAAATCTGTGCGCCTAAGTTTCTTAACTTTTGTTCAAAATTCTCATACCCGCGATCAATCAGATGAACTTTATCCAGTACCGTTGCGCCTTCAGCAACCAGCCCCGCCGTTACCAAAGCAGCGCCCGCCCGCAGATCACTGGTCTCCACATATGCACCGCTAAGATTATCGACCCCCTTAATGATGGCGACCCGGCCTTCCACCTTAATATCTGCACCCATCCGCCGCAATTCGTCAACATGTTTAAACCTGTTTTCGAAGATCGTTTCCGTGACAATACTGGTCCCATCCGAGACGGCCATTAAGGCCATTAACTGCGCCTGCATATCTGTCGGGAACCCCGGAAAAGGCATCGTTTTAAAATCAACCCCGTGGGCTTTCCCCTTGCCCCGCACTAATACTTCCTGGTCATTCTCCGCAATGTCTACTCCCGCCTCCCTTAACTTCGAGATGACCGCCTCAATGTGTTCGGGAATCACGTTCTTGATCAGAATCTCCCCGCCGGTAATAGCCCCGATAACCATAAAGGTGCCGGCCTCAATCCGATCGGGAATAATCGTATATTCAACGGAACCCAGCTTTTTGACGCCTTCAATGCGGATGACATCCGTACCGGCGCCTTTGACCTTGGCGCCCATCTGATTCAAGAAATTTTGCAGATCAACAACTTCCGGTTCTCTGGCGGCATTGCGAATGATCGTCACCCCATCTGCTAAAGTTGCCGCAATCAAAATGTTTTCTGTTGCCCCGACGCTGGGAAAATCCAGGCAAATCTCATTTCCCGTTAAACCCGTGCTTTTTGCCTCAATATAGCCGTGCTTTTCCGTGATCTCCGCCCCTAATACTTTCATTCCTCTTAAATGTTGATCCATCGGACGCGAACCAATAGAACACCCGCCGGGGTACGCTAATTTGACATTATGAAACCGGGCCAGCAAAGGTCCCATCACCAGATTGGAGGCCCGCATCATCCGTGTAAGCCGGTCAGGCAACTCCACGTTACTCACTTTGGAAGAATCAACCACCATCGTATTGCCGGAGAATTCCACCTTCGCCCCCAAACACTCCAGGACTTCCTTCATCACAAAAACGTCACTCAATTTCGGCACGTCATGCAGGGTACAAACCCCGTTAGACAAAAGACAAGCGGGCAAGATCGTCAAAACAGAATTCTTACCTCCGCTTACGCGCACTGTTCCGGACAATCTGTTCCCGCCAATAATCACGAATTTCTCCAATAGCTTTCACCTCCCGGTGTAACTATGCGTTTCAAAACCCAAAAGGACAATTTCCGTTTGCAACTCCACATTAAATTGTCGTTTGACCGCTTCCTGCACCTCCGCAATTAACTGCAATACATCTGTCGCTTTAGCCTCCCCTAAATTCACAATAAAGTTGGCATGTTTTTCCGAAACCTGGGCGTTCCCGACCCGCCATCCTTTCGCTCCAACTGCTTCAACAAGCCGCCCCGCTCCCCGCTCCGTATTCTTAAAAACGCTCCCCGCACTGGGTAATTCCAAAGGCTGTTTTTCCCGCCGGGTAAGCAGGTATCTTTTCATGGTTTCTTTGATTTGGTCAGTGTCCCCCGGCTGGAGGGAAAGTGTTGCTTCAACAATCAGTTCTTTCTTCTTCTTAAAAATACTGGTACGATACCCGAGCTCCAGTTCCGTTTGGGTGTATTCCCGCAACTGTCCTGCCAAATCCAGTGTCTTAACCTGCTCAAGCACCTGAGCAAGGGAATAACCGTATGCGCCGGCATTCATCATCACCGCTCCCCCTAAGGTCCCGGGAATGCCCACGGCATACTCCAGGCCGGTCAAACCCCTCTCCGCCGCCTCACGACTGAGGACGGAAATTAACGTTCCCGACCCGGCTGTCACCCGATACCTTTCCCAGGTTAGCTCACGCCATTCGGTCGTCAGAATAACCAATCCCCGAATCCCTTCATCGGCCACCAGCACATTTGAACCGGCGCCCAGAAAGGTAACCGGAATATCGGCCTTTTTGGCTAATTGCAGGACTTCCGCACATTCCAGGTAATGCCGCGGGCAATAAAGAATATCCGCTGGTCCCCCAATTTTCCACGAAGTATAATTTTTCAGAGGCACTCCCCGGAAAAGCGGTCCGTATTTTCTCTCCGCTAGCTGTTCATAAAAAACTCCTGTATCCATTCCTCTCTCCTCATCTAAACCTTAAAAAACCTTTTCGCTCTTTGTCTTATCTGTTTAACATACCTTCATCGTTCTTTGCTCTAAAAGTCTTTTTAATTCCATTCCGGTAGAACAAATATTCCCGGCCCCGAGCGTCAGGACCAGATCGCCCGGTTGGACTATTTCCACCAGGCGAGACGCCAGCATCTCCCGTTCGGGAATGTACTCCACCTTCTGTCCCGTCTGCTTGACAATTTCGTCGATAATCAGCTCGGTACCTACTCCCTCAATCGGCTTTTCACCTGCCGGATAAATACCGGTCATGATTAACACATCCGCCTCGCGAAAGGCCGTGCCAAATTCCGTTTGCAAATTCTTGGTTCTGGTATAACGATGGGGCTGGAAAACAGCGACAATCCTCTTCGGTTGCACGGTGCGGGCTGCTTGCAGCGTAGCCTTTAATTCAGAAGGATGATGGGCATAATCATCCACAATATGCACGCCGTCTACTTCCCCAATCTTTTCAAAACGGCGGTGCACCCCGCGAAATTCGGCTATACTCGCCGCAATTTGGGCAAAGGATAAACCACATTCCATGGCAACCGCCACCGCGGCCAGAGCGTTGGAGACATTGTGCCTGCCCGGAACACTAAGCTTTATCTCCCCCAGAACCTCCCCTGCTCTTTCCGCCAGAAATCTCGTTTCCAGGCGATTTAGCCTAACCTCACGGGCCAAATAATCATAACCGGCATCATTCTCCGCACCAGGGTCCAAGCCATATTTGAGAATGCGCATCTTGCCTTCCAGTTTCGGCAATAACTCCTTTACCCCCGGATCATCAGCACAAAGAACGGCAAAACCGTCCGCCGACGTTTGCAGAAGAAATTGATAAAAAGCCGCGCTGATATTCTCCTTTGTCCCGTAATGATCAAGATGATCATCTTCAATATTTGTGACCACCGTAATTTGCGGAAATAGTTTTAAAAAGGAACCGTCAGACTCATCGGCTTCCGCAATGATATATTTCCCACGCCCCAGTTTCGCGTTTCCTCCGATATCGTTTAATTCTCCCCCCAAAACAATCGTCGGATCATATCCGTTTTTCTCAAACAATAAAGAAATAATGGAGGAAGTAGTTGTTTTCCCGTGTGCACCGGCTATCGCAATACCGTGTTGCCGCTCCATTAATCTGCTCAGCATTTCTGCCCTCTGCAGAACAGGAATGCCTAATTCTTTGGCTTTAATCACCTCCGGATTTTCTTCAGGAATAGCAGAACTAATCACCACGGTCGTATGATCCTCATTGACATGATCGGCATGATGCCCCAAAAAAACCCTCGCTCCTAAAAGCTCCAAACGTCTGGTTGTTTCCGAAGTGCAAAGATCGGAACCGGAGACCTCATACCCTAGCTCTAATAGTATGCGGGCGATCCCGCTCATTCCGGCCCCACCTATCCCGATAAAATGTATCATCTCTTTTTCCTGCATCGCTGGATACATCTCCTCTCTATTACTGCCACAACCCTCCTTCTTTCAGCTCTGTAGTTTACTATATATGCAAACAAATGTGAAGGTGTTACAAAAGAGCCTGGCAGTAGCTTTTCAGCTTGTCCTCCCGCCAAAAATATTTCGGCGTTGCTCCGCAAAATTCCCTGGTTTTCCCCGTCAGTTCCATTCGCGATCTCACGGATTTTTGCTTTAATGGCATGGCGGACAATACTGTCTGATGATCTTTAAGATATTCTCCATGGCCTCAGGTTTTCCGGCCCGCAAACTATTTGCGGCCATCGACTGTCTCTTCGCCTTTTGCTGAAGTAATTCCTCAACCTTAGCCAATAAAGTCTCTCCGCTTAAATCCCGGTCCAGAATTAATTCGGCAGCCCCCTGGGCTACCAAATCCCGGGCATTATATTCCTGATGATTTTCCGCCGCATAGGGATAAGGAATTAAGATTCCGGGGATACCCCGTACGGTCATTTCCGCGAGAAATGCGGCACCGCATCTGGCTACGCATAAATCAGCGCAAGCCAAGGCATACTCCATTTCAGGCAAATAAGGTTTAATAATAACATTCCCATTATTATTCCAATTTATTCCTGCTAACTGCAACTCTGCGGTAAACTCATCGTGGCCAGACTGCCCGGTCAGATGAATGATCTGCACCCCGGGGTCACCGGCATATTTACGGCATACAGCTAACATGGCCTGATTAATGGTTTTGGCCCCACGCGAACCACCTACCGAAACCAGCGTAAGCTTTTCCGGCGCTAAACCGAAGAACCGTAAGCCTGCTTCCCTGGTCACCTGCAAGATCGCCGGTCTGACCGGTAATCCGGTGACCTGCAGTTTTTCTTGCGCCTTGGCCGGAAAATACTGCTGCGCGGCGGCAAACGTAAGTAAGATTTGATTGACGCGGTTTGCTAATAAACGGTTAGTCAGCCCGGGCAAGGCATTCTGTTCATGCAATAAGGTGGGAATCCCCATGCGTGAGGCGGCCCAAACCACCGGCAGACAAACATAACCTCCTGTCCCAATGACCAATTGGGGTGAAAAACGGCGGATGATTTCTCTGGCGGCGCCAAAGGCTTTGAGGGCTTTCCAACCGGCCTTGACGGCCTGCAGAGATACTTTTCTTTGCCAACCCTCAACATCAATCAGGGTCAGCGGGAAACCAGCCTCCGGCACAATTCTATTTTCCAGCCCTTGCTTTGTTCCAATATAGAGGATTTCCGCCCCGGGCCACTCCTGCCTGATGGCCTGCCCAATGGCTACAGCCGGGTAAATATGCCCCCCTGTGCCACCTCCGGTCAGAATCACCCGTATCGCGTTTTTATTTTTATCTTCCACCTTATTATCCACCTTGTCTTCCCCTTTTTCTCACTTGCTCCGGGGCGTTTTCCCCCGCCCTGATGCGGCAGCTTTGTCCAACAATCTGCCGGCACCAGACAGTCAGGTTTCCCTTTTCTATGTATTCCGGGTATAACGTGAAATATTTAACAAAACGCCAATCCCCATCATGGAGATGAGCAGAGAAGAACCGCCATAACTGATAAACGGAAGCGAAATGCCGGTGATGGGTATTAAGCCCGATACTACGCCCATATTCATAAAGGCCTGTAAAACAATCATCGTCGTGAGGCCCACCGCCAGACAAACAGCCAAAGGAATCAGGACAGGTCAACGCAATCCGGTAACCCCGCCAGGCCAGGACGAAGAATAATACAACAACCAGAAATGCGCCCAGAAAACCTAACTCTTCTCCCAGTATAGCAAAAATAAAATCAGTATTCTGCTCCGGCAGGTAATCCAATTTTTGCCTGCTGTTACCCAGCCCCATGCCAAAAAAGCCACCCGAGCCTAAGGCGTAAAGGGAATTGATGATCTGATAACCCTTATCGCCGGTATCTGCCCACGGATTCCACCAGCCGGTAATCCGGGCCATGCGGGTGGGGTCCATCAAAATTGCCACCACGACACCGGCCACCCCTAGAAACACCAACAACCCTGCATGTGAAAGGCGTAAGCCGGCGGCAAGCAACATGATCCCCACCGTCCCGGCAATCGCCAAGGTAGTGCCCAAATCAGGTTCCAGCATAATGAGGAATGCGACCAACCCTAATATAGCCAGATAAGGACCTACCCCGGTAATCAGCTTTTTGATATCCGTACCGGGTCTGCTTAAGCGATGCGCCATCAGAAAAATTATACAAAGCTTCATCAGTTCCGAAGGTTGTAAACCAGAAAATCCTAAATCAATCCACCGTTTAGAGCCTTTGACCGGCTCCGTAAATAAGACGGCAACTAACAAAACTAACCCTGCCGCAAAAGCCAACCCGATATAAGGCTTCCAGCGGTAGTAGTCAATTTTCATCATAATTACCATTAAAATAATGCCAAGAAACGCCCAGGTTAACTGTTTGCGTAGATAATAGTAAGGGTCCTTTTCCAACGTATCGTAATAACTGGCACTAAAGACCATGATTACACCGATGGCTAAGAGAATTAAGGTCACGAAAAAAATCAGTAAATCAGGTCTCCCCTTCTTTTTAAACCGCATCCTATTATCACCTCAATAAACCAACTTACCATCCACATTACTCATCTCACCAGTTGATGCACCAACTCTTTGAAGACTTCTCCGCGCTGCTCGAAATTGGCAAACATATCGAAGCTGGCACACGCCGGCGATAACAGCACAATATCGCCTTTTTCGGCCAGATTGCTGGCCTTTTCCACGGCAGCAGCAAAGCTGTCCGCCATATGAATATGGGTATACCCCACTTTTTTGACCGCCTCATTTATTTCCATTGCCGCTTCCCCGACTAAAACAAGCTCTTTGACCCGTTCCTTGATTTTTTCGGCAAATGGCCCTAAATCACTTCCCTTGTGTCTTCCTCCGGCAATGAGGACAATCGGCTCAGTAAAAGCTTCCAGCGCTTTAATGGAGGCATCAGGGTTCGTTCCTTTCGAATCATTAATGTAGGTCACCCCTTGATGAGTCAATACAGGCTCCAGACGGTGCTCAACCGGCTGAAAAGTACGCAAACTGTGGGCCAGGCTTTGCCTGTCAACGCCCATCACCCAACCAGCAGCTGCCGCGGCGAGCGCATTTTCCACATTGTGTCCGCCTTTGATCTGCAATTCCGCAATCTGCACCAAACGGACCGTTTGCCGCGCATCTTTTGCCACTATCCAGCCGTCTTCCACATAAAAGCCCTGCTCTAGCATATGTTTACGGCTAAAAAATAGAACGTTCGTCCGTGCACGGGACGCTAATTTTGCCGTTTCCTCATCATCCTTATTTAAAATTAAAAAATCTTCCGCTGTTTGGTTGGCAAATACTTTTGCTTTCGCGTCAATATAGCCCTTCATGGTATGATGACGGTCAAGGTGATCCGGGGTAATGTTCAGAATCAGCGAAACCCGCGGATGAAACGTCTCCGTTGCCGCCAGTTGAAAACTGGATACCTCCAGCACCGCCAGATCCTCCGGCCCCAGCTCCAGAGCTTTGCCGACAAAGGGCACGCCGATATTGCCGCCGACAAAGGTCTTGCGTCCGGCATCCAGAAATATTTTGCCAATCAGGCTGGTTGTGGTCGTCTTCCCATTAGTGCCCGTCACTGCCACAAGAGATGCTTTCGTCAAACGGGAAGCCAACTCCAGTTCGCCCCAGACCGGAATGCCGGCATTTTCTGCCTCCCTTAACGGCGGCGCCTCAAAAGGCACTCCCGGACTGACGATCACAAAATCCGGTCTCATTTGCGAAACCTGAGCATGCCGCCCCAAAATCAATTCTATCCCCAGATTTTCCAGTAACAATATTTGCTCTTCAGCCATTTCTTCTCTCTTCTTGAGATCATTTAAGCTGACCAGCGCGCCACGCCCGGCTAAATATTGAGCCGCCGCCAGGCCACTCCTGGCCGCGCCAATGATCAGCACTCTTTTTCCGGCTATTTCCAACTGCTTCCCCCCCGTAAATTACTGCTCCTCTATCTCCCGCCACTTGGCTATAACACAATAATTACCGTTAATATCGCAAAAAAAGCCGCCGCAGACCAGAAAAGAAAAACAACCTTCTGCTCCTTCCACCCCAATAACTCAAAGTGATGGTGAAGGGGAGCCATTAGAAAAAGCCGTTTTCCGCCCGTCAGACGAAAATAGCCCACCTGCAAAATAACGGAAAGGGTATCTATGACATAAACCGCTCCCAATAAAGGTAAAAGCAGCTCCATTTTCATCATAACAGCCAAGGCGCCTACTGCTCCGCCCAAAGCCAAAGACCCGGTATCCCCCATAAAAAGGCGGGCCGGATGCAGATTAAAAAAGAGAAAACCCAGGCAACTGCCTAATAAGGCCGCACAAAACAGCCGGACATCAGTTAATCCCCAGGCATTAGCCAGCAAGAGAAAAACTAAGGCCGTAAAAACCATTACTCCCGTGGCCAAACCATCCAGGCCATCGGTAAGATTAATCGCATTGACCGTGCCCACAAGCACGAAAATTGCAAAAGGCAGGTAAAACCAGCCCAAATCAAGACGAAAGGCCGTCCCGGGAAAGATGACCTCCGTCCCCCGGCCCAAGTAAGTCGCCGCCACGTACGCAAAAACCCCGGCCAGAAGAAGTTGTCCCAGGATTTTTTCTCGTGCCGTTAAACCGAGGGAGCGTTTCATGACAATCTTGATAAAATCATCAAAAAAACCAATTAATCCGAAGCCAAAAGTAACCAGCAATAAAACCAAAAGGCGCGATGAGAGCTCTTCGCTAAAGATAAAACACACTGAGAGACCCAGGAAAAACATGATCCCCCCCATAGTTGGTGTTCCGGCCTTTTTCAGATGCGCTTTCGGCCCATCGGTGCGGATTTGCTGTCCAAATTTTAATTTATGTAAGAACGGAATCAAGATCGGTCCGCTAAATAAGCAAATGGCGATGGCTAAAACTAGCGCCAGATGATAATCCTGCATCCTGGAAAACCTCCTCTGTCTCTTGCCAAAAACAGCTCTGACCAAAGCCGTCGTCCGCTAACATCGAAGTTACATAAAAAACTCACATTCACCAGCATATGCCAAAATGTCTTGAATAGCAAGTGTAATTTTCTCCAGCTTTTCTACTTACTCTTATTAAGCTTTCCGGTTTGACGCAAGGCATCAAGCGCCACTTCCCGGTCATCAAAATGAATTACCTCCGAACCGATAATCTGATAATCTTCATGGCCCTTACCCGCAATAATGACCACATCCTCCGGCTTTGCTTCCTGAATTGCCTTGAAAATTGCCTCTTTTCGGTCGGCAAGACGGAAATACTGTTTACCTCCGATGGTTTTTTCCAGTCCTGGCATAATTTCATCAATAATGCTCTCCGGATTCTCCGAACGGGGATTATCGGAGGTAACAATACATACATCCGCTTGGCGTCCCGCTATTTCCCCCATCAGCGGCCTTTTGGTCCGGTCACGGTCTCCGCCGCAGCCAAAGACGGCAATAACCCGCCCTCTCGCAAAGGTCCTGGCGGTCTTCAGGCAATTCTCCAAACTGTCCGGCGTGTGGGAATAATCCACAATGACCGTGTAATCACCGTTGCCGCCGCTTTGCACATTTTCAAAACGTCCGGGTATCCCTGGCACCTCTTCTAATACAGCAATGATTTGTTCGGCCGGAATCCCCTCAACAAGCCCGACAGCGATCGCCGCTAAGGCATTATAAACATTAAATAGCCCTGCCAGTTTAAGCTTGATCGGTAACTCCTGATCCGTGTACTTTAGATAAAATTCCACACCTTCGGGCAATACCCTGACCTTTTCCGCCTTGACGTCAGCATCGTTTTTCACCCCGTATTTAATCACCGGCGCCATTGTTCTGTCCGCCAGCAGGTCGCTTGCGGGATCATCGGCATTCAGAATAGCAAATTTACGCCGCTTTTTAAAACTGTTCTGACCCAGTCTGCTAAATAATTTTCCCTTTGCGGCCAGATAGTTTTCCATATTCTCGTGATAATCAAGATGATCCTGTGTTAAATTAGTAAATACCGCAATATCATATTCCGTCTGATCAACCCGATGTAAATCCAAGGCATGGGAGCTTACTTCCATAACAGCATAATCCGCTCCCTGCTCGGCAAAATACCGCAAGGTGCGCTGTAACTCCGGCGCTCCCGGCGTAGTATGTTCAACCGGAATGATCTCCTCCCCGATGCGGTTATGGATCGTCCCAATCAAGCCAACACGGTGCTGGGCGTTTTCCAGAACCTTGGCAATCAGATTGGTGGTCGTTGTCTTTCCATTTGTCCCTGTTACCCCTACAATATTCATTTTACGGCTGGGGTGTCCATAAAAAGCACTGCTTAAATCAGCTAAAATTTTGCGGCAATTTTTTACCTGGATCCAAGGGTATTGGTTGGACCGGTACTCCTCATTCTCAATCACCACTGCTACCGCCCCATTTTGCAAGGCAGTCTGAATGAACTTATGTCCGTCGGTTTTAAAGCCCGGCACAGCCACAAAAAGTGCTTTTGCTTTTATTTGGCGTGTATCCTCAGTAATCATTTCCACTTCAAGATCGAGCTTGCCACCAGATGCTATATATTCTATTCCATTGATCAGTTCCTGCAAATTCAAGTGTATCCACCCTTTCACAAAATATAATATTTTTTTCTATAATTCTATTTTTGGAGTTTCTGGTATTATTATTGCCGAAGTAATTACGCGGGAAACTCAAGGTCCGATTACTTCCATGGCATCCTCCGTCAATACCTCGAGATAAATCTTCACAGTACTGCCAACCGGAAGTTGTATGCCCGGCTCCGGTTCCTGCCGAACGACTTCGCCGCTCCCTTGTATCTCAAAATTAAGGTTCAGCAGACCGGCCAACTCTTTGACTTCCCCGATGGTCTTTCCTGTAAAATCGGGTACGGCAACCGTTTCCGGCTCCGCCCCTTTTGCCGGTATACTGCTATATAATACTACCTTGCTTCCTTCTGCTACCTTAGTCCCGGCAAGAGGTAACTGCACTTTTACCGTAGTGCCCTCCCCCACAACTTCGGCGGTTATTTTCTGCTTTTTTAATTCCTTCAGGGCCTGCTCAAGTTTCATGCCCACCACATTTGCTAATTCAACTGTTTTTCCCTGGCGGCCTAGAATCTTTTTCTCTTCAATCTGGGCCGGTACCTGAAGGTAACGCAAACTATCACGGACGATATTGCGAAAAGCCGGTGCGGCCACCTGTCCGCCATAGTGAATTCCCTGCGGTGCATCAACAACAACCAGACAAACCAGCCTGGGATCATTGGTCGGCGCAACCCCTAAAAAAGAGGCGATGTACTCACTGCTGGAATAACCCCCACCGGGAATAATCTTTTGCGCCGTCCCTGTCTTTCCGCCAACCCGATATCCTTCCACATAAGCATTACTACCGGTTCCTTCGGTAACCACAGACTCCAAAATCTCCATGACCTGCTTTGCGGTTTCCGGGGCAATAACCTGACGGACGACTTCGGGCTCAATGGTTTTGACAAGATTACCCTTGGCATCACGGATTTCTTTGACGATCTGGGGCTTCATTAATTTCCCCCCATTAGCCATGGCCGAACATGCTGTCACTAATTGTAAAGGCGTCACGGCATTGGCCTGCCCCATCGCCATGGTGGCCAGATAAATATCGGATTGTCTGGCCAGATCCTTATTCACGAGTATTCCTGTGGCCTCCCCGGGAAGCTCAATGCCCGTCTTTTTCCCAAAACCGAATCCATCCAGATAACGATAAAAAGTATCCACACCTTCCCGGAGCCCTACCGTCACAAAAACCGGGTTGCAGGAATTTTGCACGCCTTCCACAAAGGTTTGACTGCCGTGCGAGGACTTCCAGCACTTAACTCTGCGCTTTCCAACCTGGACAAAGCCGCCGCAGTAAAAATGATCATTTAGTTTTACCACTCCCTCATCCAGCGCTCCCGACATCGTCACTGTTTTAAAGGTGGAACCGGGCTCATAGGCATCGGAAATGACCATGTTACGCCAGGTCGCTTGAGGATATTCGTTATATTGATTGGGATCATAGGTTGGACGCGTGGCCATCGCCAGGATCCGCCCGGTTTTGGGGTCCATGACAAGAGCTGCGGCTCTTTTGGGATTGTGTTTTTTGATAATTTCATCCAATTCTCTTTCCACAACATACTGAATCGTTTCATCAATCGTTAAATAAATACTATTGCCATCCTGAGGCGGAATATATTTTTGCAAGGCGTCAGGAATTTCCTGTCCCCGATTATCAAATTCAACCATGATTGTACCGGGAACACCGCTCAAAACACTGTCATAGGTTAACTCAATCCCGTTTAACCCCTGGTTATCAATGCCCGCAAAACCTAAAACATTGGCCAAGAGCATTCCCTTGGGATAAAAGCGTTCGGGTTCCTCAACATACTTAATCCCCGGCAAGCTTTTCGTCGCCGCGGTGTTTTCCCCGGCGGGCAGACCCAGAGTTTTTAGCTTGTTCGCTTTTTCCTCGGGCACATGCCTTTTAATCCAGACAAACGCCTGATTCTTCGTGATCAACTTCAAGACGTCCTCTTTCTTCAGTTCAAGTACCTCGGCAATGATCCCCGCAATCTCATCAGCCCGCTTGGATTTTTTGACCTGGGCAGGGATGGCATAAAAAGAATCCGTACTTACACTAATAGCTAAGGGTCTCCCCTTAGCATCATAAATTACCCCTCTTTTGGCTTTAACCTCAACATTACGGAAACGGGCGGCATACGCTTTTTCGCGTAATTCCTCCCCCATCACAAACTGTACCCAAATGAGCCGGGCAATCAAAAAAACCAACGCAATCAGAACACCGATAAATATATTTCTAATCCTTTTCCTCACATCAATCGAAACGGACAATTTCCTCACCCCAAATGCAGAATCAAGATTGAACACCGATAGCTTGCGCAAACAGGCAATAGATCTTCGCAAAGAGATTATCGGTCTCGTCTAAACCGCCGGTCAGCCTAGGCATCTTAGCCGCTATCCCCATCCCGGCAGTAACATCAGCTTCGGCAACTTCACCAAAGGCTACTTGCGTCATTGCTTTTTCTGTTTCCGCATCCCTGGTGGTCCTGTTTAGCTCTTTTTCTGCCGTCTCAGCCTCTTTTTCACCCACTTGATTCATCACTAAGTATTCAATGCCAGGATCTTTAATCATTCCTAGCTGGGTGACAGCCAGTTTCTCTATTCTATTCGGGGCTTTCAATTTGGCTATTTGCAAATTGGTTTTTTCAATTTCACCCGCTAAGACAACGTTTTCCTCTTCGAGCTTTTGCAAATCCCAGTTTAAGCAGGCAAGTCTGGCCTGCAGAAAGGTATAACCAAGCCCCGTCAAAAAAAGGGCGGTAATGACAAAGGTATAGGCGGCCACAGCCGCAGCCAGAGAAGCCCGGTTTTTTCTCGCCGTAACCCGCCGTCTCTTCTTCTCTGCGAGCGGATCGGAACTAACCTTGCCGTAATGGTATCCATAATCATATTCGGCTCCTGCTGCTTTTCTTAACGCCATTACCAAGATTATTCACCTTTCTTTCAGATTAGAACTTTATTCATCTTCACACTTTAATCATCCGCTCATACTCTTTCCGCAATACGCAGCTTGGCGCTGCGTGCCCGCGGGTTGTCCGCCAATTCCTCCGGCGACGGAAGTACTGGTTTGCCCGACAAAAGCTTGATGCGCGGTTTTTGATGGCAAATACAGACCGGAAAATCTTTGGGACAAGTGCATCCTTGGGCGGCTTCCTTAAAAGCCTCTTTTACAAGGCGGTCCTCTAAGGAGTGGAAAGTAATCACCGCGATTCTCCCTCCGGGTTTCAAGAGCTCAATGGCATCTCTCAAGGTGGGTGTCAGAATCTCCAACTCATGATTCACAGCAATCCTGAGCGCCTGAAAGGTCCGTTTGGCCGGATGAGGCCCTTCGCGACGGGCGTTACTGGGAATGGCTTTTTTGATAATCTCCACCAGTTGCCCGGTTGTTTCGATCGGAGCTCGCTGCCGTTCTTCGGTAATAAACAAGGCAATCCGTTTTGCCCATCTTTCCTCGCCATAATCCCGAATTATCTCCGTCAACTCTTCTGCGGAAGCATTATTCACCAAAATAGCGGCGTCCTGTCCCCTGGTCCTATCCATCCGCATATCCAGCGGTGCATCATGTTGATAGCTGAAGCCTCTTTCCCCCTGGTCAAGCTGATAAGAAGAAACCCCTAAATCCAGCAGAATGCCGTCCACTTTTTCGTATTCGGTGTTCGCAAGAACATCGACCAGCTCACGAAAATTTCGGTGAAAGATTTGAAAATTATCCTCCCCGAAAGGACTTAAGACTTCTTTAGCCGCAGCGATCGCCTCTAAGTCCTGGTCTAAGGCCAGTAGCTTACCACCGGGGAGAATTCTTTCCAGGATTGCCTTACTATGTCCGCCTCCTCCTAATGTGCAATCAACCATCACCATCCCGGGTGCGGGGCGAAGAAATTTCAGCACCTCCCGGAGAAGAACCGGTTTATGAGCAAAGACCATGATCAGTCACCTCAAAATCCTAAATCCAACTCCACCATTTTCTCAGCCAGTTCTTCATAATTTTCCTCAGACTGCTGATTATAAACCTCCCATTTTTCCTTGCTCCATATTTCAATGCGGGTTCCTACCCCAACAATAACAATGTCCTTATTTATGCCGGCGTATTCTCTCAAATGAGCAGAGAGCAAAATTCGCCCTTGCTTGTCGATTTCATACTCCACCGCTCCACCGAAGATAAAACGGGCAAAGGCACGGGCATTACTGTTGGTAAAAGGCAACTGCTTTAATTTCTGCTCTAAAGCCGTCCATTCATTACGGGTGTAAACAAAGAGGCAGCCGTCCAAACCCTTGGTAATCATCAGCCAATCGCCAACCGCGCCACGGAATTTGGCTGGCATACAAAAACGCCCTTTTTCATCTATTGTGTGCTGATACTCACCTGTGAACAACTGCCTCACCCCCTCCCAATTGACCTTTTAGCATTTTTTATAATCTCTTTATAAACTTTTTATAAAGTGAACCACTATACTCCACATTATACCACTTCACTCCACTCTATACCACTATATTCGCTGAAAAAATTTATTTTCCTTCCACCAGATAAAAAATATTTTTTATAAATTGCAAAATTGATACACTCTTGCAACAATTAGCCCTGTAATTACCATAAAATGGGCTCCCGCATACGCAGAAGCTACGCAGACATAAAAAAAGCCCGAGCGTTTTTACGGCCCTGGCTTTTTTTACTAAACTTAACTGAGGGACACCCTTCTTATAAGCCAAACAAAAAAAGGAGCCTCGCGGCACCTTTTCATGATTACTTTGCCCCCATCTGCCTGGAGATTTTTTGGGCAGCCTCAAGGAGAAATTTTTTACTTAATTCAAATGATTTCTTGTTTATCCTGACCTTCGGCGCCGAAATACTGATGGCCGCCACCGCTTTGTTTTCATTATTCATAATGGGCGCAGCGATACAATAAATTCCTTTGGTCAGTTCTTCCTTATCGATGGCATAACCTTTTTGGCGAACGGTCTTTAATTCCTCCTTCAAAACTGCCGGATTAATAATCGTATTTACTGTTTTCGGCTGCAGTTTTCCTTCTGCCAGGTACCGGTCCAGTTCCGCTTCCGGCAAATAAGCCAATAACGCTTTGCCTAGCCCAGTGCAATAGGCAGGATCTCTTCCCCCAATCGGGCAATCCATCCGTAAACTGTTTTGACTGACACTTTTCTCAATATAAACGACCTCTAGTTTGTCCAAAATACCCAAATTGACCGTCTCCCCGGTTATCTCCGCCAAATCCTGCATCACTGGTTTCGCCACATCATTAATATAAACACGGTCAATAATTTTATTGCCAATTTCAAATAACCTGATTGATAATCTATATTTTTGATTATCCGGATTCTGATTCAGATATCCGGCATATTTTATGCTTGCCAAAAAACGATGAGCCGTGCTCTTGGTAATTTTTAAATAATTACTGACATCAGAGACACTGGCTTCGCCTAGTTCGCTCAAACAGTTGATTATATCCAGGGTTCTGATCACCGAGTTGATAACATAATAAGGTGTGTCTTCTCTGTTTGTGATTGGTTCAGACTCTTTGAATTGATTCATGTAAATACCCCAATTCTCATAAAATATTCATTAGCTGTCTATGTCTGCGTTTTAGCTACCTTTTATTATATTATAAATAATTCTTCAAGACACACATTTTTATACTTTCTTATGCTTTTTCGGAATATTATATACAATCATAATGTGGATGCTTCCTTGCCGATATCCGCTACTTTTCAGGGAGGTTAAAGTAGAAAGAATCCCGGCAAGGAAAGCACCCAACTCAAGAGAATGAGAATTAAGTGGCGTATGCTACTTTTTTTAGCCTTTAATTTTATTAATCAATTTTGTCAAAACTGTCTTGGCATCGCCGACAATCCGGACATCCGAAGCCTCGAAAATCGGAGCCTCCGCATCTTTATTCACACTGATGACCAGCCCGGAATCTTTCATCCCGCAAAGATGGTGAGTCGCTCCGGAAACCGCAAAAGCAAGATAGACTTTCGGTCTTACCGACTTACCGCTTGTCCCGATCATTTGCTGCTCACTTTGGACCCACTGTTCATCCACAACCGGACGGGTACAGCCTACTGCTCCTCCTAACAGCCTGGCCAATTCTTCAACCAGAGCCCAGTTCTCCTTGGACCCGATCCCCCAGCCGCCGGTCACAATTACTTCCGCTTCCTCCAACGGCACACCGGTTTGTTCTTGCCGCACTATTTCCAGAGCCTTAACCCGGCCCCGGTCTTTTTGCAATGCACAAGAAGCATCAAATGCCGTGACTACAGCAGACGGATGATCAACAGGAACAGGCTTACCCAGTACGCCTGGTTTTAATGTGGCCATTTGCGGGCTGGTGTTCGGACAAAGAATGTCTCCCAGCACTTTACCGCCGAATGCCGGTACGACGGCAACCATTTGATTATCTTCATTTATCCTGACATCCACACAGTGAGCCGCCACCCCTGTTTTTAATCTTGCCCCCAGCATCGGCGCCAAATCCTGGCCGATGGCCGTTGCGCCGATTAGAACAATCGACGGTTTCCGCTGCGCAATCAGCTCCTCCAGAACATTGACATAGGCATCATTCTGATACAACTCTAGAGCCCCATCAAAAACAGTGATAATTTCTTCCGCCCCGAAACGGCTTAATTGTTCAAGATCGGCCGCTTCCTTGCCTAAGACAACAGCCACTACCGGCTCAGGTGTCTTCAACTGAGTTTGTAAAAGACGTGCTTTACTCAAAAGTTCATAACAAACTGAATTAATCCGCCCGGCGATCTGCTCGGCGACAACCCAGATTCCACCTGTTTTGTTTTCTGTCATTTTATTTCCCTCCTGCCTTGTCGTCAGCCATGGTTTCGAGATGCAAACCTGCGCCTCTTAAAACCTGCACGAGTTGTTCCACGATCTCTTCTGTCTCGCCGGTCAATTGCTGACCTTTTCTGGCCAGGGAAGGCGTAAAGACAGCACCTGCTTTGGTTGGTGAGCCTTGCAGCCCCAATCTTTCCTGTTCAACATCTAAATCGGCAGCGGTGAAAACGTTCAACGGTTTTTTCTTCGCCTTCATAACCCCCATCACCGAGGTATAACGCGGCTTATTGATGCTTCTTTTCACGGCAAGCAACGCCGGCATTTGCACCAAATAACTGATATATCCATTCTCGATGCCCATTTTGGCTTTCAGGGTATTCCCTTCGACCACAAATTCCTGGACATTCCAGAGATGAGCCACATCTAACCACTCGGCTAATTGCGCCGGTACTTGTGATGTTGCCCCGTCAGCGGTTTCCGTCCCGGTAAAAATCAAGTCATAGGGTCCGCTTTTTTGCAAACCAGCCGACAATGCATAGGAAGTAGCCAGAGTGTCGGCACCGGCAAAAGCACGGTCTGTTAAGAGTACGGCTTCGTCAGCCCCCATGGCCAGTAACTCCCTTAAGCTTTCTTCCGCATTAGGCGGAGCCATGGTGATCACGGTCACCTTTCCGCCATATTTTTCTTTAACCTGCAAAGCTGCTTCCAGGGCATTTTTATCAACAGGATTAACTATTGTCGGAATTCCCGCTCTGGTAATTGTCTTGCGCACAGGGTCGATTGTGATTTTGTCATAATGATCCGGATCGGGAACCGGCTTAATACAAACGGCAATATTCAAACTCACTTATTGTCCCTCCTTGTCCCTCTCGTGTTTAATCAGTTGCTACAGGAATTGCAAATTGATTGCGAGATCAAGTTAAACGTTTGATTCAGAACTCTTTCAGAGCAGTGCCGGCAATAATAATTTTTTGGATATGCGAGGTTCCGCCTGCCGGAATAGTCGCAACGGCATCTCTTAGGAATCTCCCCACCGGATACTCATTAATGCAACCATAGCCGCCCATCAGGTCAATGGTCTTTTTAGCCGCTTCGACTGCTGCTTCTGTCGCAAAAAGCTTCGCCATCGAAAACTCGTTGGCGCACGGTTTTCCGGCATCCTTTAAGCTGGCCGCATGATAAGTTAAGAGCTTGGCTGCTTCATAAGCCACTCTGTTTTCAGCGATAATAAATTGAATCGCCTGTAATCTG
Source organism: Peptococcia bacterium (assembly GCA_050951585.1). Lineage (GTDB taxonomy): Bacteria > Bacillota > Peptococcia > DRI-13 > DTU073 > UBA3937. The sequence goes on along the minus strand of JBMNJI010000012.1, from coordinate 428 downwards.
CTAAGAGGTTTACCGTATAAAACCCGTTCGTTGGCGAACTTCACGCCTTCTTCGAGGCAGCCGCGTAAAAGGCCGACGGAAATTGCGGCCATTCCGGCACGTCCAATTTCCTGAATGGAGGACATGGCGAGCTTGGCCCCCTTATTTACTTCGCCTAACACAGCATCTTCGCCCAATACAACATCATTACAAATAACATCACCGGTTGCTGATCCGTGCAGCCCAATCTTGTGTTCTTCCCTGCCTGATGAATGACCGGGTGTATCTTTGTCTATAATGAAAGCAGTCATTAAGGCACGGCCTTTTTCATCCTTGCCGGTCACAACCGCCCAAATATCCACATCAGCAACACTGGCATTAGTAATAAAGCATTTACGCCCATTGATTACCCACTTGCCATCTTTCAGCTCTCCTGTAGCTTTCTGCCC
>JBMNJI010000011.1:0-44067 GCA_050951585.1 Peptococcia bacterium | reverse complement strand
GCGCTGAGGATTAACCCCAGAGCATCTGCCAGATCCTGCAAATTAGCCACAATAACCCGCTCAGGAGTGTCCAAAGGAGTATGGTTATTGAGTAACCAATCAGGCGATAACAAAGTAAAACCGGGAATCCCCATTTTGGCAAAAGGCCAATGATCGCTGTTATGCCTTTCGTCTTTACGCCAATTGATTATCCAGCCTCCATCCTCTAGACCTGCGGCAAGCTTCTGCAAATAAGTACTATCCCTATCCCGCCATCCCAACAGCGCCTTATCTGTCTTGAGATTACCGACGGTATCAAGATTGATAATCGCTGAAACCTTTTCCAGCGAGACAGTCGGATGCTGACAAAAATAGTTGGAACCCAATAATCCTTTTTCCTCCGAACCCCAAAAAGCAATCAACAACGTTTTGGCCGGTCTCTCCTGGGCAAACTTTTTCACGATGGCCATCACCGCAGCTACGCCGGAGGCATTATCATTAGCCCCCGGATAACACTGTGTGCCGATGATCCCCAAATGGTCGTAATGAGCACTGAGAATGACAATTTCGGCTGACTTTCCTTCCACAAGACCCAGGACATTCTCACTGGTTTGCTTTTTCGTGTAATCCGTCAGCACCATTTTCATTCTGCTCTCATTTAAGACAGGCTCATATTCTTCAATCCGAAATGATTGGAAATAGGTACCCTCGTCCCCGGCGGGCTTTACGCCGTTAACCTGCAGAAAACGCGCCAAGTAAAGGGCGGCCTCAGCTTCACCTTTTTTCCCGCCCTCACGACCCTCCATCCGTTCGGAACATAGCCTGGCCAAATAGCCCTCAATTCCTTCCTCATCTTTTTGTCCTTCTATTGAAGGCGGCTGATTTGGCAGCATCTCCCTTTCTCCACAGGCGACAGCTACCATTATCGTCAGGATAAACAAACAGAAAAAAAAGAAAGCACGGTTTTTCAAGACACTGACTCCTTTTTATCGATTCTATTGGCCTTAATTGCTTTTAACTGCCGAATACTCGTACCCGAAAATTTCAAGATACGCGACGTTCCCAAAATACGGTCACTCAGCCTGTCTTCATAAATTGCCCCAATTTCATTCGGCAGCAGATTCGTACTGATGACCCAGGGACGCCGATAATTAATCCGCTCATCAAACAGATAAAATAACTGTTCCCGGACAAAATCAGTAGATACCTCTGTCCCTAAATCATCAATAATCAGCAGGTCAACCTGAAAAAGATCCCGTAAGTGTTGCGGCGTAATGGTATTGTCCTTCTCAAAATTAAACTTATATTCGCGGATTAGATCTAAAAGAGTGCCTATTTTTAAATAGACCACACTTTTTCCCGCTTGTAAAACGTAATTGGCAATCGCACTGCAAAGATGCGTCTTGCCGGTGCCAATCGTGCCACAAAGAAAGAGATTATCTGTCTTTTCGCCGGCACACACTTTTTCGGCAAATTCGATACACTGCTGTAAAATCGTCCGATAACGCGCCTTATCTTCGTACCATTTCAAGGAAAAGGAATTAAAGGTCTGCTCCTGCTGTTCGGGGGGCAAACCGCTATCATGCTGGCGGGCTTGCTGTTCCTCCTGCAGGAGGCAAGTGCACTTTTCGCCGATGCCACTAAAGCCGGTATCTTGACACTTTGGGCATTCCCACCAAATATCGTAAATATTCTCCGGTAAATGATATTTCTCCAGCAACTGTTTCTTTTCGGCCTGCAAGGCTTCCTGGGCCCGAAGCAGTTCCTCACGGGTCATCCCCATTTTCCCCTGACCCATTTCCAACATTACCAGTTCCAACGACATGCGGCTAAAAAGACGGGATATCTCTCCTAAACGAGGGTATTTCTGATGCAAGGCTTCGATTCTGCTTTCCCAATCGGCAACTTTTTTTTGCCTTTTTAACGCACGCTCCCCTAAACTCATCTTTCTCCCCACCTAAACAATTATTCTTCTTTATTGTGATTATCTTCCCGTTAATTTTGGTTCAGATTAATCAATACCCAGCATTTTCTCCCAGTCCCGGTCGTCGGCGCGATTAAGGCGCTTTTTTTGTGCCCGTGTTGACGTGCTTCGACCACTCCCCTGCTCATGCTTCTGTTCTTTCGGCCGGTCGTGCTCCTCAATGGCCTTGAGGGCATCTTCCATGTTCTTGACGCCTTTATTAAACCAATCCTCCAGGATCCGGTCAATATATTTAAAACTGGGGGAATTTGTCCGCACCGTTTCCTCCGCCGCCCGGATTATTATCTCATGGCCGAAATGCCATTGATTCTGCCATTTGAGATACATTTCCCGTTGCGGTCGTGTTACTCCGCCGTACTGTCCCACACATTTTTTGACTTCCAGCACCTTGTACTGCAGCCAATCCAGTTCATTCATAAAAGAAATCAATTCCTCGACCGTATGTATCCCGTTCTCATAGACCCTTTTGGCAATCGGCTGGTATGTCTGCAGCGTGGTCTGTCCCCTTTCAAAAACCAGCTGTAAAAAAATCAGGATGAAATCAGTGGACCAGCCATAACGCAAATTGAACTCCTGCAACGTCTGTTTCTCCCTGAAGGTAATCGACAGCGTTCCCCTGACCTGATCCAGCCATTTTAAGATCTTATTAAAATCAAAATCGCCTTTCATCCGGCAGGATACCGTCTTTCTACCCTGGGCATCCGTGGTTTGCTTTTCCCAAATGTAGAAAAGCCTGTCCCAAAGGGGCAGAAAGCTAATCTTCTTGTCCTCCCCCTCCAGCATCCACTTCGCCCAGCCTGCGGAGAGACTCCATTTAATCCAGGGATCCTGCGCTAATTCGTCCGCAGATTTATTTTGCTGTTGACCAGCGGCGAGAGCCAGGACTAAATAACCGAGATGCTCCGGAGGAAGATTCAGACTCTGCAAATTCTGCAACAGCGCAAGCGGAACCGCTAAATGCCCTTCTCCCGTCAGCCATTGGATGTATTCAATGTTCTCCATGCTCCTCTGCTTCCTCCCCCTTGCTCTTTAATGTTCTTTTAAAAATCGATTGATTTAAAGATCACATGGACGCCGTAAACAGTCATCCCCGTTTGATATTCCAACTGCTGATGCAGTACTCTTCTGATCTCTTTCGCCAGATCCGGCAAATAAATATTATAACGGGCTGTGATTTCCAGCGTCACCGTTACCCCATCCTCATACATTTTCACCACTACCCGATTTAGCTGGGATACCCCGGGCAACGGTAAAACAACATAGGTGGAAATCTGGGAAACGGCATATTCCGAGACTAAAAGCTTGCCCATCATGCTGAATTTTGGTCTGATGATGGATTTCTCCCCGATTTTTCGCCGTGAGTCATTCTTTTTTTTCAGAAAATATTTTAACGGGTCTACCAAATAACCCGGAAAATCCTTTTTAATTTCGATGGTGGGCACCGGAATAACATGCATCCCGTGGTTTTCCCTTAACTCCTTCGCCAGCTTCATTTCCCTTTCCGTGGCAACATCTTCAATCTTAATCACCTTCACCGGTTTATCAAGCTGCAACGCCTCGGAAATCCGCATCACCATCCGTAAAGATGTCCCCAGAATAAGGATCCGGGAAGGATTTAACTGGAGAAGGTGCTCCCGTATCTCCCGCGCATGTTGGGTGTCAAGAAAAATCGCCCGTTTGACAGCACCTAAAGCCGTCGCTTCCCTTTTGGCCGAACTGCCGGCTACTTTAAAGCCATCCTTGATTAATAGTCCGTCATCGATGACCGTGTCAATCCCGTAGTCATAAGCTACATTCATGGCCTGGTGGCTTTTGCCGGTACCACTTGGGCCAACCAGTGCATATACTTCCATTGTCATTCACCTTCTTAACTAACCGCTAACTACTATTTTACTATAAAGGAACAAAAAAAAATACAAGATAAACATCTTCATGCTTATCTTGCCAAAAATCAGGACACAAACACTATAATCATCGTTTTCCCGATAATTGGTTATCTTCAGCTTTCCCAAATCATTTTTTGGTCCTCTTCCTTTTTCCCTTGCAGGAAAACCTCGCTCACCCTTGCTAATGCCTCGTCTTCAATAACGATCTCAAAATGATTATCAATATCTAATTCCTCTGCTTTGCTAAATCTGATTTCTAAATAAAGAGCATTTCCTTCGATCTCGTATCGATGACTTTTATAAACTAAAACCGTTTTCGTACAAGCACCCTTTACCTCCAGCATATTGTCGGTAATCTTTACTTCATCGGTCATAATATATTTGGTATCCAGTAAACGTCCCGAACTGCCACTAATTTTGAGGAATAAAACTGCGATGATAATCGCAACAATAACGACGATTGAACCTGACATCTCCAGTAAATTTGCCTGAGCCTGTTTTCTTTGTTCCGGTCTCATCATTGCCTACTCAAACCCCCTGAAAGAAATTTTTTAATTCCTCCACCTTGTCTAGCTTTTCCCAGGGAAGATCCAGATCCAGCCGGCCGAAATGCCCGTAAGCAGCTGTCTGCTTGTAGATTGGCCGCCGTAGATTGAGTTCCTGAATGATACCAGCCGGGCGCAGATCAAAAAGCTGGCGAATTGCGTCCACAATCTTTTCTTCATCCACTTTTCCCGTACCAAATGTGTCAACCATAATGCTCACAGGCTTGGCCACTCCGATGGCATAAGCTAACTGAATTTCACATTTTTCCGCCAGTCCCGCCGCCACAATATTCTTGGCCACATGCCGGGCAGCATAAGACGCGGAACGGTCAACCTTCGTCGGATCCTTGCCGGAGAAGGCCCCTCCGCCGTGACGTGCCATGCCTCCATATGTATCAACAATAATTTTCCGACCGGTGAGACCGGAATCACCCATCGGCCCCCCAATCACAAATCTGCCCGTCGGATTAATATAGAATTTGGTCTTTTCATCAATAAACCCGGCCGGTACTACCGGCAATACGACTTTCTCAATGATTTCCTGCCGCAATTTCTCCATCTTCACCGTGGGACTATGTTGCGCAGAAACAACGATCGTATCCACCCGCACTGGTTTGTTCTCTTCATATTCCACCGTCACCTGCGCCTTCCCGTCGGGCCGTAAAAAGGGCAATGTCCCGTTTTTTCGCAGCTCTGCCAGCCGGCGCACCAGCTTATGGGCTAAAGTCACCGGCAAGGGCATAAACTCGGGAGTTTCATTGGTAGCATAGCCGAACATCATGCCCTGATCTCCGGCTCCGATTGCTTCAATCGCCTCGTCGGACATCTCCCCGTTCTTATACTCTAACGCCTTATCTACCCCTAAGGCAATATCCGGAGACTGCTCGTCAATTGCGGTTAAGACAGCGCACGTACTACCATCGAAGCCATATTTCGCCCGCGTGTAACCAATTTCCCGCACCGTATCACGGACCAGCTTGGGAATATCCACATAGCAGCGAGTCGTAATCTCCCCGGTTACCAGCACAAGTCCTGTGGTCACTGCCGTTTCACAGGCTACTCTGGCCTGCGGGTCTTGCTCCAGGATGGCATCTAACACCGCATCGGAGATTTGATCCGCTACCTTATCAGGATGCCCTTCCGTAACCGATTCAGAGGTAAAGAGCTTTCTGTTCACAATTCTCACTCCCTGTTCATCCGCCTTAAGATTAATATTTCCTGCAAAATAGCTCGCGCTACTTCGTCTTTACTTAACTTGCCAAATTCCTTTTTTCTTCCGTCCGGGAAAACCAGGGTCACAATATTCGTATCACAGGCAAACCCTGCCCCTGCACGCAGAACATCATTCGCCACAATAAAGTCCAAATGCTTTTTTTGCACCTTCTCCGCGGCAGAAAGCAGCACCTTTTCCGTTTCCGCGGCAAATCCGACCAGGATTTGCTCGTTTTCCTTTTTCCGGCTGCCCAACTCGGCGAGAATATCCGGATTGCGAGTTAATTCCAGTACCAGATCCCCCGGCTGTTTTTTAATTTTCTCCGTCTTTCTTTCTTTCGGCCGGTAATCGCCTACCGCCGCTGCTTTAATGATAATTTGGCAATCCGCAGCATGGGCCATCACGGCCTGATACATTTCTTCGGCGGTTTCAACGGGAATAAAAGAAACTCCCGGACTTGGCTCTAAAGCCGTCGGTCCGCTGATTAAGATTACTTCCGCGCCCATCAATTGCGCCTGACGGGCAAGAGCATAACCCATTTTGCCCGAACTTCGGTTACTCAAAAACCGGACAGGATCCAACGGCTCCCTGGTGGGGCCGGCTGTCACCAGTACCTTTTTCCCTTGCAAGGGCTTGTCTTGCACCAACAACTCTTCCACTCGGGCGAGAATAAGCTCCAGTTCGGCCAGACGGCCTTTGCCTTGTACGCCGCAGGCCAAGTCCCCTTCTCCCGGTTCCACAAAAAAATAGCCGCGTTCTTTTAAGCGGGTAATATTCTCCTGAGTGACCGCGTTTTCGTACATCTGCACATTCATCGCCGGGGCAAAAAGCACCGGCGCTTTTGTGGCCAGGATCGCCGTCGTTAAAAAATCATCGGCCAGTCCGCAGCTCACCTTCGCCAGGATATTCGCTGTCGCCGGAGCGACTACAAATAAATCGGCCGCGGTCGCCAAGCCAACATGTTCAACCTCCCAATGCTGCGGTTCGGCAAACATCTCCGTAATCACGGGATTCTGACTTAAGGTCCGGAAGGTCAGAGGAGTGACAAAGGCTTGCGCGGCCTCTGTCATCACACAATGAACCACAGCCCCTCTTTTTTTCAGTTGGCTGACCAGCTCCGCCGCTTTATAAGCGGCAATACTTCCTGTGATACCTACGACAATTACTTTTTCCTTCAACACTACTTTATGCCACCTTTGGGGGCTTCAATTTCTATTTTTCCCTCAGCAATTTCCTGCATCGCAATCGAGACCGGTTTATTCTCGATTGAAATAGGTCCTACGGTAGGATTGGAACCGTCTGTCAACATCCGGGCTCTTTTTGCTGTGGCTACACACAAAGCATATTTGGAATCAAAATGCCCCATCATTTTACTGATTAATGGTTGTTTCACTTCTCTGTTCCTCCTTCTGACAGTATTTATACTCTTTAACATTTGAGCCAGCGCGACAAGCGGCATCTTTCCGCCACCAGGATGGCGCGCACCTTCTCTGTCGCCAGCTCAACACTATCATTGACTACCACATAATGATATTCTTCAGCAAAAGACATTTCTTCGGCCGCCATATTTAAACGCTTTTTTATTTCTGCTTCATCCTCTGTCCCCCGGCAGGTAATCCGCTTCACCAGTTCTTCCTGGGAAGGAGGGACCAAAAAAATGAAGATTGCTTCCGGACATTTTCGCTTCACCTGCATGGCGCCCTGCACATCAATTTCCAGCAGGCAATCCTTTCCCTGGGCTAAGACCTCTTGCACATACTCCCACGGCGTCCCGTAGTAATTATCAAAGACTTTCGCCCATTCTAAAAAAGCCTCTTTTTGGACGAGCTCTTCAAATTTTTCCCGCGAATAAAAAAAATACTCCTGTCCATCCTTTTCCCCGGTCCTGGCTTTTCTGGTCGTCGCCGAGATTGATAGCTTAATCTCATCGCCATACTTGGCGATTAAAGCGCGACAAATTGTCCCTTTCCCCACGCCGGACGGTCCGGATAGAACCACCAGGTTTCCCCGTTTTTCCTGTTCTGTTTCCCATTCCATCTGCTTCACCACTTCTCTTCAACCATTCTGCGCATCTATAATCCGCTCTATTCCGCAGCTATTTCTTTTGCCCGTTTCGAAATATAGAATCGATTATAATGCGGAATCATCATTAAGGATGGTTTCTTTGGCATTGAGGCGATGTGCTACTGTCTCCGGCTGTACGGCCGAAAGAATAACATGATCGCTGTCGGTAATCACCACTGCCCTCGTCCGGCGACCATATGTAGCATCAATCAGCATTCCTTTATCCCGCGCCTCCTGGATGATCCTTTTGATCGGTGCTGACTCAGGACTGACAATCGCGATAATCCGGTTAGCCGCAACAATGTTCCCAAAACCGATGTTAATTAATTTTATCTCCATGTTTATGGCCTCCTTAATAATTCTTAGTTATATAATCATGTCTTTGAGACTTTTTTTAGAATCTCTTATTCGATGTTTTGGACTTGTTCGCGGATTTTTTCCAGTTCGCTTTTTAACTCGACAACATACCGGGTGATTGCTAAATCATTAGCTTTTGAACCAATGGTATTTACCTCGCGATTAATCTCCTGCAGCAAAAAATCAATCTTCCGCCCGACCTCACGGTCAGCCTGCAAGTCTTGCGCCAACTGGGTAAAATGGCTGTCTAAACGGACCAATTCCTCATCAATACTGGCTCTGTCGGCAAACAGGGCAACCTCCATCGCTAATCTTGTTTCATCCACTTGTCCTTCATCCAGGATCTCCCTTAAGCGGGCGGCTCAACTTTTCCCGATAATTCTGCACAACCTGCGGACTCTGCGCGGCAATTTTACCATGCAACTCCCTTAACACGGCAAGACGCCCCAGTAAATCATCCTTTAGCTTCTGGCCCTCTTGGGTCCGCATGGCGAGTAGATTAGCCAGGGCCTCCTGTAAGGCCGGCGCGATATCCGCCCAAATGCTCTCCGGATCTTCTTCCTGTTCCGTGAGTTTGCAGACATCCGGCAACTGAGCTATTTGCGTAACACCAATCTCACAAGGCAGCCCGGTAACATCTGCCAATTCCTTCAATCCTTTATAATATGCTAAGGCAAGGGCTTTGTCAACTTGCACTTCCCGTGCTTTCTCAACGGTATCCTCTAATTTGACAAAGACTTCAAGATGCCCCCTGGACACTTCTTCGAGCACGGAACGTTTGATTCTTTCCTCCAAAGCGGTATACTGGCGGGGCAGCTTCACCAGTACTTCGCCAAAACGATGATTGATCGCTCTTATTTCGATCGTGACCTGTTTTAACTTGCCCAGATAATTACCTCGTCCAAAACCAGTCATGCTTCTCAGCAAAATCAACAACTCCCCGCCTTTTAATATCTACCAGGTTTCTCCTAGAACTCCACCTTGCCGAGATTCTCCTCTAAACGGCGCAAGCCTTCTTTAATTCTCTCCTCGGGTATGGTAATCGAGACGCGGAAATATCCTTCGCCGTACTGACCATAGCCGTTACCGGGGGTAATGATGACACCCGCCTTTTCCAAGACATATTCCGCAAAAGAAGCCGAATCAAAGCCCTTGGGTACGGGCGCCCAGATATAGAAAGTACCCAGTGGTTTCGCCATCTTCCAGCCCATCCGGTTAAAACCGTCCACCATCATATCTCTTCTCTTTTGATAAATGCGGCACAATTCCCGCACACTCTGCTCCGCGTTGCGCAGTCCTTTCATGCCCGCATACTGGATCGCCTGAAACTGCCCGGAATCGAGGTTTGATTTTAATCTACCCAAACATTCGACCACCTCTTCGCGCCCGACAGCCCAGCCGATACGCCAGCCGGTCATATTAAACGGCTTGGAAAGAGAACCAAATTCGATGCCAACCTCCTTGGCCCCCGGCACCTCCAGAAAACTGACCGGACGATACCCGTCATAGGCAATCTCCGTATAGGCCGCATCATGACACACAATAATATTATATTTCCTGGCAAACGCCACGACTTCCTCAAAAAATTCCTTGCCCGCAACGGCTCCGGTAGGATTGTTCGGGTAATTAATAAACATTAACTTCGCCTTTTGGGCGATGTCGGCCGGGATTTTCGCCAGATCCGGCAAATAGCCGTTCTCCTCCCGTAAGGGCATGAGATATGCTTCCCCGCCGGCCAGCAACGTGCCGATGCCATAAACAGGATAACCCGGATCCGGGACTAGATTCACATCACCGGGGTCCACATAGCAGAAATTAATATGAGCAATCCCTTCTTTGGAACCGATTAAGGAAACAACTTCCTTGCGCGGATCCAGCTCCACGCCGAATCTCTTATGATAATAAGCCGCAACCTCCTGACGGAAAGATAGCATCCCTACTGAGGAAGGGTACTGATGATTAGCCGGGTTCTGGGCTTCCTTACATAGCTCATCAATGATCGGCTGAGGAGTGGGCAAATCAGGATCGCCAATCCCGAAGCTGATAATATCGATCCCTTTTTCCTTGGCCTCTTCGATCTTCTTTTCGATTCTGGCAAATAAATATGGTGGTAATTTTTTTATCCGAGTGGCTTCCATTTTACTTTATACTCCCTTTCTTTGGATTCTCTTCTTGATTCTCTGAAAAATCTTTGCTCATCCGCTATTGCGTCTTGTGCCTATCCTTAATTTTAACGGAATTGTTTACTATCTTCAACCTTATCTTCCGTTGTCATCCACTTTTCCGGTAAAAACCGTGCGGGCTGATCCGGTCATATAAACATGATTATTCTCCGCCCATTCAATTTCTAGTGTTCCCCCAGGTAAATGGACTTTAGCCTGACGCTCCGCCTTTCCGTTGCTGACGGCCGCTACTAAAGTCGCACAGGCCCCTGTCCCGCACGCTAAAGTAGGTCCGACTCCTCTTTCCCATACCCGCATTTTCAGTTCCTGACTGTTTAAGACCTGCACAAAATGGACATTCGTTTTGCGTGGAAAAGCGGGATGTGTTTCGAGGGCGGGTCCGTATTTGGCTAAATCAATCGCTTCCACATTATCTACAAAAATCACACAATGAGGATTCCCCATCGATACGGCCGTGATCGGAAAAGTTGTCCCGAGAACTTCTAAGGGTTCATTGATTGCTTGTCCAGCCGGTCCAAGCATCGGAACCGCACTCCTTTCCAGCACAGGTTCCCCCATATCCACCGTTACGGCCGCAACCTTCCTGTCCTGCAGCACCAAGTGCGGCGTCATAATTCCCGCTAAAGTTTCGACGGTAAAAGTATCCTGCGCCTGTTTCAACAGTCCTGCTTCGTATAAATATGCGGCAAAACAGCGGATCCCGTTGCCGCACATCTCCACTTCACTGCCGTCGGAATTAATAATCCGCATCCGAAAATCGGCTTTGTCCGAGGGAAGAACAACTATTAAACCGTCAGCCCCTATCCCGAAATGCCTGTCGCAAAGCCGCGCAGTTATTCCCGATAGATCGTGCGGTAAGGTTTCCTTAAGACCATCAACCACAATAAAATCGTTCCCTAAACCATGCATTTTGGTAAAATTCACACTGATTTCCCCCCTAAGATCTTTATTTTACCCTTTCCCCTGATTTTAACAGTACGGTACAATCCCTGCAAGAGGGTAATTCCTCCGAGCAGGCAAAAGATGGAGAACCAATGCTCCGCGTGTAAGGGAACCGTATGAAAAATCCGCTGCAAAAAGGGCAGATAGAGTACGGCCAGCTGCATTCCCGCCGAACATAATACGGCGCCCACAAGGTAAGGATTAGTCCACAGGCCGAGTTCCCAAAGGGAGAAGTTTTCCGAACGGCATTGAAACACAAATACCAACTGAGCAAACACGAGGATCGTAAAGGCCATCGTTCTGGCAAAATCTAAATTCTGTCCGCCCCAATAATAGCCAAGGAGATAAGCCAAGAGCGTCACCACACTAATCATCGCCCCCGTGGCCAAAATGCGTCCACCTAAGCCATGGGCAAAAACGCTTTCCCGCGGGCCACGCGGTTGGCGATACATTACGCCGGGATCACCGGGATCCAGCCCCAGCGCCATGGCCGGTAACCCGTCGGTGACCAGATTTAACCATAAAATCTGAATGGGCAGTAACGGCATCGGCACCCCGAAAAGGGCCGCCATAAACATTGTCAGTACTTCACCGACATTACAGGAAAGTAAATAACGGATAAACTTGCGGATATTATCATAGATAATGCGCCCCTCTTCCACCGCCGCCACAATGGTCGCAAAATCATCATTGGCCAGAATCAGGGCGGAGGCCTCCCTGGTTACATCCGTCCCGCTGATTCCCATACTGACCCCGATATCGGCCTCCTTAACCGCCGGCGCGTCATTTACGCCGTCTCCGGTCATTGCCACAACATGCCCCTTTTTTTTCAAAGCACGGACAATCCGCAGCTTATGCCGAGGGGAAACCCGGGCGTAAACCGCAACCTCGTTCACTTTTTGCAAGAGCTGGGCATCATTCAACTCATCAATTTCCCGACCGGTCAGCACTGCTGCCGCGCGCCCACCTCCATTCAGAATTATTCTGTTTGACCCTATGCCCTTTTGCCTCGCCTGATGCAGCGTAAAATTATTTTGTCCTGCGGCATCCTGCCCTGCTTGAAAAGTAGGCGGCAAGATCCTGAGCTCGCGGGCAACCGCTTCCGCCGTCGTTTTATGGTCACCCGTAATCATTACCGTCTTAATCCCCGCCTGTTTGCACAATTTCACTGCCTGCACCGCTGATTGACGGGGCGGATCAATCATCCCCGCCAAAGCTACGAAGATCAGCTTTTGCTCCAGCTCTGTCTCTGTCTTTATCTCTCGATAACATAGGCCAATCACCCGCAGCGCTTGTGCTGCCAGCCGGTCATTTTGGGCGAGTATTTTTTCTTTAATTTCCGCCGTAAGCGGGATAACCGCCCCCTCCCACCAGACCCTGTTACACAAATTAAGAAGCACATCCGGCGCACCCTTCGTATAGACGACTTTTTGCCCATTCTGCTGCTGATAGACCACACTCATCCTTTTGCGGTCAGCGTCAAAAGGCAATTCAACTACTCTGTGCCTCTCTTTCTCCAACTGTTCACGCCAAAAACCCCCTTTGGCGGCCGCGACAAGTAAGGCTCCCTCGGTCGGATCACCGAGAATCTGCCATTCTTCGTTCGTTCTCCGGAAAAGACCGGAAAGGACCGTCTCCTTCTTTTTGAGATAAGCATTATTACAAAGAGCGGCAATCTGCCAGGCTAACTCCAGTCCTGGCTTACTCTTGAGCTCAGCCGGAACGCCTCCGGCAAAAGTGATCTTTCCATGAGGCGCGTATCCCTCTCCGCTTATCGTTACCATTTCTGCACCCAGGTAAAGCTGTCGTACGGTCATTTCATTCTGGGTCAAAGTACCTGTTTTATCCGAACAAATGACTGTGGCACAACCTAAAGTTTCTACCGCCGGCAACGCCCGGACGATCGCCTGACGTTTGACCATCCTCTGCACCCCAATGGCTAATACCACCGTTACGATGGCCGGCAGGCCCTCCGGAATAGCGGCGACCGCCAAACTAACGCCTGTTAGAATCATCTGATAAAACGGCTCCCCGCGCACTATTCCCAAAGCAACCACCAACCCGACAATGGCCAAACAGGCAAAAACGAGCCAACGGCCCAACTGGGCAAGGCGCTTCTGCAGCGGCGTTTCCCCTTCCCCCACATCCTGAATATAACCGGCAATCTGTCCCATTTCCGTTGACATCCCCGTGCTGACCACAATCCCCGTTCCCGTTCCCCGCGTCACCACCGTGCCCAGATAAGCCATATTTTTGCGGTCCCCTAAGGCGGTATTTTCGCTGCAAACCTCTTCCGCCTGTTTTTGTACCGGAAATGATTCCCCGGTTAAAACAGCTTCATTGATCTCCAACTGTCCTCTCCCGCAAAGGCGTAAATCCGCCGGGATAATATCCCCCGTTTTTACTAAGACAACATCACCGGGAACCAGTTGTATTGCCGGGATGACACTTAACATGCCGTTTCTCAGCACCGTCGTTTCCTGGGCCGTAAGCTTTTTTAGCTTCTCCAATGACTTTTCGGCCCGATACTCCTGAATAAAACCCAATAAGGCATTTAAAATGATAATCGCCATAATCGTAATTGCGTCCGCCATCTCCCCCACAAAGGCCGAGATTAAGGCCGCGGCGATTAACACCATCACCATAAAATCGCGGAATTGAGCGAAAAAAAGCATCACCGGCAAGACCTTTTTCTGCTCTTTTAACTGGTTTAAGCCGGTTATGACTAAGCGGTGCTGAGCTTCCCTGGTGGTCAGCCCTTTCGCCGGGTCTGTCATCAATTCTAAGCCAACTTCAGCTACCGTCATTTCCTCCCAATGTAGTCTTTGTCGCATTTATTTTCTGCCTCCCACCCACATTTTTTTAGCCAAAACCTAACCAAAAATTTATGCCATAGCAGTGAGGACAATAGCCCTCAGACTTTAAAATCTTATTCGGTCAGGCGGCAAAAAATGCCGGTTAATATGGGAAACCGCGACAACAAGAAAAAGAAAGAGCATAATCAATCTTCTAAAAAAGCAGAAATTGATATGCTCCTCGCCTTTCACTCCGATGCCATTTTAAATTCTATGCTCATACTATCCCATTATCGGCTTCATATTTATATAAAATTTCAGCACTCTTTAGATCTTTTTTGCCCATTTCAAACCATTCTTTGTGCTTCATTGAATCGGTCAAACCAGGCTCACCCCCGTTCTTTTAATGATGTTTGCAAAATTCGCCCGATCATCCTTATACTTCGACCACTCCGAAGGGAGTATAGATAACTATATCACTTCCCCGTTTAACCAATCCTTTGGCATGCGAACCAAAGAGGATAATATCCTCTGGACTATATTTCAATAATATTTGTTTTTTTATCTTTTCAATCTCATTGTTATTTGAATACATATTATCACCTAATTCAAATTAATATATTTCTTTGTTTTACTTCTAGATGAACCCCCAAATTCCTGCTTTTTTGCTTTTCCTGGAACCTTCTCGGGATTAATTCAGAAAGGATCCCCTCACGAAAGCACTATCCCAGAGATATGTTCTCTTGATATAATCTAGTGATATAATCTAGATAATGACTGGCAGAAATAGAATATTATTCAGATCGGAGAGAATAAAGATGGCCTTTGATGGAATAGTGATGCGGGCAGTTGCGTTAGAACTGGAAGAGGCCCTGCGCGGAGCCCGTATTGATAAAATTTATCAACCCACGAAGCACGAGCTGATTTTTGTAGTGCACCGCAAGGGAGGAGCTTCTCTGAAGTTACTGCTCTCCACCCTTGCCCAGGAGGCAAGAGTGCATACCGTAACCCAGACCCCGCCAAACCCCACTACACCGCCGCTGTTTTGTATGGTGATGCGCAAACATCTCGAAGGCGGTAAAATAATCTCCATTACCCAGCAAAAATTGGAACGGGTGCTGGAAATTAACTGTGAAGTAATTGATGAATTAGGAGAAACAGCATTACGCCAGGTTATTGTGGAGATAATGGGTAAACACAGCAACATCCTGTTGCTTGATCCCGCCCAAAACAAAATTATCGATGCCATTCACCGAGTGCCGGCTTCGATCAGTCGCTACAGGCAGGTACTACCCGGTCTTCCCTATCTTCTCCCTCCGCCGCAAGATAAACTTGAGCCCGGGGAAATACGGCAAGAAGATTTCTATAACCGTCTGCTTGCTCAGCCCCTCTCCACACCCTTAAACAAAGCTCTGCTGAAAATAATAAATGGAGTGAGCCCTCAGTCAGTGGCGGAAATCCTTTGCCGTTCAGGCCTTGACCCCCTGCAGCCTCTTGATTATTGCGGCGAATATGAGCTAAGCACTTTATGGCAGCAAGTTACCGAGCTCGGCGCTATGCTTAAAGATGGAGCTTTTTCACCGGAAGTGATTGTGCAAGACAGACAGCCCGTCGCCTTTTCCGCACTGGCGCTAAGCTCTTACCCTGCAGCCTTGCGCCGTAGTTTTGCCTCCATGAATGAAGCGCTCGATTATTACTATCAGCATAAAAATACTGCTTCTCTCCTAAAGCAGCAAAAAAGCAATCTGGAAAGCCTCGTCAAAAAAGAAATTGCCCGCTGCGAAAAAAAAGCCGGTCTGCAAAGTGAAACGATCCTCGAAGCACAAAAGACCGATCAATACCGTCTCTGGGGTGAACTGCTCACTGCTCAGCTCTATCAGCTTTCGCCGGGTAAAGAAGCCCGCGTGCCTAATTATTATGACCCCGAAGGCAAAATAGAGCTCATCCCCCTGGATGAGCATCTTTCCATCGGTGAAAATGCGCAACGCTATTTCACCCGCTACCAGAAAGCCAAAAATGCGGCAATTAAAGCCGAAAAACAGTTACAGGAGACAAAAGAAGAGCTGACCTATTTATACAGTCTGATCAGTTCCCTGCAAAGCGTCACCACCTCAGGGGAAATAGCAGAAATACAGGAAGAATTCCGGGAAGCCGGTTACCCGCAAACTGCCGGCAACAAAAAAAGCGCTGCCCTAAAAGGACAAGGCAGCGACAGTAAGTGGAAAGCGCATCAACCAGGTAAAGCAAGCAAAGCGGGCAAAACGGGCAAAACAAGTAAGGCAGGCCGGTCAGAAAAACAGCAAACAGCCAGCCTGCCGCAAAAAATCACGCGTGATTCATGGATTATCTATGTGGGGAAAAACAACAGACAAAACGACCAACTCACTATGAAAATGGCCAAGGCAGATGACCTCTGGCTGCATACAAAGGATATTCCCGGCTCCCATGTGGTCATCAAGAATCCCAACCACGCGGATATTCCCGCAGAAATTCTCGAAGAAGCCGCCATGCTCGCCGCTTATCATTCACAGGCACGAAACTCTGCCCATGTGCCGGTGGATTATACCCTGCGCAAGAACGTCTGGAAACCAAAAGGAGCCAAACCCGGCTTCGTGCTCTATGATAATCAGCGCACCTTATATGTAACACCGGAACCGGACATGATTACGAAAATGCTCGACGCAAGCAAAGAGGAAGTATCCTCCTAAAGAGGATTCTCCTGCTACTCCGTTTCCACAATCACGACCCCTTCTTCGTCGTCGATCTCCTGGAGCATCACCTTGATGCTCTCTTTTTTTGCGGTCGGGACATTTTTCCCGATATAATCAGCTCTGATCGGCAATTCACGATGACCCCGGTCAATCAGGACCGCTAACTGGATTAAATGTGGTCTGCCCATATCCATCAGCGCATCCATGGCCGCTCTAATGGTTCTGCCGGTAAATAAAACATCATCCACAAAAATAACGGTTTTATTGGTCACATCATACGGAATCTCCGTTCCCCGCACGACCGGATAATCGCTTAAGGCCGTTAAATCATCACGATACAGCGTAATATCCAACTTCCCAACCGGAACCTGAACACCTTCAATCTGTTTGATAATCTCGGCCAGGCGCTCCGCCAACGGTACGCCGCGACGGCGGATCCCCACCAGAATTAAATCTTCCACTCCCTTGTTTTTCTCCAAAATTTCATGCGCAATACGTGTTAACGACCTTCTGATTCCATCCCGGTCAAGTAGTCTCGCTTTTTCTTTGAGCATCGCCAATTAACACTCTCCTTCCCCTGTTTACCTTCCTGTTTTTTTGCCAATCCTCTGCTTATGAAGTCTTCTACCTGATCTTACCTTTTCATTGCTCTCCAAGAGCAGCCAAATAGGCACTTCCTAAGGAGTGTAACAACTCCTGAAAATACGCCGGTAAATCTACCGTAAATTCCAACCACTCCTTACTCCGCGGATGCACAAAACCCAAAGTGGCCGCATGGAGGGCCTGCCCTGCCAAAGGAAGCTTCTCCTTGCGTAATCCGTATTTTGGATCGCCCACAACCGGATAATGCAAATAGGCCATATGGACGCGAATCTGGTGGGTCCGTCCTGTTTCCAGCCGACATTTCACCAGCGTATAATCTGCTAAACGTTCCAAAACCCAATAGCGGGTCACTGCCTGTTTACTATTGCGAAAAACAACGGCCATCTTCTGCCGGTCCCGCAAATCTCTCCCGATCGGAGCATCAATTTTTCCTCCGGGCTCCGAGATCACGCCGTGCACCAGCGCCAGATACTCTCTTTTTATCTCGTGTTTTTTGATCTGCTGTGCTAAATCCTGATGGGCCTCATCATGCTTCGCCACCACCAGAAGCCCCGAAGTGTCTTTGTCAATCCGGTGCACAATCCCCGGCCGCATAACTCCATTCAGACCGGACAAACTGCAACCGTACCCGAGAAGCGCATTAACCAATGTCCCGTGATAATTTCCATTGGCCGGATGAACCACCATTCCCTGGGGTTTATTAATGACCAGCACATCCGCATCTTCATAGACAATCTGCAAAGGAATTTTTTCCGGTAATATTTCCGGCGTCTTGTTTTCCGGTAACCGATAAAGGACCAAATCTCCCTTTTTCGTCTTATAATTCGCCTTTACGGCTTGCCCATTAACGAAGATCCTTTCTTCCTCAATGAAGCGCTGGACCTGGGACCGGGTCAAATCCCCTAATTGCCGGGTCACGAAGACATCCAAACGAATCCCTTGCGCCCCTTCATCAACACGCAACTGCCCGTCAATCATGCAACTGTCTGCTCTGCTCACCGGTTTTTTCCGATAATACTTGCCCATCTTTTTTAACCTTTCCGCTTTTCAGTCTTTCAGCTTCTCCGACCTGATGATCTGCCAGGACAAGAAAATCATCCCAAGCACAATGGCTGAATCGGCCACATTAAAAATATACGGCCAGATTCCGCGAAAATCAATAAAATCAATCACCAGCCCGGTCTGCAGCCGATCCAGTAAATTGCCAACCGCGCCGCCGGCCACCAGCCCCAAGATAACAGAGATATACCTCTTCTTCTTTCCTAACGTATAATTCAAATAAATGATTACCGTGACAATCACAACCGTACCGACAATAAAAAACCAGGTCTTTTGCGCAAAAATCCCAAAGGCCGCCCCCGGGTTAAGGATATAAGTAATATGGAAAAAATCTTGAATCACCGGGATTGATTCGCCAAGCTGCATATTTGCTAAAACCAAATACTTTGTTCCGCGATCAAGCAAAAAAACAAGAATCCCCCAGATCCAAAAAGTCATTTTCCTGTACCTCGTCTAATCGATTATTTGCCCTCTTTTTGACTCACTAACATTATTTGTTATTTTACCATAAACCCAGGCCTTTTCCAACCACTTAACCTGTGTGGTTTTGTTTAACTTTAGCCTTAACCTTAGCGGTCTTAGCGGTTCTGCATACTATCGTTTACCAGTTCCACGATCTGCGCAATAAAATCGCCAATTAGCGGTAAATTTAGCACCACCAGTTGTCTTAATAAATAAAGCAGTAACGCCCCCAGAATTGTGAAACCAATCGCCATGCCAAGCCCACGGGCAATTCCCGCCAAAAAATTAGTCACCAGCATTCTTTTGGTATCATTAATGTATTCTACATATTCGGCGAATTTCATTTTCTCCATCGCCAGAGCTAATTCTTTCACCCGGCCCTCCAAACTGCTCTTTGGGCCTGTGTCCTCCGATTTATTACTTTCCATTACGCTCACCCCGCTTTTAATAATATTCCCTCTCCTGCCGCTAGCTAATAATTTTAACCGCTAATGACAACTGATAGGATGACAATTGAAGGTCATCTGAGGTCAACTGATACAAAAATAATACACCTTCGAGCTTTACATTGCTACAAAACTATGCTAAAATGTCATTTGTATTAAAAAAGTTTCACCCATAAACCAGCTTTGGCCTCTTCTTTTTCATTTTTCTTGGTCAAGGGTTTTGGATTAAACGTTTTTGATCAGAATGATTGAAAAGGAGGGTTTTTAAATGCAAGGAAAAGTAAAATGGTTTAATGCAGAAAAAGGTTATGGCTTCATCGAATCAAACGAAGGTGGAGATGTATTCGTACATTTTTCCGCTATTCAAGGCGAAGGTTTTAAAACCTTAGACGAAGGCCAAAACGTTTCTTTTGATGTTGTGCAAGGCAACCGTGGCCCACAAGCCGAAAACGTAGTTCGCCTGTAAGTCAACAAAGATTGAACCAAAAACTGCCTCCTGAACGGGGCAGTTTTTTTTTGCTCTTTTTTCGGGTGCTAATTACTCAGCGAAATCAGGGGCGCGGGAATTCTGCCGCCCCGCTTGATAAAATCCGCCGCACTATAAGGATGAAGGGACATCACGGGAGCCGAACCCAAGAGACCGCCAAATTCCACCCGCTCCCCCACCGTCTTCCCCGGAACAGGAATAATCCTTACCGCGGTGGTTTTTTTATTGATCATCCCAATCGCCGCTTCATCGGCAATAATAGCGGCCAAAGTCTCCGTCGGTGTATCGCCGGGCACCGCAATCATATCCAGCCCTACCGAACAAACACAGGTCATCGCCTCGAGCTTATCCACACATAACGCGCCTTCTTCCGCCGCCCTAATCATCCCGGCATCCTCACTCACCGGAATAAAAGCACCGCTTAACCCGCCGACATAAGAGGAAGCCATCGCGCCGCCCTTTTTTACGGCATCGTTCAACAAGGCGAGGGCCGCTGTTGTTCCGTGCCCGCCAACCTTCTCCAGCCCCATCGCCTCCAGAATATCCGCGACACTATCCCCGATCGCCGGAGTCGGCGCTAAAGAAAGATCGACAATGCCAAAAGGTACCTGCAAGCGTTTCGCGGCTTCTCTCCCCACCAATTCACCCATCCGGGTGACTTTGAAGGCCGTATGCTTAATAATCGTGGCTAAGGTGCCAAAATCAACATGAGGGTTTTCCTTCACCGCACGGAAAACTACTCCCGGACCGCTTACCCCTACATTAATCACTGTTTCCGGTTCACCGAGACCATGAAAAGCCCCGGCCATAAATGGATTGTCTTCCGGCACATTACAAAAGATCACCAATTTGGCACAGCCCAAGCCGTCGGCCTCCTTGGTCAACTCGGCCGTGTCCTTAATAATCCTGCCCATCCGGTACACCGCATCCATATTTATTCCGGCTTTCGTTGTGGCTACATTCACCGACGCACAGACCCGTTCAGTTTCGGCTAAAGCCCGGGCAATGGAATTAAGCAGGATTTCGTCCCCTTTGGTAAAACCTTTATGCACAAGGGCCGAAAAGCCCCCGATAAAATTGACGCCCACCTCTTTCGCCGCGCGATCCATCGCCAGGGCTAAGGCAAGATAATCTTCCGTATCGGTGCAGCCTTCACCGACCAACGCAATGGGAGTAACCGCAATACGTTTATTGATGATCGGAATGCCAAATTCCTCGGAAATATCCTCTCCGGTCCGGACAAGTCTCTCCGCTTTGCTGGTTATTTTATCATAGATCTTCCGCGCCACAATCTTTATTTCACTAGCGACACAATCGCGTAGACTAATGCCTAACGTAATTGTCCGGATATCCAAATTTTCCGCCCGTACCATCTGAATTGTTTCGATAATTTCTTCCGGCATGAAGGTAATGGGCATTCAATTCTCCCTCTCTTTCTTACTTCTGACTTGCTTGCTGAATTTCTTACTGTTCACTCGTCTGCCAAATCAGTTGTTTTCACCCTATTCATTACTTAAATGCGATGCATATATTTAAAAATATCCTCATGCTGGGCATTGATTTGAACCCCAATTTCTTGCCCTTGCTCTTTCAAAACCTGCTGCAGTTCCTGCAAGCTCACGGAGGCTTGGGAAATATCCACAATCATAATCATCGTAAAAAAATCCTGTAAAATAGTCTGGCTGATATCTAATATGTTCACCTGATATTTGGCCAAAACTCCAGATACGCCGGCAATAATTCCGATTTTATCCTGTCCAACTACAGTTACTACGACCCGCTGAATCTGTTCCATGCCTCAAACGACCCCCTTTTGGGCTATTATATCATAAAAGTACCCTGCATATTAGCAGGGCACCTTTATGAATTCACTGTAATTAAATCGTTATTTAACTATTAATGCATCAGCTTCAATTTTCCCTACATAAAGCCACTTTATGTAAACTCCCTACTACAACTAATTCTCCAAGCATTCCGGAAGATATTGCATCAGTAGCCTTATCATCGATAATAATTCGTTTGATTATCAATTTAAGTGGTTCGTCCTGGTTAAGTAAATTGACTATTAGCGTTTCTCCAATCTTCACTTCAGTTAGTGCTTTCCCTTTTATTTTAAAAGATTTCAAACTATCGAGAAAAGTATATTCATAAACATCAAACGCAGCTTCTGAACTTATTTCCTTAGATAACATTATGTCTATTTCTCCAACCGCTGTTAATTCAGCGGTTAATCCAGCATCTAAAAAATCCAAATCCGTTCTATAGCTATTTATGTTCTTAATTACGACTTGAAGTGTTTTATCATGATTATTTAAATTTATCGATAGTCTGTCCCCCACCCTTACATCTCGGTATGCCCTTCCCTTTAATATATATGTTTTCAAAGAATCCTGCTTTGAATCAAGAATATATACGTCAATTTCAAATACTGATTCCTTGCTCATTATATCATTCCTTTCATCTCAAGTACTTTAAGAAAAAATTGTCGTATTTGTTCAGAAGTTAATTTGGGTAGCTCCTCTAATAAGGTGCTGAGTTGTAACTTATCGTAAATTCTGGTAGGAATGTGTATTCCCATTTCATTAAGTATAGATCGTGATTCGGCTGCAGAAATTGAAACGCTGGCCATTTTTGCATATTGCTCCGGTAATAACTTTATCCCCACTTCTTTTTCTGTAACTGAAAGAAAGTTACCTTCTTCAATTATAACACCTGCTAAATCACGTTTGGTTGCAATATAGATGATACCTTGGCCATAATTTTCGGATTCTGTGGCAAAGAGTGTGTCCACTGCGGGGTCTGTTGACACAGGTGTAAATCCGCAATTACTAGTGGCATTACCTCCGGGAAAATTAACTAAAACCCTGCTCTTACTATTTATTCTATTTGGCAAGAGCCTTTAATTATACTCCAGTTTTTTAAACATTCCGATCACTAATCGATCACTAATGCACCTAACAAAGCATTCGAAACATCAGCTTCAATCTCCATTGTATAGTCCTCCGGATCATCTTTTGTTTGTGCATATGAATATTTAATCGATCTTTTAAAAGCAGAAATTACATATTTTTTATTGTCGATTAGCAATACTACGATGCACTGATGTTTTTGCTGAAAACTTCTCCAGCTTTTTTCTCCACTAGCTATCTTAAAGGTATCTATTTTATCTTCATTAGGTTTATTTTGCTTACTGATTTCTAAACCCTCTTTAACTTTTTGCCCCAATTCGGCTTGGGAATCTAAATTCTCCAGTTTTATGTATTCGCTCGAACTCCTTCTAATGCCAAATTCATCAATTACAATCGGAATTTTATTCTCAACATGGTTATTAAGCAGATGTAGTAAGCATATTTAACATCTTGTTCCGGCTTTTCACTTATGAATCGCAATACTGATTGCGGCAGCGTAAATATCCTTACAAATATCGTATATTTGTTCCAATTGGGGGGGATCTAAAATATCCAAAGTAGATACCCCTTTCCCAGTCAGCACTAAAATTGTCTGCCACCCCAGCGGCAAGTATTCCTGTAGGTAATGCCCATCCGTAATAAAAAAACAGTCCTGTATATTAAGAAAATGCTTCTCAATAAGCGCATCGACATCCTCTTCACGGCCATTCCAGTATTGCACTGTGATTCTTTTATCCTTAAGACAGCTCTGAAAAGCCTTATATTCCTGCATTTCAGGTGCTGTGAGCACCAGCAGATAACCTCTTCTGGACAAAAAGCGCAAAGCAGGCAAGGTTTCAGGAAATAATTCTAGATTTCTTTTAACAAGACTATCGTTTTTATAAAAATAAGAAGTACCGTAACCCGAAAAGAAAATCGCCTTTTCCATCATAAATGCACCCCCGTCCCTTTTTTAATATATGTTCAGGGACGAGTTAAGGTGCATTATCGATTACTTGCGCCCAAAGAATTATTCATAAATCTGGCTGTTGCGGATGATTATTACGGTGGATTATTGCGATGGCTATTGCGCTTTCCAGCGTAATACAGGCTTACGGGCCGCCTGTGTTTCATCGAGACGGCTCACCGGAGTCAGATGCGGGGCATCATGCAGTAATTCGGCATTCTCCTCCGCCTCCCGGGCAATGGCCGTCATGGCTGCCGCAAACTCATCTAAAGTCTCTTTATTCTCTGTTTCCGTGGGTTCAACCATTAAGGCTTCATGGACCATCAAGGGGAAATAAATTGTCGGCGGATGATAGCCATAATCAATCAGCCTTTTGGCGATATCCAGGGTATGAACGCCTGTCTGCTGGGTATTACGCGGCGTAATGACAAATTCATGCTTACACGGTCCGGCATAGGGCAGGTCATAATGCTCCGTCAACAACGTCATTAAATAATTGGCGTTTAAGACGGCTTTTTCACTGGCTTCTTTTAGTCCTTCCCCGCCCAGCATCAGCATATAAGTAAAGGCTTTCACCACGACGCCAAAATTTCCGTAAAAAGCTTTCACTCTACCGATGGACTGGGGCCGCTCCTCATCCAGCAAATACCGCTGAGTCTGTTCATCATACCGGATCACCGGTTTAGGCAAAAAGGGCTCCAGCATCGCTTTTACCCCTACCGGACCGGAGCCCGGACCACCGCCACCATGGGGGGTAGAGAAAGTCTTATGCAGATTAAAATGCACCACATCAAAGCCCATATCGCCGGGGCGGGTATAACCCATAATGGCGTTCATATTGGCCCCGTCATAATATAAGAGACCGCCCGCGGCATGAACTATTTCCGCAATCTCTTTGATTTGCGTTTCAAAGAGCCCCAGTGTACTTGGATTGGTGAGCATCAAAGCCGCCGTGTCTTCCCCCACCGCCGCGCGCAAGGCTGCCAAATCGACGCCGCCTTTTTCGTTGGAGGGAACCTCAATAATTTGACAACCGGCCAAGGCCGCAGTTGCCGGATTAGTCCCATGGGAAGAATCCGGAACAATCACCTTGTTTCGTTTCAAATCCCCTCTGGCCGTATGATAAGCCATAATCAGCAAGATCCCGGTCAATTCGCCATGGGCTCCGGCCGCCGGCTGTAAGGTCACCGCATCCATTCCGGCGATTTCCGCAAGATAAGCCTGGGTTTTGGCCATTAATTCCAAAGCCCCTTGCACACTATCCACCGGCTGATAAGGGTGAATCTTACTAAAGCCCGGAAGATTGGCCGCATCTTCGTTTATCTTCGGGTTGTATTTCATGGTACAGCTCCCCAGCGGATAAAAGCCGGTATCCACCCCGTAGTTTAAACGAGATAGCCGGGTATAATGCCGCACCACTTCCACTTCCGTCAATTGCGGCAAGGCTGGGGCTTCCTTACGGCAAAATGCTGTCGGTAGCAGTTCCTCGACAGGACAATCCGGAACATCTAAAGCTGGTAAATAATTGCCCTTTCTGCCTTTAACGCTTTTTTCGAAAATCAGCTTCTCCATTACCGGTCACCTCCCCAAGCCTGCACCAGCCGCTCAATCTCTTCCCGGGAGCGCATTTCGGTCACACAAACCAGCAGGTGATTATCCAACTCCGGATAAAATCTGCGCAACTCCAAACCGCCTAAGATCCCGGCCTCCCACAGACGTTGATTGATTACCGCCGGCGCTTCCGCTGTCTTGACGACAAACTCCTGAAAGAAGGGTGCCGCAAAGGGTATGGTCACACCGGGCAGTGCTGCTATGCGCTGTTGAGCAAAATGACTCTTTTGCAAGCATTGCTTTCCCGCCTCTGCTAAACCATCCGGCCCCAGCAAAGACAAATAAATAGTCGCCGCCAAAGCGCAGAGGGCTTGATTGGAACAGATATTGGAACCGGCCTTTTCCCGCCGGATATGCTGTTCACGGGCTTGCAAGGTAAGGACAAAGCCTTCCCGTCCTGAACGATCTACTGTTTTGCCCACAATACGCCCGGGTAGGCGCCGGACATATTTCTCCTTACAAGCCATAAATCCCAGATAGGGTCCGCCAAAGCTGAGCGGAAGACCCAGACTCTGCCCATCTCCAACGACAATATCGGCGCCCAGCCGGCCGGGGCTTTCCAAAACACCTAAGGAAAGGGGATCAACACAAGCTACCAGTAAGCCACCCTTCCCGTGGACAAATTCTGCAAACAAACTGATATCTTCGATACTACCGAAAAAATTCGGACTTTGGATCATCACAGCGGCAACCTCATCATTTACATACGCGCTCAAATCGTTACTCGCCGTTAAACCATCCGCGTAGGGCAAGGTAATCAGTTCCACCCCGCGCCTTTTCAGATAGGTCTGCATGGTCTCCCTGTATTCCGGATGAACCAAGGCACTTACAACCACCTTGTTTCTTCTCGTTGCCTCAACAGCCATAATCGCCGCTTCGGTAAGGGCGGTGGCTCCGTCATAATGAGAGGCATTGGCCACATCCATCCCGGTTAACTCACAAATACAGGTCTGATATTCAAAAATAGCCTGCAGGGTTCCTTGACTGATTTCCGGTTGATATGGCGTGTAGGCAGTATAAAAATCAGCACGGGAAAGCAAATGCTTTACCGCACTGGGCTGATAATGTTCGTAAGCACCGGCACCTCGAAAACACAGGTAATTGTCCGTGTGCCTGTCCTTTTCGGCCAGTCTTTGCACTTCTTCCCAAACCGCTTTTTCCGGCAGACCTGCGGGTAATTGCAAAGGTCTGTTTAAACGTAATTCACGCGGAATATCCCGAAAAAGCTCTTCCGCCGAAGAAACACCGATCGCTTGCAGCATCGCATTTTCTTCCTCACGGGTATGCGGTAAAAAAGACATCAGCCTATTCCTCCTCGGCCACTAAATCTTCGTACTCGGCACTGTTTAATAACTCACTGTCTAATTCCTCTACCTCAATTTCAATCAGCCAGCCTTCGTCATAGGGATCCTGATTGATTAATTCGGGAGTATCCAGCAAGCTTTCATTCACCGCCGTAACAATACCCGCACAGGGGCAGTATACATCCGACACTGCTTTAACTGATTCCACAACACCAAAAGACTCCCCGATTTTCAATTTTGTCCCCACCTCGGGCAATTCTACGAATACTACATCACCTAAAGCATGCTGGGCATATTCCGTAATACCGACCTTCCCTGTTTTCCCTTCGACGAGAATCCACTCATGTTCTTTCGTGTACCTTAAATTTTCCGGATACATTTTATCCTACCTCCCTCTTCTATAAAACGGCTTATTACAGATTTGGGCCTTGACGGCCTTCCCTCTGATCATCACCGCTATTTCATTATCCAGCCCGGCTTCACTGCTTGCCACATAGGCGAGCCCCAGGTTTTGCCCCAAGGTAGGTGCAAAACTGCCCGACGTGATTTCGCCAATCACCACGCCATCCTTCTCGAGTCGGATAGCCGGCTCTGGGGATCCCTCTTTCCACCATAACGAGCCCCACCAGCTTGCGCGGGACCCCTTTCTGCTTTTGCGCCAGTAAAGCTTCCTTCCCGATAAAATCACCCTTTTCCCAGGCCACAAAATATCCCAGCCCAGCCTCCAAAGGAGTAATTGTCTCGTTTAATTCATGCGCGTATAAAGGCAGGCACGCCTCAAAGCGCAATGTATCCCTTGCGCCCAGTCCGGCGGGAACCAGTCCCTTTTCTTTACCGGCAGCTAAGAGAGCATCCCAAACAAGGGCGGTATTGTCCGCCACTAAATAAAGTTCAAAACCATCTTCCCCAGTATAGCCTGTCCGGG
This sequence comes from Peptococcia bacterium, assembly GCA_050951585.1. Lineage (GTDB taxonomy): Bacteria > Bacillota > Peptococcia > DRI-13 > DTU073 > UBA3937. Next base: position 16,656 of record JBMNJI010000011.1, on the reverse strand, counting down.
AAATGAGCGCATTAACCCCGGCTACCTCCGCAAAGAAAAATCGATAATACCGTAAATCTTTTAAAGATACTGAACAGATTTTGGACAGGATTTCCTCAGCCGCGGGTCCCTGTAACGCTAATAACCCTATGTCTGCGGAGATATCCTCTAAAGTTGGGGTGTTTTTGCCGTTATCCGCCCATTTCTGTTGCTGTTCCTGCAGCCACTGCCAATCCTTGTCCTTATTACCGGCATTCACGACGAGCATATATTTTTCTTCGTCCTGCTTATAGACCAGTAAATCATCAACTACTCCGCCGTGAGGATAACACATCAACGTATAGATTATTTGCCCCGCGCCCATTTTGGCCACATCATTTGTTAAAACGCTCTGCAAAAATGGTAACGCAGCAGCACCCATGACCTCAAATTCGCCCATATGAGATACATCAAAAAGCCCGGCCGTACGACGAACAGCCTGATGCTCTTCAATGATGCCCGTATACTGGACAGGCATTTCCCAGCCGCCGAATTCGACCATTTTTGCACCAAGTTCAAGATGTTTGGAGTATAGCGGCGTCCTTTTTAATTTTTCCATGCTCTCTTTCACGCCTCCTCAATCAAATAATCTACCCTCCTGCTTTTTGCGCTAATTTGTTTCTTGCAACGATTTTCTTCCGGCATTTCTTTGAGCGTGACGACTGATTATTGTAATAATGACAACAAATAGCAGTTATGTATTGCACTTTCGCCTATTATAATATATTATCTTTTTCTTGTTGGCAAGGAGAGGCAAAAAGATGGGTATTAAATTACGGAACAGAGTATTTCTGATTATTCTTCTCTTGATTACCTGGCTGGACTTAAGCAGATTCGGGAGCATGCCCGTGAGTAAGATCGGTCGGGCCATCCCCGTTTTCCCCCAATTACAGATTGACCTCTTACGGGCCAAAGAGCAAAACCTGGTGAATGATGCACTCCGGGAAACTTCACGAACGCTCCTCCAATACCTCGTCCCGGAACACTACCGGGAACCCTGGGAGGCCCAGTTTCTTTTTGTCGATTTATTGGGGGACCGGGAACCGGAAGTGGTCTTTTCGTTCGCCCTTCCTCCCGAGCAAGGCATCCTCGTCCTCCTCCAAAAAGAAGGCCAAAACTATTTCTCGTTTCATACCGCACCGATCTATTGCCTATCAGTAAACTGGAGAAACTGCCGCTGGAAGCCGGCCTCCCTGTTTTTGTGACCCGGGAGGACCATCAGGAGCGTTTGGGCGCGTTTTGCGATTCCGCCGTTATTACGCTCTGGAAATGGCATGACAACCGGCTGCGGGAAGTTTTTACCGAAAACACCAACTGGGAGATTAACTGGCTCAATACCTGGCAAGATCCCAAGTCAACCCCCCCCCAGTGGTTGAAGCTCAGACAGGCTTTCCAGATCACCTGCCAGGAAAAAGAAGGGCAAATCCTCCTCCTGGTAGAGGGTGAGCAAGAATTTTCAGCAGCACCTGCTCGCCAAGCTTTGACTGACCAAATCACAGGCTTACCGGCCGAATATGAATTCAGTCTTCTGCAAAACCGCCCGATTAGCCGCCAATATTCCTGGGATGAAGAGTGGCAGCACTTTATCCTCCGTACCGGCTCTTACCTGCCCCCCAATGAAGATGCCCCGCAAAAAATAGCTGTCCTTAAAGACCTGGACGACAGCCTGGAAACCCTCGCCGTCCCGAAAACAGATCCAAATACTACTGATGCCGGTTATCTGGTGCTGGACCGGAAGGGCGCACCTTTACCCTGCCCAAAAACCAGGTTCTCAATTGACATCCCTCGACTGACACACCTCAATTGACTTTCCTTAATTGACTTCCTCAGTGTTGACAGTTTTCGACCGTCTAGCCTTGCGCTGCGGCCTTTTCCCCAGCCAGATACCCGGTTGAAAAAGCGGCCTGCAAATTATATCCGCCCGTCAGCCCGTCAATGTCCAAAACCTCGCCGGCAAAGTACAAACCGCGGACCAATTTGGATTCCATCGTTCCGGGGTTCACCTCTTTTAAGGTCACACCACCGGCCGTCACGATTGCTTCGGCCAAAGAGCGCGGCCGAGGACAGTCATCCGCAAATCCCGGATCGTTTGCCCCAGGCTATGACGTTCTTCCCTGGTAAGCTGATGAACAAACTTAGCCGGCGGTAACCCGCTTAGCTCAATAACGACAGGGATCAGACGCTGGGGTAACAGGTCATCCAAAGCGTTCTGCAACTGTTTGCGCTGATACTTTTGCAGGTCCCTTTGCAGCCGTTTGTCCAACTTTTCCTGCTCAAGAGCCGGTTTAAGATTAAGATGGAGCTGTAAACCAGGCCGGGCATCTTTTTCCACGACCAGGCGGCTTAACGTGAGGATTACCGGTCCCGACACGCCAAAATGCGTAAACAGCATCTCGCCAAACTCTTTCCCCAATACTTTTTCCTCATGCGTTAAAGTAACCTCCACATTTTTCAGAGCCAGCCCCTGTAGCTGCTTAACCCATTCCTCCTGAATATTAAGCGGCACAAGGGCCGGTCTCGGGGGTAATGACCGTATGTCCTAAAGCGGCCGCCCATTTATACCCATCCCCGGTCGAACCCGTTGCCGGATACGATTTCCCGCCTGTGGCTACAATCACGGCCTTTCCGGCAATACTCCCCCGGGTCGTCTTCACACCTTTCACGACACCCTTTTCGTGCCGGATTTCCAACACTTCCTCTTCGATCCGCAGGTCAACTTGATGCTTCCGCACATACTGCAGTATAGCCTGCACCACATCTGAGGCCTTATCGGAAACAGGGAAAACCCTGCCCCCTCTCTCCACCTTTGTCTCTACCCCAAATTCCCTTAATAACTCCAGAAGCTCCGGGTGAAAAAAACGATGAAAGGCACCGTATAAAAAACGCCCTTCACCATGATAATTTTGCAAAAAAGCCTCAATATCGCCGCTATTGGTGATATTGCATCTTCCCTTCCCGGAAATAAGCAACTTCCGCCCAACGGCTTTATTCTTTTCTAACAAAAGAACCGGTGCCCCCAACTCGGCTGCCCTGCCGGCGGCGATCAGCCCGGCGGCGCCGGCTCCAATAACAATCACCGGTAATGAAGAGTCCATGAAAAAACCTCCCTGCGCCTAAGCTTTAAACTTAAACATAGTATCTCTCTTCATTTGACATTACACTATAGGACACTTCAAAAGAACACTACGAAAGAACACTACAAAATTTTTACGTCTCCCCTTAAGACAAGTCCTCTGGTTGTATCCAGCGTTACAGTATCCCCTTCCCGCAAAATTTCGGTCGCCCGCTCTACGCCAACGATTACGGGAATTTCCAGGAATAAGCCGGTCACCGCACCATGAGAGGTCAAACCTCCTTCTTCGGTGATCAGCGCCCCGGCTTTTTGTAACGCCGGAATATACTCCCGGTCGGTCGCCTTGGTAACAAGAATATCTCCTTCTTTAATCTTTTCAATTGCCTCCTGCCCGCTGGCCGCAAGGACTATTTTGCCGGTTTTCGAAGCATGGCCAATCCCCGTGCCCTTAGCCAGAATCTCCGAAACAGTTTCAACCTGAATAAGGTTTGTGGTCCCCGGAATCCCCACCGGTACCCCGGCGGTAATCACGATCAAATCACCGGTTTTAATATAGCCGGCTTGCAGGACGGTCTGAATGGAGGTCTCCATTAACTCATTGGTGGAACTATATACCCCGGACTGCAAAGGGTAAACCCCCCAGACAATCAGGAGCTTACGTAAGACCTTGGCAAAAGGAGTAACCGCAATAATCGGAATACCCGGGCGGTACTTGGATACTTTCAGGGCGGTGGAGCCTGATTGGGTCGCCGTAATAATCGCCGCCGCATGAAGATTATCGGCAACATGACAGGTTGCATGCGCAATCGCTTCTGTCGTCGTATTGATCATTGTATTTGTCCAGTCATGACTAAATCTTTCCCGCAAGAATGATTGCTCCGTATACTCCGCGATGCGAGCCATCGTTTTAAGCGCTTCCACCGGGTATTTTCCACTGGCAGTTTCCCCGGATAGCATAATCGCCCCCGTGCCATCAAGAATCGCATTGGCAATGTCACTGGCTTCCGCCCTTGTCGGGCGCGGATTTCTCATCATAGAATCAAGCATTTGGGTAGCGGTGATCACAGGTTTCCCAACCCGGTTACATCTACCGATCAGCGTTTTCTGAACCAGCGGAACCTCTTCAACAGGAATCTCCACGCCCAGATCTCCCCTGGCCACCATCACCCCGTCTGCTGCGTTAATTATTTCATCAATATTCTCTACCCCTTGCCGATTCTCAATTTTCGCAATGATCGGGATATCGGCCCCCAAGTCTTCCAGCACCCGCCGGATGGCCAGCACATCAGCCGCCGAACGAATAAAGGAAGCGGCAATAAAATCGACCTCGGCTTTCACCCCAAATGTTATATCGTCAATATCTTTTTGTGTTAAACTGAGTAAATTTAATTTTACCCCCGGCAAGTTTAACTTTTTCCGGTCACTGATTTCGCCGCCGTTTTCAATCCGGCAGTATATTTCTGTTTTTTCGACCTTCTGCACTGTTAAAGAAATAAGCCCGTCATCAACCAGAATCAGGTCATGGGGTTTGACATCCTCCGGTAAGCCGGGATAATTAATCGACACCCGCTCCTTTGTCCCTAATATCTCCTCTGTGGTAATAATCAGCTGCTCCCCTTCCTGCAAAACTGCTTTCCCGCCTTCTATATAACCCATCCTGATTTCGGGGCCTTTTGTATCTAACATTATTGCTGCGGGAATCCCCGTCTCTTTGGAAGCCTGCCGAATCATGGCTATCCGTGCCTCATGTTCCTCAAACGTCCCATGGGAAAAATTCAAACGGGCAACATTCATTCCATTTAACAATAATTGCTTCACAGTATCAATATTTTCACTGGTCGGACCAATCGTACATACGATCTTCGTTCTCCGCACCCTAACAACCCCCTAACTATTCTTCAACCATCTATCTAACCATTATCTGCTAAATTTTTTTAGTTGTCCCACCACTAAAAAATTTACACCTCAATGTTCGCTTCTGTTTTTTGAAGCGGACACCTAATTATATATTACCATAATTTTATTATAACTTGCCCTACCACAAAACATTTTTAAAAGGTTGGACTTTCTCTATTCCCCGAAAATTGCCACGGAATCACATCCATAGTGCATAATTGATTTTTGTCAAAGACGACATTATGAACGCTTTATGCAGGCGAGATAGTTTTGCAGAACTTCGAGATCGGTAAGGGCTCGATCGTAAATGCGGAGATGATGAATTACCAGAGGGGCGTAAATGGCGCCCCACCTTCCTATAAATAGTGATCCTTCAGTTGTTAAATCCAGATTATTTAATTGTTTACGCAGAACCGGTTCACCATCAATAAATAATGTAGCGTCACTATCGTTTATGGTGACAACAAAATGATACGCTTTATTATTTTCTAACTTCCGAGAAACGCTTTCAAAATTGTTGCCACCTCCATAATATCCTCCGGCGGTATTTCCGAAACAGGTGTATTTGAATATTTGGCCGTTATTTCTATTATCATAGGCCAGGGCAAATCCGCTATGTGCCTCTTCTTTATCCGGGACTCCCTTTTTTACCATTGTAATCAATTTCCCATTTTCATTCTCGTAATCTAATTCCTTAAAAGTAACGAAACTTTCGAGTGTGATAGAATCATCACTGGTCAGGTAAGAATCAATATCTGATGTTACTTCCGCATAACTATTCACTCCGTTAAATTCCAGCCCCGGCCAATCTTCAGCTTCATCGCCCTCGGTAAATGCAACATTATACATAGTAGCATCCTGCTCATTTTCACTTGCATCCTGCCATATACCGGTGCCGTCGGGGTCGAGACTGATTTTCTCCTCTGCCGCACATAAATCAAGAACCGCACCGACAACAGGTTCTAGGGGTTCAGAATTTGTTGCAGCAAAATAGTTTCGGGCGATTTCTTCAAGGAATAGGGCGCGATTATAGACAGCAACCTGACAAATTGAGCCTTCAAAAAAATCTTCTTCTTTATTGTGATATACCCCAATCTCTATTGGTGCAGTAGAATTATATAAACCGCCTTCAACCGGTAGTGTATTAATCAAAATACCGTCTTTGTAAAATCTTACTTGCTCACAATCATAAGTGACCGCCACATGTTGCCACTCATCCTCTCTAAGTCCAATGCCCGTGGAGCTTGCCCAATGTTTTGTTGGCTGATTAACCCTATACCGTAACTCTTGATTATATATTTGCAATTCATAGCCATTGCCGCTTGAATCATAGGATTTGCAAATAATAGAATGCTCGCCTGTTATGTCTTCTGGCTTTATCCACGCTTCGATTGTGATTCCTTCTGTAAAATTCAAACTTGCTGCATCTGCCAGTTCCACATAATCATCCACGCCGTCAAACTCAAGTCCTTCTTCGGTCCAACCACTACTACCTTCATCATCGAAGCCCCATAACGTCCCGTGGTTTTCTTCACCGCTTAAGTCATACCAGGCTTTTACAGTAGAATCATAGCCCATCCTGCCATCAAGATACAGAACACAGGAATCGTCAATAACAAAATCAGAAGATACAACCTTAACCCAGCAAAATGCTTCCTTGCCCCCATCCATTGTGGTGGCGGTGATTTTCGCCGTCCCTAATGCTTCGGCCGTCACATTACCGTACTCATCTACTGTGGCGATATTCGGTTTATCACTTGTCCACGTTACATCATGAGGTGTCGTCCCATCAGGCTCTATGGTCGCGATTAAAGACTCATCCGCCGTTGTTCCATTTTTTAAAAACAGCACAGCCTTATTTAGTTTTAGACTTCTTTGTAGATCAGTAGAAGCATAGTTTTGTGCGATTTCCTCAGGTGATAAAGCACGATTATAAATTCTGGCCCCATATATTGTCCCTTTAAAATAGCGCTCAATGTCGAGATATAAATCACGCCCAATAAATATAGCTTTTTGCCCTTCTGTAAATGTAGGCACATCCGTTCCAAGTATTTCGTCAACTTTAACCCCATTTATGTATAAGATTGTTTTTGATCCGTCAAATGTACCAGCAAGATGTACATCTTTATTTAAACCAATTTCAGCCTCTATGTATTGATATGGCGACCCACCTATAAATGTTGAGTGATATCTAATTGTATTAACATTATCGTAGGACATTATACGTCCTAGCCTTATATTATTAACTGTATTTTTATCTGCTATTTCTATAAATCCCCTGAACCCTTCTAGGTTAGCAGGATTACACCATATTTCTACCGTATGTTTACCGTCTTCTAAAAAGCTGTCTGGGACATCCTTTATTACATAATCATTCACCCCGTCAAACTTAAGCCCCTGCTTTGTCCAGCCACCACTATTTTCATCATCGAAGCCCTGTAGAGTCCCATGGTTCCCTTTGCCGCTAAGATCATACCAAGTATAATCATCACTTGTCGGATCATTGCCGATACTGCCGTCAAGATAAAGAACGCAGGAATCACCAAGAACGGGAATATCGGATTCAGAAGCTACAACCTTAACCCAGCAAATTGCTTCCATGCCCCCATCTATTGTGGTAGCGGTGATTTTCGCCGACCCTAACTCTACGGCCGTCACTTTACCGTATTCATCTACCGTGGCGATATTCGGTTTATCACTTGCCCACGTCACACCTGTATTCGTTGCGTCATCAGGATCTATGTCCACTTCTAATGTTTCATTTTCCCCTTTTATTAAAAATAGCACGAGCCTTTTTCAAACTCACACCGGTGACCGGTGTTTCTACAATAACCGTTACGGTATATTCCGCGGTTGTGTCATCTTCTGCAGTAACGGTATAGGTAACCGGGTCAGTAAAATCCCGGGCTTGTCCCGAGGCAGGCTCAATACTTACCCCGCTATGTGCAATCGTCGGGGTCAAAGAAGTTACGACTGTATCGTGGGGGACGGTTACGGTAATGGTTTTCGCGGCCTCATTGATTATCCCTTCAACCCCATCCTCTCCTAAAGCCGCAAAGTAAAACTCTGGTAATGGCTTTTGGGGATTCTTCGGCAACCGTAAAGGTTACCGTATAGGTTCTGCGTCTCGCCCATTCTCTGCGGTTACCAAAACAGTAGCAACATTATCCGATGCCGTCAAGGCAGTCGCTTGCGAAATGATCACTCTAGCCTTCGCATGGTGCGCCGTAGCGGTGACTTCCGGCACTGCTGTTGTCCCAAAAGGCAAAACCACCTCATAAGACAAGGTATCAGGAGCAAAATCCTCTACCGTTGTCCCATTAATCCTTAGGTCGCTCAAACTTGCATCCTTGCTTTTCTTTTTGGGTTCCACATACTGATAGTTTTCGGTGATGGTCTTTTCCGCAACTTTTGCCTGAACTCCGTCCACGAGAAAGACATTCTTCGCCTGTGCCTCAATTACTACCCCGTCCACATTGGCTAAGGTTGTCTCAATCGTCCCTTGCCCTTGGGCTACAACCGGAGTATCGGCAAGTAAGTTGCCAACGGTAGTCTGAGCCGCAAGATTAATTTGCACCGATTGCGTAGATTGAGGAGGATTCCGGTTCTTGTGACGCTTGCGCCGCGGAAGCCGCCGTAGAAGTCAAAATAAGGCTGTTGATCCTCCCTTTTTGCACATTGAGTTGAACCGCCGGTGAATGAATTTCGACCTCGTCTAATTCAGCCAAAAGCTCCACGATGAGCGGCGTTTCCTGCTGATTATTAATCCTTACCCGGGTAAAACCGGATCCGGTCAATTCCTGTTCTTCCAGCCTGGCCGGTGTTCGAGCTTCTAAAGTGCCAACGGCGGTGTTGCCTTGGGCCAGAATTCGGACAAGGTTTCGGTTAGGCACATTGACCAATACGGAACCCATCTTAGTATCTAATAAGTGAATACTGTTTGCCCCGCCCCCGCCGATTTTCGTTGTTCCTTGTACGGTCACATTATTTAAGGTCACATCTCCTTCCCCGATCCCTTCGGTCAGGTAAAGGTTGCCGGTAATCGTCATATTCTGCAGGGTTACCCCCGGGGTATTAATGGTCACATTGCCTTCCAGCACCAACGTTCCCTGAAAAGGGCCGTATATGCCGGCACGGTAAAAAAGTTGTCCGACCGCCCGATCTAAAACAGCAATCGCTTCAGCACGGGTAATTTTCTTCGTCGGCTGAAAGCTGCCATCGGGATAGCCGCTCATGTAGCCGCCGATTACCGCCATGGTGATAGCTTCCCTGCTCCATGCGGGAATTTGGGCTTCATCAATAAAACTTTTTAAAACATCATCCGTCATAAGATCAGGATTATCATGAACCGGTAAAATCCGAGCTAGAACAGTCGCTACTTCCTGCCTCGTGATCGGATTCTGCGGCTTTGCTGTCCCATCCGGGTATCCTCCAAGGTATCCCACGGCCGCCGCCTCGGCGAACTCGACCGCATACCAGTCTGTTTCCGTTACATCGCAATAAGACTCCGGAACGATTACCTGTCCTCCTGCCGTATCCACCATCCTGGCAAAGCCAAAAGAACGGTTAACCAAGGCTACAAACTCCGCCCGTGTAATGGGGTAATCCGGCCGAAAAGTACCATCGGGATAGCCCCCAACCAGCCCACGAGCCGACCATGCCTTGATCTCTCTTTCTGCCCAGTGTCCCGCTAAATCGTGAAAGAAGGATGCAGGCATAGACATAGCCTCTGCACACACAGGAATACAAGGAACGCCAATATTTAAAAGACATATAAGAAACAGTATCAATGTAAGATACTGGATTTTTTTCCTGGACATGCAGTTCTGTGTCCTCCTTAAATATTTTTTCTTCATTAAGCCTTTAACATAAATTTTGATATTAATGTGGCTATTTATGTTTTTCTATATTAAAACCAAAATTCCTGCATTTATGATTCCTTAAACAATATGCCAAACAAAATCCCTTATTAAGTTTACAAAATGGACTACTTTACAAAACAGGCTGCCCGATTGATGGGCAGCCTGTTTTAGATTCAACCTCAAAATTATTTTTTCAGCACCGTGGCGCAGCGATGACACAGGGTCGGATGTTCCGCATCCTGCCCTACTGTTTCCGAATAAATCCAGCAACGTTCACATTTTTCGCCGGAAGCCTTTCCTACTACCACGGCAAGCCCGGAAAGAGCTTCATCTTCACTGGTAAAGGCTTCCGTCCGGAACCTGTTCGGCCGGCAACAGACTCCACCCCTGACGTGATAAAAAGAGCTCGCCAGGTCATCCTGCAGCCCGGAGAGAAAGGCATACCACTCCTTATTTGCATAAAGCTGGACACGCGCATCGAGAGAATGCCCGATATCTTTTCTTTGCCGTGCTTCTTCCAGCGGTTTGGCCACAAACTCCCGCACGGCCAAGATTTTATCCCACTTTTCTTCTAACTCGGCATTCAAATAGCGTTCCTCGCAAACAGGCCACGCGGTAACCTGCACCGTACTTTCCTCCTCCTTGTGGGGAAGATACTGCCAAATTTCTTCGGAGGTAAAGGCTAAAATCGGCGTGAGCATTCTCACCAGGGCATCAATAATCTGATACATCACCGTCTGCGCACTCTTGCGCTCCAATGAATCCGCCTTAGAGGTATAAAGCCGGTCTTTGATGATATCCAGATAAATAGCGCTCATATCCACGGCGCAGAAATTGTGGATATTATGATGCACCGTATGAAATTCGTAATTCTCATAGGCCTCGGTTACTTTTTTGATTAACTGATGCAGCTTCAGTAACGCCCATTGATCAATCTCCGGCATTTGCTCATATGCCACGCGCTCTTTGGCCGGATCATAATCATAAAGATTACTCAAAAGATACCGACTGGTATTCCGGATTTTCCGATACGCCTCCGTCATCTGTTTCAAAATACCGGGGGAGATTGCCACATCACTGCGGTAGTCTGCCGAGGACACCCAAAGCCGCAAAATATCGGCCCCCATTTGTTTAATTACTTCTAACGGGTCAACCCCATTGCCGAGAGACTTAGACATTTTTCTTCCCTGTTCATCAACTAAAAAGCCATGGGTCAAGACAGCCTTGTACGGCGCAACTCCCCGCACCGCAACGGAAGTAGACAGCGAAGAATTAAACCAGCCGCGATGCTGATCACTCCCTTCAAGATAAAGATCAGCCGGCCATCTAAGCTCAGGTCTTGTTTCCAGTACGGCAAAATGAGATGAGCCGGAATCAAACCAAACATCCATAATATCGGTTTCCTTGCGGAATTCTTTTCCGCCGCATTCCGGACAGCTTGTTCCTTCCGGCAGTAATTCCACCGTTTCCCGTGCCCACCACACATCCGAGCCATATTCAGCGAATAATTTCTGCAAATGGCTAATGGTGGTATCATTAATGAGCTCCTTATTGCATTTCTGACAATAGAAAATAGGAATCGGCACGCCCCAGGTGCGTTGACGGGAAATACACCAGTCCCCGCGGTCCGCCACCATATTATGAATCCTGTCTTCCCCCCAGGAAGGGATCCATTTTACCTGTTCAATCGCCGCCAGGGTCTCTTTCCGGAAGCCGTCGATCGAAGCAAACCATTGCTCGGTAGCCCGGAACATGACCGGGTTTTTACACCGCCAGCAGTGGGGAAATTGATGCTTGATAAAACTCATGTCCATCAGCATCCCGCTTTCGTCAAGCGCTTTGACCACCGCCTTATTTCCTTCGTCGGCCGTAAAAAGGCCCTCGAAATTCGGTGCCTCCTGCGTAAACCGCCCCCGATTGTCCACCGGTGAGAGTACCCCCAAACCATATTTTTTACCCACCTCAAAGTCTTCAACACCGTGACCGGGAGCCGTATGCACACAGCCGGTGCCTTGTTCGGTGGTTACATGCTCTCCTAAAATAACAACCGAATTGCGTTCATAAAGGGGATGGCGACAGATTATCCCTTCTAATTCATCTCCCTGAAAACGCTTTTCCACGGTATAGTCCGGGTTTTTCAGCATGGCAAGGAAAGCTTCAAGCAAAGCCTGGGCAACCACGTATTTTTCCTGGCCAACAACCAGCAAGACATATTCTAATTCCGGATGCAGACAAACAGCCAGGTTTGCCGGAATGGTCCAGGGTGTGGTAGTCCAGATTACAAAGAAGGTGTTTTCCGTCCCAACCAGACCTTTGCCATCAAGCACCGGAAATTTCACATAGATTGAAGCGGACTTTTTCTCGGCATATTCGATTTCCGCTTCCGCTAAGGCCGTTTCGCAATGCGGGCACCAATACACCGGTTTGAGCCCTTTATAGATATAGCCTTTTTTGGCCATATCCCCGAAGACGCCGATTTGCACCGCTTCAAATTTCGGGTCAAGGGTTACATAGGGATGTTCCCAATCCCCACGCACCCCCAGACGTTTAAATTGTTCTCGCTGGGTCTCAACATACTTGAGCGCATATTCACGGCAACGCTGCCGGAATTCCACCGGGTTCTGCGCATGACGATTCAGTCCCAATGCTTTGATCGCCTGCTGTTCAATGGGCAAACCATGGGTATCCCAACCGGGGATATATGGCGCATCATAACCCCTCATGGAATGATATTTTACAATAATGTCTTTAAGAACTTTATTCATGGTATGCCCCATATGAATATTCCCGTTGGCATAGGGAGGTCCGTCATGCAGAATAAACTTCGGCTTCCCCTTACTTTGCCCCTGCACTACCTTATACAACTCCATCTTCTCCCACTTTTCCAGAATCTCCGGCTCTTTTTGCGGCAGATTGCCACGCATCGGAAATTCCGTCTGGGGCAAGTTCAAAGTTGCATTGTATCTGTTTTCTTTGTTTTCTTTAGCCAATTAACTTCACCTCAATATTCTTTAGGATGAGCAAAATATTAATAAAAAACTCTCCTCCCCAAATAGGGACGAGAGTATTTACCCGTGGTACCACCCTGTTGACAGCACAATATATAATGCCTAATTAATCTTGGCTGCCGACTCAAATAACTGTTAACGGAAGTTATCCGATAAAGCCTACCTTTTTTGTTTTGCATCAAGGGCTTCTCCCCGCACGAACATGCAAAACCTTTTCGACCTTACTGCTCAAGAGTGATCTTATCCTAGCTTTTCCTGTCCGCCTTTCACCGGCAACGGACTCGCTTCTTAGTGACCAGCCAAGGATACGTCTCTTTCATTACTTTTGCGCATATTATCAAACATTAGTATATGACATTATAGCGGGAATTGTCAAATCCGATGTTCGGCATCCGCAAATCAAGACCACTCCACCTCTTGTTTAGGCTCATGCCTTTATTAAAATCCAGGGCCGGATTCGCGAGATGAAGAGAAGGTAGCACAAAAACCGGGGCCAAAGAAATTCTGCCTGCACTCAGTTTTAATTTCCCCAGGTCCGCCCATTGCGACAAGAGATTTAAACGAGGGATGGACTGAAAATCCAACACTGAAGAGAGGGATAATACACTTGATGATGTTAATTTGCGCCAGGAATCTTTTAGCGAATTCCCAATTCTTACTGACAGATCATCTTTCCCGGGGGAAATCGCTACAGAAACCTTTTTCGACGAGACCGTAAGACTGCGCGTGGCCTTTTTCCCCGCCAGGTCGATCGCCACAACTTCATATTTAATGGTTCCCGATACATTTTCAGATATCGTATCCGTATACTTGCGCTCCAGCGTCTCCTCGATTAATTCACCATTGCAGTAAAGCTCGTAACAGACAATCACGGTATCATCAATCGCCTCCGGCCAACGCAGGTCTACAGATTTAAGTTTTTCTCCGTCATACTTGGAAACCGCATTCAGTGTGCCCGGGAAAGAGGGCTTTTTCACATCCCGGAGAGAAAAATTTACGGTCGCGGAACGAACCTCGCCGGCATAGTTCTCCGCCACAACTTTATATGTATAATTCCGGTTGAATTGAAAATTGCCACTGGAAAACAGCTCCGTATCCTTATAGGACATACGGCCGGTACTGCCAAGGAATTCTCCGTCCCGGTAAATCGAAAACGTTACATCACTATACCCGTTAGTCTGCCAGGTTAATTCCACAAAAAAATCGTCCATTTCCAGCCTTTGATTATACTTATACTCTTTAGAAAGTTCAGCCCGAAGCAACTGCGGTGCGGTAAAAGGTATCGGCAGACTGAGGGCCTGAGCCGTCCCGGACAGACACGATGTACCTAAGAAAGCAAAAATAAACACTGCCACAAAGAAAAATCTCACCACGGAACCTTTTTTCCCCTGCATAAACGAACCTCCTCGGTTAACCGCTCCCTCGTTAAGAGGATGCCTTGTTATAGTATATTACGATGACCCAAAAGCTTCTCATTAAATTTTAAATTAACACAAAGGGACTCCCTTTGGGGGCAGTCCCAAAAAACGATCATTTGCAGTTTAAGATGCATTCTATAAGATTCCGCGTAAACAGCCCAGTATTTCTTCCTCTGTAATATTCTCAATCTCAATTATTTTGTGCTGACTGGTCTGTCCACTGATAATCTTAACCCGTTTTCGGGGTACGGCAAAAAATTTACTCAAAAAACGGATACAAGCTTCATTGGCCTCACCGTCTACAGGCGGAGCCATGAGCTTCACTTTTAAGGCATCGCCCTGTAACCCAATAATCTCATTTTTACTTGACCGTGGCTGAACCTTGATTTTAAATTGCATGCCGTTTTGCGTTTTCGTCGGTGTCCACTCGTACATCCCCCGGAACCCCATTTCCTGAGCCTTTTTCGCGAGCCAATTTTACATTTTGCCCGAGCCTAGTTTAAGTTTATTTTTGATGCCCTTTTCCCCTTTTCCTTTGGCTTCAGAAGTATTGACTTCGGCCGGTTTTTCTTCATTAACTGGATCCTCTGCCACTATTTGTTCCTCATCTTTTCTTTCCTCATTCTCAACAGCTTGAACTAAAGCAGCAGAATCTGACTCTACCTGCTTTTGCATTTCCTTGGCTACCTCGTTATAAATATCACTTTCCACATCTTCGGCATTATCATAGTTGTCAACCATATCCATGTGCGCCATTAAGAAGCTTCTAATCCTTACGAATATTTGTCTTTCAAGTCCGCGCAGCTTTTCAACTCTTCTGACGGCCTCGGTAATCTCCTCTTCCGCCTGGGCGACAATTTGTTCACCTTTTTTCCGCGCCTCCCAGATATGTAATTCGGCTTCTTTCTGCGCATTCTGCTTTACTTCATCAGATATTTTCTGCGCTAATACCAAAGTATTCTGCAACGCCTGTTCGATTTCTTTGTATTGGTTAATGTTTTCTTCCTGCTTTTGCATTTTTTCTTTCAGATCCAGGTTTTCCTTATACAAAACTTCAAAATCTTTAATCACCTCATCCAGAAAACCATCCACTTCATCAGTGTTATATCCCCGGATGCTTTTTCCGAACTCTTTATTATGAATATCTAGCGGAGTTAACAATTTAATATCCCTCCTTTAATTTGTGGGAAAACTCAGATTAAAGGATTACTGGAGCTCCTCAGCCCTCTTTGCAGCAGCCATTATCGTATCCATAATAGCACCTCTGACACCGCCCTTTTCCAGTTCCATGATCCCGTAAATTGTGGTCCCACCGGGTGAGGCAACCTGATCTTTTAATTGAGCCGGATGCTTCTCTGTTTCCTCCAGGAGAATAACCGTTCCGGCCACAGTATCCAGAGCCAATCTCATCGCCACATTCCGCGGTAAACCGGCCATCACCCCTCCATCAACCAACGCCTCGATAAACAGGGATACAAAGGCGGGTCCACTGCCACTTAAAGCAGTAACCGCATTCATCATTTTTTCCGGCAGTACGGTAATCCGCCCCATCGCGGCGATTATTGTCTTGACAAATTCAAGGTCTTCCTCCTGAGCATATTTGCCCATACTGACCGCAATAGCTCCTGCACCCACTAAGGCAGGGGTATTCGGAACTATCCGAATCACTTTTGTTCCGCCGGGGAAAAGCTGCTCCAGTTTTAAAGTCGTTACCCCTGCTAAAACCGAAATCAGTAATTTCTTCTTCGCATGAAAGGCAGCTGAACAGTGCTCTACAACTTCGTCCAGATTTTGAGGCTTCACCGTGAGCACAACAATCTCACATTTTTCGGCCACATCTTCGTTTCTTAAAGTCGTTTCCACCCCATATGTTTCCTCAAAGTATTTGAGCCTTTCCGCTTTGTGATCACATACCAGAAGAGATTTCTCATCTTCTCCCGTTGCTAAATATGCCTTTATCATTGTCTCGCCCATGACACCGGCGCCGATGAAGCCAATTTTTCTCATAACGAGTTCCTCCTCCCTTCATTACCATTCGTAATATTATTAATCCAGGCAAATACCTCTTTCGGCTGACTTTCACTGTTTAAATCACTGGAGATATCCACATTACTTGGTACCACCAGGATTATTCCGCCTCCAACCTTTTGCAAACACCCTTCCAGCGCATAAGCTGTCCCGCCGACAAAATCAATAATCCGCCGAGCGAGGGCCTTATCAAGATTCTCTAAATTAATGAGAATAATCTTTTTACTTTTCAGATTATCCGAGATTAGCTGACAATCATCAAAAGAATGCGGCTCCAAAAGCATTACTTTATGCTGTTCCTTCGTAGAGGTTATGGGCACTATCTGACCTCGTGTACGATTAGGTCTCCATTC
>JBMNJI010000010.1:0-76360 GCA_050951585.1 Peptococcia bacterium | reverse complement strand
TAAGTCGCAAAAATTACATCCGTTCATCCAAATATGTCCGGATGTAATTTTTGAATGTTTTTGGTACAATGAAAACCAAGCATTCCGGAACTTAAAAAAACCTGCATAAAATGGAAGAACTCCATTGCGACCTACAGGTTCGGGGACCGCCGCTTGTGCATAAGTACAACAAAGGCTTCTGCCGCGCTCAGTGAGCTTGGGGGAAGCCTTTGTCTAAGATTTACTGATTGCTTTGCGGAGCCAGTTGAAAACCTCTGCTACTGATTCTTTGAGAGTATCTGCTTACAGCAGTTCCTCTGCTTTGCATATAGTTTTCCAGCCCCATCGGGCCCCGGTTGTAAGCAGTTAAGGCGCGGTGATAGTCACCGTTGTAGCTTTTTAATAATTTTGCTAAATAATATGCACCTAAACTAATATTGAATTCCGTCTCAAATAGTTTTTTTTGCTGGTACTCAACACCCAGTTCGCGGCAGAGTTCTTTTGCCGTCATTGGTCTGATCTGGCACAATCCTCTGGCATCCGCTATACTTACCGCTGTCGGATTAAAGTCACTTTCAGTCTTAATTAATTCCAACATAATTGTGGGGGTGATTCCGTATTTCTCACTTTCCCGAAGCGTAATGGCGATCACTTCCGGGGTTGTCCCATACATTTCCGCATATCTTTTTATCTTAAGTAACTCTTCTTCTAATTGCTGCACCTCTTCTCGGATTTTTATTAATTGTTCGTTTAAGCTATTCTTTTCTTGGCACAGTCCCTGATACAGCTCGCAATAACTGAATATTGCCGCAAATACAAGTACTGTACAAAGAAAGAAAATCCAGGGTATTTCCGTTTTACTACTTAACACAAAAAGCCTCCTTACTAAAAATAAATGGAAAATTGTGGCACAAAATTATGCGCCAAACTTTTACCATTATATAAAATATTTTTCAAGTTGGCAATACACAAGATTTTTATAAATAGTCCCATATTGTGCGGGCTTTAGGATTTCTGCCTTAAAAGCGGCTAACCGGTGCCGTGTATGCTGTGCCTGGTTTGCGGTTAAATTTAAGATAGTATTTGACCGGAGATTATGCTAAACTTAACAATAGTTATAAAATTTCTTATTTGGGGTGAAATATGAAAAAGGGATATGTTGTTATTGGACTTATTACTTGTCTGATTTTTTGTTTTTTAACTCCTAGTCTCCTTGCCGCTCCTTCTGCTAAGGTTTATGTTATACCGGTTCACGAGACGATCGAGCCGGGCTTAGCTAGTTTCGTGGAAAGAAGTATTAATGAAGCGGAAAAGCAGGAGGTTGACTTAATTCTGCTTGAGGTGGATACCCCCGGCGGACGTATTGATGCGGCCGAGAGTATTACCAAAGCGATCGGCGATACTGATATTCCGGTTACAGCCTTAGTTGACGGAGGAGCCATCTCGGCAGGAGCCTATATCACGCTGGCATGTCCCCAAATAGCCATGGTTCCGGGTTCAACGATTGGTGATGCGGAACCGCGGATGAGTGACGGGTCCGAGGTGGATGAAAAGTACCTCTCGGCCTGGGCCGCACAAATGGCGACTATTGCCGAAAAGAACGGGCGTGACGGAACCATCGCGAAGGCCATGGCCGATCGGGATATCGAAATACCCGGCATTGTGGAAAAAGGGAAGCTGCTCACATTCACTAATCAGCAAGCGCTGGAACATGGTTTTGCGGATTATATTGTGAAGGACCGGGCCGAATTACTGCGTATCCTGGAACTGGACCAAGCTGAAGTGATTGAAGGGAAGCCCACCTTAGCGGAGAATTTCACCCGTTTTGTCACTAATCCTTATTATGCTTCGATTTTTTTAATGGTGGGGATTGCAGGAATTGTGATTGAACTATTTACGGTCGGATTTGGGGTTGCCGGTTTAGTGGGTATCGCATCTTTGGCCCTCTATTTTGGCGGTCATATCATGGCCGGTTTCAGTGGATGGGGGAGTATCTTGCTCTTTTTGCTCGGGATAATTCTCCTCGCGGTGGAAGTATTTGTTCCCGGCTTTGGTGTACCCGGTATAAGCGGGATTATTAGTATTGCCGCGAGTATTATTATTGCCGCCCCGAGTTGGGAAGCGGGGCTAATTTCGTTAGTGCTGGCACTTGTCGGAACGATTATCCTGGTCATGCTTAGTTTTAAGGTTCTGACGCGAAGAAAGTTCTGGGATAAATTAATTTTAGGGACAAAATATAAAACTGAGGCCGGTTATATATCGCAGAAAGAGGACATTAGTATCTATATCGGCAGGCGTGGTGAAGCATTGACTATTCTCAGACCGGCGGGGGCAGTTTTGTTGGAAGATGGAACGAAGCTAGATGTGGTCACAGATGGCGGATTTATACAAAAGGGAAAACAAGTTGAGGTAATCCGTGCCGAAGGAGTAAGCCTGGTTGTACGGGAAGTGAACGAGACGAAAACGGAATAAGTGAACTGAGAGGGCATAAAGTAGAGTATGAGTTGAGCAGAGTACGAGCAATGTAAAACGATAAGTTAAGTAAAGGATAATTGGAGCAAAGGATGAGTTAAGCACAATAAGAAGATAAAAAAGTTTAAAGAAAAAAGGGAGGGTTTTTTGTGGATCCAGCATTGATTTCTCTGGTGATCATGGTTGCTATTATTCTGGTTTTCCTGGCAATTTTATTCAGTTTTGTACCAATTGGCTTGTGGATTTCAGCTTTGGCTGCCGGCGTGCGTATCGGTATTTTTACGCTGGTGGGGATGCGGTTTAGGAGGGTACCTCCTTCCTTAATCGTCAACAGCTTGATTAAGGCAGATAAAGCGGGTATTGATGTCAGCACCAATCAGTTAGAGGCACACTATCTGGCTGGCGGTAATGTTGATCGGGTAGTAAATGCCTTAATCGCTGCGGCAAGAGCAAATATTCCTTTACCTTTTGAACGGGCAGCGGCGATTGATTTAGCAGGTCGTAATGTGCTGGAAGCTGTGCAGATGAGTGTCAATCCCCGGGTTATTGAAACTCCGGTTGTTTCGGCGATGGCCAAAAATGGGATTGAAGTGCGGGCGAAGGCTAGAGTTACGGTAAGAGCGAATATCGACCGCCTGGTTGGGGGCGCCGGCGAAGAAACAGTTATTGCCCGTGTTGGCGAAGGTATTGTAACAACAGTTGGTAGTTCTGAAACCCATAAAGCGGTTCTGGAGAACCCGGATTTAATCTCTCGTACTGTCTTAAATAAAGGACTTGATGCGGGAACGGCTTTTGAGATTTTGTCCATTGATATTGCAGACGTGGATGTAGGACGGAACATTGGGGCGCAGTTGCAGACTGATCAGGCTGAAGCGGATAAGCGTATTGCTCAGGCCAAAGCCGAGGAACGCCGTGCTTTGGCGGTGGCGCGTGAACAAGAAATGAAGGCGGCTACCCAGGAGATGAGAGCGAAGGTTGTAGAGGCCGAGGCCGAAGTTCCGCAAGCCATGGCGCAAGCCTTGCGGGAAGGCAAACTGGGGGTGATGGATTATTACCAACTGCAAAATATTTTTGCGGATACCAGTATGAGAGAAGCCATTGCGAAAGGTCCCGGTCAAGAGGGTCAGCAACCGAATAAATAATCCGGACAATAAACCATGAGAGAGGGGGGGAGCCCCTTTGGAAGATTTAATAGGCATCCTTATATTCTTATTCATTATTTTTTCGGGCGCCAAAAAGGATCGCAAACGGGGCATGACTAAAGAACCTTCTCGGGATGCTGCCCAACCCGCGCAGGAGAACTTGTTGGAGGTCCTGTTGAGTGAGGTCAAGAAAGCCGCCTCGGATAGCTGGGATGAAGTTGAACAGCCGTCTGCTTCCAGTAAGCGGGCAGAGAAACGCCCGGTTTTCGATAGCGATGAATCCTGGGAAAGATTTGATACTTTGGCCGACACACGAAATAACGATACAGATGAAGAATACGGCAGCGCAGAAGGATATGGTACCAATGAAGGATACGGGATCGCAGATGATTACGGTTCTGCAGAGGGGTACCAACTTGTGACTGGTGACAGTACTAATACTGCCTACAATGTTCAAACATCGCCCCTGAGTGAAGGGCCAGCGGGTCTGCAGCCGAACTATGTCATGAAGGATACTGCCAATCCTGTTCCGGTTGTGCAGAGTCAAGTAGGCTATGCCGGCATGAATTTACGCGAGGCAATTATCTGGAGTGAAATATTGCAGAAACCGAAAGCGCTGCAAAGACGCGGCGGGGTTGGAGTAAGAACGCGGTGAAAGACTGAAGAAAAAGGTTCTAGGTCAATTGTTGGGCTAAGACATAAAAAAGTATAGCTTTAGCGCAATAGTGCTGCCGTTGGAGGGTGTGTGATCCGACGGTAGCATTTTTATTAGTAACGTTTTAGTAATGTTTTAGTAACGGTCAACGGTCCTGCAAAATGTAACCTCCAGACTCCGTATGACCAAAAGGAATCGAGCTCACTCATCCTTGGGTTCGGGCGATGCATGACGATGTGGGGTGGTTCCGGAGCTAACATTTTGCAGGACCGTTACACTTTTTGGATTGAACGTTTATCTTATCGGATTATGTAAATACTTGAGCAGCTTCGAGATTGCGTGGGTACCGGTTCTGTTTTCGGGAAGAGAGGCATAAAGATATTTTAGAGGGATGCGGGGGGATACTGCATGAATAAAGAGAAAATTACCGGGTTCTTTGATTTGCCCAGGGAGATTGTCTATGACTTACCCAAAGTGACGTTAGTTGGTCAGATTCAACTGCTAATGGAGAACCATCGGGGAGTGATTGAATATACTGCGGAGAAAGTGCGTATTGCCATTAATTCAGGGGAGTTGGAGATTACGGGACAAGGTCTTTGTATCCGTAATATCAGTCGTGATGATCTTGCAATTGAAGGGGATATTTTTGCTCTAAAATATAACCGGTAGGTGGTTGATCATGAAATGGACTTCCGGAATTTCCGGCTATGTAGAAATTTCTCTCTGGGGTGTTCGGCCGGAAAAAGTGATTAATATGGCATTGAGCAGAGGAATTACTATCTGGGATATTCGGCATGAAGGACAGGATAAGTATCGTCTCAAGGTAAGCCTGGGGGGATACAAAGCGTTGCGTGCTTTAATCAGACGTTCGTCATGCCGGGTTAAGCTCTTGCGAAAGAAAGGGCTTCCTTTTTATCTGATGAGAGCGAAAAGAAGAAAAGTACTGGTCCTTGGTACTTTCTTTTTTTGCCTGACTTTATACTTTCTTAGCTCTTTTGTCTGGTTTGTGGAGGTTACGGGAAATAAGCTTGTGTCCACCGAGACTATTCTCGCCAAGAGTACCGAGCTCGGTTTAAAAAGAGGTGTACCCAAAGCGGCATTTAATCGCAATGAACTGGCCTCCAGGCTGCTTTTGCAGATACCGGAGCTTTCCTGGGTAGGTGTTCATGCCCAGGGGACAAAAATAATAATTGAAGTTGCCGAAAAAACCCTACCGCCAGAAGATGGGGAAAATATTCCGGCAGATCTTGTCGCACGTCTTGACGGAATAATTGAGGAATTACTTGTCTTAACAGGCACTCCTATAGTGCAGGAGGGTGATAAAGTAAAAAAAGGGCAGGTTTTGATTGCCGGCTTTGTTTATCCGCAGATTATTGTCTCGGAAGAAGGGCAAATCAGCCCCGGCGGAGAACCACGGCCGGTGCGCGCGAAGGGAGTAATACGGGCGCGTGTCGTGCGTTCCTGTATAGAGCAGTGTCCCATGCGGGAGGAAATCAAAAAAGATACCGGAGCCGCAGCGAAAATTATTTTACTGAAGTTATTTGGAAAAGAGGTTTATTTACGGGGAACGGGGGAGGCCCCGTTTACGCATTTCCGATCCATTCGTCAAGTCAAGCCACTTCTCGACATGAGGGGAAGGAATTTACAGGGAACTGTCGAATTAATTACTATCATTTATATGGAGCAGACTTGTGAAGTGCTGGAATGGGGTATCGAAGGGGCTTATCAGGAGGCCACGCGAAGAGCACATGCGCTTTTAGAGCGCGATTTGCCCCAAGATTGCAAAATTGTCGAGCGGAAAACAGAGCCTCTGCCCGCACAAAATAATGGGATGGTCGCCATCAGATATATTTTAGAGACGGTGGAAAACATCGGAGTATATCCACCGAGGCCGCCTAAGCCATAATGATAAGTATAGACAATGGCCTGAACGGCTCAACCGACAGAAAGATAGATTGTTCACGGAAGATAGGGTATAATAATATATTAGGAAAAATCATGGAGTTCAATTAAGTAAGAAATCGTGATAAGGAAGGGCGATAGTTTGGCAGATATAAAGGAAAAGCAATTTAGTCTCAGCAACCAGGAAGCAGCAGTCTTATATGGTTTACAGGATAAAAACCTGCGGTTTTTGGAAAGTCAGTTGGGGGCCAAAATAGTTGCTCGCGGCGGGGATCTGCATATTTCGGGAAATGAGGAAGATATTGAACTGGCCGCGGCCGTAATTGAGCAACTTCTTGCTTTAATTAAAGCGGGGAATGTGATTTCCATTCCGGATATCAATTATTGTCTCAAGGCAGTTCTTGACGGACAAAGCGACCGCTTGACTGAAATGCTTAACCAGGTTATTCAGATTACTGCCCGGGGAAAACAGATCAAACCCAAAACTGTTGGGCAGTATCACTATGTACAAGCCATCAAAAAAAATGATATTACCTTTGGAATCGGGCCTGCGGGAACAGGTAAAACGTATTTGGCAGTTGTCATGGCCGTTTCAGCTTTGAAGAATAAAGAGGTAAACCGAATTATTCTCACCCGCCCTGCGGTAGAAGCGGGCGAGAAACTGGGTTTTCTGCCCGGAGACCTGCAGGAAAAGGTAAATCCTTATTTACGGCCGCTGTATGATGGTTTATATGATATTCTGGGCATTGATACCGCCCAGCGTTATATGGATAAATCGGTGATTGAAGTTGCGCCTCTTGCTTATATGCGGGGCAGAACGCTGGATGATTCCTTTATTATCCTGGATGAGGCCCAAAATACTACGCCGGAGCAAATGAAAATGTTCTTAACCAGGCTCGGTTTTGGCTCTAAGGCGGTGGTCACAGGCGATGTGACGCAGGTTGATTTGCCGCGGAATTCCAATTCGGGACTGGTTGTGGTGCAAAATATTTTAAAAGGTTTAGAAGGGATCAGCTTTCAATATCTTACGCAGGCCGATGTAATCCGGCATCCTGTGGTGCAAAGGATTGTTCTTGCCTATGAAGAGTATCAGCGAACCTCAGCCGAAGACAAGAGCGTCGGAGAGGAATAGCGAAGATAGAGAACAGGATGGGATCGAATACAAGGAGGAGATTGAAATAGAAACTCAAAAAATGAAGACGGCGTTGCTTCGCGAAACCGGTTCGGTTTTGCAAAACCGCCGGGTAAAGAAGAGCTTTTGGTTTCTCACGTTTTTCCTCGGAATTCTGATTATTTTTGCTGTTCATTTTCTTCCGGAAGATTTGCCGGTCAGGGAAGGGGAAGTATCGCCAACGACGATTAAAGCTTCCCAAACGATTACGATCGAGGACTCGGTCAAAACCGCTGAACGAAAAAAACAGGCTGAAGAAAATATTAAGGAGATTTATATTTTAGACCGCAGTATCCTCACGCGGATGGAACAATCATTAGACGATTCTTTTACTGTTTTGGAAGGGATAATTAATGCGGACAGTAGCAGTATCGAAAAGATTAAGGCGCTGGAAGAGAAATTTTCCCTGCAGGAGAGTACGGTACGTGCGTTAGTGTCTTTAGACGCTGAAATTATTGATTCTTTGCAGATCGAAGCGCAAAATCTTTTGCGCAACAATTGGCAGAATGGGGTCAGGGAATCCGAGGTAACCGCCAAAAAAACCGAACTTTACAATCAGATTGATTTGTTAAATATGACGGTTCCGTATAAGAACCTGTTAAAATCCGTCTTTAATCAAATGAATTTTCAAGCCAATTATCTGATTGATGAAGAGGCAACCCTCAAAGCGAAAAAGGAAGCTTCCCAAAATGAAGGGGTTGTCATGGTGGAACTGCGGAAAGGGCAAAAGATTGTCGGTGAGGGGGAGCTGGTTACCGCCGAACACATTGAAATATTAGAGGCACTTGGCTATAAACGGTCGGCCGCCCCTTATATTACCCTCTTGGGGATCACGATTTTTACCCTCCTGGTTTATATTCTGACGGTAATTTATCTGAAGCTTTATCGAAAGGATCTTTATCGTAAAGAGCTGAACATCTTGTTGCTGGGGTTGCTTTGTTTTGTGTCTCTTTTAGTGGCCCATTTGATTTCGGCCATCAATATCAGTTCCAATCCGCAAATTGCCAAACTAGTCGGTTATCTAATTCCTGTGGCAACTTGCTCGATGCTGATTGCGATTCTGTTGGATACCACACTGGCCATTTTTATGACGGCTTTATTAAGCTTTTATATCGGAATATTGACGGATTATCAGCTTCCATATACGATTACGGCGTTTGTCAGCGGGTTGGTCGGCGTCTATAGCGTGATTAAATTTAACCAGCATTTTGATTGGGTTAAAGCCGGTTTGTTTATTTCCATTGCCAATGTTGTTTCCATTTCGGCCATGGGGCTTATGAATAATGATGAATGGTTTGTGCTGTTGATTGGCTGCTCGATTGGTGTGGTTAACGGGATTGTCTCTTCGATTTTTGCTTATGGTAGTTTGCCTTTTTTAGAATCCGGCTTCAAGGTGACTACCAGCGTGCGGCTCCTGGAGTTGTCTAATCCTAATCAGCCTCTTTTAAAAAGACTGCTGGTTGAAGCGCCGGGAACATACCATCATAGTATTATGGTCGGGAACCTGGCGGAGGCAGCGGCTGATGCGGTCGGGGCGGATTCTTTACTGGTTCGCGTGGGCGCCTTTTATCATGATATTGGTAAACTGAAGAGACCTTACTTTTTCACGGAGAATCAGCTGGGGGCGGATAATCCCCATGATAAGCTTTCCCCGTCACTGAGTGCCTTGATTATTACTTCTCATCTGAAAGATGGGCTGGAGATAGCCAGACAGCATAATCTGCCGCCGGAAGTGATTGATTTAATTGCCCAGCATCATGGTACCGGCTTGGTCACGTATTTTTATCATAAAGCCCTGGAAATGGGGAATTCTGATAGTATCAAGGAAGAAGATTACCGTTACCAGGCTTCGAAGCCTCAATCGAAGGAAGCGGCAATTATTATGCTGGCTGATAGTATCGAAGCGGCGGTTCGTTCCATGTCCACACCTAATGCAGGAAAAATTGAAGCACAGGTCAGAAAAATGATCAAAGAGCGGCTGGAGGACGGTCAATTAGATGAATGTGCGCTCACCTTTAAGGACCTGGATCTAATTGCCACTGCTTTTACCCGGATTCTGAGCGGCGTTTTCCATACCAGAATCGAATATCCGGAGAATGTTTTGGAGGCCATGAAGGGAGGTAATCTTTTTAATGGAGATCTTAATGGGGAATCAGCAGGAGAAAATCGCGATAACTCCACAAATGGAAGAAGTGATTTACAAAGTAGGGAAGGAGATTAGCCGCCGTTTTGCTTTGGATGAGCGGACGGAAGTCAGTGTTACTTTTGCGGACGATCTCTTGATTCAGGATTTGAATAAAACCTACCGGGGCATTGATCGCGCTACTGATGTGCTGTCTTTTGCCTTTGACGAAGGGGAGGATGGCGCACAGGCGGTGCCGTTACAAGACCCGGAGATTCATCTTTTGGGGGATATTGTTATTTCTTTGGAAAAAACCATTGCCCAGGCCGAGGAGTACGGCCATAGTCGGGAAAGGGAACTAGCCTTCCTCTTTGTGCATGGGATGTTGCATCTTTTAGGGTATGATCATCAGGAAGAAAAGGATACGAGTGAAATGAGAAAGATGGAGGAGGAGATACTTGCGGCGGTGAATTTTCTTAGGGAATAACCACAGTCTGTCCTGCCGCATCAAGTGAGTTAGTTATAGGAGGGGAATTTATTATTTTGTCAGAGATATCTGAGATTCATGTGATCCAATTGCTTATTCTAGGTGTTCTATTGCTTTTGTCAGCCTTTTTTTCGGCTTCGGAGACGGCCATCTTTTCCGCGAATAAAGTAAAGATCCGGCACTTAGTGGAAGAGGGGAATAAAAAGGCAGCGCTGACCAGGCGTTTAATGGAGCAGCCGGGGAAGCTTATTTCCACAATCCTAATCGGGAATAATGTAGTTAATATTGGGGCGACAGCTTTGGCCACCTCTGTAGCGATTAGCTTATTAGGGGCTACGGGCGCAGGTATTGCGACGGGGATCATGTCCGTGTTGATTTTGCTTTTCGGGGAAATAACGCCCAAAACCCTGGTTTCCATGCACCCTGAGGCTTTTGCCATGCGGGTGAGCGGGATCCTTAATGGTTTAGGGAAACTGCTTTCACCGATTATTTATGTTTTTAATGCGTTTACTAATTATTTGGTTCGGCTGATCAATGGACCGGACAAGGAGAATCACTTAATCACGGAAGAAGAACTGCGGATGCTGGTGAATGTGGGGGAAGAAGAAGGTTTTATTGACGAAGACGAGCGGGAGATGATTGATAGCATCTTTGAATTTGATGACACCCTGGTGAGGGAGGTTATGATTCCGCGGATTGATATTGTGGCGGTAAATGTCACGGAACCGTTAGATAATGTGGTGAGGCTGATTATAAAAGCAGGGCATTCCCGGATTCCGGTATTTGACGAGACGGTAGATAATATTATCGGTTTGGTCTATGCCAAGGATATTTTGCAGGTATTTGTAGAGCCCAGGCCGGAAGGAAGCTCCTTGCGGGACTTGATGCGGCCTGCATATTATGTGCCTGAGAGTAAAAAGGTGCGGGATTTATTTGCGGAGTTGAGAAGAGAAAAGGTCCATATGGCCATCGTCCTCGATGAGTATGGGGGGACGGCCGGTTTAGTGACGATTGAGGATGTGATTGAGGAAATTGTCGGGGATATTCAGGATGAATATGATCAAGAGGAGAAGGAGATCGAACGACAAAGTGATGGCTCTTATGTTGTTGATGCCCGGACCCCGATTAATGAGATTAACGAGCTCTTGGAGTTAACCTTGCCTGAAGATGAATTTGAAACGATTAACGGCTGGGTTTTTCATAATTTGGGGACACTGCCTGAGCAGGGGCAGGAGCTTGATATGGGAGAGCTCCATGTGAAAATCGAGAAGGTTAGCGGACATCGTATCGAAAAACTACATCTTTGGAAAAAACCGAACGGTTCGAAACCGTAAGAAAGACCAAAGGAGAATGTGCATGAAACTCAAATTTTTGCTCGGCGCGTTTGCCGCGTTCTTTTTCAGTATGGTGTTAGGAGCTGTTACCTATTATTATGTTCAACCGACCATTGCCCAAAAGATAGAGCAGAAAGAGAATGAAGAAAAAAAACAGCAGGAACTTATGGAGAACGCGAAACAGTATTATTTCACGGGTTGGAAGGACAAGCCCAGGAAAAGAGCCCTGGCGGTCATTATCGATAATGCCGTGGAGGCGCGACCCCAGGCGGGGCTCGAAAAAGCTGATGTGGTCGTGGAATTTCCCGTTGAAGGAGGACTCACCCGTTTTATTGCGGTTATTTCCCAGGATGATTTAGATTTAGTTGGACCGGTGCGCAGTGCCCGTTCCTATTTTGTGGAAATTGCCGAAGAGTACAAAGCGATTCTGGTTCATGCGGGTGGCTCGGAGGATTCCCTGGAACTGATTGCCACCAAGAAGCAGGATCATCTTGACGAGATTAACGGCGGGGTCCAGGTGGCCGGAGCTTTCTGGCGTACTCCCGACCGGCTTAAACCCCATAACCTCTATACCAGCTCGGATACTTTACGGCGGGTGGTAAAAAACCTGCAGTTGGAGGCCAAGAACATCTCTCCCCAGCGGAAGCTGCTTGCCGAGGGTGAGGAAATCAAGGGTGAGGCCGTCCAGAATATTTATCTTGTTTATCCGGAGAAGAGTTCGTTCGTGCGTTTTACCTTTGATCAGGAGAAGGGCGTCTTCGCCAGATATATTACGAACGAAGGCATCCCCCATGTGAATGCGGTCGGGGAACAACTCTTTGCGGCCAATGTTCTCGTTCAATATACCGATTATCATATTCAGGATGGGGACGGACGTTTACAAATACTTATGCATGGGGAAGGGGACGCGCTGATTTTCCGTGCCGGAACCGTGGTGAAGGGACGTTGGCAAAAGGCGCCCGGCGGGTTCACTAAGTTTACCGATGAAACGGGGAAAGAAGTGCCATTATTAGAGGGTCCCACGTGGATTGAGGTGGTCCCCAAGGGCATGCGGGTCGATTATTAGGAGAAGTGAAGAGGTGGACAAAAATGGAGATACTACCGGAAGAGCTTAGTAAGGAGCAGGAAGCAAAGCTACTGCAGGCGGCGATTGAGGTGCGGGAAAATGCCTATGCACCTTACTCCCGTTTTAAAGTGGGTGCGGCAATTCTGGCTGATAATGGCGAAATCTATACGGGTTGTGATGTGGAGAATGCGTCCTACGGTTTATCGGTCTGTGCGGAGCGCGCCGCGGTCTTTCATGCTGTTTTGCATGGCTCCACTTCGTTTCGCGCGCTGGCAGTTGTGGCCGATTTAGAGGAGCCTGTCTTGCCTTGCGGGGCTTGCCGCCAGATCTTAAACGAATTTTCACCCGGCATGTGGATTATTATGGGTAACATCAAAGGCAAGACTCGGCGGATGCGGGTCAAGGAGTTGCTGCCTTGCGCTTTTTCGCCCGCAATATTACTGGAGGAAGAGAAAAAATGACTGATGGCTTCAAATCAGGTTTTGTTGCTTTAATTGGACGGCCGAATGCGGGTAAGTCGACGCTGTTAAACAGTTTAGTGGGGCAAAAAATCGCGATCATCTCCGACAAACCGCAAACGACCCGGAATAAAATTGTGGGAGTTTTGACCAAACCGCACTTCCAGGCTATTTTTCTGGATACTCCCGGGATCCATAAGCCTCAGCATAAACTGGGGCAGATCATGGTTGATACTGCTTTGAATACCTTACGGGAAGTGGATCTTATTTATTATCTGGTCGATGTAACCGTACCATTTGGGGGCGGCGAGGAGTACATCATTGAGAAATTACAGAAGGTGGACACGCCTGTGTTTTTACTCCTTAATAAGATTGATTGCCTCAAAAAGACGGAGCTTTTGCCTCTGCTGGATTTCTACCGTCAGAAAAGGGAATGGACGGAGATTGTGCCGATTTCCGCTTTATCCGGTGAAAACTTAGGACACTTATTGGAGGCAACGCTGCCTTATTTTGAAGAAGGGCCGCAGTATTATCCGGAGGATGCGCTGACCGACCAGCCGGAAAGAGTCTTAGTGGCGGAATTAATCAGAGAAAAGATTATTGTTTTGACGCATGAGGAGGTTCCCCATTCTGTTGCCGTGACCGTGGAGATGATGGAGCGGCGATCGGAAAATCTCCTCTATATCGGGGCCACCATTTTTGTGGAGCGTTCCTCGCAGAAGGCGATTATCATCGGTAAAAACGGGGAAATGCTCAAAAAGATCGGAACCGGGGCGCGCCGGGAGATCGAAACATTGTTGGGGGACAAGATTTATTTAGAGTTATGGGTCAAGGTGAAGGCTGATTGGCGGAACAGTGTCCGCAATCTCCGTGAATTCGGGTATGATGGCAGGGAGTAATAGCAGGAGTATATATCTCCAAGAGTAAAATATCGAAAGGAAAGTAAGGGAAGCAAGAACGATGCATACCTTAGACTTTTTTTATTGATACTATTGATAAACAGGCATTTTCATTGTGCCAGCGTGTTCTGAAAGTATTTTTGTGCTTGATTAATAAAAACAATTGTTATATTATATAGCCATTGACTGAACATTGGATTATTATGACAATCTATGGCGAATTGAACAAACTTAAAGGAGGAAGGAAAAGAAATGAAAAAGAAAGTAGCTTCGTTTTTGGCCATGCTCCTGACATTTGCGTTGCTGGTGACCGGCTGTGGTACGGGAGGAACCGCAAAAGATGGGGAAGAGCAAAATGGTAATGCGGAAAAGAAGGTCAAAGTAGGGTTCATTTACATAGGACCGGCTAAGGACGGCGGCTGGTCTGAGGCTCATGACAAAGGTCGTCAATATCTCGTGGAAAAGCTTGGAGTGGAGACCGTTGTCAAAGAATCGGTGCCGGAAGGCCCGGACTGTGTGAAAGTAATCAATGATATGGTTGATCAGGGCTGTAATATTATTTTTGCCACCAGTTTTGGCTTCATGGATTATGTTGTTGAGGGTGCCAAAAATCATCCGGATGTAAAATTTATGCATTGTTCCGGTTATAAGATGTCCGATAATATGGGCGTATACTTCGGTAGAATGTATCAGCCCCGTTATCTCTCGGGTATTGTGGCCGGGCTGAAAACAAAAACCAATAAAATCGGCTATGTGGCGGCTTTTGAAATTCCGGAAGTATTACGGGGAATCAACGCCTTTACAATGGGCGTTCGTTCGGTCAATCCTGACGCCACGGTTAGCGTGAAATGGACCCATACCTGGGTCGATGCGCCCAGAGCGAAGGAAGCCGCGAAGGCCTTATTGAATGAGGGCTGTGATGTATTAGCTCAGCATCAGGATGCTCCCGGCCCGCAGGTAGCGGCAGAGGAGGCCGGAGTGTGGTCGGTTGGTTATAATCTGGATATGACGTCGATTGCCCCGAAAGCGCATATGACTTCTCCGGTTTGGAATTGGGGACCGTTTTATGTTGAGCAGGTTCAGGCGGTCATTGACGGAACCTGGGAACCGGTGAATTATTGGGGTGGTATGGAAGACCCGGTTATCAGCTTATCTCCGCTTACCGAGAACGCCCCCGAAGGTGCTCAGGAAGCAGTAGACAAAGCTAAAGCGGATATTTTATCGGGCGAGAATAAAATCTGGACCGGCCCCATCAAGGATAATCAAGGTGTAGTGCGGGTTCCGGAAGGTGTTACTTTAACTGATGAGCAGTTGACCAGTACTGAATTCAACTGGCTGGTTGAAGGGGTTATTGGGAAGGTAGAAGGATAAAAAGTAAGGTAATGAGATAGTGGCGAGGAAGAATCAATGAACTTAATTTCGATGGAAGGCATCACCAAAGTCTTCGGCCAGGTTGTGGCTAACCAGAACATTAACTTTCAGGTTGATTCCGGGGAGATTCACGCCCTTTTGGGTGAAAACGGAGCCGGAAAGAGTACCCTTGTTAATATGCTGTCAGGGATTTATTCCCCTGACAGCGGTTCTGTTTTTATTCGCGGGAAGGCTGTAAAGATTCATTCACCGAAAGCGGCTATTGAGGCCGGTATTGGCATGATCCATCAGCACTTCAAACTGGTGGAGATCATGACGGCGAAAGAGAATATCCTGCTGGGCCAAAGAGGCAACTTCTTGATTACGGATGAAAAACTAACGCAGAAAATTGCGCAGTTTTCGGCGCGTTTTCAACTGGATATCGATCCGGAGAAAAAGGTTTATGAAATGTCGGTCGGCGAAAAACAGACCCTGGAAATTCTCAAGGTCCTTTATCGCGGTGCCCAAATTCTGATTTTAGACGAGCCTACCGCTGTATTGACTCCTCAGGAAACAAAAAAATTATTTAAAATTATGCTAAAAATGAAGGAAGAAGGTTGCGCCGTCATTTTTATTACCCATAAAATGAACGAGGTTATGGCGGTTTCTGACCGGATCACGGTCTTACGCAAGGGACAGACGGTCAAAACAGTTCAGACAGCCGAAACCTCGACTCAGGAATTAACGGAATTGATGGTCGGACATCCCGTAGATTTGGCCATTAAAAGAGAAAAAAGCAAGGGCGGCAAAGTATTGTTACGGGTCAAAAATTTAACTGTTGAGAATGAGGAACGGGTAGATGTCTTAAAGGGGATTAGTTTTGCTTTAGCGGGGGGCGAGATACTCGGGGTGGCGGGTGTGGCCGGCAGCGGACAGAAAGAATTGTGCGAGGCGATTGCCGGACTGCAGCCGATTAAAAAAGGCGAAATTCTTTTTAAGGAAGAAAGTATCGTTGGCTTAAGTCCGCGTCAAATCATCATGAGGGGAATCAGTATGAGCTTTATCCCTGAAGACAGACTGGGGATGGGGCTGGTTGCCTCCATGGATATCGTTGACAACATCATTTTAAAGGATTATCAGAATCAGAAAGGGCTGCTCCTTAACCGCAAGCCGGTTGAGGTCAAGGCGAGGGAGATTGTGCAAAAGCTGGACATCAGTACTCCCGGCATTCATCACCCGATCAGACAACTCTCGGGTGGGAATATTCAGAAGGTTTTAGTTGGACGCGAGCTGGCGTTAAAGCCCGATGTGTTGGTTACCGCCTATCCGGTGCGGGGTTTGGACATCAATGTAAGCTATAAAATATATGAATTAATTAATGAGGAAAAGAAAAAGGGTGTGGCGATTCTTTTTATCGGTGAGGATTTGGATGTTCTGCTGGAATTATGTGAC
This sequence comes from Peptococcia bacterium, assembly GCA_050951585.1. GTDB lineage: Bacteria > Bacillota > Peptococcia > DRI-13 > DTU073 > UBA3937. The sequence goes on along the minus strand of JBMNJI010000010.1, from coordinate 59,871 downwards.
CGGATTATGGTTCTTTATGCCGGTGAAATCGTTGGAATATTAGAGGCGAACAAGACGACGAAGGAAGAGCTGGGGTTATTGATGACCGGCGGAAAAGGGAAAACGGAGGAAACTGAACTTGCTTAGAATTGTAAAGAAACCCGAAATGTCAAAAACAAAAAGCACCGGGATTCGCCTCCTGGCCATCATTTTAGCTTTAATGACTGCCGCTTTGCTGATCCTGGCCATGAGGCTTAATCCTTTGGAGGTTTACGGGGGGATGTTGAAAGGAGCCTTCGGTTCCGCTTACCGGATCCGCGAGGTAGTGACCGAGGCCACTTCTCTGATTATTACTTCCTTAGGGATTGCGATTGCTTTTAAAATGGTCTTTTGGAATATTGGCGGTGAAGGGCAAATCTTAATGGGTGCTTTTGCGGCCAGTTATTTTGCCTTAACTTATCCTGATCTGCCCCGTTTTTTGCTTTTAACGATTATGATTATCGCCGCGATGATTGCCGGCGGGTTATGGGCTTTAATCCCGGCGTTTTTTCGGGCCCAGTGGCGGACCAATGAAACGATTATTACGCTGATGATGAATTATATTGCGCTCAAATGGGTGATGTACCTCCAGTTTGGGCCGTGGAAAGATCCGATGGCCATGGGCTTTCCCAAGGTGCCGAATTTCACTACGAATGCCATCCTCCCGGAGGTTTTCGGGGTGCATATCGGCTGGATTTTTGCCCTGGTCCTTGTTTTCCTGACGTCCTTATTTTTAAATCATTCGAAAAAGGGGTATGAGATTGCGGTCTTAGGGGAAAGTGAGAACACGGCCTTATATGCGGGGATTAATGTGAAAAAAACCATTATGACGGCTGTTTTTTTGAGCGGGGCGCTCTGCGGGCTGACCGGGATGATTCAGGCTTCGGCTTTAAATAATACACTCTCGATCGAAGTATCAGAAGGGATTGGTTTTACGGCAATTATCACCACCTGGCTTGCCGCCCTCAAACCTTCCCTGATTCTGCTTGTCTCGGTCTTGTTTGCGGCGTTGGTGCAGGGGGGGTCCTATATCCAGACGGCTTTTGGCATCCCGCAGGCCGCTGCAGAGCTACTGCAGGGCATGATTCTGTTTTTTGTTCTTAGCAGTGAGTTTTTCATTCGTTATCGGTTTGTCCTGGACAGAGTTCCCCAGGGCGAAGTAAAGGAGGAGATGAATAAATGACTACGGCTACGGCCATCGTCTTGTTTTTACAGGCGGCAATTGTCTCGGGAACACCTTTACTTTTTGCCACTTTGGGGGAAATAATCACAGAGAAAGCCGGTAATCTAAACCTGGGCGTTGAAGGAATGATGTTGATGGGCGCGGTGAGTGGTTTTGCCGTCGGTTTAATTACCGCTAATCCCTGGTTTGCTTTACTGGCGGCTATGGCGGCCGGGGCTCTGGGGGCTTTAATATATGCTGTTTTAACCGTTACCTTGCGGGCAAATCAGGTGGTGACGGGTTTGACCTTAACGATTTTTGGTACCGGCTTCGCGGGCTTTTTAGGATCGCGGATGGTCGGGCAAGTTGTGCCGGAAACCATTAAGGCCGTTTTCAAACCCTTTTCCATCCCTTTATTAGGGGATATTCCCTACCTTGGCCAGATCTTTTTTCAGCAGGACCCGTTCGTTTATTTAGGTTATCTGGTGACGATTCTCACCGGTTTATACTTTTACAAAACCCGGATGGGCTTAAACCTGCGGGCTGTTGGGGAAAATCCTGCTGCTGCCGATGCAGCCAGTATCAATGTTTCCCTTTATAAATATGTGCATATTTTACTGGGTGGAGCTCTCTGCGGCTTGGGCGGTGCTTATCTTTCCCTCGTCTATATTCCGGCCTGGCAGGAAAATGTCACGGCGGGACGTGGCTGGATTGCGGTTGCCCTCGTGATTTTTTCAATCTGGAATCCTTACCGGGCTTTAGTTGGCTCCTACTTTTTCGGGGGGTTGGATATTATCGGTTTTCGTATCCAGGGGAAGGGGTTCCCTGTTTCGCAGTATTTTCTTGATATGCTGCCTTATTTGGTAACGATTATTGTGCTGGTCGCCGTGTCTTTGCGCAAATCAAAGGAAAATTCCCCGCCGAAGGCGCTCGGCTTGCCCTATTTCCGCGAGGAAAGGTGAAAAATACTGTTACGAAAGCAGGCAGAATTAATTTAGGATAAATTTACTGAATATTATTGATATAGAACAAACATTCACAATATAGTATAATGAATCATATGTGAATTTTTAATGAAGAGAGGTTATCAAATGAAAAGAAATTTATTAAAAAAGTAATTGCTGTGTTAACTTTGCTGGCGATGACGATGATTAACGTTCCGCTAACCGCCTGGGCGGTAGAAGCACCACCTGCCCCGGTACTCAATATAATTTATCCGTATATGCCATTGATTCAAGAAAAAATAAATCCGGCCTAAGCCAGAATCTCTCGGTAATTACCTTAAACAATACTAAGCCAGTGATTACTAGTGCTGGTTTGGGCCGCGGCCTGCTTAGTTTAGGCACTAAGCTGCAAAACAGCCTGAATAATTATAATTTCTCTTTGAAAGGAACTGCCGATAAATTATTCCAAGGGAAGACCATAAAGAATGCTTTAGCTGATTTGAATTCCTTAAAGAGTAGTATAAATGTAGGTCAGCTTATTAACAAAATTAAATTTTAGATATTGCGTTGAAAGATGTTCTCGTAAGCAAAATACCCGGTTTTTAATCTGTTTATAAATGCTTTTGCCAAGGTTGGGGAAGGGCATATTGACTTAAGTAAAAGTACGCGGAATCTTTTTTCCGTGGAGACGATAAAAGGTGTATTGGGGAGCATTTTCAAGTAACGGCAGTGCTATTAGGAAAGTATATGAAAGTAAATGGAAGGTTGTGTTAAATGAAAGGTTTTGTAGTAATACCAAGAAGAGGTAATGAGCAAAAGGACAGAAATTATTGTCGGAATTTTGCTGTAACACTTGTACTGCTGTTTTTGACTTTATTTTGGATGCCCCTTACAGTTTTCGCAGCATCGCTGCCTACCCCGGATTTACAAAAAGCCATCTATACTCTGCAAGAGCTCCCTATTACCGGAAGTCTGGCCAGCACGAAGCTATTCTGGCAAGTGGATAATGGGTATGCTGATGGAAAGATCGACGGATTCATTGTTTATCGGAATAATACCTTATGGAAAGTAGTATCGGAACGGGAAGCCAGAACGGTGCAGGATGGAAAATATGGTTATGAGGCAACCGATAAGTATTATAAGTGGGATAGAAATCAAAATAAGACAGTGACCTATACAATACGCGCCTTTCAGGGTGATAATTATTCTGACTATAGTAATGGAAAGACGGTGCGGATTGTGGAAGAGGATACCATAGGTCCGACGTCCCCCACAGATTTAAAAGTGCTGGAGCTGAAAGGCAATACCCTCAAAATCGGGTGGAGTGGTTCACTGGATGACCAGGTTTCTACCCTTGGGGCGCTCAAAGATCGAATATTGGGCAAAAAGCCTGAAACAAATCTTGATTATCAAGTTTTTATCAACGGAAAGTTAATTGGAACAAAGGTGAAAGAGGATGAATACACCATTGGGTTGTTGATTCCCGAAAAAACCTATAATATTTCCGTGCTTGCCCTTGATGCCAAAGGCAATCCTTCCAAGCTGAGTGAAAATTTAACCGTGACCATGCCGAAAACGAAGAATGGCCTAATCAATAGTACGAACGGAAGTAATCTGAGCGAAGGGGATATTTTCAATATTGGCAGTAACAGCCTGTTTGATTTGCTGACACCGGTCAAGCTTTCGGGTTTGAATAATACCACTGTGCTTACAAAACCTAATAGCTCTAAAAATACTGTTTCCATAAGTAAAAATAGCATTAGTTTCCTTAAAGGGATTACGAGTAACTTTAGTAACACAATTACCCAGACTAAAAATAGCCTTGTCACTAGCAATTATGCTTTAAACTGGTTAGATGAAAAAATCAAAGACGGGCTCAGTGTAATCATCAATCATTTAAAATTATAGAGCGTAGCTCAAAGAATCCATGGATGAATTGTCTTAGGAAGAGGAAGTTCCTAAGACAATTTTTTTGCATATTATATTAGGCTTAATACCGAATATTTTTTTTCTTGACAACTATATCAGGGAGTTGATATTGTGTAGTTTAGCAGAAACAATCAAGATCATGAAAGAGGTGAGATTTGTGGATTCGTATCCCCCTTGTCGATGCTTGGATAGATTAGGAAAACAGAAAAACAAACCGAAGTAGCATGAGGAAGAATTAATGTTCTGTCATTTATTCTTTTTTCCTATTTCTGCTTCGGGAAAAAAGGAGGAAGCAGAATGACTGAGGAAAAGAAATTTCTTCTGACAGAACTTGAAGGATATATTGCCGAGAAGGATGCGGAAAAGGCAACGGAATTTCTTGCTCAGCTTCAGGCGGCCGATATTGCGGAATTTCTTCAAGAAATAACGGCAGAAGAGACACAGCAGTGGCTGTTATCTCTGTTGGATGATGAAACGGCTGCGTTGGTGCTGAATGAAGTTGAGACGGAATTAGGACTCAGATTACTGGGGAATTTGAATAAGAAAAAGGCTTCCGAAATTTTAGAGGAAATGCCCTTTGACGATGCGGCGGACCTGTTAGGAGACCTTTCTGATCATGAACAGAATCAATATTTAAGTTTATTTGAAAAGGAAGATCGTCAGGAAGTAAAGGAACTTCTTACTTATGCCGCCGATACGGCCGGCGGGCTCATGACGACAGAGTATGTGTCCATTAAAGAGTATTTTACAGCGGAACAGGCGATTGATACTTTGCGGGAAATTGCTCCCGATGCGGAAACAATCTATTATGTATTTGTGGTGAACGAGCAGAATCAGTTGGTAGGGGTTATTTCCTTACGTGAATTGATCATCGCCTCTCCGAAAACACTGATCAGAGAAATAATGCACCGGAAGGTCGTAAGTGTGCCGGTGGATATGGACCAGGAAGAGGTTGCGCGGATCGTTTCCAAGTATGATTTTCTGGCCGTCCCGGTCATTGACCAGAACAGCAAGCTGTTGGGGATTGTCACGGTTGATGATGTTATTGACGTTATCCATGAAGAATTGACTGAGGATATTTTCCGTTTAGCCGGTGCCCCGGGTGAAGAAGAGGATGAGGAGGATACCTCCGTCTGGAAAATTGTTACCTCCCTAAAAGCCCGGTTACCATGGCTCCTTGTCACGATGCTAGGCGGACTGGTTTCCGGACGGATTTTGAGCGGCTTTTCCGATCAGATTAACGCTGTTGTGGCGCTGGCCTTTTTTATTCCGCTTTTAACGGGGATGGGGGGCAATGTGGGCACTCAATCCTCTACGGTAACAGTTAGAGGTATCGCCACGGGGCAGATAAAGGGCAAAGATGCCTGGAAGATTGTCTGCCGGGAAGCTTTGGTGGGTTTAATGATCGGTCTTGTTTTGGGTATTTTTGTAGGCGGGATTGCTTCCTGGTGGCAGAATAAGCCGATGCTTGGTGTTGTGGTAGGACTGGCCATGGCCGGAAATATGCTGACGGCTGCAGCGATGGGCGCTTTTGTTCCGCTCACGTTCCGGAAATTAGGTATTGACCCGGCGGTGGCTTCTGCTCCGTTTATTTCCACGGCAATTGATATTACCGGCTTATTGATTTATTCCACTTTGGCTACTGTACTTATTATGTACCTTTTGTAAACATCCGACCAGAATTGAGGTTCCCGGATAGAGGAGGTTATTTTGTGTTTACTTTGCAGGAAGTTGTTCAAAGTATCGACCATACTTTACTCAAACCTGTGGCGATAGAGGAAGATTATCGCCGGTTATGCCGGGAGGCAATCGAAAATGGGTTTAAGGCAGTTTGTGTACTGCCTTTTTATGTACCTTTCTGTGTTCAACAGTTGCACAATACTGCGGTAGCCGTTGCGACGGTGATCGGGTTTCCTTTAGGCGCAAACGCGAGTATGGTGAAAGCTTATGAAGCGGAAAAGGCTTTCCGTGACGGGGCCACCGAGGTAGATGTGGTGATACAACTTGGTGCGTTGAAAGAGCAGCGTTATCATGATGTATTGGCGGATCTTCAGCAAGTGGTCAACGTAGCCCGTGATTTTCAGGAACGGAAAATTGTCAAGGTCATCATTGAAACCGGGTTATTAACCGCAGAGGAGAAAAAGATGGCCTGTGCGCTGGCGTTAAAGGCAGGCGCGGATTTTGTCAAGACTTCCACCGGCTTTAACGGGGGTGGGGCAACGGTTGAGGATGTACGCTTGCTGGCGGAGATTACCAGGGGGCAAGCCGGGGTGAAAGCTTCGGGCGGCATCAGAACCTGGGAACAGGCCGAAAAGCTTTTGCAAGCAGGTGCCAGTCGCCTCGGAACCAGTAGTGGTGTCCAGATCGTGCAGGAATACAAGAGTCAGCGAGAAAGATAATTATTTTTCGCTGACTCTTTGTTTCTTTTGTCAATTTAGATTATAATTAGTAATGGAAATAAAAAACCAGTATGAGCGAAAGAGGGGGTGTAAGACTAAAAAGCATAAGAAGAACATTGAAGCAAAAAATGACGAAAGGATAGTATAGACGATGCAAGAGAGCAAGGTTTTTTGGGAGTATTTTTTAGCAACCGGGAATATTGGTGCATATCTGATTTTTCGGGAAGTTAATGCAGATAAATTACTGAGATTTAAATTATTAATGCAGAAAGGCAACAGAGACCTGATCTAGACTATACCGAGGATTGGAGAAAGAGGGAATGGGCCTTTATCGGACGAAGGCATTGGTTTTAAGAAGCCGAAAGTATGCGGAGACTGATAGTCTATTAACCTTGCTGACACAAAAAAGAGGGATAGTAAACGCCATCGCTAAAGGAGTCAGAAAAAGTAACAGCAGTTTACGCGGCGGAGTACAGCTATTCACCTACAACGAGATGCTCTTGTATGAAGGACGCAATCTGGATATTGTGACGCAAAGCCAGTGTCTGGAGGCATTTACCGTGATGCAGGAGGATATGACCGCCATGGGTGCGGCCTGTTACTGGGGTGAATTGTTGGATGCGTTTATTCCTGAGGGAGAAAAAGATACTAAATTGTTTGCGTTGGCGCTGGCCGGCTTTCATCTTCTGGCCCTGGAGTATCAGGAGCTTTCGATGCGAGCGCTGGAAATTAAGCTGCTTAGTCAGCTCGGTTATATGCCGGACTTAGGATCCTGTGTTTCTTGCGGCAGATCATTAAGTGAAGAGGAAGGAACCGTTTTTTCACCGGAGAAAGGCGGAATGTTATGTGCTTCCTGTCGGCAGGGCGAGGTAGTATACTTAACCTTAGAGGCTCTCAAAGCCTGGAACCAGTTAGAACGGCTGGACTTGAGCAAGTTAACGCGGTTAAAGGTCAGCGGCGGAGGATTGCGTATCCTCGATGAAGCCCTCGAAAAATATTTGCTTTTTCAGTTGGAACGACCCTTAAAAGCGCGTCCTGTTTTAAGAGAGATTACCCTGGCTCAGAAACGATTAAACGGTAATAATAAGTAGTATAGATGATAAACCGGAAATAGTATTTAAGAAAATAATAGTATGGGAGGGTTTAGAATGGATGAACTGGAAAAAATCGATTTACTCAGGGAAAGATTAGGTGTGACATATAAGGAAGCTAAGGATGCCCTGGATCAGACCGGGGGCGATGTTGTTCAGGCTTTGATTAATTTGGAGGGGCCAAACAAAAAGTGGGATGACAAACTTGATGAAAAAGGCCGCCAATTAGTCGATTACATTAAGGACATTATTAAAAAGGGTAATGTGACCAAGGTAAGATTAAAAAAAGGTGATAATGTTGTGGTAGAGATTCCGGCCACTGTAGGGGCGATTGGGGTAGGCGGTATTTTCCTTAGCCCGATTCTGGCTGTGCTGGGTGTCGTCGGTACGGTAGCGGCTTTAGTGAATAATTACAGCTTGGAAATTGTGCGCCCGGACGGTAAAGTGGAAAAACATGACTTGAAGTTTTTAGAGGATAATAATGCGCAAGATTGTTGTCAAGGTACTTGTGACGAGCGGAAAGAATAAGGCGCTGATTGTTTAGGAAGCATATTTATTAGCATATTTATATGTTGACAAAGAAAAAATGCTTTGGTAGATTATTGCTAGAATAAAGCATGCGTTTTCGATCGTGAATTTAATGATGCTTACCGGTGATGAAGGGGAAAAGTATCTGCTGGAGGGACATTCAGCGAGTCGGGGTTAGTGCAAGCCCGACCGGGGACAGCAGGGAACAGGCAACCCTGAACCGCTTAAAAAAAGAGGATCCCTCTTCAAGCATGGCTCTTTTGGCGAAAGGCGAAGTAGCCATTGATTAGGGATCAAGCAGGGTGGAACCGCGGGAGTTGCCTCTCGTCCCTGTGGCATAATGCTACAGTGATGAGGGGTTATTTTTTTATTTTCCGCTTAATCTTTCTTGTCGCGAAAAAAAGGAGTGAAGCAGGAAGAATGAAGATGAATTTTCAGGAGATTATCTTAGCCCTGAATAAATTTTGGGGAGAGCATGGCTGTATTATTCAACAGCCGTATGACTTAGAAAAAGGGGCAGGAACCATGAATCCGGCAACTTTTTTACGGGCTTTAGGGCCGGAGCCGTGGAATGTGGCATATGTGGAGCCGTCCCGTCGCCCTACCGATGGTCGCTATGGAGAGAATCCGAACCGTTTACAGCATTATTATCAATATCAGGTGATTTTAAAACCGTCACCGGATAATGTGCAGGAGCTTTATCTGGAGAGCTTGCGGGAACTGGGGATTAATCCCCTGGAGCACGACATCCGTTTTGTGGAGGATAACTGGGAATCTCCCACCCTGGGGGCCTGGGGCTTAGGCTGGGAGGTTTGGCTGGATGGGATGGAAGTTACTCAGTTCACGTATTTCCAGCAGTGCGGCGGGATTGATTGTCACCCGGTCTGTGCGGAGATTACTTACGGGATTGAGCGGTTAGCGATGTTTATTCAGGGCAAGGAAAGTGTGTATGAGATCGAATGGGTGAACGGGATTACGTATGGGGATGTTCACCATCAGGGAGAAGTAGATTACTCCCACTATAATTTTGAGGTGGCGGATACCGAACTGCTTTTCCGGTTGTTTGATGCCTACGAAAAAGAAGCCATGCGTGTCATTGAAAAAGGGCTCGTGCAGCCTGCTTACGATTATGTGCTGAAATGTTCGCATACGTTCAATTTGCTGGAGGCGCGGGGCGCGATCAGTGTGACGGAACGCACCGGTTTTGTTACCCGGGTCCGGAATATGGCTAAAAGGTGTGCCCAGGGTTATGTGGAGCAACGGGAGGCATTAGGTTATCCTCTAATGAAAACCGGGACAGCAGGGGCAGCCGAAACAGCCGAAACAACGAGCACAACCACGGCAGGGGAGGTAAAGTAAGATGGCAGATTATCTGTTGGAGATTGGCACAGAGGAAATACCGGCCAAGTTTATGGCCGGAGCACTGGCTGAACTGCAGGCAACTGCGGAGCAAAAGCTGCAGGAGCAAAGAATCGGCTATAAGTCTCTTCGGACAATGGGGACGCCGCGGCGGCTTGTTCTTTTTGTGGAAGATCTGGCTGCGTTTGGGGAGGATTTGCGGGAAGAAGTCCGCGGCCCCGCCAAAAAGGCTGCTTTTGATGCGGAGGGCCAGCCGACAAAAGCGGCCCAAGGATTTGCCCGCTCCCAGGGCGTGACGGTGGAAAGTTTGATTTGCAAAGAGACCGGAAACGGTGAATATGTTTTTGCCCAGAAGGAAGTAAAGGGAAGACCTGCCGAGGAAGTATTACCGGAGATTGTGCCCCAGTTAATTATGAGCTTAAATTTTCCGAAACCGATGCGCTGGGGCAGTTTGGAGATGCGTTTTGCCCGCCCGATCAGGTGGCTGGTTTCTTTACTTGACGAAAAGGTAATTCCGGTGGAAATAGCGGGTCTGCAGGCAGGAAAGCTCAGCCGGGGACATCGCTTTTTAGGGAAGCAAGCGCTGGAAATAACGCGCCCCCAAACCTACCTCGACCAGATGCGGGAGAATTTCGTGCTGGTGGATCAGGAGGCGAGAAGAGCGGAATGCTGGCGGCAGATTCAGGCGGAGGCGGAAAAGGTACAAGGCACGGTAGAAGAGGATGCTGAGTTATTGGAGGAGGTAATCTACTTAATCGAATGGCCTACTGCTTTAACCGGAAACATTGCCGCAGAATACTTGCAGATGCCTGAAGAAGTGGTTATCACCCCCATGCGGGAGCACCAGCGTTATTTCCCGGTGCGTGGCCGGGATGGCAAGCTGTTGCCACATTTTATAACCGTGCGGAATGGCAACGCCGACCATTTGGACATTGTGCAGGCCGGAAATGAAAAAGTGTTGAAGGCCCGTTTGGCTGACGCCCGCTTTTTCTGGGAGGAAGACCAGAAAATTAAGCTGGAAGAATATTTGCCTCGCCTCCAGAAGGTTGTCTTTCAGGAAAGTCTGGGTACTATTGCCCAAAAAGCCCAGCGCATTACGAAGCTGGTTGAATGTATAGCGGAAAAAATCGGGGCAGAAAAGCAAGTTACCGCCGACGCTTGCCGGGCAGCTCAGTTGGCCAAGGCTGATCTGGTCACGAATATGGTCTACGAATTCCCGGAGTTGCAAGGCATTATGGGTCGTTATTATGCGCTCCTCTCCGGGGAAAGAGAAGGGGTAGCGAACGCTATTTTAGAACACTATCAGCCCCGTTTTGCCGGTGATGCCTTACCGGCAAGTCTGGCCGGGGCCTTAGTCAGTATTGCCGACAAGGCAGATACACTGGCCGGATGCTTTGCGATTGGCATTGAACCGACCGGCTCCCAGGATCCTTATGCCTTAAGAAGGCAAGCGATGGGTATTTGTTTGATTATGTTGGAGCATGGGCTGGAACTGCACCTTGACCAGTTGGTGGAGCTTGCCCTCGCCAATTATCGGGGAATTGTTGATGAAGCCTGTCTAGGAGCACAAACGGCGGCCAAGATAAAAGAGTTTTTCCAGACCCGTTTAAAGAATATCCTCGCCGACAAAGGACACCGCTATGATGTGATCGAGGCAGTATTGGGAATCGAATATGGCGATCTTTTAAGCACGGTGGCGAGAGCGGATGCTTTGTCCGCCTTGAAAGATAACGAAAAGTATCAGGATTTACTTGTCTCCTTCACCCGGGCGTATAATCTGGCCGCGAAGAAAGAGGAGGGGGAGATTGATCCGGTCTTTTTTGTGGATGAGACGGAGAAAGAGCTTTTTGCAGCAATCGGGAATGTGGCGGCTAAAATTGATCCCTTGGAGAAGCAGAGGGATTATCAAGGGATGGTTCTCGCCCTGGCGGATTTAGCAGAACCAATTAATCATTTCTTTACGGCAGTAATGGTCATGGCTGATGAGCGGCAGGTGCGGATTAACCGTTTAGGCCTCTTGGAGAAGGTAGTTGCTTTGACCCAAAGGGTTGGCGATTTAGCGAAAATAGGTGCATAAAGGGGCTGGTCTAAAATATTTGCCGCTTTTCAAAAAATATGGAATTATTTTTCTTTAAATATGGTAGAATATATATTAAAATGTGATATAGTATATCATATTATGGAAGTAAATCTGGTAACATATTCCTGAGTTAGGAGGTGATCATGATACGTTTAACGGAGCGCCAGGAGCAGATTTTAAAAATTGTGCAGGAACAAGGACCAATTATCGGCGAAGACATAGCTGATATCCTTGGGGTGGTGAGAGCTACCTTGCGCCCCGACTTTGCTCTATTGACAAAGGCCGGTCTGTTAGAGGCACGTCCCAGAGTAGGGTATTATTTGGCAGGAAAGCAAATTCCATCCCAGGCAGCTGAAATAGTGAAAGAGCTGATGATTAAGGAGTGGATGGCTAATCCAGTAGTAATTGATGAAAATGTGACTGTCTATGATTCTATTGTCAGCCTGTTTATTAATGATGTAGGTTCTTTGTATATTGTCAGCGATGGGGGCATTTTAGAGGGGGTAGTTTCCCGCAAAGACCTATTAAAAATTGTACTTGGACAGGCGGATATTCATAAAATACCGATTAATGTAATTATGACGAGAATGCCTAATCTTGTTACCGTAGATGCTGATGATACTTTGTGGAATGCCGCAAAAAAGTTGGTTGAGCATGAGATCGATTCCCTTCCTGTGGTCAAACCGACTTTTCACAATGGACATGAAGGGCTGGAGGTAATCGGACGGATTACCAAATCGACTATTACGAAAGCTTTTGTGGAACTTGGTTATAATGTAATTAAACTGAAGTGTGACTAATTAACTACTTACAAATTTATTGTTGAGGTGAATGGTCAGTGGAAAAGTTTAAATATGTTTACCTGTTTAATGAAGGAAGAGCAGACATGAAAGCATTATTGGGCGGCAAAGGGGCCAACCTGGCGGAAATGAGAACGATTGGGCTTCCCGTACCTCCCGGATTAACCATTACAACGCAAGCCTGTAAAGAGTACTACAAGTTAGGGAAGAAATTTCCGGCCGGTATGGAAGAAGATATGTGGGCGAAATTAAAGGAAGTCGAGAAGGAAACCGGGAGAAAATTTGGCGATGCCGAGAATCCCTTGCTTGTTTCTGTACGTTCCGGGGCACCCATTTCCATGCCGGGAATGATGGATACCATTTTAAACCTCGGCTTAAATGAAAATACTGTTCAAGGAATGATTAAGCAGACCAATAACGAACGTTTTGTCTTGGATTGTTACAGACGGTTTATTCAGATGTTTGGTAATGTCGTCATGGAAGTTGAGCATAAGAATTTTGAAGCAGCCCTGGAAAAGGTCAAGGAAGAAACCGGCGCCCCCTCAGATAAAGATTTGACACCGGCAGGCCTGAAAAAGGTTATTGCCGCATACAAGGAGATCGTGAAAAAGGAAACCGGTCGTGAATTTCCCACCGATCCCAAGGAACAATTAATCATGGCCATCTGCGCAGTGTTCAGTTCCTGGTACAATCCCAGAGCAGAAGTATACCGGAAGATCAACAAGATTTCCGACGAATTAGGGACCGCTGTTAACGTGCAATCGATGGTGTTCGGCAATGTGGGTGATGATTCCGGGACAGGGGTTGCCTTTACCCGTAATCCTTCCACCGGGGAAAAGAAGATTTACGGTGAATATTTAATGAATGCCCAGGGTGAAGACGTGGTTGCCGGAATTCGTACTCCGAATCCGATTTCTCATTTAGAGAAGGATTCACCGGAAGTATATGCGCAATTTGCGAAGATCTGCAAAACATTAGAAGATCATTACCGGGATATGCAGGATATCGAATTTACGATTGAACGCGGTAAACTGTATATGCTGCAAACAAGAACCGGAAAAAGAACGGCCCATGCCGCTGTAAAAGTTGCTGTCGATTTGCAGGCCGAAGGGTTAATTACCAAGGAAGAAGCGGTGTTAAGGGTTGATCCTGCTTCCCTTGATCAATTATTACATAGAAGAATCGACACCAGTGTGAAACAAGAGGTCATTGCCAAGGGTCTGCCCGCCTCTCCGGGAGCTGCCTGCGGCGAAGTTGTATTAAGTGCGGACAAGGCAGAAGAGTTAGGCAAGTTAGGGAAAAAGGTCATTCTCGTTAGTACGGAAACAACACCTGATGATATTCATGGCATTGTGGCGGCGCAAGGTATTTTAACCAGCCGGGGCGGCATGACCAGCCATGCTGCTGTTGTGGCCCGTGGCATGGGCAAATGCTGCGTTTGCGGTTGTGATGCTTTAAAGATTGATGAAAATGCGGGAGTAATCAGAGTCAAAGACCTGGTTATCAAAGAAGGTGACGTTGTTTCTCTCGATGGCAGTACCGGCTGTGTTATGTTAGGTGAAGTCAAAATGATCGATCCGGAATTAAGCGGTGAATTCCAGACCATTCTGGAGTGGGCCGATGAATTCAGGAAGCTGGGTATTCGTACTAATGCCGATACACCCAATGATTCGGCTAAAGCACGGGAATTTGGTGCCGAAGGAATAGGCCTTTGCCGGACAGAACATATGTTTATGGCTCCCGATCGTATCCCGATTGTGCAGGAAATGATTATGTCCGATACAATCGAGGAAAGGGAGGCTGCCTTAGCGAAATTACTCCCGATTCAGGAAGGGGATTTCTACGGGATCTTAAAAGCCATGACCGGATTCCCTGTCACAATTCGTTTATTGGATCCTCCTTTGCATGAATTCCTGCCGAATGCCGAGGAACTGGCGATTGAAATTGCTGAGTTAAGGCTGAAGGGCGGAAACAAGAAGGAAATTGCCGAGAAGGAATTTATTCTCGCAAAGGCCAGAAGCCTGCATGAGTTTAACCCGATGCTCGGGCACAGAGGTTGCCGCTTGGGCGTAAGTTATCCCGAGATATACCGGATGCAGGCTAAGGCTATTTTCCAGGCCACAGCGCGCCTAGTGAAGGAAGGTTATAAGGTATTCCCGGAAGTAGAAATTCCGCTGGTTATTCATCCGAATGAATTAGGTTATTTGAAGGAAGAAGTTGTCAAGATAGCGAAAGAGACAATGGCTACCTCAGGGGTAGAATTTGAGTATGCGGTAGGAACCATGATTGAGTTACCGCGGGCCTGTGTTGTTGCTGATAAATTAGCGGAGTCCGCAGACTTCTTCTCCTTCGGGACCAATGACCTTACCCAGACTACGCTCGGGTTTAGCCGTGATGATGCGGAAGGGAAATTTATGCATGACTATCTTGATAAGAAAATCCTCAAAGAGGATCCCTTTATGGTCATCGATCGGGACGGCGTAGGAGAGCTCATGAAAATGGCCGTACAAAAGGGTCGGGCGCAAAAACCGGATCTCTTGATCGGTATTTGCGGAGAGCATGGCGGTGAACCCAATTCGGTAGAGTTCTGCCATCTGATTGGTTTGGATTTCGTCAGTTGCTCGCCGTTCAGGGTGCCGATTGCCAGGCTTGCGGCCGCTCAATCTTACAAAAAACGGAGAAGGGGATCTTGTGGTCATGGATATTGAAACTTTTGCAAGAAGGGAAAGTATGCTTCGGCTACGGGAAAACCTGGTTGCTGCAGAAGAAGGCAGGCTCAATGGAAAACCGGGTTATTCCATTGACGAGGTCTCTGCTATGATGAAAGCAGCAGTCCGAGAGGTGCTAGATGGACAGCGAAAATAAACGGTACACCGTAGTTATTTCCGATGAGGCCAAGCAAATGCTGGTATCACACGCACGGTTTCTGGCACAGGTTAGTGAGCATGCAGCCACGCGGTTAATTGAAGACTTTCAAGTAAGAGCAAAGTCATTGGAACAGTTCCCAGAAAGAAATCCATGGCTGGTTGACCAGCTGATTTCGTCAGGAAAATACCGAAAACTCTTATTGGAGAAAAGGTATCTATTGGTCTATCAAATCAAGGAAAACACCGTATATGTGGACGCGGTTGTCGATACACGTCAGGACTATGGCTGGTTTTTGTAGGCGCAGATTAACTATCCGAGAAAATAAATATTGAAGCATAAATAAAACAAGGGTAGTGCCACTTCATAAATATGGGCACTACCCTTTTCTGTTATTAATCGAAAGCGTTCATTTACAAATGGGGATTAATCTAGATGAGGTATAAAATCTGATATAATTATTACATTGGATATTGGACAGGAACTTTGTGAGCAGGGTTATATCAACAAAGAATTATTATTGTTTGAAAGAGGGCTGCTCTTCACGATCACAGATACGAAGATGACAAATGGCAGCTTTACCTTTAACGCAGACAAGTGGCGTGGTGGGGATGGTGCACTCTTTTACCGCGAATGTACGGCGAAAAAAACAAAGGATGGCTGGAAATACATACTTGGCGAAGAGTGGATTTCGTGAAATAGTGAAAAAGTAAAATAAAGCATTGGTTTAAACTATCGAAGGTTTTCCTCGATAGTTTTCTATTTCCCAAAAAATTCATGTAACATTTCGGCCCTAGATGGTGCAAATGGATTGCCCACCGCAGATTATTATCAACGGCCGTACCTTTGTACCGGTGCGCTTTATCAGTGAGGTTTTAAATGCTACTGTTGACTGGAACGAAGAAATACAGGAAATCAAAATTACCAGGTGGTAGAATAACAGATCTAGAATTGTTTGGGGGAGAAGGAATATTTCCCTTCGCGGTGTCTTGTGGTGTTTCCTACTCAAAGGCCTCATATATCCTATGGGGCTGTTTTTTTATGGTAAAATCACCAGGAACTTTTTTAAAAATATTGAGTCAAATAAAGTAATAAGTGAAAATATTGGAGGAATTGATAATGAAGAAAATTAGCATACTTTTGTTGGTACTGCTGATGGGACTAAGCCTTAATGCCTGTTTCCAAACCCAAGTTGGACCGTCCATGAATGATCTGTTTAATAAGTCTGAAGCAATCCTGAGTGCTAAAGTGATGGACATCAACGGAACATCGCTCTTACTGGCCAATATGGCAGAAGATGCAGGGCCGGCAGATATTTATCAGTTAAACGGAGAAAAAGTAGCTTTTATTACTGATGCCGACGGCAATAAACTTGACGTGAGCGCTCTAGAGAGGGGAATGCTGGTGGAGATAGCTTATGATGGTATGCTTCAAGAGAGCTTTCCGATGGGGATAAGCAACGCCACAGGAATACTCATTAAAGGTCAGAGTGATGATCTGGGAGGATTTTATCGGACAGTAATCGATGACTTATTTAAAGTAGATCCGGGCTTAAATGATCATGTTGAGATTCTGGCCTTTAACCTTACCGGTGTTGTGAATATGACCGCAACAGAAAAAACAGCCCTCATCTATATTCTCGGCAATACGTATAAAATGACTGCCTTTGCCGGAACATACGAAGAACTATGCGAGCAGGGTTATATTAATAAAGAAAAAATGTACTTTGAAAAAGGCTTGCTCTTCACGATTGAAGACACGATGATGTCGGATGGCAGTTTTACCTTTGACGCGCAAAAGTGGCGGAGCGGGGATTGGTGCATATTATTTTCACGAATGTACGGCGAAAAAAACACAGGATGGCTGGAATTATACCATTGGCGCGGAGATGATTTCATAGCCTACATCGATTACATAGATTAAATGTGAGCGAGGTTTTTCAGACGGATACGTAAGTTACGATATATAAGATATAAGCATTGAGATAATGATTATGCAGACCTGAAAGATGGTCTGCTTTTTTGCCTGTAAAGCTAATTTCGCTGAAAAAGCAGCAGGATGTTGGAAGGTATTGGCGAATATTGCAAGGAAAGTAAGCTATTCATACAACCTTTATGTAAGCCGTACGGTGATGAAATGGAAAAATAAAAAGACCGAGACAGAGGCTGCGCCATAAAATCCCGGTCCTAGTATAACTAATACTCACTGTTTTCATTTTAGTTCGTTTCCAGTTCCACATCGATAAAGTCCTGAACAATATCTTCAATTACTTGTACCTGAATAGTATCTTTATCTTTTCTGAATCGGAAAATGCCATTGTTAAAGTCGGTTCCGCTTTCTTTAAAGAAGATGCCTTCATACACCACGTCTTTTGAATAGATAAAAGTCAGGCGATAGTTTTCTCCATCTTTTACGAGATAAGCTCTTACGCCTTTATTGTAATTATCATCGGCGCCTTTAAGATAGCGGGCCACCGAAACAATATGGAGATCGATAAAGGGAATTTCCCGTAATAAGGAATTGACGAGGGATTCTTTCGAGATTTGTTCCCAGCGGCTATGCGGGGATTCGCCGATAATGATTTGCGTGATCCCCTTTTGGCGGGCCACTTCAGCAATAACTTTGTAGACGGGTTGTTTTTCATTATCCATCAGGATAAATTCGTCGGCCCCGTTTTCTTCCGCCAGGCGTTTCCATTTAGCAATATAATCTGATTTTTCCGCATCCATTTCATCAAGAGGTTTGGGGTCAATAGTCAGGATATGGAGAGGACAATCGGTCATGTTAGCAATCTTACTGCCACGTCTGATTAACCGTTCACCATTTGGACCAAAATAAACGCAAACAAGAATACGTTCATCAGTGCGTTTTTTCTTTTCGAGCATCTTACCGTTTCCCTCCGCATTGTAGTATAATTTAACTTATGATGACTATAACTTATCTTTCATCATCAGTCAATATTAGCCTGCTAATTTTTGCTTTTTGTCTGTGCTTGCTATTAACAATAATCCAGGAAGGAGAAGATAGATGTCCTATTTTTACCAGATCATCGCTCTTCCTTTTTTAACGGCTGTTTTGGTTCCTTTTTTGCATAAGAGAGTTAACCCACGTATTCACACGGGTTGGTTTATTCTTTTTGTTCCGTTGCTGGTATTTTGCCATCTTTTGTCCTATATACCGATTATTTCTGCTGGGAGGACAGTTTATTTAAGCTTTCCCTGGATTCCCTCTTATAACATCAATTTAACGGCCCATCTTGACGGATTATCCCTTGTTTTTGGTTTAATAATTAGCGGAATGGGTTTTTTGGTTATCCTTTATTCGATTTATTACTTATCCAAGTTCAAAGAAGCTTTACATAATTTCTATGTTTATCTTCTTTTCTTTATGGGGGCCATGCTGGGAGTTGTTTTCTCCGACAACATCTTTGTTTTATATGTCTTTTGGGAAATTACTAGTATATCTTCCTTTTTGTTGATCGCCTACTGGTTTGAACGGGAAAAATCCCGATCCGGTGCCCAAAAGTCTTTGTCAATTACTGTTTTTGGCGGCTTAGCCATGCTGGCGGGTTTTATTCTTCTCTCCATAATTACAGATACTGTGAGTATCCAGGAAATGCTGAACAAAGTTGAGCTTATCCAGTCTCATTCTTTATTTGTGCCGGCCATGGTTTTAGTGCTGCTCGGGGCTTTTACCAAATCAGCCCAATTCCCGTTTAGTATCTGGTTGCCGGATGCCATGGAGGCGCCAACCCCTATCAGTGCCTATTTACATTCAGCCACCATGGTGAAAGCAGGCATTTATTTGGTTGCGCGTTTAACGCTTCTTTTCGGTGGTGCTGCGGAATGGTTCTGGCTTGTGGCGGGTGTCGGTCTTGTCACCTTGTTCTATGGGTCCTTTAACGCTTTGAGACAGACCGACTTAAAAGCCTTATTGGCTTATTCAACCATCAGCCAATTGGGGTTGATTATGAGCTTGTTGGGTTTAGGCTCTGCCGCCTTGTATTTTGGTGCCGGCGTGGAAGGTGCTGTGTATGCCATTGCTATCTTTGCGGCTATTTTTCACCTGGTGAATCACGCTACTTTTAAAGGCTGTCTGTTTATGGTGGTGGGGATTATCGACCATGAAATTGGGACACGGGATATTCGGAAATTGGGCGGTTTAATGCATTTAATGCCTATTTCCTTTCTCCTTACCCTGACGGGTAGCTTTGCCATGGCCGGGTTACCTCCTTTTAACGGATTTTTGAGTAAGGAGATGTTTTTTGCAGCCGTTTTACAGGCGGCGGAAATGCCTGCTTTCAGGATGGGAAGCTGGGGCAATATCCTGGTATTTGTTGCCTGGTTGGCTAGCATCTTTACTTTTGTTTATTGTTTAATCATTCTTTTGAAGACTTTTTTGGGACAACAACATACCGACAAATTGAAGAAAAAAGCCCATGAAGCACCCCTGGGCATGTTAATACCGCCCGTCATCTTAGCAGGTTTGGTAGTGTTCATCTTTTTCTATCCCAATGTATTGTCCCAGGCTTTATTGCAGCCTGCCTGGGAAGCGGTCTTACCAACCTTTGCCGTGGCAGATGTTTTACAGTACAAAATCAGCCCATGGCACGGGTTTAATACAGCTTTGCTGCTGACCATCGGGGTAGTGCTGCTGGGGACAATTTTATATGGGACTTTTAACAGATGGAAAGGCGTTCTGCGGCTTTATCCGGAAAGGTTCACTTTGAACAGTATTTATTTGGGGACACTGGAGAAAATGGAAGCGTACTCACTGGCGATGACAAAGTGGTATATGACAGGCTTTGTCCGGGATTATTTGATTTATATTTTGGGTTTTGTTATTCTCGTAGTGGGTGGCGCAGCCTATCTTTTTGATGGCTTATCTTTTGCTTTTTCCCGGAATTCTGGGGTTAGCATTTATGAAATATTGTTGCTCTTAGGGATGATTGCTTGTGCTTTCACTGTTCTCTTCGCAAAATCAAGATTAACGTCAATTCTTGCTGTTGGTGGACTAGGTTTTCTTGTGGTTACCTTTTTTGTGATCTTTCGGGCACCTGATTTGGCTCTTACCCAGTTGGTGGTGGAAACTGTTACAACAGCCTTGCTTTTGTTGTGTATTTACCATTTGCCCAAGTTTAAGAAGGAAAACAGTCCACTGCGCATTAAAATAGTAAATGGTCTGATCGCCATTGGGGTGGGGGCAGTTATGACGCTTGTCGCTTTCTCCGCCTATACCAATCACCAGTTTCCTTCCATCTCCGGTTTTTATGAGAACTCTTATGAACTTGCCGGAGCCAGAAATATTGTGAATGCCATTCTCGTAGACTTCCGGGGTTTTGATACGATGCTGGAAATCTTAGTTCTGTCGATGGCGGGATTAGGGGTCTATACCTTGATTAAACTTCGTTTGGCAAGGAGGGAAGATCATGAAGGAAGCAAATGATGTAATCTTAAGAACGGTTTCGAAAGTAGCAGTGGTGATCATCCTGACCTTTTCGATCCATCTTTTTATTTCAGGCCATCATCGGCCGGGGGGAGGCTTTATTGGTGGGCTGTCTTTTGTGGCGGCGCTGGTTCTTCTCTTTCTTGTCTATGGCATTGATAAGGTGCGCCAGAATATCCCTGTGGATTTTAAAAAGGTGGCTGGGGTAGGAGTGCTCATCTCGGTGTTTACCGGGGTAGGAGGAATGATTGGCGGTAAACAGTTTTTATACCAAACCTTTGGCTATGTGGATCTTCCGATTTTTGGAGAGACAGAGCTGGCATCGGCTGTTTTATTTGATGTGGGGGTTGCCTTGGCTGTCATAGGTACATCTTTGACGATTATTATGAGTATAGGTGATGATCAGTAATGGAAACAATTATGTCGATTGCCGTTGGCATTTTATTTACTGTGGGAACTTATTTGATTCTCTCGAAAACTCTACTCAAGATTATTTTGGGGACCTCGATTATTGGTCATGCAGTAAATTTACTGATTCTGACCATGGGAGGGTTAAAAAAGGGCGCACCACCGCTTTTGGGTTTCAAAGGAGAAGCTTTTACCGATCCTTTGCCTCAGGCCCTTTTATTAACTGCTATTGTCATTAATTTTGCCACCACGGCACTATTTTTGGTGTTAAGTTATCGGACTTATCAAGTTTTGGGAACAGATAACGCAGAACAATTGAGGGGTTACGAGTATGAATAATCTTATTATTTTGCCCATTATCATACCTATCATCGCGGGCATGGTGATGGTGATTTTTAAAAAAATGATTAAACTGCAGCGTTTTTTAAGTATTCTGGTGACGCTTTCCGTTGGTGTTGTCTCTATTCTTTTGCTGGAAAAAATCAAAGCTGAGGGCGTCCAAATCCTGTATTTGGGTGGATGGCAGGCTCCCTTCGGCATCACCTTGGTAGCGGATATGTTTGCCGTTCTGCTTCTATTGGCGACCGCCGTCATCACCTTTTGCTGCTTGTGTTATGCATTTTCTTCCCTTGGAGCTGACCGGGAGAAGCATTATTTTTATCCCTTGACTTTATTTTTAATTGCTGGGGTGAATGGTTCTTTTTTGACGGGGGATATATTCAACTTATTTGTTTTCTTCGAGGTTATGCTGGTAGCCTCCTATGTGTTGATTACCCTGGGCGGAACAAAGATGCAGCTACGGGAGTCCATTAAATACATCTTAATCAATATGATTTCTTCTTCTTTGTTTTTGATTGCCATTGCGTTCCTCTATGCCATGGTGGGTACCTTAAACATGGCTCATTTGTCGGTCCGGGTGGCTGAAGCCGGGCAGGGTGGGCTGATGACGGCAGTTGCCTTTTTATTTTTGCTTATCTTCAGTATCAAAGCCGGTTTATTTCTTTTCTTTTGGCTGCCTGGTTCTTACAGTGCGCCGCCTACCGCCATAGCGGCTCTTTTTGCCGCTTTATTAACCAAGGTAGGAGTTTACGGTATTATCCGCCTGTTTTCCCTTGTCTTTTACCATGAGCCAGGCGTTACGCACCTGTTTATCGGGATTTTGACCGCCGTGTCTATGGTGTTGGGGGCAATGGGAGCCGTAGCCTATTGGGATATCAGAAGAATCCTTACATATAATGTGGTGGTAGGGGTTGGGTTTATTCTGGCGGGCTTTGCCTCTTTTTCCTTGGAAGGCATCAGAGGCTCGGTGTATTACCTGCTTCATGATATGAACGTGAAGGCGTTGCTCTTCCTTTTAGGGGGCACGATTATTCATTTGACCGGGACGGATAAATTGAAAGAGATGAGCGGGCTGATTCGTTTACATCCCCAATTGGGTTGGATGTTCTTTCTGGCGGCCCTGGCTTTATCCGGGATACCGCCCTTAAGCGGTTTCATCGGGAAGCTTTTTGTTACGGCGGGGACTTTCCAGGCGGGCTATTACTGGCTGGGCGGAATCGGTCTTTTGACCAGCCTTTTCGTGTTGTATTCCGTCATGAAAATCTTTATGAATGTTTTTTGGGGATATACGAACTTTACTGCAGAAACGGAAAAAGGTACAACGAAAGGGTTGTTGCTACCCATGGGTATTCTCACAGTTGTCGTTCTTTTCTTGGGTTTAGGGACAGAAGTCATTCATGAATATGTGGATTTGGCGGCAGCGGGGTTAAGTGATCCTCAAATATATATAGACGCAGTGCTGAGAAACAACCTTTAGCAATATATAGGCAGTGCTGAGAAGCGATCTTTAGAAATGTTGACGGAAAGGGGTGTTTTCCATGCCCATGCAAGTGTTAATTAATCTATTTATTGGTCTGTTATGGATGTTCCTTCAAAATGATTGGAGCACTTTAAGCTTTTTAAGCGGTTATTTATTCGGTTTGTTTGTTTTATTTATTATCCGGCGCTTCCTGCGCTCGAAATTTTATTTATTTACCTTGCATGCGGTTGTAAAACTCTTTCTGATTTTTATCTGGGAGATGCTTGTTTCCAGTATCCTGGTCCTCAGTAAAATTATCCCCCCAAAAATCCGCATTAAACCAGGGATTGTCGCTATGGAAACCAGTCTGGAGGGGGACATCGAAGTTACTTTACTGTCCTTGCTCATTACTTTAACGCCGGGGTCCGTTGTGATGGAGGTTTCCCCTGATTACAAAGTATTATATACCCATGTGATGGACATTCCGGAGTTGAGTGATGCGGTTCTGCGGTCTAGGGACAGGTTTGAAAATGCGATAAAGAAGGTGACCAGAAATGATTGAGAGAATGTTGTTTTTATCACTAGGTTTTTTGACTTTTTCCATACTGGTATCGATTTATCGTTTGGTTAAGGGACCTTCGGCACCGGAACGGGCACAGGCCTTAGATGCTTTAGGGATAAACATGATTGCCGGGATGGGGGTTTTTTCGGTTATCTTAAGAACGACGGCTTTTTTTGAACTAATCCTCTTGCTGGGCATTCTCTCCTTTATAGGAACTATCGCCTTAGCCAAATACATTGAAAGGGGTGTTGTGATTGAACACCGGCAATCTGATTGAATTAGGCATCGTCATGCTTATTTTAATTGGGACAGTTTTTAGTTCCATTAGTGCCATTGGGTTCATTCGCTTACCCGATGTCTATAATCGCGCCCATGCTCTTGCCAAAAGCTCTACCTTGGGGGTTTTATTTGTTCTCCTAGGAACCTTTCTGTTTTTCTTATTCGTGGAGGGATATTTTAGTATCAAATTATTCTTGGGGATATTCTTTGTTTTTCTTACTTCTCCTGTTTCTGTGCATATGGTCTGCCGGGCTGCTTATCGTTCCAAAGTACCATTAGCGGAGATAAGTGTCCGGGATGATTTGAAAGAGGTAGTAAAGTAGGGATATACAAAACCACAAATGTTTATTATTCTACTTAAGTTATGATATAATTACACAGGCGATAGTCTGAAAAAAATTATCGTTTCAATACTGCAGATGTTGCTGAATGGGTGATAATTTCCGTAGTCTTCTGCGAACAGGAGATGATCTAATGAACCAGTGCAAAGCCGTGAGTGAGCGCATTATTTCTATTGCCGGGTTCTCTATACTTTTTGCTTATCTCCTGTCCTTTCTTTTTGAAGGGCAGGTCCTTTATAGTATGCTGGCTTACCGCAATGTACATAATGCCACTTATATCGTGGCGGCTATTGTTGCCCATTTTGCGGGACTAGTCACCTGCGGTTTTCTTGTGAAGTCTCCAAGAGCAGCAAAACTTATGATGCATTGCAGTATGGGCATATGTTTGCTTGCAACTGTTCCGTTCTTTTTTGCTCCGTCTTTGTTTTGGGTAGCCGGATTGACTATTAGTGGATACGCGGGAGGCTGTGCAGTAGCCTGTTGGGGATATTTCCTGAAAACCTTTACCCCAAAGAACGAGCGTATCAAGTCCTGTGCCGACGTTTTGATTTTTTCCAATATTATTATGATTGGCATTAATGTAGTGGCCATTAATTTTTCACCTTTTATCGGACTTGCCCTCTCGATGTGCTGTCTTGTCGTCGGTATGACCTTCATTTGGGTATTACCGAATGAGATGAAGGAATCCTGGCAGGAGGAAACAAAAAGTAAGTCGCGTGGTGACATTAGCAAACCGTTAATGTTGCTCTGCCTGTTCATTTTTGTTATCACCATCAATTCCGGTCTGATGTACCAAGTCATCAATCCGGCCTTCGGATATCTTACGGGACTGACAAGCTGGTATTGGGCTGTGCCGTATATCATTGCCCTTGCCATTATGCGAAACTTGCCTTTGAAGGCGCAACGTTCAAGATTTTTGTATGTGGGCATGGCCATGATCATGGCCGCGTTTATCAGTTTTATGCTGCTGGAACGAAATGCTCCCGATTATCTGGTTGTGGATACTTTGATGCTCGGGGCATGCGGTATTTTTGATTTATTTTGGTGGAGTATTATCGGGGAGATGCTGGACTATACCGATAATCCAGTGAAGGTGTTTGGCATTGGGCTGTCTGCCAATGTTTTTGGGGTTCTCTGCGGCGGTGTTGTCGGAATGGCAGTAACATCTCTTCAGCTTGCCAGCGCGGAAGTGGCAGTCATCGCCCTCACGGTTGTATGTGTCACCCTTGTCATGCTGCCGCCGCTCAATTGGCATCTGGTTATGTTACTAAAGAATCATGTTTATCTTGCCGCTTATGATCGGATGAGTATGACGCAACAGACAGATCTTATTCGGCAGGCAAAAACGTTTGAAGAACTAACTGTGAGAGAGCAGGAGGTTCTCCGGCATATTTTATCCGGTAAGTCTAACCGCGAGATTGCCGAGGCACTGTTTATCAGCGAGAGTACTGTTAAAACCCATACCAGAAATATATTTTCTAAATATAATGTTAGCGGTCGTGTCGAGCTTATTAGCACAATGCTTACATCTCAATCCGATAATAATTGAATAACTGGCCAAGTGAAAGCGGAATAGTTTAGCTGAACGGCGAATATTTTGGTCTCTCATACTTTAGGATGAGAGGCTTTTTTTGCGATTTCATCCTTTTGGTTAATGAATTTCCTCTTCTCTTTCTCTAAACTGTGTTTATGAAGGAGGCGTGATGCAAATGAAGACGCTCCAATATTGGCGTAATTGTTACGCTGGATTATTGGCAATCAGTGTTCTCCTGACAGCATGGTATGCCGTAAAGCAGGTGCTTGATGCGGCCTTTATCTTTGGCTCGATCAGTATCGCTTTATTGACGCTCCTGGTGAAACAAAACCGTCTGCTTTATGACGCAAGTCTGATCTGGGACAACCGCATTCTTGCAGTACCTTCGGCTGTTATCTCTAGATCGGATAGCAAGGAAAATAGTATTGCCGAGGAAACTGTAGTATCCACCTTTGGCATCTTGATTGGCAGTAATATTTATAAATGGGGCTGTGACGGAGTGCGAGGAGTAAGGCTGAAAGCCATCGAAATTGACCCGATGCGGATTTATCTGTCCTTTGGGGACAATGTCAAAAACATGCAAGTTGAGCTCTTACACGGGATGACCGACAAACAGGAGGTGATCGACGTAAAGCAAAGGCTCTGGCGTGAAACCGGTGTAACAGCAATAATCAACGGTTGGTAAGGCTGTGGATTTATAAAAATATCGAAGAAAGTAGTGAAGGAGTGGTGAAATGAGCAAGTCTTGCACAAGCTGCGGCAGCGCACTGGACGAAGGTGTGAAAATCTGTGCTGCGTGCGGAGCGGCGGTTGATTCTGCTACGTTCGTTAGTTCTGTTGCTTCCCTGGCCTATTCAACCGCAGGGGAAGTTTCCTTACCATCGGAGTTGGCCCCTTTTACGAGTGGGCTCACCGGGGAGAATCTTTTTGCGGTGCTAAAAAGCGGCTGGAGGGGGTTGCTGAGTGGCTGCAAACGCACGTTAGCTGATAAAAAACGACTGAAAGTAGTGATCGCACTAACGATTATCTGGTTTTTGGTCAATTTTTTAGCCGCTTTTAGGATCTTTCCACTTCCGGTTCGCATCCTTTCCTGGCTGACGGCTGCCCGGGGCAGTCTCATTGGTGGCACGATCGGGAAAGGGTTGGTGGCGGCATTGTTTGCGCAAATAGTTGTCGAGAAAGGGATGCTGCAATGTCTAAAAGGCGGACTCGGTCAACTGACTGCCACAGCCAAAGTCGGTAAAAAAGCATATGGCCATCTGCTCCTGGGTGCAGGGTTTGCCCTAATTGCTTGTAACTTTCTGGTTTCTTCCAATCTGCAAAACACGATGGTATGCGTGGCGGGTTTTGTGCTTTCCGCAAAGGCGCTGACGCGAAACAGTTTTTTACGGCGGCTGACTTCAGCACTTTTACCAAAAGCAAAGGATACTGCCGTAACAGCGGTGATGGGCGGCTGGGCCTTGGGCTTTGCCCTTTTTGCGGCAGTGAGTCTCTTATCCGGCGGCAGTAATGGTTATATTTTAGGAGTTCTGCTAGTGTTCATCGGCGGCGGATTGATGATTGCGGGCAGAAACAATAAGGAGGTGGCTGCCCAGTGATCAGGGAAAAAACAAGACGTTTGGTTTTCGCTTTTTTAATATTGATTCTCGTTTTGGGGCTTGTGGGATGTAATAGTGGGGCAATTTCCCTGAAGCCTGGAGAACAAACGGTTGTCACCCGTTTAGTCCACGATAGAAATGGTTGTGATCCTTTTAGTGGTTTGCCTAACGCCATGCAGGGAGGAAAGGGCGCCAAAGATAACAAAGTCCCTGTTCACATCACTACTACCAAGGACGGAAAGCAGTACTTTAAATTGTCTTTTGACGGATATACTAATGTCAATTATGATGAGCATATCTTGACGGGCAGAGGGGACGGGGGCAGTGATTTAGACCTTAGTGAGACAGCAACCACCGTAATCGAACCTTTTGAGGTCCGGGGGGAAATAGATGGCGATATTGAACCTATCGAGATTAAAATTCATTATACATACGAGACAGCCAACAGTGGAGTATTGATCGATGAGGATATTGTGTTACATGGTACCGGTACTTTCCCATGGAAAAAATATTTAAAGCAATTAGAACTACATGTTCACTGGAACTATGTTCTAAATGCCCCCAATTACCCTGGCACTGGTATATCGAAAGGGAATGTTGAAGCTTATCAGTATTATATCTTTGATTTACCGGAAACAGTCAGCAATCAACAGGGTCTTCTTACTAGTTCCAAAATTGCTACCAAGGCCGATAAAGACGCCGGCGAAACCGGGGTCACGATCCCTGAGGCTCTTGCTATTATCCTCATCGGCGGCGGTGCGGCCTTAGCCGGTGCTGGTGCAGGTGGTAGTGGCGGAGGTAGCGGCGGAGATGGCGATAGTAAAAATGGTAAAAAGAGCCGCTATAAAATGTGTCTGAAAAAAGACTTTGGTGATGCCATCCGCTATGATGTCCAGCCGGTAACAGTCTATGCTCGTATTGTAGAGATTACCCCTGAGGGAGAAGAAATTGACCGACCCGATTTAAGCACCGCCATTGAGCTATTTTCCGGCGGCGGTCTGAAGGTGGAAAGCACTGCCATGGCGGGCAATTATATGGGAGCGCTGGTATGCGCCGAATCGGTCTCCGGCAGGCAAAATCCGGACAGCGGCGTTCTCAGTATCCGTTTCAGCGGCGAGGGCGGAAGCTTCCAAAATGATGTCACCTTCCGCTTAATCGGGAAGCCCTATCTTACTTTCCCCGAGCAGGGTCAGTACTTAACCATGACTTTACCGATGCTCCTGGGGGACGGCGAGCTTTACGAAACACCGTTTCTGCTGCATGACTTTATGGAAAAGCCGGTGACGGTAAAAGCAGAAGTAGCCGAAGGCGCACCGCTTGCTTGTACAATCGAAGAAACAGGCGAAAACCAATACCTGCTGAAAGTACGGAATAACAGTGTCAAACCGGAAGGGCCTCAGGCCACCAAACAAATGACTTCTATCGGCATCAGGGCCGAAAATGAACAGGAACTGGCCGAAGAGAGCCTGAATGTGGAGCTTTATCCGGAAGGACTTTCCATTCGCGAAGTCAAAATGGATGAAAACGGGCGTGTCCTAATCGGCACCTTTGACAACGAGGACACAGAAGAATTCGGCGATGTGAGGCCGACCGGGTTTGTGCTGGATTTTGTGGTGCCGGTGCCAAGTGAGCAAGGCGGCTACAAGGTGAAAGTTCTCCAACCGGAAGAATTCAGTCCGACCTTTGCCGGCCTGCAAGGAACAGACGAGCGGACGAAGCACCTGGCGGAGAAATTTAAATACACGATTACGGAAGTTGCCGGCAATCTCAAAGAATACAAATTTGCCCCTCAGGAGGCTTTAGTGGAAGAGGAGGGCAAACCCTATAATGTGACTTTGCCTATTTCCTGCCCATACGGTGAACGGGAATACAAGCTGGAATTACCCCTACGGCTCTTAGGCGGCGGACCGGGGCCGATGGCCGGTTGGGATGCGGAATTTGCGCTGATGAAGAGAATTGTGAGTAGGGTAGGTGGCATTAGTCCGGAGGTGGCCCGGGTCTTGCGGGAAAACGGGCGGAAGATGTCTACGGCGGAGTTACGCCTCATCAATAAGCGGATTTGCCATGATGCCATTATCTACTACACAAACGATGCCGCCGGTTACGAAAAGATTGCCGCGGAACTGGATAGTCTGATTACTTACGCCGAGTGGATCAAATGGGTGGGCGACCAGGCTTTCTCCTATCTGATTAGCACCTATTACGGGGAGACCGTTGATGCCATTTTATCGCCGGCAAAGGATATTTTTGCTTCCTTCCTGGGTGAAGCCATCGGCACCTTGGCATTGGGCGAGAAGTTTGATTTTGAAACCCTGGAGGTCGGCAAGAATATTAACACGGCCTTTGATAATCTGATTACCAATGCTTTTGATGAGCAGATGGGGAAGAAGCTTAATTACAAACAGGTTTGTGCGGTCGTGGGAGGTTTCCTGATCTGGAAGATGGCCAAGAATCTTTATGACAATATCGATCAGGATGGCAAAATTGACCTGTATGGGGCGATTACCGCTACGACCACAGATTTAACGGCGATGGGGCTGAAATCCATTGCCGGGAAATTCTTTGATAAAGCCTTGAAAAGCAAAGCAGTACAAAAGAATTTAAACAAACCGCTGGGCAGATGGCTGCAGGATCTTCTCCCTGACACAAGCCTGGTGAAATGGAAAAACAGCAATGAATACGATCTGTTGAACTTTAGCAAGTCCGAAATCTTTAAAAAGTACCTGGAAGAACTCTTTGGCGAGGGGCTGACTAAAGTGACGGAAATTGACATGGAAGCCATGAAAGGATTTACGGAAATAATGAGTGGCAATAGTATCGAAAGCACCCTGGATCTTGGCGCCTGGCCGGAAGTTCGCTGGACCACCGTGATCACTGGTAAAGACGGGCAGACGGATGTCTATGCGGTCAGCGTCAATCTTGGGCCGGAGTCTTTAGGAAAACTTTGCGATTACCTCTTTGCACAGCTTTTTGGCGAGATCTCCTTGCCCCAGGAAGCAAAGACGCCGCCTGCCGATCCTCCTTTTTATCCACAAGGGGAGCAGGCTTAAGCCCAAGCCGTTTTTCGTCTGGCTTTTCGTGGGTACCCAAGTTCGATTACTTGGGTACCCATTTTCTTTTTGGCAATTTCTCTTTGTAAGTCAATTTTTCATTGTATGGCAATTCCTCATTGTATTGACAGAGAGTATCCACTATTGCATAATTACTAAAGCGGAACTAACAGCAGAACAGTACATATTACTAAATTAAGCTTTGGGCTGCTGTGGGTTTGTTTACCAGGAGTAATTAAAGGAAGATGATGTTTGATGGCTAATATTTTATTGGTTGATGATGAACAGGCGATTGCGGATTTGGTAGAGGTATATTTGCAGAATGAAAACTACCATGTTTCTAAATTCTTGAACGGAAAGGATGCCCTAAATAGTCTTGACCAAGAGAAGTATGATTTAGCCATCCTGGATGTCATGCTTCCCGATCTGGATGGGTTCTCCATTTGCCGGGAAATTCGGGCCAGGCATAATTTCCCGATTATTATGCTGACCGCCAAGGAAGAAGAAATAGATAAGATTACCGGGTTGACCTTAGGGGCAGATGACTATATCACCAAACCGTTTCGCCCGTTAGAGCTGATCGCCCGGGTAAAGGCGCAGCTGCGGAGATATACCCGTTATAACGCTTATGAAAAGAGCATAATTGACATAACCGTAGTCCAAGAGGAGGGGAAAGTGCATATTACTTTCACCAATCAGGGTGACCCTATTCCTGCCCAAAAGCTTGAGACAATTTTTGAGAAATTCTACCGCCTTGATTCGGCACGTTCCACGACCACAGGCGGAACCGGGCTTGGTTTAGCCATTGCGCAAGAGATTATGACGGCGCACAACGGAACGATTACGGTGGAAAGCAATTCTGAACATACCACATTTACGGTAACGCTCCCGGCATAAGAAAATCTTAAGAAATTCCTAAGAAGATGTTCAAAAATTGCTCCTTCTTTTGTGGTTCAATAATAGCAGCACAGGATAAGGAGATGTTTTTGATGGTACGAAAAAGCAAAAGAAGCAAGTCTCGAATAGGCTGTTTTGTCGCATTTTTGCTGGTGGGCGTCATCATTGCCTTTGTATGCAAATCGCTAATTTTTGCGGAGCATACACAGCCCTTGGAGAAAAACCTTGACGACGACAGCAGTAGGCCATTTCATACGTCTGTGTCCATCTCTTTTGACACTCTCAAGAGTCCTTCGGCCATTC
This sequence comes from Peptococcia bacterium, assembly GCA_050951585.1. Taxonomy (GTDB): domain Bacteria; phylum Bacillota; class Peptococcia; order DRI-13; family DTU073; genus UBA3937. The sequence continues at coordinate 28,481 of JBMNJI010000010.1, read as the reverse complement.
TGATTTGTTTAAATGATCAAATGATCATCGCACAGAATAATAGCGAAGAAAGAATTTATCCGGCTTCTTTGACCAAAATAATGACCGCACTTGTGGCCATCGAGAATTTGCCGGATTTACAGAAGGAAATCGAACTTACCAATTCAACCTTTGAAGGGCTTTATCAGGCCCATGCGGCAATGGCCGGGTTCCAGCCGGGGGAAAAGGTCAGGGCCCTTGATCTTCTCTATGGGGTATTGCTTCCAAGTGGCGCGGAGTCTTGTCGAGGGCTTGCGGAGCAAATTGCGGGGTCGGAGCGGGACTTTGTCAGGATGATGAATCAAAAGGCGGCAGTGTTGGGGATGCATAATACTAATTTTACCAATACCATCGGACTGCACGAGGCCGAGCATTATTCGACCGTCAAGGATCTTGCCGTTCTTCTCAGCTATGCATTACAGAATGATACTTTTCGGGAAATATTCACTTCCTCCCGCCATTCCACGCGACCAACGAATAAGCATCCTGACGGGATTACATTTTACAGTACGATCTGTGAAGTGCTTAGCAACGCAAGCATTAGCGGAGGAAAACTATTAGGAGGAAAAACCGGATATACCAGGGAGGCCGGTCTCTGCCTGGCCAGTCTCGCTCAAGTGGGCGAGCAAGAATATATTTTGATTACAGCCGGGGCCAAAGGTGATCACAATACCGAACAGTATAATATTACAGATGCCTTAACTGTCTACAATAGCCTGGTCACAGAATAGCGCAGGAATATTAATTAGTTCGATATATTTTGTCTTAATAAAGTCGAGCAACGTTCCGGAGGCTTTGGTATGATGCAGATATGAAAGGAGGGAGCTAATGCTTAAGGAACTGAATCAAGTGCTTGACTATATTGAAGCGCATTTGACCGATGACCTGTCTCTTGAAAAGATTTCCGAGTTTGCCGGTGTTTCCGACTATCACTTTCGCAAAATCTTTTTTTATCTTTCCGGATTGACGCTTAGCGAATACATCAAAAACCGAAAACTATCGGAGGCAAACAAGGATCTGTTAAGGGGAGAAAAGGTAACGGATGTGGCTTTCAAATATGGTTATCAGTCCTTGGACGGCTTCACCCGGGCCTTTAAAAAATGGAGCGGATTTTTACCGTCAGATGTAAGCAAAAAAGGCCTTAGTAAAGCATTTCCCAAGCTTTCCTTCATCATAACCGTTAAAGGAGGAACTGCGATGGAATTTCGGATTGAAGAAAAACCGGCGTTTAATTTGGTCGGGGTAAGTGCACGTGTACCGATGCAATTTGCAGGGGTAAATAACGAGATTGTCAAGCTTGCCATGAGTATAACGGAAGCCCAAAAGGAAGAAATGCATGCGCTCCAAAATATGGAGCCTTACGAAATTGTCAATGCTTCCTATGATGCGGACGCCAATTTCTTAAGGGAAGAAGGGTATTTAACGCACCTCATCGGTGTTTGCACCACGGAAAGCCAGGTGAGTGATCTCTTAGTAAAAGTGCCAGTTGAGGCGTGTACCTGGGCGGTATTCCCCAATGAAGGACCATTTCCTGCCACATTGCAGGAAACGATGGCGAGAATTTATGCGGAATGGCTTCCTTCTTCCAACTATGAAGTAATCAATGCGCCTTCCTTTTCTTTTACGAAAATGGATAAAGAGAAAAAGGATTACGCTTACAGCGAGATCTGGATTCCTGTAGTTTCACTCAGCAAGCCTTAGGATTGTCTCCTCTTCATCCACCAGTTCCTCCGTTGCTTAAGTGCGCATGTTTTCTAAATAAAAGGCGGACCTTCCACCATTTAGGATGTTGTGACCAAGTATTTGCCGTTAAGCCTGCTCTTGGTAAAAAAAGCATGGAACAAAACAAAAATATTTGCGTCAGAAGAAAAAGGGAAGGTAAGAACAGCTAAAAAAGCAAAAATTTTAAGAGGGGTGAACAAGATGAAGAAAGCATTAGTATTAACTATGACCTTATTATTAAGCGTTTCTATAGTTGGTTGTAGTGTGGGTCAGTCTCAAATCAGGCGGGGAACTGCAAAAGCAGAGCCTTGATACTCAAAACAATGATGAGGCAACAGTAAAGAGTTTAGTTGAGAGGGTAGTTGAGAATTTCGGGAAGAGGCTGCAATTAGTATCTCTTTTAGCACCTGAAGAAGTATTAGAACAGAGTATACAGGAGAACTACAGTGAGTTTGTATCCCCGACATTACTTGAACAATGGCTGCAGGACCCTGTCAATGCTCCCGGAAGGTTAACTTCAAGTCCCTGGCCGGATTGCATCGTAATCTTAGATACGGAGAAGGTATCAGAAGAGGCCTATGAGGTGAAAGCGGAAATCATTGAAATCACAAGTATAGAAAGCGATGAAATCGCGGCGAAGAGACCACTTACCCTGGTTGTCGGGAAAACAGACGGGAAATGGTTAATTAACAAAGCCGATATCGGCGAGTATGAGGACGATAGTGCAGTAAGTTATAAGAATACCCAGTATGGCTTTAGCTTTTCCCTGCCGGCAGGCTGGAAAGACTATCAGATTATCACTGAAAAATGGGAGGGTTTATCCCTTGCTGAATCCAATGAGGGAGAAGTTGCAGAAACAGGTCCAATGATTTTGATTAGACATCCGGAGTGGACAGCGGCAAAAAAACGGCAGGATATTCCGATTATGATCTTTACTTTGAAACAATGGAAGTCCCTGGAGCAGGAAAAATTTCATATCGGAGCCGCCCCAATAGGGCCAAAAGAACTGGCTCGCAATAGTAAATATGTTTTCGCACTTCCTGCCCGTTATAACTACGCCTTTCCTGCAGGATATGAAGAAGTAGAAAAGATTTTAAATGGTGATGCTCTTCAAGCAAATGAAAACATTGGTATGTAGTAAGAATGAATGCTGGCCATCTATTATCACAAAAGCTCCCAAGACTTCCTTTAATAAGTCTTGGGGGCTTTTTAAGTAGCATTGGGAGTTTTTCACTTCGCAAGAGACTTCGCGAGAGTGCACAACTTCGGGAAGAGTGCCCCCGTGACGAAATAGTACAATGGTAGTATAATAGTAAAATATCTATGTACTTTTTGATGAAGCATGATGAGGTGAAAAACTTGCACGAAAAAATCAAAGCATTAAAAGCAGCCTTTCCCCATACCATTCCTGTCTTAGCAGGTTTTACTTTCATCGGGATTGCCTTTGGGATCTTAATGAACAGCAAGGGTTATGGTGTTGGCTGGACATTTTTGTTTAGTCTTCTGGCCTTTGCCGGTTCGGCGCAATATGTGGCCATTACTTTTCTTACCTCAGTTTTCAATCCGGTCTCTGCCTTGCTCATGACCTTGATGGTAAACGCCCGGCATTTATTTTATGGTATTTCCATGCTGGATAAATACAAAGGCGCCGGTAAATTAAAACCATATCTGATCTTTGGCCTGTGTGATGAAACTTTTTCCATTCTATGTTCAACTGAGCCACCGGCAGGCGTAAACCGTCACTGGTTTATGTTTTTCGTAACGATGCTTGACCATAGCTATTGGGTCCTTGGCTCCGCACTTGGGGGGCTTTTAGGTTCGCTGGTTTCCTTTAATACCAAAGGTCTTGATTTTGTCTTGACGGCACTATTTGTGGTCATCTTTGTAGGACAGTGGAATACGCAGCAAGACCATAAGCCGGCAGTGATCGGTGTTTTCTGTTCGCTTGTTTGTTTAGTTGTTTTTGGACCAGGGAAATTCATTATCCCTTCCATGCTGGCTATATTAGTAGTTTTGACCGTTTCCCGGCAAGGATATACAGAGAAGAAGGCACTGACGGAGGGGGAAGGACAATGAATTTAACACCTTTTCAAGCATTAATCATTATTTGCATGGTCACGCTTGGGACGATGATCACCAGGTTCTTGCCTTTTCTGATCTTTAAAGGCTCTAAAGCAAATAATTCTTATCTCAGTTATCTAGGTCAGGTTTTGCCCTATTCGGCGATTGGGCTTTTGGTAGTATATTGCCTCAAAAGTGTTAATTTTAAAGGCCCTGCCTATGGGATCCCGGAAGCAGTAGCGATTATTTGCATTATTATCCTTCATAATTGGAAGGAGAATACACTACTCAGTATTGGGGCAGGAACAGTTATCTACATGGTGCTTGTGCAAGCAGTTTTTGTATAGATTAGTAGTGATAGAGCGCCTCTGCTTTTGAGAGACGCTCCTTTTTCGATACTTATACGCTGTTTTACTTGGTATAGGTAATACAATGGAAGGATCAGCACACGTGATGTTTTTCAGCATCTTGTTTAGTTTGCTGAACAGTCCCGCGCGGATGCTCCGGCGGCGCGTAAATAGAGTACAGTTTTAGTGGCGTAGAACCGGTGTTAATCACATTATGCCATGTACCGGCAGGAATGAAGATCGCATAATCTTCACAGACTCTTCTTTGGAAATCCAGACAATCTTTTCTCTTCCCCATCTGGACAAGGGCTTGGCCCTGCTCAATGCGTAAAAACTGGTCGGTGTTGGGATGCATCTCTAACCCGATCTCCTCCCCAGCCCTGATGCTCATCAAGGTAAGCTGCAAATGGCATCCTGTCCATAAAGCAAGACGAAAATTATTGTTTTGCTTTGTGGCTTCCTCAATATTCACGACAAATGGCTCCGGTCCATAATCCTTCAAGCTGATACACTCGGTCGGAAAATTCGGATAGGATACCGGGGTACTATACCAGTTCAGATAAGGACACATTCCCATATTATTGTTATACATTGGCGTATATGCGTAGTATGGGCATGGATATGAGCAATTAAAATCGTACATATCGTTCCTTCCTTTCATAGGCATGTTTATATATCTTATTCTCGAGGGTTACAGGTTGTGCACGGTACTTTAAAGAACTCGAAATATGCTATTGTTATGTGATATACTTTTATGTAGGTTTTATACAATTGAAGATCATCCAATTTAATTTTGCAGCTCTCCGGCACCCCGCTTTTTTCGTACCAGATGTTGCAATAATGTCTAAAGATAAGGAGTGGAATGATTGTTGAAAAGCGCAGCTCATCGTATTGTCTTATCCGGTCTACTTGTCGCTCTTGGTCTCTTGTTGCCCTATTTCACTGCTCATGCTTACGGCATACCCGGAACAGTACTTTTACCAATGCATATCCCGGTGTTTCTCATGGGACTGCTCTGCGGCCCGCTGTACGGTGCTTTGGGAGGTTTGATGATTCCTCTTCTTTCCAGCATGACCACGGGGATGCCGCCGTTTTTTCCGATGCTTCCAATCATGGCGGGGGAGCTTTTTACTTATGGGCTTTTGAGTGGGCTTCTTTATCAAAAGGGCAGAATGCCGCTTTATCCCTCCATGCTGCTTGCCATGTTGTGCGGACGGGTAGTCTATGGTTTGATCTTTACGGCTTTACTCCTGGCTAATCACGGAGTATTGCGGGCCTTATCAGTAACCGGAGCAATAATAGAAGGAATTCCGGGGATAATCAGCCAATTATTATTGGTGCCGATCATTGTCTCGGCTGCTCAGCGTCATTCGCATTATGGTGCGGAAATTAAAAAATTGTCCTTGGAAAAGGCCAGGCAAATGATTAAGGACGGAAAAGCAAGCTGCGTACTGATCAAAAACGATAGAATCATGCGCACAGTCAGTGGTCAGGGTGTTGCCCCTTTGCTTTCAATCTACGAAAAGGAGCCGGAGCTTTTGCAGGGTGCGTTTGTGGTTGATAAGGTCATTGGAAAAGCGGCCGCTCTCCTGCTTGTGCTGGGCGGGGCGAAAGGGGCCTATGGGTTAGTGGTGAGTACTGCCGGTTGCGCTTATTTAATGGCGCGCGGCTTTCAAGTAAATTATGGGGAACTGATCGCCAAGCTCAGCAATCGGACAGGCGATGGCATTTGCCCTTTGGAAAATTCCGTACTGGACACCGACGATCCGGAAGCCGGTTATTGTCGGTTAAAGGAAACCTTAAAACGCCTTAGAAATGCAGGGTAAAAAAGAAATCGGCGCAAGATATGAACAAGTGGAAATGGCAGATAAAAGGTAGCAACAGCAAAGACAAAATACTTAAATGTAATCGGAGGCGTAGCAATGAAGAAATTAGGATTTGGTCTAATGCGGTTACCACTTACAGATGAAGGAAACCCGCAAAGTATTAACCAGGAACTTCTGCAGAAGATGGTGGATTATTATCTCAAGCAAGGTTTTACTTATTTTGATACGGCTTATCGGTATCATCAGGGTTTGAGTGAGGTTGCCACGCGCAAAGCGCTGGTGGAAAGACATCCCCGGGAGACATATCTGCTTGCCGATAAGATGCCCACTTTTTTAATTACGAAAAATGATGATTACCAGAGAATTTTCGCTGAGCAGTTAGAAAAATGCGGCGTTACTTATTTTGATTATTATTTACTGCATACCCTTGGTGCGAAAAACTATGCCAACACTTTGCAACATGGCGGGTTTGACTTTGTGAAAAAGTTGAAAGCCGACGGAAAGGTGAAACATATCGGCTTTTCTTTCCATGACAAGGTCGAGTTGCTGGAGGAGATTTTAGCAAAACATCCGGAGATGGAATTTGTGCAGTTGCAGATAAACTATATTGATTGGGATAATGAAACTATTCAAGCCCGGAAGTGTTATGAAACAGCGGTAAAGTATCACAAGCCAATTATTGTGATGGAACCGGTTAAAGGAGGTTCCCTGGCTAATGTACCGGCAGAAGCCGAGCAGATTTTTAAGAATTATGATCCAAAAATGAGTATCGCTTCCTGGGCAGTCCGTTTTGCGGCATCTTTGGATAATGTTTTTATGGTACTCAGCGGGATGAGCGACTTGGCACAGATCGTGGATAATACGGCCTATATGCAGGATTTCAAACCGTTGAACAACGAAGAAAAGGAGCTTATTAAAAAGGCACGCGCGATAATTAACCGCAGTATTGCCATCCCGTGCACCGCCTGTGGTTACTGCGTGGAAGGTTGCCCCCAGCGGATTCCGATCCCCAAACTTTTTTCTCTGTATAATAACCAGAAGCAGTTTAGATTGGTGCCTTCCCACAGGAGTTATTATTATAATTTAACAGAGCACGATGGCAAAGCAGCTGACTGTATCGGTTGCAAGCAGTGTGAACAGCACTGCCCACAGCAGATCGCCATCGTCGAACGGTTAAAAGAAGTATCACAAGTATTTGATGTAGAATGATATAATTAAACATGAGTGAAGAAGGGATATTGAGAATCTGAGTTGAAGGAGGGCAAGGATGTTAAAGGGATTGATCAGCCCCCAAAAGGCGCAGAATAATGCATCTTCATCCGGTGTAGATAGTCCTTATGGCATTGTTGTGCGCAATGTGCATAAATACTTTGGGCAAAAGCATGTCCTTAAGGATATTAACTTGGAGATTCCCTTCGGGCAAATTTATGGCTTGCTTGGTCCCTCCGGTTGTGGGAAAACGACGATGGTGAAGATTATTGCCGGAATCCTGGAGGCTACTTCCGGTGAGGCTTATGTTTTAGGGGAAGCGATGCCCCAACTCAGTTTAATGAACAAGGTGGGGTATATGGCGCAGTCCGATGCCCTTTATGACTCACTGACGGCGGCCGAGAATCTACAGTTTTTCGGGGCAATTTACGGAATGAATAAGGCAAAAATAAAAAGACGCACAGCAGAGGTCATGGAGTTGGTCAACCTTTCCGACGACCTTAATAAGCCTGTGCGGGCATATTCCGGCGGGATGAAGCGGCGGCTTTCCTTGGCGATGGCTATTTTGCATAATCCACCGGTTTTGGTTTTGGATGAACCTACTGTCGGGATTGATCCCCTCTTAAGAAAAAATATCTGGGCAGAATTATATAAATTAGCGGCACAAGGGGTGACCATCCTGGTGACTACCCATGTGATGGATGAGGCGGAAAAATGTCATAATCTTGCGATGATGCGGGCTGGTCGCTTGATTGCCAAAGGCACTTCTCAGGAACTGCAGAAAAGCATCGGCGCCCAGAGTATTGAAGAAGCTTTTCTCTATTACGGAGGCCAGCAGGATGAGAGTTAGGGCTTTAGCTTTCCGAATTATAAATCAATTGCGGCATGATCGGCGTACTTTGGCCTTGATGCTGGTTGCTCCTCTTTTTCTTCTCACGCTGGTTTATTTTATTCTGGCCGAAACGGTTCCCATCGTGAATGTGGCGGTGATTAATGCCCCGGCGGGGTTTGAGGATCAGCTTGAAGAACAAAACATCAGGGGGATCCGCTATGATGAGCCTGGGGCGCGCCTGGCTCTGGAAAAAGGCGATGTCATTGCCAGCATCAGCATAATTGGTGGCAAATCTTATATTGAAATAGACGGCAGTAATCCTACTAAGGCAAAAGTCGCCTTGGCCGCGATGGAACAAGCGAAAAACTCCGTGCTGTTTTCCCGTCCGGATCTTAAATCAGAGGTTAATTATGTATACGGGCAGGAGGATTTGCCCACATTTGATAATTTCGGGGCAACCCTCATCGGCTTTATCATTTTCTTTTTCGTATTTTTAGTGTCGGGTATCTCCTTTTTACAAGAGAGAAACTCAGGGACTTTGGAGAAGCTCCTTTCCACGCCCATCAGGCGTTGGGAGATCGTTACCGGTTATGTCCTGGGATTTGGTCTGGTGACTGTCCTGCAATCTTTTCTGATTTCCTGGTACTGTGTTTACGTGCTCAAGGTAATGATGATCGGCTCCTTTGCCTTGATTTTGCTGATTACCTTATTGTCAGCTGTGCTTGCGCTTACTTTGGGGATTCTAATGTCTACCCTGGCCAATAACGAGTTTCAGATGATTCAGTTCATTCCCTTGATTATTGTGCCACAGATTTTCTTTTCCGGTTTATTTGATCTACCCGCCGGGATTGAGGTCGTTGGTTATGTGATGCCCTTGTATTATATTGCCGATGCATTGACCGAGGTAATGATCAGGGGAAACGGCTTTGCGGTCATCGCTTGGGATTTGGGAATTATTTTTGCTTGCTCTGTTTTGTTTATGACCTTAAATACCTTGCTCTTGAAGAAGTATCGCCGGGTCTGACTGTTTATCAAATATAACCGGGGAGGGGCGGCTGCAAGATGAAAAAAAGGCTAGTAGTTTTGGGGATATTAGCATTAGGGATAAGCGGGATAATCCTCATAAGGGGTGGTTTTTCTTCCTCCGGGCTGGTGTTGGAAGGAATTGTGGAGACGAGCATATATCCTCATTACAGTGAGGTGTCCGGGAAGATTATCAAACTGCCAATCGAACTGGGGCAGGTGGTTAAAGCGGGCGATGTTCTGGCCGTGCTTGACGACCGCAATGAGCGGTATGCGCTGGAACAGTTACAGGAGACTCTGGCGAAGAAAAAGGCCGCCTTGGCCGAGTTGTCTGCAGGAGTGGACCCCGAGGAGCTTCAGCAGGGGGAAAATAACGTTTCCCTGGCGGAAATCGCTTTTGAAAATGCCCAGCTGACCCGCGACCGGGTCAAGGCAGATTATGAGGACCTCCTGGCCTTATGGGAAGCGGGGGCAATTGCCCAGTCTGAATTGGAGAAGGCCGAAGATCAATTGAGATTAGCCGAAGCCGCCGCTAACACAGCGGCGATGCAACTGGATAATGCCCGTCAGAAACTGGCCTTGCTGCAAAAAGGGACTCCGCAGGAAAAAATAGATGGGGCGCAAGCAGATGTAGCTTTAACGGAAGTGCAAATTCGCCAGAGTGAGGAAAATCTGGCCAAATATACAATTACCGCTCTTTATGACGGAACGGTGATCAGCAGGAATTTTCTCCTCGGGAATATGGTCTCTCCCGGTTATAATCTCGCCGACATTGCTTCCGAAAAAGAAAAGCATGTGGTTGTTTATGTGCCCAAGAAGTATCTTGCGAAGGTCAGCCACGGGCAGGAAGTAGCCATTCGCGGCGGAGGGAAGGAATATAAAGGCACCATCGGCTTTATCGATGTCAAGGCTCAGTATACTCCCAAAGACATGCAGACTTCCGCCAACAAAAATAAAATCAGTATGAAGGTTAAGGTCAATCTTCCTCCCGGAACACCCTTGAAGGTTGGGGAAGGGGCGGAAGTGGTTATTCCCTAATGCGATCCTAATTGAGACTTGCTATAAGGCATCATTATGAAATGTATTGCAATGCAAAGGCTCCTGCCGTCATCACCTGCCGTACGGCAGGTTGTTTTTTTATCCCTTTTAGCTACGGGGTTAATTGATGCGGCAAAATATTATTTACAGCATCTCCATATTCTGACAGAATCTGGAGAACAGATGTTGTATAATAAATAAGTGATGAAAAGAGAAAAGCCCCAGGGTGGTTGCGATGAATGAAAGTGAGCTGGTAGTTGAGGTTTATCTGGATATTCTTTTGCTCGTGAATTTTGTCATGGATTTTATCATTCTATGGGTCACCGGGAAAATGGCCAACTTAACGAGGAGAAAGTTGAAAATAACGCTGGGCGCATTGTGTGGAGCCTTATATTCTTTGGTGATCTTTTTCCCTGCATGGCCGGTGCTTGGTTCATTTTTGGCGAAATTTGCCTGTTCATTATTAATGGTTTGGCTGGCCTTTCGTCCTTTGCCGCTCGGTAAATATCTGCGGGTTCTCGCCTATTTCTATGGGCTTTCTTTTGCCATGGGCGGGGCAGTTTTGGGGGCAATTTTCCTGCTGGATACCCAGTCCGGTTCTCTCCAATCCTGGAATGGGGTCAGCCTTTTGGCGGGGCTCGACTTTGGCTGGTTGCTGGTAGGGCTTGTGGTGGCTTTATTGCTTGCTTACGGAGGGTTCAATTGTTTAAAGAAAAACTGGTTGCAACAGAAATTAGTCAGCAAGTTACTTATTTCGCTAAATAACCAGCAGGTAACGCTTTCGGCCTTATTGGATACCGGGAATCAGTTAATTGATCCTGTCAGTCAGAAACCGGTCATTGTGGCGGAAGCCGGTGCCTTAAAAACACTCCTACCGGAGACACTTTGGCTACAGATATGTCGGGAGCCTTATGATAAACATGACCTGTATTTTTCTTTTACGCGTTTGGAGGAGGAATGGCAATCCCGCTTATCTTTGATCCCCTTTAATTCGGTAGGAAAGATGGACGGGGTATTAGTTGGCTTGAGACCGGATTTCGTGACGATAAATAATGGGGCGTACAGTATTACGACCACGGACGTTGTGATTGGGTTGGTAAACAGGGCTTTGTCCAGAGAGGGGCAATACACTGCCCTGTTGCAACCGCAAATCTGGCAGGATAATCAAATGAAAAAGGGGGAGGTAAGAAATGGGGGAGAAAAAAATAAGCATCCTCGTACAATGGAGTATTAAAAAAGTCATCGCGAATGTCTTGCGAAGATTAGGAATCAATGAAGATCTTTTCTATGTGGGGACTAGTGAAGCGTTACCACCTCCTCTTAGCATGGACGAGGAAAACCACCTTTTGCAGTGTCTGGAAATGGGGGATCATGCGGTCAAAGGAACTTTAATTGAACGGAATCTGCGTTTGGTTGTCTATATCGCCAGAAAGTTTGAAAACACCGGTGTAGGGATCGAGGATTTAGTCTCAATAGGGACCATCGGTTTAATCAAGGCCGTCAATACCTTTGATCCGACAAAGAAGATCAAGCTGGCGACCTATGCTTCCCGTTGCATTGAGAATGAAATACTAATGCATCTGCGGCGCAACAATAAGACCAGATCAGAGGTTTCCTTTGATGAGCCGTTGAATATTGACTTGGATGGCAATGAATTGCTCCTTTCCGATGTGATGGGAACGGAGAATGACATCATTTATAAAGCATTGGAGGAGGAGGTTGATAAAAAACTCCTTTTGCAGGCCATGAATAAGCTCAGCAGCCGGGAAAAGAAGATTATGGATTTAAGATTCGGGCTTAAAGATGGGAAAGAAAAGACCCAGAAGGAGGTCGCCGATTTATTGGGCATATCCCAGTCTTACATCTCTCGTTTGGAAAAGCGGATTATCAAGCGCTTACGGAAGGAAATACAACGTATGGAGTGAGGACAATTCTTATTTTTATTTTATTTGCGGTAGAGCTGCGGACGTGTTAAAATCGAAGACGGAATATTAATAAAAATTTACAAAATAGTAAACGTTTATATTATCCATATATATCACAAGGGAAAGGATGAATAGCAAAATACGAGAAGGGCATTATCTACCCGGTGAATTAGCGTATCTCCCCAAGGGTGCGGATGATGTACTTAGTGTCGAAAAAATATTAAAAAGCCTTTCTCCACGATGAATAAATATACATAATATGCAGTGGTTTCAGAATAAAATGATTGTACCCGCGTCATTATTCTGTTAAAATAATTAGCGACGGACTAGGCAGTTACGAGAACGGATAAACTTCCGTAAAATGACATTTGACAGAAGACGGGGGATAAGCGCATGCAGATTAGAAAAGCAAAACTAAGCGATGTGGAAGGCATGTATGAATTAGTGAATAAATATGCAGGAGAAGGTTTAATGCTCTCTCGCCCGCGCAGTATTTTTTACGAGAATTTACGAGATTTTATTGTGGTGGAAAGTGATGCCGGTGAGCTGGTTGGTACCGGTGCTTTACATATTATGTGGGTTGATTTGGCGGAAATCCGGGCGCTCGCAGTGCAGGACAATTACAAAATGAAGGGGATTGGCAGACAAATGGTCGAGTTTTTCCTGCAGGAAGCGCAGGAAATGGGAATCCCCAGCGTTTTCACCCTGACTTATCAGCCCGGCTTTTTTTCCAAGCTTGGCTTTAAGGTCGTCGAAAAGGAGAAAATGCCGCAGAAGTTTTGGAAGGATTGTATCAACTGCCCTAAATTTCCTAATTGTGATGAGGTCTGCTTGGAATATCGGCTGGTTTAAGGAATCTAATTATTAAGAGCTTTTATCCCTAAGATTCGACCGTTCAGGGCACTGGACATGTGTTTAATTAATGGTCAGAATAAGATATAATTTACTGAATATTACTATCGGTTAGTTTGGGGTTCAATATATTGAGAAGCAATATATAAATTGACAGAGGAGGGAAGGTTGACAGTGATTATTAGATTAAGAGATAAAAAGGTAATTATACAAATTATCGCTTTATGTTTGATGTACAGTTTCCCTCTCACCAGCTTCGCCGATGACCGGGCTTATTTCGAAGCAAAGTCTCAGGCTTTAAATCAGGAGATTAGACAAGTTAAGGAGAAATATTATGGGAAATTTGATAATTTAGTAACAAAACGAATAGATAATCATATTACGCCGGAAACTAGTAATGAAAAGAAGTTCCTCTTTGGTGTCGTTGAGGGGGTGCCCAAAAGTATATTAGATGTATCAATGCTTGGGTATTCTTTATTAAAACGTGGACAGCCTACAAATATCTACATAAGCTCCATGAATTCATATTATAAAGTAAAGGACAACCCGGAAAAATATAAAATTCTTGTGAAAAACTCTCCTCAAATTGCAGTTGCTTTAGCGGGTGCTTTTTACCAAGAAGGAAAAGATTACTTAAAGCTAATATCGACTGATTATCGCGCAGCGGGTAATTTAGTGGGTGGTTTTGTTGCCTTAGGAGGAATGACGAAAGTAATCGGGGCTACCGCAAAGAGTTTACCAGTAGCGGCAAAGACCATAAATACTGTACCAAAAACAGTTGGCTCCGTCTCCAAAATCACACCGGTTATTAAGGCGCCAACTGTCTATGGAAGAGCAAAGGGATTAAATGGTATGTTTACTCTTCCTAAAATTAAATTAGGTGATTTGACTAAATCGATAGCATGGGAAATTAAGGGGAGACGGAAACCGCCTATGGATTTGGACTATGTAAAGAAGGTTGCTGAAAAGGCAGGAATAGGTTTGGATGGCGTTACGGTAAAAATAATTAAAAAGGATCATCCTACGTTAGTGGGACGAGCAGACAAAAACACAATAATTTTGTATGAGGGGGCCTTTGATAGTTTAAAGAAGCTAGTCACAACAACAGGACATGAACGGATACATGTAGCTCAGTTTGATTGGTATAAAGCACCGCATAGCATTAGTCTTGTCGCAAAAAATGAAGTTGCTGCTTATGCCACTGAAAAGCAATGGTGGCAATATTTCAAACTTAATGATGGGAATATCTAAGCGATACAGACAAAAAACAAGGGAACAACGAATCCCTTGTTTTTTTGTTTAAGAGAATGAGTCTCCAACCTGCCAGTGTTTTAAACGGTATATTTGCAGTTTATCAAGGTAATAATGATGTTAGCGGTTTAATTACCTGGGAGGGTCAAAAAATGATGATGATCAATAAGGTGGAAATATGCGGCGTCAATACTTCCAAGCTACCGGTCTTAAAAAACGCCGTCATGCGTGAGCTTTTCCAGCAGATGCAGCAAGGGGACTTTTCGGCCCGTGAAAAATTGATCAAAGGCAATTTACGTCTTGTTCTCAGTGTAATCCAACGGTTTACCAATCGCGGCGAATATGTGGACGACCTGTTTCAGGTAGGCTGTATTGGTCTGATGAAGGCGATTGATAATTTTGATTTGGCGCAGAATGTGAAATTCTCAACATATGCGGTCCCCATGATTATTGGGGAAATCAGAAGGTATTTACGGGACAACAATCCCATCAGAGTAAGCCGTTCGTTGCGCGATATTGCCTATAAGGCCCTGCAGGTACGCGACAATTTAGTGAACAAAAATGCGCGTGAGCCATCAATAAACGAAATCGCCGGTGAGTTAAAGGTACCGCGGGAAGAGGTTGTTTTTGCTTTAGATGCCATTCAGGAGCCGGTTTCATTATTTGAGCCCATTTATCACGATGGGGGTGATCCGATTTTTGTCATGGATCAGGTGGGCGATGAAAAAAATATTGATACGAACTGGCTGGAAACGATTACGGTAAAAGAGGCCATGCGCCGTTTGAGCCAACGGGAAAGGCATATATTAACCTTACGTTTCTTTGAAGGAAAAACCCAGATGGAGGTTGCGGAGGAAATCGGGATCTCCCAGGCGCAGGTTTCGCGCCTGGAGAAAGCCGCTTTGAATCATATGCGCAAATATGTATAGCGAAAAAGAAAAACAACAGAGCTGGCAGAAGGAAGGTAAATGCAGTTCATAGAGAGTATGTCCGGTTAATATAATATATAGATAAGATAGCTGGGAAAGAAGAGGGGGAAGAGAGAATATGCTACTGAAAATTTCCGACTTAAGAGACCGGGAAATAATCAATATGAATGACGGAAGACGTTTAGGGCCGATTAAGGATATTGAGCTGGATCTGGAAGTAGGGAGGATTCAGGCCATCGTTTTGCCTGCTTATGATGGCGGGAGAATATTAAGTATATTTGGAAAAAGCGATGAAATTGTCTTACCCTGGGAGAATATTCGGCGCATCGGGGTTGATGCCATTTTGGTTGATCTCCCGGGGCGCTAAGAAGGCGCAAAAAAGGTAAAAAAAGAGTAAAAAAAGCACCTTGGTCCCATTGACAAACCCTATATATAGTAATTAAAATTGATATGGAACACTAAATATAGACTGGCAAGGTAGGACTTTGCTTGCTATATTTCGGAAAGGTGGGTTGCCGGTATGCGCTGTCCATACTGTGGACAAGGGGACTCCAAGGTTTTGGAAACCAGACTTGTGGATGATGGTTTTTCGATTCGTCGGCGCAGGGAGTGTTTAGGTTGTCAGCATCGCTTCACCACTTTTGAAAAACGGGATGATTTACCACTTATTGTTGTAAAAAAGGATGGAAGCAGGGAACCTTTTAATGGGCGTAAAATACTGGAAGGGTTATTAAAAGCCTGCGAAAAACGGCCTGTTCCTTTAGAAAAATTAGAAGCGGTCGTAGCAGAAATTGAAAGAAGCTTGCAGGACGATTTTTTAAAGCGGGAAATATCTACGGCCCAAATCGGAGAAATGGTCATGAAAAAGCTGAAGAATATCGACCAGGTCGCCTATGTGCGTTTTGCCAGTGTGTATCGGGAATTCAAGGATATCACTACCTTTATTAAGGAGATTGAGACTTTACGTTCTGATACGTAAAAAAGGGGCTTTGATTTTACGTATATTTAGTATATTACCTGTTTTTTGTGATTGAGATTGAAAGAAAAATAGTAAGGCGAGAGTGCAGAGAAAAGACAGGAGGGGTTGCATTGTTTACACAGATCAGGAAAAGGGATGAAAGGATTGAACCGTTTAATCCCAGCAAAATTACGGAGGCTATTTTTGCCGCAGCCAAAGCGGTAGGCGGTGAGGATCGGCAGAAAGCGATGGAATTAACCATCGAGGTGATGAATTATCTCAAAAAAAATGAACCGGCCGATGAAATTCCAAGTGTGGAAGAAGTGCAGGATGCCGTAGAAAAGGTTTTGATTGAGACCGGGCATGCCCGCACCGCAAAGGCCTATATCCTCTATCGGGAAAAACGTTCGCGGCTGAGAGAAGGGCGGACGGAATTGATGGATGCGGTGGCCGAAATTGTGCGTGAAACCAACCGTGACAATGCGAACGTCGGGAATTCCCCTTCTGCGAAAATACTCCAGATTGCCGAAGCGGCTTCGAAGAGTTTTTACATACGGCGGTTAATCCCGGAGGATGAGGCAAAGGCTCATTTGGAAGGGGATATTTACATACATGATTTAGGCTGGTACGGGAAAACAATGACTTGTTTACAGATTCCCCTGGACAAGCTCTTGCGGGAGGGTTTTAATAACGGGCACGGTTACATCAGACCGCCGAAAGGGATTAAAACCGCGGCGGCCCTGGCGGCCATTATTTTACAGAGCAACCAGAATGATATGCACGGCGGCCAGTCTTTTGCCTATTTCGACCGGGATATGGCACCATTAGTCGAGGCCGAGCTGCAGCGGCAGAAGAAAAATGTGCTTGAGGTGCTGGAGCAGGCAGATACACCGGTAGACGAGGAGATCGTGGAAAAAATCGCGGTCGAAAGGACCGAAGACGAGGTATACCAGGCCATGGAGGGCTTTATCTACAACCTGAATACAATGCACTCTCTAAGCGGCAAAGAAAAAATCTGGGTTTATGATAAAGTTGCCGGGAAGCTTTCGACCTATTCGATGGAAGAGTTTCATCAGGTTTATAAGAGCGGGCGGTATCAGGCCTTTAGTGTCAATTATCAAACCGGTCGGACGGAATTAAAGGACATTACGGGTTCTTTTCAACATAAAAATGCGCATCAGCTTTTTACGGTACGTTTGAAGTCAGGACAAAAAGTTACTGTTACAGATAATCATTCTGTGATGGCGATAGGTGATGAGGGAGAAATAAAAACAGAGATTCCCGCCAAGCTGCGGCATTGTTTGCTCCCTAATGAATTGCCGCTGGAGAAGAAAAGCATTCAATTTGATTTAACTCCCTATGGAAAATCAACCAAGTATCCTTTTACCCAGTTAATGCTCACACCTGCCCTGGCAAAACTTCTTGGCTTATATGTTGCGGAAGGATCTGCGGATGGGTCTACGGTATATTTAGCGTTATTCAATCAGAGCCTGGAGGAGGAAGTTACCGCATTATTAAAGCAGATTAATCCTGATTTTTCAGTACGTCTGCGGACAAAAGACGAGGTACCCCGGGATCTTGCCTGCAATGTAGGCCAGCAATTCGCTGCTTTTCTGGCGGACAAATGCGGCACAGGCGCGGAAAACAAGCATATTCCGACGGAACTGTTTTTTGCGGAGAAAAAACTGGTCAGAGCATTTCTCGATGGTTATTTATCCGGTGATGGCACGGTTGGTTCCAATCGGATCGTTGCCAGTACAGTTTCTAAAGAATTAAGGGATGGACTGCAGTTACTTTATAGCAAATTAGGGGTACCGGTTTCTATCCGCGATACGCAGCCCGTAACTCAGTTTGATAATGCCCAACGCAGATACCTGATTTCCCTTGGCGGCTTTTACAGTGATGAAATAACCCTGAGCGCCGAAAAAAAAGAGAAGAAAGAAGGACTTTTGCAGGTTTCGGGAGAACAGACCCCGTATGACTATGAATTCTTACGTCCTTTAATAAAAGATGTCTATGGCATATACTGCGAGAATGCTTATAATTACCGGATTACACCTGACTATTTGGAACGGGTCGCCGGTGATCTCGCCAGTCGCATCCTGGAAGAAGAAGAAAAAAATGATTTGCAAAGTCTTGCCACAGAGGAATACTGGTTTGAGCAGTTAACAGATGCCCTCTTCTCAATCAAAACTTCCGAACGCGCTTATCTCCTGAAGAAATTGGCGGAAAAAGAGTTGCCGCGGTTCTGCAAGTATTTACCGGTTGTTTATCCTTATCAGGATATGCTCAAACGTTTTTATCTGCCTGAAACGGTAAATGCGGAGAGTGGCAGCAGGATTGATAATTATTGTCAAAGTCCGGCTTTGGTTATGGAGTGGGCCAACAAGGTGTTACTCCAGAATGAGAAGCTGGAACAATTGTTGGAAAGCATTGAAAGAGCGTTGCATTTGTGGCCGATGAAGATAAAAGAAGTAGTGCCGGAAGCCCATGAAGAATTTGTGTATGATATTTCTGTAGCCGATAATGAAAATTTCCTGACGGCAGAAGGTATTTTTGTGCATAATTCCCGGGCGGGGGCGCAAGTGCCCTTCTCCAGCATTAATCTGGGGACGGATACCTCCTGGGCGGGGCGGATGGTGACGAAGAATTTCCTGCTGGCCTTTGAAAAGGGGCTGGGGAAAGGCGAAGCGCCCTTGTTCCCCAACTTGATCTTTAAAATCAAAGAGGGGGTCAATTACGAAGAGGACGATCCTAACTATGATCTTTTTCAACTAAGCTTAAGAGTAGCCTGCACCAGGCTGCAACCTAATTTCTCCTATCAGGACGCCAGTTTTAATGAGCCTTACCGTGACGAAGAGGTGGCCTATATGGGTTGCCGGACCAGAGTAATTGCCAATGTGAATGGACCGGCGGTAACCAATGGCCGGGGAAATTTGTCCTTTACGACGGTTAACCTGCCGCGGTTGGGGATCGAGTCGGGAGGGGATCTCACTCTTTTCTGGCAGAAGCTCGATCAGGTGCTGGATTTAACGACGAAACAGTTGCTGACCCGTTATAATCTTCAGAAGCAGCTTAGAGTGAAGGATTTTCCTTTCCTGATGGAACAGCATCTCTATCTTGACAGTGAAGGCTTAAAGCCTAATGATCCGGTGGAAAAGGCGATTCGCCACGGGACGCTCAGCACAGGCTTTATCGGTTTGGCTGAATGCCTGGTTGCGCTGACCGGAAAGCATCATGGCGAGAGCCCGGAGGCGCAGGCCCTTGGCTTGGCCATTGTCAGTTATATGCGGCGCCGCTGTGATGAGGCGACGAAAAAATATGGTCTCAACTTTACCCTGCTGGCAACGCCTGCCGAGCAATTAAGCGGCAAATTCACCAAACTGGATCAGGAGCGGTACGGCTTGTTACCCGGGATTACCGATCGGGAGTGGTACACCAATTCCTTCCATGTGCCGGTCCAATACGATATTCCGGCGATGGAAAAAATCGCGATTGAGGGACCTTATCATAAGTATTGTAATGCCGGACATATTTCCTATGTGGAATTGCCTTCCGCACCACACCATAATCTGGAGGCATTTGAAAAATTAATTAGAGCGATGTGCGAAGCGGATATGGGCTATTTTGCGGTGAATTTCCCGGTGGATATCTGTAAGGAATGTGGCTTCAACGGGGTAATTGATACGAATACCTGCCCGAAGTGTCATACCGAGGGGCAGATTAGCAGGGTTCGGCGCATTACCGGCTACCTTTCGACCCTGGAATTGTTCAATGATAGTAAGCTGGCTGAGGAAAGAAACAGAAAGGTGCACATGAAGTTTTAAGAATAATATGTGATGAGGATGGTGCTAAATTGAAAAAAACAGCGGCATTCTTTTTAACGGTCAGTATATTGCTGATCATTGTCAGCATGGATTTTGCCCGACAAGCACAGTTTATCGCTGATGGGTTAGGGGTCCCCACTATTCTGGGCTTCTGGCTGCTCGGAGACGATCTCGGGTGGACACAGCTTCAGTTTCTTGCGGCTTTTTATTGGACCGCCAGAGCAGCCGTTGTCTCCGTTGTACTCTTTTTAGTCACCAGTCTTAATTGATCTGTAAAATATAAAGCTTCTTTGCATAATGTAATAGTGGGGATTAAGGGGATATATTATAGACACTCTGGAGGGAGCAAAACATGATCAAGTATGCCGGAATAATTAGTGATTCAGTCGTCGATGGAACAGGGATCAGGTTAGTAACCTTTTTACAGGGTTGTCCAAGGCATTGTCCGGGTTGCCATAATCCGGACCTTATTCCCGGGAACAGCGGACGGGAAGTTGAGGCGAAGGATTTTGCCCGGATGATCCTGAAAAGAATCACGCCTCAGCATTCTGGGATTACTTTTAGCGGCGGGGATCCGTTAATGCAGGCGGATGCGTTGTTTGATGTTCTGACCTGTATCCGGAAAAAAAGACCGGATCTGAGTATTTGGGTGTACACCGGGTACAACTTTGAGGAGGTCAAAGATTTACCGGTGATGGGCCTGATCGATGTTTTAGTTGACGGGCCATTTATCGAACAGCAAAAGGATTTAGGGCTGGCTTTTCGTGGCTCGTCCAATCAGCGGATTATTGATGTGCCCAAATCATTATTAAAAAGAAACAATGTGATTGAACTAAATATCGATGGTGGGCGAAGCGTAAGATGAATAAAAAGCTCACCCTGTTGGTTCTAACCGCAGCCTCCTTCCTAACACCGTTTATGGGTAGTGCCATTAATCTGGCGATTCCGGCCATTGGACAACAATTCAAGAGTGATGTCTATCTGCTTAGCTTCATTTCGACCAGCTATTTACTGGCCTCGACTGCCTTTCTGCTTCCCTTGGGCCGGCTTAGTGATATCGTCGGCAAAAGAAAAATATTTGTTTGGGGGATTGCCCTTTTTTCCTTTGCTTCTTTACTGTGCGGATTTGGCTGGTCGATGCAATCATTGATTGTCTTCAGGACTATTCAGGGGATCGCATCCGCCATGATTTTTGCTACTTCGGTTTCTATTCTTACTTCGGTGTTTCCACCGGAGGAGCGAGGCCGCGTTTTTGGGATTAATTCCGCGGCTGTGTATCTTGGTTTATCGTTAGGTCCGGTAATAGGGGGAAGTATTACTCATTATCTGGGCTGGCGGTATATTTTTTTTCTGACAACACTAATCAGCTTTTTGGTGCTTTTACTGGAACGAAAATATCTGCGGAAAGAATGGATTAGTGCCGGCGGTGAACATTTTGATGCCCGGGGCGCCCTCTACTATACACTGGGAGTTGGCGCCTTCATGTACGGGGCTTCGTCATTGGTGCGGTGGTCCGGCGCAATCTATATTTTTGCAGTGGGCCTAAGCATTATGATCTATTTCGTTTATCATGAGTTGAAAGAAGAAGCTCCGTTGATTCATTTGAAGCTATTTTGCCGGAATATCACCTTTGCTTTTTCGAGTTTGGCGGCCTTGATCAGTTATAGTGCCACCGCGGCGGTTGCTTTTTTGCTTTCTTTGCATTTACAGATCGTCAGAGGGCTTGATGCGCAAACAGCCGGAATGGTTTTGTTGTGTCAGCCGGTTCTGCAAGCCCTGTTCTCCCCGTTTGCCGGAAGATTATCCGACCGGGTTGAACCGCGGATAGTTGCTTCTCTGGGTATGCTGATTACGACCGTGGGTCTTTTCTTTTTCTCGTTTCTTACTGCGGAAACGCCCGGATGGCTTTTAATGCTTAATTTTGCTTTATTGGGGATTGGTTTTGCCTTTTTTGCTTCACCCAACAATAATGCCATCATGAGCTCCGTTGAGAAGAAGGAGTATGGAGTTGCTTCCGCTGTACTGGGGACCATGCGGCTACTTGGGCAATCATTGAGTATGGCGCTGATGACTTTCATTTCGACCCTTTATCTGGGCACGGTAACGATTACTCCGGCGTACAGCAATTTATTGGTGAAGAGCACCAGAGTGTCGTTTCTCGTTTTTACGCTGATCTGTTTTGGCGGCATCTTTGCCTCCTTAGCGCGAGGAAAGCTGGGCAGAGCTGAGGAAGCAGGGGACAGACAGTAACCAGCAAAAGGTAAATAGCAAAGCAGGCAATAAAAAAAGGGGGTACGTATTGCAGAACGCACCCCCTTTTTTTATGTCGCAGTTTCGGCTGCTTTAGAAGCATTGAGCCGGTGGAGTTGGTGGGCAAACCCCCGGCAAAGTAATGCAAGGGGCCGGAACACAGAAGCCATAGCTTGGGACAAGAAGCTGAACTTGCAGAATGCACTTGATGACTACGCAGACCTGTAGAGTACAGGTAACGGCAAGAGAGGCATTGGTAAATCCGGTTACGATGCAATTACAGAAAAGGATACTACTTTCCGAGCAGTCGGGCGATACGCCCGGCGGGCAGCAAAGTGTAGCGGTCTTGGTAAAGGTAAAGGTTCGGTCAACTGTTTCGGTTGGGTCATTGGGGTTAGTAAGGGTTACAGGAACCGAAACAAGAATAGTAACGGTAAAGAATCCGCCGCCGGCATCCACGCGGGAAATTTCGGAACAGGTGATGTCGCCGTTTTGGGCACAGGGAATTACATCTCCTTCACTAAACATGTCGGTCGTAAAATCAGAAATAGTTGTATCTCTGGTCAGATCATTGATCTGGAAGCAACTGTCATATACTTTATCAACGACGATACACTCTATTCTGGTCGGAGGCGGGCAGCCCTCCGGCGGGCACATACCGGGTGTTATTTGGCTAATCTTAGCTTCTTCCATTATGTTTCTTTCCTCCTTTTTCTCATAATTATGTCTGCTTTATCTTATTATACATGACATCTAATTGTTACTGTTTCCGAAAGGAAAAGTTTTTTCCTGATAAGACCTACCAGGTTTAATGACAATTCCTTCAGCTACGTTGCACATAATGATAGCCGAGGTTGGAAATGGTATAGGCGATGGTCTCAACCCGCACCAAATCGGGATTAAAAGTAATAAAAAGTTGTTTTTGCGCTAGATTTGATTTTACATCAGTAATTCCTTGCAGTTCTAAAAGGGCCTTTAATAATTTGTCCTCATCGAGGGGTGAATCCAGATTAGTAATGGTGATGGGGAGAAGGGTTTTTTTCGGGTTCACCCTCTGTGCGCCGGGGTTAATTTGCTGAAATTTATCCTGATACCAGCTCATGCTTTTTCCTCCTTGTTGCTGGGCAGCCAGTTATTTTTCTTTATTGTATTCAAGAGGGGGAAGCGGTGTTCTTCAATCGCTGGGCTGGCAAAATAAGGAAAGGGGGACCTAAATAATAAAATAGGCTGAAAGACGGCCTGTTCAGGATTTCCTTACGGCAGATAAAATGACAACTTTGATTTACTCATTTGTTGTTGCTGAGGAGATTGGATATAGTAGAGGTGAAAAACGCGGCTCAAAACAGATTAGACGAGGAGGTAATTTATGCAGAAAAAAACAATGAAAAGATGGGCTTCCGTCGGACTCGGTGTTTTCTTGGCCTCGCAGTTTTTCTTTGTCGGTGAAGCACAGGCATCCTGGGGGGCGGCGAAGATCTTGGAGCTTCGTAGTCAACAGGGAAATATTACTCAACCGGCTCCCACAACCCCCCAACCTACCACGCCGACTACTCCTACGCCGACCCCGCAACCTAAACCCAATCCCACACCTGAACCTGCCCCTGTTCCAACACCTGAACCGCAGCCTGCTCCGGGGCAAAATATCAATGGCGTGTTAGCCGTGCAGGAGCAACAGATGCTGAGTCTGCTTAATACGGAGAGAGCAAAAAATGGTTTAAAACCGCTGTCTTTAATGCCTGCATTGACTAATTTGGCCAGGTTGAAAAGCCAGGATATCATTCAAAACAACTATTTTTCACATACCTCGCCGGTTTATGGCTCTTTTGCCAATATGGTATATAATGCCGGGATACGTTTTTATTCGGTGGGGGAAAACCTGGCGAAAGCCAGGAATGGGCAACATGCCTTTATATTGTTGATGGCTAGTTCCGGGCATAAGGCGAATATGTTAAACCGCAATTTCACACATGTGGGGATCGGGATACTTCAGGATACTTATGGTGTAGTCGTCACCCAGTTGTTTATTATGCAGTAAATATAATAGAGACTTTTATAAGACATATGATTTTGGACGGTTTGCCGGCAGCTCTTTGCTTAAAAAGAAAGAGCTGCTTTTTTTGGGCTAACAGAATGCAGTGTCTTTTCATATAGTGGTAAGTAGTGAATAAAGTAAGGTGGGAAAGAGTATGTCCGAAGAGCATGTTTATTCAATTGTCCCGCGTATTAATGGCGTGACTCTGACATTTGGTTCTTTACCCGACAGCGTAACCCGGCAGGGGGCGATTACCTTTAATGTAGCGGAAACAGCCTCCTTTGAGCGGCTATTAGAGATGATGAACCTGCAGGTATTGCTCAGTTTTCAGGGGAAGGAAGGGAATCAGGCAGTCCCGGAAACACGTCAGGCTTCCGGAACACAAGCTTTGCAGAGAGAGGATGCGGAGAAAAAGAGCAGGGTGCGGATCTTCCCCTTTCTGGGGAACCGTCAGGAGAACTTAAAGCTGACGGCGGCAATTATTAAGCAGTGTACGCGGTATAATAAAGAAATTGATTTTGAGCTTCCGGGATTTTTCACCTGCTTAAGGAAGTGGCGGTATTGCCGGTACTATTTTTCCAGTGTTCCGACAGTGCTCATGGAGATTACGAATATTCCCTTGAGCGAGGAGGAACTATTTCGTTTTCATATCTATCAGGCCTTAATCGAATGCTATGGAATGGATCTATCCGCGGAGAGGGTAGAACTATTTAAGAGGGAAATATATAATGTCAAAGCTGATGAGCAAAACTTTGAGCTTACCATAGACGAAGATTCAGAACAAATGAAGGTCTTTTCCCGGCAGGACGGCGCAGAAAGCCCGGATAAAGTACAGGATCTGGATCAGGATGAAAGATGGGAAGAGGTATATTGCGGGCAGGCAGAGACAGATGCTGCGGAAGGACTGGTAAGCAAACAGGACAGCAAACAGGACAGCGAACAGGACAGCATGAACAAGTCAGTGAACAGGACAGTGAACAAGTCAGTGAACAAGTCAGTGAACAATCCGCCCAAGCACAAATATACAACGCCCAAAAAGAGCAAGCTGAAGATCATGGCAGCCTGGGTCAGGACAGATGCGCTGAAGCTGAGTCGGGTGCGCCCGCCCAGACAAATGCCCAAAATAGAGAAAACAAAAGAGTAAAAAAGCAGGTGGTAAACAGCCGGGTGAAACATGCCAAAACCAAAGGCAAGGGCAAAATAAATCTGCAGTCACTTTTTTTACCGCCGGATGGGCCCCTCTTTCAGTTTGCGTCAACGACACCTGCGGAAAATCTTAAATACCCCTTGCCACCGCATCTCGACAGTGACAGTGTCATGCCTTTCAACGTGAGTTGTAGGGGCAAAGAATGTGGCTGCGGCGCGGTTGCCGAAAAAAGCGCTCAGAGCAAGCCGGACGAGGAGAGTATACCCGGCGTAAAATTCATTCCAGTCGAGCGGGAGAACGTGAAGCTTCCTACTATTTCTTCCTGATTTTCTTGAGACAGGTTAGGAAGGTTTCCGCCCGCTGACGATAAGTATGTTTCGCTAACACCAGTTTTTGCCCGTGAAGGGCAATTTCTTTTCTTTCCTTTTCATTTTGCAGGTAATAGTCCACTAAGGCCAGGGTTTCTTCCGCCGATGCGGACATCACCAGATGCTGGCTGTGCACAAAGAGTTTCTCAAGGGCGGGGGTTCGTGCCGTGAGTTGAAAACCGCCGGATCCGGTGATCTCAAAGGTACGGCTGGTTACCTGCGTCGGAAAGGCGTTTTGGTTTTGCAGATTAAGAATAATCTTCGCGGTTTTATATACTTGAAATGTATCGGCAAAGGGAATTGCGCCCTGATAAGCTACCTGAGAGGGTGTATATTTCTGAAAGAGCACGGATTTTTCCCAGTCCTTTCCGTACAAGGCAACATCATAATTCTTTTCCAGCAAAGGATAGAGCAGTATTTCCAGGCACCGGGTCCGAAATTTATGAGGTGCCTCCAGGCTGGGATAACAATTGGCGATTAAAGCGATCTCATGGGAAAAACATGCAACCGGTTCTGCAGCGGGGCCCGCAGAAACATCCGGATTATAGCCAAAGTCGAGATGAAAGGCTGGGATTCCTAACTCCCGATAGGCGGAGATACAGGCCGCATTGATGGTAAACACCACATCGGGCTGCAGCTTTTTCACGAGTGGGATGGACCATTTCCGCAGGTGATTAATATCTTCAGTTGCCCAGTAGGCTTGCAGACAGCCATATTGCCGGGCTGTTTTTTTGAGCAGGGCTATTTTCGCAGGGGTATATTCACTAATCCAGCCCACCGTAAGCACGATATCGGGTTTGAAATTACGCATGGTCTGGCTGAGGCTTTTTTGCTCAATCAACGGGAGAATCTCAACGGGATGGTTTAATTGGCGAAATCCCCAGGGTAGGCTGTTCGCCCAAACAGGGCACCCGTTGGCAAATAAAATGCGCATGGACAGTTGCACATCCTTTCTAGCGTGTTTTCTTCCTTTTTTCTATGTCTAATTTCACTTTGTATCTCATTTCAATTTTTGTAGGGCAGACAGAAGTGCCCCCAGGGCTTCTTTTCATTCATATCATATGTTTACGGTCAAAGGATGCCACAGTGTCACAAAGCGTCCAAACAGTTCATAAGATATAGCAATATTAAAGGGATTACCGTAGTAAGAGGGATAAATCCGGGTTTGGTGAGGGATTGATGAAAAAGCTGGTTATTTTCGGGGCGGCTTTTTTTGATGTGATTAAATTAGTCGAGGCAATTAACCGTGAACAGCATCTCTGGAAACTGGTCGGATTTATTGACGACAAGGAAAAGCTTCAGGGCAGTAGTTTTGGTGCTTATCCGATTCTTGGGACGCGCCAACTTATTCCGCATTTGGTGAAAGAGGATGCTTTCTTTTTTAATAATATTTCGACCAATACAGCGAAGATCAAAGAGATTGGTGACTTGCTTGATGCCTCCGGCTGTGCGGTTGCTTCCCTGGTTCATCCGGCCATTGATTTGCAGTATGTTGAATTGGGGCGCGGCTGTATTCTGCCGGAAGGCTGTCTCGTCGGGGGTAATACCAGAATCGGGAATTACGTCATTGTAAGATTGGGGGTCTTAATCAGTCATGATGTGACCATTGAAGATCATGTCTTTATCGGTCCGGGCGCCGTAATCGGGGGCGGAGCAGTATTAAAAGAAGGCTGTCTGATTGGGGCGGGAGCTACGATTATGGGGCAAAGAACAGTGGGAGAAAAAGGTGTGGTGGGGGCCGGAGCCGTGGTCGTTAAAGATGTGACTCCCGGAACAACAGTTGTGGGGGTACCGGCACGAGTTTTGCGGGAGGAACGGCGAGATGAAAAAAGCGGTAAAAAAGCTAATTATTAATTTAGCTCCGACGGGGATCATTCCGACGAAAGAAATGACGGAATATGTGCCCATCACCCCGGAGGAGATTGCCAGGGATGTATGCGCGTGCCAAAAATGGGGTGTCTCCATGGTGCATCTCCATGCACGGGATGCCGCCGGAAAACCCACATATCAAAAGGAGGTCTATGCCCGGATTATTGCGCAGGTGAGGGAAAAATGTCCTGATTTAATCCTGATTGTCTCCACGAGTGGCCGTGTTTTTAATGAGTTTGAAAAGAGGGCGGAGGTCCTGGAATTGAGTGGTGATGAAAAGCCCCAGATGGCCAGTCTAACTTTGAGCTCTTTAAATTTTGTCACCTCCGCCAGTGTCAATCAGCCTGATATCATTATGCGTTTAGCTGCCAAAATGCGGGAAAAAGGGATTAAACCGGAGTTGGAGGTTTTTGATCTGGGGATGGTGAATTACACCCATTATCTGATTAAAAAGGATATCCTCAGTCCCCCGTACTATTTCAATATTCTGTTAGGAAATATCGCGTCGGCGCAAGCCCGGTTAACTCATCTCGGGCTGATGACTTCGGAATTGCCGCCCAAATCATATTGGTCGGCAGGAGGAATAGGCGACTCGCAAAAGTGGATGACTTCCGTAGGGGTAACGGCTGCGGACGGCGTAAGGATTGGGCTCGAGGATCAGATTTGGTGGAATGAAGCCCGCACCAGGAAAGCAACGAACGAGGATTTAGTGAAACGAATCCATAATTTGGCGCAGGTTTTGGAGCGACCGCTGGCGACCCCGCAAGAAGTAAGAGCATTACTGGGTTTATCTTAAAATTGTCAAGTTTACCCTCATGATTGGCTGGATTTACCGGCTGATTTTTTTTCTATCCCATGTTATCGTAGTAATTACGGTTCGTCCTCACCATACTTTGACAAGGAGGTAGAAAGAAATGGGTAAAAAATTAAGAAGAGTTTTCATGCCTTTGCTTCTTTTCTGTTTCGTTTTTACGATTTTTGCTCCGGTTGCTCAAGC
>JBMNJI010000009.1:0-40658 GCA_050951585.1 Peptococcia bacterium | reverse complement strand
CAACCTTTAAGCCGATTCCTTTGTTAATATCGATCTGCAGTTCCACAAACTGCGCATCGATGATGATTAAAAGTATTCGCCAGGGCAACCCCTCTTTGCATCACATTGGTTCGGGCGGACGGGCTTTCCGGATTGCGGGAAAGGGTCTGCCAGGACTCCCAGTACTGATCAAGCACTGAACGCAGGCTGGATTCGGATGGCTCATTAAAGATCACTTCCAGCTTGCTGATGAGATTGTCCCGGGTTTCCCATTCACCCAAAGCTTTATTCTCCGTACGCATCTGAATATCCAGGAATTCGTCCCTGATCCGTCGGAAATCGGTAATCGTCACGCCTGTGCCGACGAAACCGTTGCCATAACCTCTTCCGCGGGAGTGGCTTCCATCACCACACCCTGCCGGGTATAGCCGGGGGTATTGGCATTGGCAATATTATGGCTTGTGACATCTAAAGCCCTCTGCTGGGCGGCTAAAGCCCTGTACCCTATGCTGAGGCCAAAAAATGTAGACCGCATTCTATCATCACTCCCTATCCTCGAACCCCAAATATTGAATCTTGAATCTATCTTGAATCTATGCTCATTATTTTCTAACCTTGAACCTGGAAGCTACACCTTCTTATCCAGAAAATTAGTCAGACTTTCCACCTTTACCTCTTTATCGGCATTATAAAGAGGCTTCGACTGCTGACTCAAAACATCCACGGTAAAATTAACAAATTGAATTGACTGCTCCAGTAACTGGGTATTTTCCTGATTAAATTTCTGCAAATCTTTCAGACACGCGGAAAGATTTCCATGGACCCTCTCCAGTAAAGAGCGGGACGGTTCATCAACACACGGCAGAAAATCAGCCAGCGTCGACTCCGGTCCCACACCATAATCTTGCGCTAAAGCAGTAAAACAATGCTCTCGTTTTTCTTCTAATTTGCCGGCCTGTAAGACCAGCCCTTCTTCCTGAACGGTAATCTCCTCCAAAGCGGCAATATCCCCTTTGATTAAGATCTTCTGCTTCTGCCGGGCTAACTCCAGCAACTCCTCATAAATCTTCTCCTGTTCCTCTAAAATACTGATTAATGTCTCGACTGCGTCTTTTCTGGCTTCCATTTTTTCACCCCTTCAAACATTTTCATCCTTTGAATTCGGTGACATCTTCCGCTATTACCGTAATTTCTCAAGCTCGTTGATCCGAATGCTTTCCTGCCAGATTTTTTCCACCAGCTCTTCATTTTTTACCGCATAACTGCCCACCTTAATCGCTGCTCTTTAATTCCTCCAGCTTTTTGCTCCTGCGCCTCGGAGCGTCTCCGGTAACTGTTGCAGGGCTTTAAAGGCTGTGCCGTAGAACCTTGCTTCACTGGAGATATTTACGGCATCATATTTGGCCGCTTCATTGCCCTTCTCCACCGTCTTTCCTTTGTTTGGCTGGTTATATGCTTTTGTGATTCCCGAAACAGGCTGATTGGTAACCCGCATCATCCTCACCTCATCCCCTCTCACTGAATAAAAATATACCTATCATATATATCGGATAGGTATATCATTTTATTAATAGCTTATTTGGGGCATTCTCGGCCTTCTGGTTGCATTTGGGTCGTTTTTCTTCGTTTTTCTGCCCATATCTGTCTTCTTCCCTTTCCTTCTTTTGCTGATTAATCCCTCCAGTCGCTGGAATGCATCCGCGGACTGTTTTTTTTACTCTCGCCTTCCTTCTTTTTATTTAACTCGAAGATGACCTTGTCATTCTCCTCCCGGATGACCTTTTTTATTCCGGAAGTAAGTTTTTCCTGACAAGCAAGGCAATAGCGGCCGCTATTGATCGTGATTCCGCAAAGTTCGCATTGTAATTTGGCCTGCAGCATTCCCTGGGTTGAAAAACGCCCCTCTTTCAAATAGCGTAAGATTTTATCCTCGGCAATCCCTGTTTTCTCGCTGACTTCCGCAATTCCCACGCCGGGGTTTTCCGCAATATACTTACGCACAATTTTATAGTTTTCTTCATCAAGCTTTTGGCACGCCGGACAAAGATTTGTCCGAAGATATGTGAATACCTGACCGCATTGAGGGCAGTTTCTCAGTTTCATCGTTCTTCGCTCCTTTACATAGGGTTCTCGCCCATTTCCGCTTCGACTTCTCTAATCTCAATTCTCTTATCTATATTCTCCATGATAAAAATTATTTCCTGCCAGTCTTCTCATCATTTTGATACTAAATCCGGCCGCCCAGGCAATCCCGTAAATTCTCTGCACTCCGGCCTTCTCCAAAGCTTTCGCGCAGGATAATAAGGTGGCGCCGGTCGTAATGATGTCATCAACCAATAACACGCTTGCGGCCGCTTGCTTTTGCTTGCCCGCAAATTCAAAAGCACCGGCCAGATTCTCCATCCGTTCTTTGCGCCCCAAGACCGTCTGCGTATGATGGAAATGGCTCCTTTCCAGCGCTTCCTTCCAGATTGGTTTGTGCAATTCCTCGGCAATCACCTTCGCCAGCAACAAACTTTGGTTAAAGCCCCGTTCCGCTTCTCTGCCGATATAGAGCGGCACAGGGACTATGGCTTCAATGGCCCCTTCGATTCCCAGCTCTCTTACCCGGCAAGCCATTAAATACCCTATAGGCAGGGCATTTTCCTTCTTCTTATTATATTTAAGCTCGTGAATCATTTCGCGAAAGATGCCGTCATAAGGGACGACACTACCGACCTTTAACTCCGAATTCCCCCAATACCGACAATTAGGGCAGGCTTCCCCTGCGGTAAAAAAGCCGCAGCGGGGACACACCTCTTCTGTTCTCGCAATCGTCATAACACGGGAGACGCATTGCTGACAGACGCCCTTCTGCTTCACTTCATTCTCTTTTTTTCCGCAAATCGGGCAGATTGTATTTTCCGGAAAAACCATCCCTAATACCGAATCCGACCAGTCCCGCAAACGACCCATCCGCGCACCTCCCCCTTATCTTCAAAACCCGCCTTTACCAATTTCCCTTGCTATCTTTTTCCTGTCCTTCTTAAATAGTATGCACTCATATAATAAATATTCTCCCTTCTGCGTATTTTCCCTCTTTTTCGGAAAATTAATATGCAATAACAAAAATTCTTCTAACATGAAAAGCCGCCCCCTAATCAAGAAATGATTCTGAGGCGGCCGGCAAGAGCAGGCCTAGCTGATTATTCCCTGCAGTTTTGTTTATTTCGCCTAAATCTGCGCTAACTGTTCATATAAATAATCGTTCAGCACCTTAATATATGTCCCTTTCATCCCCAGCGAACGGGCATCAATCACCCCGGCGCTTTCCAGCTTCCGCAAGGCATTGACAATGACCGAACGGGTCAGCTTGTATTCTTCCGCCAGCTTGCTCGCCACCAGAAAACCTTCCGAGCCTTCAATTTCATTAAAAATGTACTTTACTGCCTCTAATTCAGAATAGGAAAGGACCTCTAAAGCCAACTGCACAACGGTTTTCTTCCGCACCTCATTTTCCATGCGCTCATTGGCATTGCGCAAAATCTGCATTCCCGCCACGCTGGCCCCGTATTCCGCCAAAATAATCTCCGCCGGTGTGTAGGCTTTCTTCTCCCGCGCATACACGACGGTACCCAGCCTTTCCGTACTGCTGAAGACCGGCGCCAGGATGCAGTAATAGTCTGTGTCTTTGGGAACGAGATTTACTTCGGTATGCGTAAATCCGAACATCCACTGCAGACTTTTCTCGCCAAACTGCCCATCCTTAAGCTCTTCCAGCGGAAACAAACCGCCCCGGATCGTCATAATCTCCGTCCTGCCAAGCAATTTTCCGCTTTTGCTGATCAGATAAATACTTGACTCCGTAATCTTCGACAGTTCCTCGGCAATCATGTTGTAATCCAGAGTTTGTCCTGCTGACTTTTGTAACAGCTGATGCAATACCCGCGTCTTCTCTAACAACAACTGCATTTCCACAATAAATTCCTCCTATTGGCAATTTTATTATTCGTTGTTGTTAGTAGTATTTCCACCATTTAGTAATTTATACTTCAGTTGTTATATTTTGTATAAATAATTGTTCCCCTTTCTGCAGCTTTTTCTTTTTAACTGTACCCGCGGGCAATTCCAGCACTTGACAGGCCTCTTTTACCAAAGGCGACATTTTGCCGGGCACCATCTCCGGCAGGATTTCCACAATCGTCCCCGCTGCATCTAAAAAAAGCACATCAATGGCAAAGGACATCAGAAACGTATGCACCTGACGGCAGGGGATCAGCAACAGCCCTTCCCCCTCCTTTAATTCTTTCCGCAATAATAGGCCCTTTAAACGACGAAAAAAATCGGCGGCAAGCCAAATCTGCCCCCCGATTAATTCTTCCTGCCGATAAATCTGTACCGGCTGTCCGTACCTACGAACCATCTTTCTGCCTCCTTATTGGATATTCACTGATCCTGATAATCACATGCCTGTAAATGTCTTCATGATATTGATCAAAGCCGGTCCCAATAAGACGATAAAAATGGTGGGAAAGATAAACAGCACCAACGGGATCAGCATTTTGATCGGTGCTTTCATCGCTTTTTCCTCAACACGCTGACGCTTCTTTTGCCGGATTTGCTGAGCCTGCGTCCGAATGACCTTGCTAATGGATACGCCCAATTGATCAGCCTGAATCATAGACCCGATAAATGTAAGCAGGTCTTCCACGCCCGTCCGTTCCCCCAGGTCCTTCAACGCCTGGCGGCGCGATTTTCCCATTTGAATCTCCTTCAGCGTTTTCCGTAATTCCTCACTTAAAACCCCGGTTGACTTTTCGACCACCCGGGAAACAGCGGAATCAAAACCCAGCCCGGCATCGACGCTGACGGTCAATAAATCCAATACTTCCGGCAGTTCTCGCTGAATTGCTTCCTGCCTTGTTCTGATGCGGAAGGTTAGATAGTATTTTCCCGAGAGCGCACTGCATATTCCCCCCATCATCAGCAACAAAAGCTGAATAATGAGTCCCTTGTGCATGAGAGAAGCAAAAGCCCATCCCCCCAAGGCCAGAAGGATGATCAGGGAAAACTGCAGGGCCTGAAATTCATGCGCCTGCAAATTTCCCGGGTTGCCGGCAAACTGGAGCATTTGCTGTAGCTTATCCCGGTTTTTGGCCGGAAGAAAACGGGCCGTTGCCTGGGAAGCCATTGCCAAAAGCGGCTTGATTACTCTTTCGGAGAAAGGGAGGCTTAGTTCGTCATCTTCGTCATTAACGCGGGCGGATTGGTTACGCACAAGCTTCTGCAGACGGGCTAAGAAAACCATCCTGGGCCGCAGTTTGCTTTGCAAAAACGCCAACGCCACAGCTGTCGAAAAGAAAAAGGAACATATTACTACCTCCGTCATCGCTTTCCCTCCTCCGGAACATACTCCCTGAAAATTTTCCTGCGTATCCTCTATTTTCATCCTAAAATTCCATGTGCGAATATTGCTTGCTAAAACTCAATTGCGGTGGCCTTTTTGATTAGCAGCACCCCGACAATCTCCGAAACAACCGAGCCTGCCAGCATGCCAACCCCCAGTGTCGAATGAAACAAGGGGTTTAAATAGTCCGGATTGATCACGAGCATCACCGCAATTAAAAAAAGGGGAATCAGCCCGATGACCATCCCGGAAATTCTTCCCTGGGCGGTTAACGTTTTTATTTCGCCCTGAATGCGGATCCGGTCCCGAATGGTATCGGAGATATTATCCATTATTTCCGCCAGGTTTCCGCCGATTTGCCGTTGAATCAGAACCGCCGTAATAATAAGGCTCAGGTCCTTGCTGGCGATCCTGTTCCCCATATTATTCAAGGCATCCTCTGTCGTTGTACCGAGATTGACCTCCCGAAAAGTCCGGGCAAACTCCTTGCCCAGCGGATTGGGCATTTCTCTGCTTACGAGCTCAATGGCCTGGATAAAACTATAGCCCGCCCGCAAGGAATTAGAGATAACCGAAAGGGCATCCACCAACTGAAGATTGAATTTCTTGATTTTCTGTTCCTGCGCTTTTTTCACCAAAAAGGGCGGTAAGACAGCCCCCAGCAGACTGAATACAATACCGACCAGCCCATTCCCTGACACCACGGTCACAAGCACGCCGGGAAGTAAACAGCATAAAAACCAGATGAAAAGAAACTCTTCACCCCGCAAGGGAATATCCGCCTGCAGCATTTTCTCTTCCAGCGGTTTGATAATCCCCTTTTTTTCTAATACTTTTCCAGTGGCGGTAAGCATTCTTTTCAAGCCGGAGGCCGTAGGCTTCCTGCGCTCATTTTCTCCGTAGCTGTCACCTTCCAACCGGCTTCCATCACTGCCCAGCCCCTGTAATTTCATCATCCTGAGCTGAACGGCACTTTTCCGTTTGGTCAGCAAGTGACTGATGCTGATAATGCTTAAGGACACTGCCAAAAAGCCTGTGAGGCAAATGATGCTGATTGCCATCCTCTCCCACAGCCTCCTTCTTCTCTTTAGAAATTATTCTGGAAGACATCGTTGGGTAAATGAATGCCGGCGGCCGTCAGCTTGTCCAAAAACCTTGGTCTGATGCCCGTGGCCCGAAAATTACCCTTTACCTTGTTCCGTTCATCCATCCCGATCGCTTCAAACACAAAAAGATCCTGCAGGATAACCGTATCTCCTTCCATCCCCAAAACCTCGGTAAGATGCGTAATCTTCCGACTGCCGTCACGCAAACGTGCCTGCTGTACCACGAGGTCGAAAGCGGCAGACATCTGCTCGCGGATTGCTTTGATCGGTAGCTCCATCCCGGCCATCATCACCATCGTTTCGAGGCGGGCAAGGATATCCCGCGGCGAGTTGGCGTGCCCGGTGGTCAAAGAACCGTCATGCCCTGTATTCATAGCCTGCAGCATGTCCAGGGCTTCCCCGGAACGGACTTCCCCCACGATAATCCTTTCGGGGCGCATTCTTAAAGCATTACGAACCAGATCCCGAATCGTAATGGCGCCTTTCCCTTCAATATTGGGCGGCCGGCTTTCCAGCGTGATGACATGCTCCTGATTCAACTGCAATTCGGCGGCATCCTCAATCGTGACAATCCGCTCATTGGCGGGGATAAAGGAGGAAAGCACATTCAGGGTGCTTGTTTTACCACTGCCGGTACCCCCGGAAATAATGATATTTAATCTCGCCTTCACACAAGCCTCCAGAAAAGTAGCCATCTGGGGCGTTAAAGTCCCGAAACGGATCAGATCTTGAATCGTTAAAGGGTCCCGGGAAAACTTCCGAATCGTAAGCACCGGTCCAATCAAAGAAAGGGGAGGAATAATCGCATTTACCCGGGAGCCGTCCGGAAGACGGGCATCAACCATCGGCATCGATTCATCAATTCTCCGCCCTAACGGCGAAACAATCTTATCAATAATATGTAAGACGTGCTCTTCGTCGCGAAAAACCACGCCGGTTTTTTCGATTTTCCCTTTCCGTTCCACAAAGACCTGCTGCGGACCGTTCACCATAATTTCGGATACTTCCGGATCGCGGATCAGCGGCTCGATAGGGCCGAATCCCACCACCTCGTCCATAATCTCCGTCACGATTTTCTGCCGCTCCAGCCGCGGTAATTCCGTAGCCTCACGTTGCACAATGCTGTTAATCAGTTCCTCCACCCGGATGCTTAATTGCTCCTCCTGCTCGGCCAGTCCTCCCTGCTGTCCGGCAAACTCCTCATCCAGTGTTTCGATGACTTCTTTATGCACCCGCAGCTTAAATTCGCGGTAAGGGTCCCCTTGAAACTGCTGTTTCTTCGGTTCTTTCCCCGCATGCCTTTCCTGAACCTCTTTTCCTTTTTCCAGACGCTGCAATAAAGACATCTTACCTCACCCCATTTATCGCTGCTATTTGCTATTTAAATAACCGTCCGAATATTTTTTTATCACGTTTCGCTTTTAAGGCTTTCTGCCCGCCTTTATCGGCAGTAACCATGTCAGCAATCTTTTGTAAAGCCAGACTTGCCTTCCCCAGAGGATTGGAAATAGTAAAAGGAATCCCTTCATTCAAGGCGGGGACCACAATGCGTCCTTCGCTGGGAATCTGCGCCGCGACCAAAAAATTGAGGGTCTCCTCCGCATCAGAAACCGTAATTCCCATATCGTCTGAAGCCCTGTTCAGAATCAATTTGATTTTTTCCCGGTGATTCAGAGAAGCCAACAACTCCAGACTAAGCTTAATATTCTTAATCGTCGCCAGATCCATCCCCAACACTAGCAGAACCTGGTTGGACAGATCCAGAGCCGTAAGATTAATCTCATTAAAAAGCGGCGGCGTATCAATAATAATGTAATCATAGTCAACCTTGAGCAGTTTAATAATGTCTTCAACATAGGCGGGCGTGACCAACTCGGCGTACTCCGGACGGCTGGGGGCCGGGAGTATCTTGACCCCGGAGTTATGCTCCGTCAGATTGCTTTCCACTAATTCCAGGTCAAGGGCTCCCTCCTGCACTAATTCCGAGATGGTCCGGCGCGGATAAAGATTCAGGAAAATGGTAACATCCCCAAACTGTAAATCAAGATCAAGGATGGCCACCTTCTTTTTCTTTTTGGCGAGCAACACCGCCAGATTTACGGCGATCGTTGTTTTCCCGACACCGCCTTTTGTCCCGAAAACCGTCACCACTTCACATTTATCTGTTTCTTCTATTGTTTCCGCTGACTGATTCTGCTTTTTGGCTTCAATTTGATAAACGCTTTGAATGGTGTTAATTAATTCATCACTGTTAAAGGGTTTTACTAAATAGGAGCGCGCGCCCGACATCATGGCCTTCCGCAAATATTCCTGCTCGCCCTGCACACTAATGACAATCACCGCACATTTCGGCACTCCTATCGTGATTTTTTCGGCCGCCTCCAGTCCATCCATTTTCGGCATGTTAATATCCATCAACACAATATCCGGCTGTAACTCCTTGCTCTTTTGCACGGCCTCCAACCCATCACGGGCATCCCCCACCACGATAATATCCTGGGAAAAGGAAAGCATGCGGCGAATATTCAACCGCGTATCCTCGTTATCATCGACGATTAAAACCCGTATTTTCTCAACCTTGTCCATTTCTACATCCTCCTTCTTGCGGCAAGCGCTCAATATACGGCTACGCTTGTTTTTCGGTTTTCTGTAAGGATTACCCGGGTCTTGGGCCAGCAATTAAGGTCTACATAATGTTAAAGTTCACTTAAGTTTACTCGAGCAATTTGTCCTGCGGGAACGGGGAAGCCGTCACAGTTTCATCATCTACCGGCGAACGCAGCATGAGGCGAATCACCCCTTGTTGATTGGCCAGAAAGAGGGACTGTGCTTCCTCCACGGTGACAGCAAGCGTTACCGTCTTGGTACCTTGTTGCTCCTGCTCTGAACTGCTTACTTTATTTTTGGGGTCAATATTCTTGCCGACCGCCAATATCTCGATATTCTGCAGAACAACCACGGAATAAATCTCCTCTTCTTTGTCCCGGGTAATCGCCGAAACGACTGTCAGCACATCAACGCGGTCTCCCGGCTGCAGCATATCTGCTACACCACTGATCGCGTCGATGGGGATACTCATCGCTCTTTTCCCCGGCGGAATAACGTACGCCAAACCGTTTTTGAAGTCATCTTTGACGGCCAGTTTATTTCTTAATAATTGTTCACCTTCGAGCAAAGGAATCAGGGTAATCGTCCCTACCCCGTCCTTTATCTCCCGTACAGCCTGGGCATGCGCCGACCCCAGCGGCACTTTTTTTACATCGAGCATTTCCGGGGTAAGAAGCGTCTTCGCCGGAATATTGCGGGTAACGACCACTACTGTTTCCGTTTGCGCATCCAAAGTGGTTTTTTCCACTTCCGCTAAAAAGTCATATAAAAAATAGCAGGTTAACAAGCCAAAGATTAGTGCCGCGGCATATATCCATTTGCTTTTCAATCAGATCCCCTCCACTTTACTCAACTATTACAAAAATCCGCTCATTGCTTGAACCAACTTCATCGCTTAATAGCTTAATACATAGCCGTTGGCTCCATAATCGGCCGCCGGGTCATCGGTAATTTCCCCCGGTACACTCATGCGGACAAATGTACCCCACACATTATTCTGATTGCCCTGACCGTCAACCCTATCCAGGAAGAAAATTGCAAATCCTTTTACCCGCACTGTCTTTTTTCCATAAGGCTCAACCACCGGAACCTTGAGCAGCCTGGGACAATCAGCAGCAAAATGCTCATCGCTACAAGCCGGTGTATGTTTGCACTGGCTGATCCGATAGTTAACGCCGCGCGTTGTCGGCCCTGACATATTACCGTTCTCAATATCCACGACATCACCGATTGTCAACCAGCCTTGATAGCCATATTTTATATCCTGCTCATAACTGCTGGCGCCATTTCCGCTCAAACGTAAGGCCCCGAACCAGCCTGAGTGCTGTGCCCCGCCCGGCGGGTTACTACCCGAGCCGGATTTTAAGAGATACTCTTCACCATAAGCTAGTTCCTGTTCCTGTATACTAAAAGGTACGGCGCCCCACACCGAAGATACGGCCCCCACTTTCGCCCCGGCCCCCTGCTGAACATCTACGGAAGAGATTCCTAACACCGGAGCAAAAGAATAGGCGACATGTTTTCTGGCCTCAACCCTGATCTCCCGGTTATTATCGGCAATCTCAATCGTGATGTCTTCGGGCGCAACACCGTTTTTTTGCGCATAATCCAACGCTAACTGATAAGCCCGCGCCGGAGAATCAGGCAACGCCTGACTCCCTGCCAAAGCGGCCGCATCGACAGCATTGGAAAGCCGTACATTTTGCAAATAGGCCGTACCAACATCAATTACTAAGGCGGTAAAACCCAGCAAGACGGTGAGAGACATGGCAAAAAGCACAAGGACCGAGCCTTGCTCATTCCCCACTTTTTTTCTGATCCCCGGCACCACAATTTTCAA
The DNA here is from genome assembly GCA_050951585.1 of Peptococcia bacterium. GTDB lineage: Bacteria > Bacillota > Peptococcia > DRI-13 > DTU073 > UBA3937. Next base: position 29,740 of record JBMNJI010000009.1, on the reverse strand, counting down.
TTTTCTCAGCAATGTGTTCATCATCCTACACACCTCTTCGCGAACAATCTATTCCAGCCGCATCAGCGAGCTTCCCTCCACAATAAACGGATTGCCGATAAGCCCGGGAATAATCGGCATATAGAGTTGAACAGCATAACTGACATTTACCTCAATATCTCTTCCCCCATTGACATCTGTCCGGGTAATTTCAATCTGCAAGTCGCTTGGTGCGGACGGGTCATAAAGGGAAGCTGCCGTATTTGTCCGGATCCGTTCGACAATTTCATTGTTGGTTGCTCCTACAGCCCCGTAACGCGCCGCATCCCGGGCGCTGTGTGTCACGATCACCCCTGCGCCCATCACCCGGCCAAACTCAATTATTCCAAATAAGAGCAATAACAGGATGGGTAGAACAAGCGCTAATTCAACCAATCCCTGACCTTGCTCAGAATTTTCTTTTTTATGGCACCTCACAACAGTTCACCTGCCAAGCAAAGCAAACTACCCAAGGCAATCGCCACCCCATAAGGGATGGTTGCCCTTTCTTTCTCCTCGTCTAATTCCCCCATATTCCAAACGCGGAAACAGGAAAAAAGGAACAGCTTCAACGCCCCTCCCATTTTCGCCACTGTCTGCCGCAATTCTTTTCTTTTGATTAGAAAAAGGAGCGCGAACAAGCCTCCCAGCAATGCCGCACACAAAAACGTCCAGAAAGCAAAACCCGCACCCTTAAACGCTCCAACAACCCCCAAAAGCTTTACATCCCCTGCCCCGATGCCACCACAAGCAAAAGGAATAAATAACAACCCGATTCCGGCGAGGGTCCCTTTCAGCCAAAAAAGCGCACCGGCACCGCCCTGCAAAAGAAGCTGTAACACCAAAGCCAGCACTGCGGCGGGAAACACCACCACATTCAACACCTTGCGCTTTTTAAGATCGGTATAGCAAGAGACCAGTAAAGTCGCAACTAATAGCACATTCGGTAAGATCACCAGTACCCTCACGGAATCACCCCCTTAGAAGGCAATATTGGGCTCCACCGGCAAGAGCAGAGCCCAACATTATCTTATGTAATTAAGTAGCAATGTAATGGATTCACCAAGAAGCAGTAACGATTAAGACCCTGCTCCTTCTGCCGGCGGATCAGGCGGGTTTTCAATAGAGTCACTTACGCCTCTAATCTTCTCAGCGATTGTCGGCCCAAGGACTACTAAAGCGGCAATAACCGCAACGGCTACTAACGCTAAAATAAGGCCATACTCCGCCATGCCTTGTCCTTTTTCTTCCCGTACTAATCTCTTTAATAAAGCAGCCATCTTCACATCTCCTTTCATTTCACCGTGAATTAGATAATATTCCTATTCTTTATTTCATTATATAATCATATAAATTTTTTTACTATTCGCCCTTATTCCTGTTTTTACGCAAAATAAGTCCTAATTTTTTTCTTTTGATGGTCCTAGGAGGGGCCTGCTTAAGTCCCAGCGTTAAGCTACGACTAAAGTCCCTCAGTTTATTCATTAATTGCCATCCGCTCTCTCGGTTTAAAGCATAAAAGCCATAGCAAAAATACACCGCCACCACAAACAGCAGAATTAATTCTCCCACCCGTGACACTTCCTCCCGCATCATTCCACTGCGCTTTCGGCATTTCTCATTGTGTCTTGCTTTGTACATTATTCTGGTGCAGTGTGCTTGCTGCGGTTTACTCTCTGCAGTACTTTATGCGGGGAGTGAAAAAATGTCACCATCCTGACTCGCCAATATCCTAGAGCTCCACGAGGCGATGTTTGACAGCATATAAAACAGCCTGGGTGCGGTCATCCACCTTAATTTTGCGGAAGATACTGGTAATATGATTCTTGACTGTTTTTTCACTGATCAGCAGCTCGCCGGCAATTTCCTTGTTGCTGTATCCTTTGGTCAATAGCTTCAAAATGTCCATTTCCCGGCTGGTCATGGATTTCCCTTCTTCTTTGGGCATGACGCCCCGGCCGATGCGGTTGACTTCCGTAAAAAGCAGTTTAGTGATGCTCGGATCAACCACGGAGTGCCCCTGCGCTACCTCTTTGATGGTCTCCACCAGTTTCTCCGGACAGATATCCTTCAGAACATAACCGGAAACTCCCGCCCGAACCAGGTCAAGCACATATTCCTCTTCCTCATGGGCCGTTAAAGCGACAATACCGATATTGGGGAATTCCCGCTTAATTACTTTTGTCGCTTCGATTCCGTTCGTTCCCGGCATGTTGATGTCCATCAAAATCACATCCGGTCTCAACTTACGGGTCATGTTTATGGCTCCCTGCCCGTCCCCGGCCACATCTAAAACCTCGATGTCCTTTTCCAGTTCCAGCAGTTTCTTTAACCCTTCTCTGACCAGCGGATGATCATCGATAATAATTATCCGCACTTTTTCATTGCCCATCCTGTATCACTCCTTTATAAATCTATTGGTATGACGGCTAAAATTTCCGTTCCTTTACCTGTTTGCGAATTGATATGGAGCTGTCCGCCCAGTATTTCCATGCGCTCCTTCATGCCAATCAACCCGTAATTATCCTTTTTGGGCGCTTCCATGAATTTGTGCACGTCAAAGCCATGCCCATCGTCAATTATCCTCACACTAAACCGTTTACCGTCATTTCCCAGCAACACTTTGACATGGGTTGCCCGCGCATGCTTCACCACATTCTGCAAAGCCTCCTGAATGATGCGGTATAAAGCAACCTCGACTACCGACTCGAAACGTTGCTGCTGCCCGGTGAATTCACTTTCTACCTCCAAAGCGGGATACCTTTCCCGGAAAGTCTCCAAATAACGGGTAACCGCAGGAGTAATGCCCAAGTCATCAAGCCCCATGGGACGCAAATCAAAAATAATGCGGCGGACATCCTGCAGGCTTTTTTTCACGGCATCCTTGAGTTCGGCCAATTCCTGCTTCAGACCGTCCCGATCTATCTCTAATATTTTTTCGCATACTTCAGCCCGCAAAACAATATTCGCCATGGACTGCGCCGGACCGTCGTGTATTTCCCGGGCGATTCTCCGCCTTTCCTCCTCCTGCGTCTGAATAATCTTCGGGGCGAACTGACGCCGGTGCATGGCTACCTCGATTTGCGCGTTAATACTTTTCATACTGCCTTCAAGGTAGTCAAAAATTACTCCGATCTGCGCAATTAATCCTTCGGCCTTATCAACTGTCTGTTCAAGCTTTCTTAAACTGCGCTCCACCTCATTCCGTCTTAATTTCAACTGCTTCTCCCGTTCTCTGAGGGAAGCCAACTCCACCTGCAGTTCACTGGCCCGGTCATAGGCCTGTTTCACTTCTTTTTCCGTATAACGCTCAAAATCCTTGCTGACCTGCATTAATCGCATGCGTGAGGACCTTTCGAGCATATCGAGACGATCCACTTCCGTGATTGTTTCCAGCACGCTGCGCTGAATTTGCCCCAGTTCGATCCGCAAACGATCTGTTTCCGATCGGGCATTTTCAACTATCTCAAAAATCTGGTTGCGGCCCGTTTCAATGGCAAGAAGCGTTTGCGCCAGAATTATGTCAAGATTCGGCAGTTGCATAAAGTCCCCTTCTATCATAATTATCGTTATTTTATAAAATTAATCCTCATTTAACTAATTATTCGCGCTGAATTTCCATTTTTCCTGCCAATCATTAAAGAATATTAAAAACCCGCAAAAAAAAGGAACCCATGAGTATGCTTAACCCATGAGTTCCCTGTCTTTTTTCCCGGTACTAACACTGCCCTTTCCTTGATTCTACGCCCGTTTCATAAAGGGTAGACCTGCGCGTCCATCGCTAACTCATTCTCCTGAGCCAGTTGAAAATCCACATGACACTTGGCCGCATAGCGTTCTTCCAGAAACTTTTTCGCCACCTGCGGGAAGATAGCATAGGAAAGAACATCCTCCTCTTTCTGCAGGTAAATCCCGATTTCCTGCCGCGCCTTTAATAATTGGGGTTCGATTTGATCGGCGGGGCGCCCGGTAATCGGTGTTTCATCCCCGATTATTTTTTTCCTGATTTCCTCGTTAACCGGGGCCGGTGTGGCGCCGTAAAGACCCCGCATGTAGTTTCTTACTTCATTGGTCACCATTGTGTAACGCCCCATTAACACATTCAGCACCGCCTGTGTCCCGACAATCTGGCTCGTCGGGGTAACCAGCGGGGGATAACCCAGCTCTTCCCTTACGCGCGGAACCTCCGCAAGAACATCAGGCAACTTCTCCAGCGCATTCTGCTGCTGAAGCTGGGACATAAAATTGGAAAGCATCCCGCCCGGAACCTGATACAATAGAACGTTGACGTCCACCCCGTCTTTATAAACATCAAAATCATGATATTTCGCCCGCACCTCTTTAAAATAGGCGGCAATTTCCGAAAGTGCTTCCAGATTGAGTCCCGTCTCATAAGGAGTACCCTCCAGGGTTGCCACCATCGTTTCCGTAGCAGGCTGAGAGGTCCCCATCGCTAAAGTGGAGATGGCCGTATCCACCCCATCGGCACCGGCCTCAATCGCCTTCAAATACATCATCGCCCCCATCCCGCTCGTATAATGGGTATGTACCTGCACCGGAAGCCCAAAGTGCTCCTTCAGGGCACTCACTAATTCAAAAGCGGCATATGGCTTTAAGATCCCCGCCATATCCTTGATACAGAAAGAATCCGCCCCAAGTTCGACCAGCTTCCGCCCCATCTCGAGAAAATAGGCGAGATTATGCACGGGGCTCACGGTATAGGAAATCGTCGCCTGAACATGTGCTCCTTCTTTTTTGGCCGCTTCCATGGACTTTTGTAAGTTGCGGACATCATTCATCGCGTCAAAAATCCGAAAGATATCCATCCCGTGGGCAACCGCTTTTTTCACAAACTCCTCGACCACATCATCCGCATAATGCCTGTAGCCCACCAGATTCTGCCCGCGCAAGAGCATCTGTAACTTCGTTTTCTTGAGAACTTGCTTTATTTTGTCCAACCGTTCCCACGGATCCTCATTCAAAAACCGCATACAGGTATCAAAGGTCGCGCCACCCCATACTTCCATCGAATGAAACCCAACTTCATCCATCCTGGCCGCAATAGGCAACATATCCTCGATCTTCATCCGGGTGGCTAATAAGGACTGATGCCCATCCCTCAGGGTTGTGTCGGTTATGCCCACTCTTGTTGCCGTCATGTCTAATCTGCCCTCCATTGCTGTCAAATCAAAGAAATAATTTTGTTTTGTTCGCAAACTATGGATGCAAAAACTATTTACTTTATGAAATATACTTTACCTCCATCATACCGACAATGTCAACCCTTTTTTTATGATTTTGTTTCTTATAGTTACTTTTTATTACTTTTTGTTATATTCCTCGTCACCTATTGACAAGTGTTGACAATTCCCCGGAGATAATAGTCTACTGTCTGTCTGGCCAGCTCCGCAATCGTCTCCTTCGCAAACGTCGTATCGTCATAGGGATTGACGATGGCCCCCATTCCGCCATAAAAGAGACGCGCAAACAGCTTACTATTAATCTCCCTGATTTCCCCGTTCTTTATTCCCTCGTCAATTACCATTTGAATGTATGACAACCAGCGCTCATGTCTTTCCAGGAGCGACGTCCGGAACGCTTCATCAAAAAGGGTGATTTCCGACAGCATACTACGGGCTAAAGGACGGTATCTCTGCCAGAGGACAATACTATTCCTGACCAGAGCTTGTAATTTCTCGTTGGTCCGCTCATAAAGCTGTACTTCTTCCTGCACCAGCGTGTCAAAAAGATTCAGCCCATCTTCCAATATCTCCTGAAATAACTGCTCCTTGCCGGCAAAATACTCATAAACCGTCCCTTTCCCAATCCCCGCTTCCTGGGCAATCTCCTCGATCTTCGTCTTATGGAAGCCCTTTTGGGAAAAGATTTTCAAGCCCGCCTCCATAATCAATTGTCTTTTCGGTATGCCCGCATTCCCGTTTTCAGCCATCTCTACTCTCCTCCTGCCGGGATATTCTCCGCCTGTTTCGCGGCATTGACCCTTTCTGCGCCTGTTTTCCCAGAAACCTCACCCCGGCCAATGGCTCCTTTAACCTTTGTGCTAAGATTATCCAGCAAAATATAAATACAGGGTACTAAAACCAGCGTAATGAGCGTGGAGAAGGTCAGCCCGCCGGCTACCGCCGTAGCCATCGGGGCCGAAAGCTCCGCCCCTTCCCCCTTGCCAAACATGGTGGGAATCAAGGCTAAGACCGTCGTCAGGGTAGTCATCAGAATCGGCCGCAAACGGGTCGGCCCCGCCTTCAGGATCGCTTCCGTCCGGCCTAGTCCGTCTCTCTGCCGTAAGACATTGATATAGTCAACCAATACAATGGCGTTATTCACCACAATTCCGGCCAGCATGATTACGCCGATAAAGGTGGAAACACTCATCGCCTGCCCCATGCCGAACAAGGAAACGGCAACCCCAATCAGCGTGGGCGGAATGGCAAACATAATAATGAACGGGGACAAGAGGCCCTCAAACTGGGCTGCCAGAATCATATACACGAGGAGAATCGCCAGAATTAAGGCCAGCGTCAAATCCCCAAAGGCGCTCATCATCTCTTCGTTCGCCCCGCCGTATTCTAATTGCACCCCAGCCGGAATGTTAATCCCGGAGAGGGCCTGTTTAATGTCCTTGGTCACACTGGCCAGATCCCGACCGACAGTTTGCCCGGTAACCGTCACCTGCCGCGCCTGATCGGCACGCACAATCTGCGTAGGACCGGTCTTTTGCTCCAGAACGGCAATGTCTCCCAGCGTCACGATTGCTCCGGTAGGCGACACGATGGTGAGGGCATGCAATTCATTGAGATTGCCCCGGTACTCTTCCGCCAGCACCACTTTCACATCGATTTCCTCACCGCCGTCACGATATCTGGTGGCCGTAGTGCCATTAACCGCGGTCGCTAGAAAGGAGGATAACTGGGTACTGTTTAACCCGTATTGGGCCGCCTTTTCCCGGTTGATGCGAATTTCCAGCTCCGGCCGTCCATCCTCAAGACTCGTCTTCACTTCCCGCGCCCCTTCCACGCTTCTCACCCTGTCGGCCACGGTGTCGGCTAAGGAAGACAAGACATCCAGATTATTCCCCGTTAAGCTGATTTGAATCGGCGTGAGAAAAGAACCCATGTTGATTTCCGAAGCGCTTATTTCAATCTTGGCGCCCGGGATGCCGTTGCATTTTTGCCGCAACTCATCCAAAATCTGCTCAATGGTCCGTGTCCGTTCAGTCTTACTGACCAGTTGCCCCATCACCGCGGCGCTTTCCGAACCAGTACTGCCCATCGTCATGCCGACGCCGGAACCTACGGCATAAAGGCACCAATCCTGTTCCGGGATCTCCTGCACATGGCGCACCACTAAATCGGTGACCCGCTGGGTCTCCCGTAAAGCCGTCCCGTTAGGCAGTTTAATATTGATGGTATATTGACCGGTATCTTGCTTTGGCATAAACTCCATCCCGACAAAAAACATTAAACCGCAACTGCCCAAAAACATCAGCAACGTGGACCCGACAATGATCTTTTTGTGATTAATTGACCAGGCCAATAAGGACCGGTACTTTTTCTCCAGCGCGGTAAAGATCCGCGCCCACTGCTTAAAGAAGAAATTTTTCTCCGTTTTATTTTCCACCTTTAAGATTCGGGACGATAACATCGGCACCAGCGTTAACGCCACAAATAAGGAAGCAATCAGGGAGAAGGAGACGGTCAGCGCTAAAGGCCGAAAGATTTGCGAGGACAACCCTTCCACATAGACAATCGGCAGAAAAACGGCAATCGTGGTCAGGGTAGAAGCAACCACAGCCGCAGTTACTTCGTGAGCACCCTGTTTGGCCGCTTCCAGGCGTGTCCAGCCTTCCTGCCGGTGCCGGTAGATATTTTCCAGAATAACAATCGAATTATCAACCATCATGCCAACGCCTAACGCCAGACCGCCTAAGGAAACCACATTCAAGGTCAGCCCACCGAAATACATCAGAATAAAGGTCGAAATAATGGAAATGGGAATGGCCACCCCGATGATAAGCGTACTGCGCAGGTTCCGCAAAAAGACAAACAGAATGAGGATCGCTAAAACCGCCCCAACCACGGCATTAGAAGTAACCGTATCAATGGACATCCGGATATAGGAGGCCTGATCGAGCCCGACCACAAACTCCGTCCCCGGTGGTAGCACCTTTTTTAGCTCGGCAATCTCCGCATTAACACGGTCGGAAACCTCGATGGTATTGGCATCCGACTGCTTCTGCACGGAGATTTGCACACAGGGTTCCCCGTTCATATAGACATACTCCGACTGTTCCCGGATCGTATCCTCAACCTGAGCAATTTCGCCTAAGCGCACCTTGCCCCCGGTGGCAAGAGGGATCAGTAAATCCTCGATTTCCTGAATGCTCTTGAATTCACCGGTGACCCGGACAACATGTTCCTTCAGGCCTTCCTCAATAGTCCCGGCCCCTGTATTTCTGTTTTCCATCCGCAGATAAGAAACGATACTGTCCAGGCTAAGTCCATAGGCCTGTAGCCGTTGCGGTACCGCGGAAATACGGATTTCCCGTTCTACGCCCCCGGTGACCTCCACTGAGGCTACCCCGTCAATCCTTTCCAGGCGCGGCTTGATGACCTCATTCCCCAGTTGATCAAGATTCTCCAGGTCTGACGCGCCGCTCACCCCGAGAACCATTACCGGCATCATATCCATGTTGATCTTTAACAGCATGGGTTTTTCCGCCTCTTGGGGGAGGTACGCCTGAATCAGATCCAGCTTTTCCCGCATCTGACTCATCGCAAAGTTCATATCCGTACCCCAGGCAAACTCCACAAAAACGATGGAACTGCCCTTGGAAGAAGTAGAACTGATATGTTCAATCCCATTGACCGTCCCTAAGGCCTCTTCGATCGGCCGGGTTATCTGGCTCTCAATTTCCTCCGGCCCTACCCCGTCATAGGTAGTCATGGCCACCGCCATCGGCAGATTCAATTCCGGCAGTAAATCCATTTTTAACTTGCTCCAGGATACCGCGCCTAAGAGCAAAACCACCAGAAAGACCATCATGATGGCGACAGGTCTTCTTACAGATAGATCGGATATTTTCATTCGTTTTCACCTCTGACGAGGGAAGTGACGGCCAGCCCGTCATTAATCCCGTACTGACCTTCCACGACCAGCATTTCACCGACCTCTAGCCCTTTGGTTACCTCGGTCTGATCCCCTAAGGTCAAGCCCAATTCCACCACTTTCTTCTTCGCCGTATTGTTTTCCACCACGAAAACGACTTTCCGCCCTTCTTCATCTTCTATAACGGCAAATTGAGGAACGACGATCACGTCGGCGCGCCGGTCCACTACCAGCTCCACCTCGCCGTACATTCCGTCCTTGAGCGCATTTTTGCTGTTTTGGATGGTCAAGGTCACCGGAAACGCCTTGGTCATGGCGTCAGCCCGGGGAGCAATGGTCTTAATCACTGCCTGGAAAGGTTCCTCAGAAACGGCCGCCACCCGCACCGGCATCTTCTGTCCGATTTTTAAGCCGCTCACAAAGCTTTCCCCGACTTGCACCGTTAATTCCAGTTCCTCCGTATTCACAATCGTCACCAGGGGTACGCTACCCGCCAGCTGACCTTCGACGGCGTTCACCGTAGCCACGATCCCGTCAATAGTACTGCTTAAAAGGCAACTTTCTTTTTGGAGCTGTAAATTGGTCAGCGCCGTTTCCGCCTGCTCCAATTGTAATTGCGAAATAGCACCGACCGCAAAAAGCTCCACATTCCGGTCATAATTCAATTGAGCCTGTTCCAGCTGTAAATCTATTTCCCGGGAATCAAAGATCACGAGAGGAGTACCAACAGTAACATAATCACCCACGTCAACAGAGACAGCGCTAATCTTCAGCGCCGGATTCTTTGCCGCCAGAGAAACCTCATCCCGGGCCTGAAGCAGTCCGCCAAGCGGAATCTTTCTTTCCAGGGTCCCTTTTTGAACCTGTTCCACCGTTACCGGCAACACATTTTGCTCCCCGACGGTCGCCGGAGCCTCTTTGAAAAAGTGCTCATAGACCTGCAATCCTCCCCAGATTAAACCAGCCGCCAACAGTAGGCCGAATATTATGTACACTGCTTTTTTACTCCCCATCTTTTCTCCCCCTCAGTTTTCTCAGCAAAATTCCGACCGAACGGTCGGTCACTAATCATTATTTTATTGTTCGCACCTTTTTTTGTCAACGAAATTATCCTGACAATGTTTATGTTATTAACCGAAAGCACGATACATTCCCGACAAATGCCCCGCTTCGATTATGTGTTTACAATTCTAACGAGGCGAAAAAATGTCCCCTCCTGAGAATTTTTGCATCCTTTACAGGACTTTCCCTGGTTGATGTAATATAATACAAATAGATACGGCAAACAATATCTATTCATTCCATATATTATTAGACAATTTGCCACTTATGCATCACCCGATACCGATGCTTTTAAGTGATGCCAATAGTATTTAAGGGAGGAAAATATGAAAAAGAAAGAGTTCATCTTAGGGCTGACCGTGCTCTTACTGCTTTTTCTTGTTTACTATTATCTGAGTAATCTCTATTTCCACGCTTTTGCCCTGCCTGATTCCTTGAATCAGACTCATCCATATGCCAAAAATATTTTCTATTTCATTTTTTTCTCCTTACTGTTATTTGCGGGCCTACTGATTATTCTGGAAGGGAAAGACCCGGCCAAAACATCGGCCTGGCTGCTGGTCATCATCTTTTTACCGGTCGTTGGTTTTTTCCTGTATCTGATCTTTGGGCGGCAATTCCGCAAACAAAGGATCAGCGCCAAAAAGAAAATGCTGAATAATCAATTCACCAACCTCCCCATCGAATTACTTGATGCCCTGCCGCAAGCCCCCGAAGAACTTCCGCCCGGGCTGAACCTTGCCAGAGAAAAAAACCGTTTAATCCGGCTGATCTTCAATAATGCCACCTTCCCCCCGACAGTTAATAATGATATAAAAGTGTTATGCGACGGGAAAGAAATCTTTGCGGCTTTTTTGCGCGCCATGGAAAAAGCAGAAAAATTCATCTACCTGGAAACATATATTTTCCGCAACGACCGCCTCGGGACAACAATCGGAACGCTCCTCTGCGCCAAAGCGCGCAAGGGAATCAAGGTACGGGTTCTCTGCGACGGCTTGGGTTCCCGGCACCTCAGTGCCGATTTTATCGCCCAGCTTCGAGCCTCCGGTGTGGAGATTGAAGCTTTCTTTCCGATTAATCGCTGGCCCATCCATCGCCGGATTAATTACCGGAACCACCGTAAAATCTTAGTGGTTGACGGGACGGTGGGCTTTATTGGCGGAGCAAATATCGGTGATGAATACATGGGGGAAAATCCCCGGTTCGGCTATTGGCGGGATACCCAACTGGAGCTGAAAGGGAACGGCGTGTATTTTTTACAACGTATCTTCCAGCAGGACTGGGATTTTGCCACCAACGCACCAAGGGAACAAAACGAGGAACATTTCAACCCCATGCATATTCCGTCCGGCGACCGGATCGTGCAGATTACGGCCAGCGGCCCCGATACCCAATGGGAAGCAATTATGCAGGTATATTATTACACTATTGCCACCGCTGAGAAATCGGTCTATATCACCTCTCCCTATTTTATACCCAACGAAAGTATCCTTACTGCTCTGAAAACGACGGCTTTAAGCGGCGTCGATGTCAAAATTCTTCTGCCGGCCAAGCCCGACTATCGCATCGTCTATTGGGCGGCCATGGCTTATCTGGAAGAACTCCTGGAGGCCGGTATTGAAATCTACCTCTACCAAAAAGGCTTTATTCATGCCAAGGTTCTGACCGTTGACGGCATCATCTCCTCCATCGGCTCGGCCAATATGGATCAACGTAGCTTCAGTCTTAATTTTGAGGTGAACGCCTTTATCTATGATCAGGATACGGCCTTGCGCCTGCAAAAAGATTTCCTGACCGACCTGCAACATGCCCAAAAACTCGATCTGGAAACCTTCCGGCAAAGGCCGCTTCACCACCATTTCGCCGAATCAGCGGCCAGACTCTTCTCGCCCCTACTGTAACAAAATATATAAGTGATAAGATATAACCCAATAGAAGAAACGGTCCTGCAAAATGTTAGCTCCGGAACGACTTTATGACCATTGTTCGAGCTCGATTCCTATTGAGTTATACGGAGTCCGGAGGTTACATTTTGCCGGACCGTTACCTTTCTACCTTTCACCGCTGACATAGAACCAAAAAAAGAGGCAGTCCCCATTAAATTAAATGGAACTGCCTCTTTGCTCTGCAATTAGTTCTTGCAATCGGTTCATGCCGCTCTTACTTTACATCGACGTACCAACCGGCAATCCAGCCCACGGTACCATCGGCAAGCTTCACGTTATACCAGTCATTTTCAACCTTCTGGATGGTCATCGCCTCATCCTTGCCAACCTTCTTCAGAATACTGGCCGCTGTGGTCGGTGCGCTCCGCAGATTGACCACGGAACTGGCATTTATGTAACCTGTTTTGCCAATTACATCTGTTTTCACCGGTGTAGTCGGCTTATTCCCGGTTTCTCCCCCCGGCTGGGTTTCCGGCTTATTGTCCACCGGGTCAGTTTTTGTCGGCGGTGTCTGCTTCTCAGGTGTTGTAGTGCTATTGTTATTTGAATTTGTGCTGGTGTTGGTGTTAGAGTTAGTGCTGGAATTGGTATTTGTGCCGGTGTTGGAGCCGGTATTGCTCCCGATTTTGTTTTGCAACTGGTTGATGGTCCCCTGTAAAGCCTCAGCCTGAATCGCCAGCTCTGCCACTTCCTCTTCCAAAGTGCCGATCCTTTGCTCTAACGCCTTGTCCACATAACTTTTGGCTACGACCGGATCCTCATTAGAACCGGGTACCGGCGAATTGGCAATAACCGTTTTCCCAACGAAAAAACCGACTGTTATTGACAGGACCGCTCCAATCAATACTATTCCCCGTAATCTCATTCCCTTTCCACCTCACTATTATCCAAATCTCATCTCTTCGGCAACGCAACGCATTCTATTATGCAGCACATTTCAACTTTTCTCCACTTCCTATTTTGCCACATCATGAAAAGCATGTTTGGGCTGGCTTTGCGGCTTCCTGCTTCTTAACAGCCCCAGTTTTTCCGCAATAATACTAAAACCTAAAACCAAAGCCGTCATCAACAGCATGCCTTGGGCAGTAGTAACTGAGGCCATGATAATGGCGGAAATACCCAAAACGATGCTCAGACCGTAAATAGACAAGACCGTGCCCTTGTGCGACAAGCCCATATTGAGCAGGCGATGGTGTAAATGATCTTTATCCGCGGCAAAAATCGGTTTGCCCCCCACATAACGCCGGATAATCGCAAAAAGCGTATCGGCAATGGGAATCCCCAGGATTATTACAGGCAGAATCACCGAAAAGACCGTCGTACTTTTGGTCATCGTGATGATCGCGATAACCGACAGATTAAACCCTAAGAATAACGAGCCGGTATCCCCCATAAAGATCTTGGCCGGATGGAAGTTATAACGCAAAAAGCCTAAGATACTGGCGGCCAGCAGGAACGCCAAAACAGCCGCTTCCTGCGAGGTTTCCAGATACGCCACCACGCCAAGGGTAATGGCGGCAATGGCGGAAACTCCGGCGGCCAAACCGTCAAGTCCATCAATCAGATTTACCGCATTGGTGATCCCGATAATCCAGAGCAAAGTAACCGGATAAGCAAGATACTGCAAATAAATGACCTCATTCAAAGGATGGGTAATAAAATCCACCTTCACTCCGGCCACCATCACCAGAATCGCCGCGATAAGCTGCACAAATAATTTAGTTTTCGGGGTAACCCCTTTAATATCGTCAAAGAGACCGACCAGCGTAATCAGCAAGCCTCCTGCCAGTAAACCATAAAGCTCTCTCGTCATTTCCTGCGTCAGGATCACCGTCGCCCAAAAGCCCATACAGATCGCTAAGCCACCTAACCGGGGCATCTCCTGTGTATGTACTTTCCGCGCTTCCGGTTCATCAAGGGCATTGACCCGATACGCTAATCTTTTGACAAAGGGTGTTCCCAAAAGCACAATGAAAAATGCCAGCATTAAGGAGCCTGTTAACTCCGCCACGTTGTTTTCCCCCTCCACAAAATGCAACTTAAGCAAAACGCAATTTATCAAAACGCAATTTATCAAAATGCAACTTTATTCTTAGTTTTTTTACAATTACAATATCGAATACTAATTATAACACTTTTTCTTTTTTCCGTCTATGCCTCGAGAGCAAAAGTCAGCTCAGCCTCACAGGCAATTTCTTCCCCGACGAAAGCCCGGGCCTGACATTTCCCCACCGGTCCTTTCAGCTTCAATACCTCAATTTCCAGCCTTAACTGATCCCCCGGGACCACCTGCCTTTTAAAGCGGCAATTATCGATGCGGGCAAAATAAGCAATTTTTCCTTTATTCTCCGGCTTTGATAAAACAAGCACCGCCCCCGTCTGCGCCAAAGCCTCCACCAGTAGCACGCCCGGCATTACCGCTTTTCCGGGAAAATGCCCCTGGAAAAATTCCTCATTGGCCGTGACATTTTTCAGCCCGACTATTTTCTGATCCTCAACTATTTCGATAATCCGATCCACCAAAAGAAAAGGATAGCGATGGGGCAAGATTCCTTTTATTGCTTCTATATCCAGTATGGCTTTTTTATCCTGATCCGGTATTGCTTTTGTATCCTGCATATTCACCCTCCTTCTTTATTAACGTTCATTACCTTTCTCAAATCCACATAAAACTTAACAAATCCTTAATATACATGAACCTACCTTTTTGCTTGCAAAAAATCCCTGTTACTACCTTATGCAAGCTTAACTTGTCTTATTTAATTCGCCTAAAGCGATGTTTTTCCTTTTATCTCTTCATTATTTTTTGACTTATTTTTTCTAAAAAAGTTCCCGTTTCCTCTTCACGGGAGATCAGGAGGCAGAGCCCGTAAACCAGCACGCCCACGCTCACACTCACCATCACATTCAGCAACAATATTGTTAAACTCTGTTCAACAAAAACCGTATCCGCCAGATAACGATAAAGAGACCAGGCCACAACCCCCGTCAGTAGGGAACCGGCTAAATATTTACCCACCGAACGGCCCAACTCCGCCAGAAAAAGACAGGGCACATGTTTCTTGAGCAGGACATACATGACCAGTGCATTAAATACCGCCGCCAGACTGTTGGCCAGCGCCAAACCCGCATGACTCAAGGACGGCGTGAGCACCATACTCGCAACAACATTCACGATAATCGACAGAAAACCAGCTGCCAGCGGCGTTTTCACATCACCCAGGGCATAATAAGCCCGCGTGATGACCATGTTTACCGCCACCGCAAACATCCCGATGCAGAAATAAAATAAGGCATCGGCGGTCATCATGGTGGCGGCACTATCAAAGGCCCCTCTTTCAAAAAGCAGTTTGACAATCGGCACCTTCAGCGCCATCAAACCTGCCGCCGCCGGCAAAGTCACCAGGAGCACCAGGCGCAACCCCCGGGCCAGGGTCCGTCCCAGCTGGGTCCGGTCACCCTTGAAAGCCTGTTCCGCCAAAGTGGGATAAATCGCCGACGAAACAGCCAGCACAAAAATCCCCATCGGCAGATTCATCAATTTACCGGCATAATTAAGGGCAGAAATACTGCCTTCGGCCAGGCCCGAAGCAAAAATCCGGTTAATCGCCAGATAGAGCTGATTTACCGCCGTCCCCAAAAAAATCGGCAATAAATTGAGGAAAAGCCGCTGTACCTCCGGGTGCCTGATGTTCCAGTCCCAGATATAACGAAAACCGACCTTCTTTAAAACGGGCAGCTGAATCAGCAAAAAACCCACCATGCTGAGTAGAGTTCCCCAGGCCAAATATTGAACCCCGTACCGGCCCCAGAAAAGGACCGAGAAAATAATAATCAGGCTGGAAAAACCGGGGGCAAAAGCCGCTACCCCAAAGGATTTCTTCGCGTTTAGAATCCCGGTGACGAGCATCCCTACCCCCATAAAAATAAGCGAAGGAAACATAATCATCGTCAACTCAGTGGCTAAAGCGGCCGTTGCCTCGTCAAAGCCGGGCGCCGTAAGAAATACCAATACCCGCGCCCCCACGATACCCAGGATCGTTAACGCGGTCATCAACAGGGCTGTCCAGTTCAAGGTAATACTGGCAATACGCCACGCCTCCCGCTCTTCGCCTTTGACCAAATACTTGGTCACCACCGGAACAATGGAGGTGACTAAAGCCATCCCCAGCACGGCCTGTAAAAAATAGGGCAGCGTATACGCCACCAAATAAGCATCAGTAAATGAAGTTGCCCCGAATTCGTTGGCAATCACCGTTTCCCGCCCAAAGCCCAACAGACGGCTGAGCAGATTCATAATCATGATGATCACGGCAGCCTGAGCAATGCTTCCCATCACACTCTTACCTGCCTTCTCGTTTCCCACTTCTTGTATCTCACCTCTAACCTCAAGTCTAGAGCCCCTGACTTCGCGCTTCTTTTTACTTCGCACTTCCCGCGCCGCTTTCCTCCAACATACTAATGGCAATGCGGGCAGTAGTCCAAGCCTTCTGATACATCGTCTGGAGCCGGGAATCCATTTCCTTTAACAGATCCCCCCGGTTTTGGTCCGTCCAGGTCAGCATTTCCGCTAACCGCTGGGCATCCAGGTTATTCGTGGAAAAGAGCGCCACCTGCCCAATTTGCCGCAATAACCGGTCAATTTTATGATCATAGGAAAGACCCACCAAAGGTACGCCGCTCACTGCCGCCATAATCAAAGAATGTAATCTCATGCCCAGCACCAAATCAAAGTTGCCCGTTAAGGAGAGAATCTCCGCCGGAGAGTATCTTTCCTTTAAAATAACCGGATTATAATCACTCAAAAGCCGCGCCGCTTCCCGGGCAATCGTAATATCCATCGGAAAATGCATTGGCACAAAAACCAGCCTCCAGCCCTTTTCCGCCATCTGCCGCAGAGAATCAACCAGCGCCGGCAAAAATTCATTCTTATGCCACGACCGTAGATACACGCCTAAAAGCTTCTGCTTTTCTTGTTTTTCTTGTTTTTCTTGTTTTTCTTGTTTGTCCTGTTTTTCAGCATCCGGCATTAGCTTACTATCCGACAGCATTCCGCTATTCTGCAACTCTTCTCCATTCTGTAGCTGTTCTCCATTCTGTAGCTGTTCTCCATTCTGTAGCTGTTCTCCATTCTGCAACTGTTCTCCGTTCTGAATCTGCTCTCTAGTCGTCGGCAGTACAGTTTTCGGCAACTGCTCTTTTCTCGGCTCGATAAGACCGTAACGCTGTAAAATCCCCAAACCGATTTTCGGCTCAGGTTGATGTTTATACAAACAAAAAACCGGATCGGCCGTCACCGCGATTTCCTGCTGGACGCCCATGGCCACTAAATCCTCTTTCGACTCCTGATCCCGGACGGCAATCTTGTTCACGCCATTTAAAATCCATCCGGTTAACCGCTTATTGCGCGTTCTTAGCACAGGCCCAATCCCTTGCGCATAAATCAACACCGGCTTCTCCAGCCAACGGGCCAGCCCAATCAGCCCAAGATAATACAGGATGCCGTTGGCGCTACTCACGTCCTGCAAAAGGGACCCGCCCCCGCTGATAAACAAATCACAGCGGGAGATCGCCCGGAGAACATCCGGCACTCTCCAGCGATTGACGGCCTTTATTCCTTCTTCTTCGTTAATATATTTGCGCATATTATCCGGATTATGAGCCAAAATAGTGATCTCAAGGGTCGGCTCAATCTCTTTTAAAGTTCTGATCATTGTATAGAGAATCGCGTCATCCCCTAAATTATTGAACCCATAGTACCCGGAAAGGACTATTTTAGCCATTAGCAGAAAGCCTCCTTGCCAGCCATTTATTCAGGATAGACATTGCCAGTATAGCTGCCACTCCCAGGAGAAGCCCCAGCCATAGGCCATGGAAGGAACGCACTAAGGAAACAAGCACCGGTGTATGCAGATGCGCGTAGGTGTTCACCAGAGAAATCTGGCCGATCACGCCCAGAAGCAACAGCGGCAGCCGCGGCCATTTGTAGCCGTAATACAGTAAAAGCAGCATCGCCGGGTGACCAATCAGGAATTCCTTCGTGCGCGGCCGCACCCCCAGCAATTGGTCCAGGGTGTCCCGCAGCCAGATTTCCAGAGAGCTGACGAGCGCAGGGGCATCATTGCCGGTGCGCAGTAAATAAACGACCAGAACGGCCAGGATAAACCCGGCGGCTAAAGCATACCAGACTAAGAGCGGCGCTGTCAAAATCTTACGGCACGTACTGATAATTGTATCGGCATATTCCTGCCAGAAAAAGTACAAAGGAATCACTATAAGCGGCAAAAGATGAGCAAGCTTCACCCCGCTGAACTGGTCAAGCTTCAACAGAAAAGATTTATCCGCAAGTAACCCCGTCATGAGGATCGCCCCTAAAAAGCTCAGCCCGGTCATCTGCAGAAAAGCTACCACAGTTTGCGGCACAGTTCTCCGCTCTGCCCGCACAAAAGTAATCACCCCCACAATCGGGAACAGGATGGTCGCCAGTAAGGCAAAGGCCTTGCGTGCCAAGAGAGGCTGAAGATAAAGCAAGCCGGCCCAGCCAACTAAGGCGGCGATACTGAAGAGTGCCGTCCAAAGGGGCGGGAAGATCCTCCGCAAGAGCAGCATCACACCGCCGATAACTCCCAGCCCTACTGCCAGAATGCGATAGCGCGAATAGGGGAGGGAAGGAAGCTGACCGGCTGTGCCTACCGTAAACCCTTCTGCTTGCACATTAGCTTTCACCTGGCCGATGAAATCAATTCCTCTAGCCAAAGCAGTATCCGGCTGCTGCATCCCGAAAAGACGTACATACAAAACCCGAATATTCCGTTCAGAGACAGCAAGGCCATACCGGGCGAGCGCGGTCTGCTCGTTAAATTTCCGGAGCTCGTCTTCGCCGATGCAATGCACGCGCACCGCATTTTTTTCCATAAATACGGCCAGCTGATTCAGCCCCTGCTGGGCGTAAAACTCAAAAAGGCCGACCGGGATCTGCAAATCCTTGAACTGCTCGGCCAGATACACCGGACTCCCCGGCAAAACTTCGTCATTGAAGGTTACCATGGATAGGCCGGGGATTTTCCCCAAAGAGGTGGCTAAGCCCTCTAGGGCATCGATACTGGGCTGGGCCCAGCTTCTGACGCGCGGCACCACCGTCAAACCTGCATCCTTAATCTCCTGCAGTTTGTGGTGGGGGAAACCGATCCCCAGTTTTTCCTGCTCCTGCAACGTTAAACCGGGCACGCCAATAACCTGCCAGTCACCATACGATGAGGCAGTGACACCCGCCTTCTTGAACTGCAGATGGTGAAGCACCTCCCCTGAGAGAGTATAGGCATTCTCAATAGCATTCTCTACAGCATTCTCTTGAAAAAGTAAATAGGTCTGCTCCCTCTCCGGCGTAAACCCGGCCAGAAATTGCGGATTAAAGCTTTGCTGTAGCGCCAGTTCGTTACCCTTAAGTATAACCAGCTCTCCGCTTTCTTCTAAATCCTGCACCGTTCTTTCCCGCACCAGCACCCCGGTGGCTCCGGCCTCCCGAAACCTGGTTGCGACCGTTCCTAAAGGCAGCTCCTGAGCCTCTGCCAGTGTCTTTAGCTCATCATAATCCACCAGAATTTCCACGGTCTTGTACCCCTGTTCCGCCTTTACGCGGTAATAGTTGAGCCCCAGTGCGGCAACCACGCCAATCACCAGTAATAAGGCAAGAACCGGTTTAAGATATTTCCCCTGCAAAATATTCTCTCTCAGCAATCAATACCGCCTCCACCAATACCCATTTCTCCTTTTCTTATTGCTCATTTCTTCTCTTTCTCTCCCAATACTCATTTCTCTCCCAATACTCACTGTCCCAGAGTACTCATTTCTACTTACTCACTTACCGCCTTAGAGGTGGGAGACTTTAAAGCTCGAGCAAATACAAATAGGTATTCGCCAGAAGCACGAGCATCTCCGCAAAGGTCGGGATCCCCTCCCCATTACCGAGCCGTTCCTCCAGATCAGCCGTCAAAATCCCTTTTTCCCGCAACAATTCTTGCGCCTCGGAGAAAGGAAGCTGCTGTCCGGTTAAACCTTCGGCCACACAAATGAGCATCCCCTGCCGCGTCACTCCTTCGGGCACCACGACTCGGCGCGCCTCCGCCCGCAAGTTTTCCTGCTGCTTATCCGGCCGGTTATCTTGCCCATTTTCCGGCAAGTTCTCCGACCGCTTTTCCTGCTGATTTTCCGGCAGCTCACTTGACTGCTGGCCTTGCGGCGCTTTAAGCTCTTTTTCCTCCTGTTTCCTGGCCAGATTTCGCTCCTGAGCTACCCGCAGTACTTTATTCAGCTTATTTTCCAGATTCCATTTATTGATCTCGCGCTCCAAACCATAATCATTGGCATAGCCGCCTTCGATTAAGCCCAGCTCCCGCATCACCCGCACCCCGGGATAGGCCCAATGATCCATTACCGCCGGACGCGGCGGCGTATAATCCACCAAATAGGCCCCTTGCTTTTTCAATTGATTCTGCACCCATTCAATCGCCGCACGGTTTGCCGCCATTTCCCGGAAAGAAAGCTCCTCCCGCACCGAATAGGCACAGGCTACCCCGGCCGCTTCGCCGGTCACCATTCCCACCGGAATGACCCGGGCACTGCCATGAGGCAGGGAATCATAAGAAGCGCTGCGCCCGACCACCAGGAGATTGTCCACCACGAAGGGAACCAGGCAACGAAACGGAATAGCATACAGATCAGGTTTGCCGATGACATTGCCGTAATTGCCTGGACTTGTGGGCTGGACATCAACCGGATAACTGCCAAAGCCGATCTTATCCCAATGATCACGGTTTTCCAGAACATCCGTAATGGTCAAACGATAGACACCCTGGATATGCCGTGTCTCCCGCACATAAAGCTGCTCCGCCGTCCGGACAAACTCCGCTTGCTCAAAACCGGGGAATTTCTCCCGCATAAACTCCACAATATGGGGTGCTTCCTTCTTGCCGCGGGCAATCCCTTCCGCTTTGGAGACCGGGTCCAGCCCGTCCACCCCAAAAATCAACAGAGCATTAATCAAGACATTACCGTTTTTTTGCCGGGCCAGATTGGGGCCGCGAAAACGCATCTGCGGGTCTTGGGGCTGATACTCCATCGCCTCCTCGCCATAACCCCAGGCCGCGACCTGACTTGCCCCCGAATAGGGATCGTTATCCTCCCGCTTCAGGTAATTAATGACGCGCTGCCAATCCACTCCCGATACCTCAAAGACCAGGGTCACGCCCATCAACAAGCCTTCTTCCCCGTAGTCCTCACCGCCGATGGTGTAGGGCACACCGGCGGCCGCCGCCACATCGGCATCAACAGTCGCATCAATCACGCGCAGGCCCAGATATTCCTTAGTTTCCTTTCCACCACCCGTACTGCCTGTTTCTCCGGTCGCATGATTCGCTTCAGCCGCTTCACTCAGTTCATCCGCATCAGCCGCCTCGCTTGTTTCGGCGACCACCCCTTTAATTATATTCCCCTCCATAATTGGTTCAACTACTTTGGTATTCAAAAGGAGAGTGATGTTTTTTTCTTTCTTCACTTTATTGAGAAAATATTGCTTCGCTTCCTCCAGATCAAAGGCATTCCCCAGATCATTATAAAACTCCTCAAAGATACCGCGCGTCAGTAGCTCGTCCTTTGGACCGTGGTTCATATCAAGAAAATTTAACTCTCCCAAGGTCATGAGCCCGCCAAGGGCCGCGTCATCTTCCAGAAGCAACGTTTTTAAACCATTGCGTGCCGCCGATAAAGCCGCCGCCACTCCTTCCGGCTCTCCGCCGACCACAATAACATCATACCCCGGTTGTCCATCCAGCACCGGACCGGGCGCCGGCTGATTCTGCCAATGATAATAACCGCCCAAAGCTGCCAGAATCCCCAGACACACAATTATCCCCAGCGCTACACCGCGTCTGGACAGTCTTTTTCTGTCTCCCCCCAATATTCCAACCCCCTACTTTTTACTTCTGACTATCTATTTCTGAGTTTCAAATCTCACTTCTCACTTAAGTATGCAATCACTTCATTCTTAAACTTTACCAAATCCTGAAGGTCGTCCTGTAATATTTCATATAGAATTCCTGCGTCTACTTCCCAATATGCGTGGACTAATCTGTTACGGAATCTCGCCATCTTAACTAACTCAAGGGCAAACTCCTGTGATATTATCCCTAATTCGCCCAGTTTAACAAAAACATCCGCATAATTTTCCGGTGCATTAATACTTGATCGAGCTGCTTCTGTAGCAATAATCCTATTGCCTATGTTTAATGTACTCTCGATCACCAATTGCAAATAACGTTCAGTGGCTCCCCGCAAAACTATATCATGCAAAAACTCTTCACGTGTTCTATGTGAAAATCCCGTTAAATAATCCAGATATTTCTGCAATAATTTAAGATGCTCCATTATCCGTTCATCCATTATTTTCCCCTCCTTGCATTTTCACTGATCGGTCTCTTGGATTCTCAGGAAGAACTCCCGGTTATACTGCTCTCGAAAAGGCTTAAAATCCAGATAATTCATCAGGACCGCAGTCTCAAAATCAATCCGCCGTTCTTGATCAGAACAATAGATTAGCTTTTTATTCCTCAACGCACCATATTGAATACGTAAAGGAGCTTCGTTTAGATTTAGTAAATCAATTTTCTCAGTCCCAAATACATTCATAAGATCGAGGTGGATTTTTGTCTCGATTTTCTGTAACTGATCATTTTTTTCAGATGAATTATGATTAGCAGGCTCAATAACGAGAATCGCAATATCAATATCACTCAAGGGTGTTGTTTGGCCGGTCGCTGCTGAGCCAAATAAATAAGCAACAACTAAAGTTGGGGCATACTGCGCTAAAATCTGCCCCGCTTTATTTAGCTTCTCGTCAAAATCAACGAAATTAACCTTTTGCTCGTGAAGCATGCTCCTTCACCCCTTTTCATGCCTAAATAATTCTTCATTTTTACCGATTTACCTTCTATGAATTGTCTCACCCGCAAATTACCAGGTATCTCTCCCTTGACCAAATATCCTCACTTAACGGCACGGGTGGCGTCCTGCAGCCCTTTCTGAAAGGCCGCGGCAACGGCATATAATTCCCCGAAAGTAGGCTGAGCCGCCAGATCGGTTAAATGCTGTGCCTCTACTGTGCTTAAATAACCTTTCTCCGCCAAATAGCTCCGCGCCGCTTCAGGAGTATCGGCGGGTGCATTTATTAAGCGGGCCGCTGTGCGCAATAGAGCACCGACACTTACCCCCTCCGTAAAGGCGGGGGCTTCCGGCGTGGGGATCGCAGAACCCGGAGTTTCGTTCCCAGCGCCCGAAGTTACCGTCCCGGATTCCTCGGCTTCACCCGTGCCCGGATTCAGCTTTTCAGCCCCAGCCTGGAGTATGGCTGTCCTTTCCAAGGTTTGGCCAAACACATAGTTCGCATCCCAATACTGAATCCCCGTATCCAATTGATAATTATTGCTATAACCGCCGGCCGCCAAACCCAACTCCCGCATTGCCGCCATGGCCGGATAGGCCCAGTGGTCTATCACGGCAGGGCGAGGCGGTGTATAGGCAGTCAGATAGGCTCCCTGTTCTTTTAGTCGCGCCTGAATGGCGGCAACCGCTTCCTTGTTCCGGGAAATTTCCCGAAATCCCAGCCCGTTTTCGATTGAGTATGCCGCCGCAACACCGGCCGCTTCTCCGGTGGCCATCCCCACCGGAATCACCCGGGCACTCCCATGGGGTAAGGAATCATATGACGCGCTGCGACCGGCCACCAGTAAATTATCCACCCCAAGGGGCACTAAACAGCGAAAAGGAATACTATAAATGGCCGGCTTTCCGATGACATTGCCCAAATTATCCGGAGCGGTAGGCTGAATATCCACCGGATAACTGCCATGGGCGATCCGATCCCAATGATCCCGATTCTCCAAAACATCCGTAATCGTCAAGCGGTATTCGCCCATAATATGCCGTGTTTCCCTCACATAAAGGCGTTCCGCCGTATCTACCAGCTCCACCCGGCGAAAACCGGGAAAGCTCTCCCGCATAAACTCGATAATATACGGCAGCTCTTCCTTGCCCCGCCGGATACTCTCTGCCCTTGAGACCGGATCCGTACCGTCCACCCCAAAAAGAAGCAGGGCATTAACCAAAACCGTGCCATCCTTTTGCCGCGCTAAATTAGGACCCCGAAAGCGCACATTCGGATTATGGGGCTGATATTCCAAGGCCTGCTGCCCATAACCCCAGGCCACCTTCCAACCGGCGCCGGCATATGGATCGCCCCAATCACTCTTGATTTTGCTCAAGAGCCGCATCAAATTGTTATAGATAAAGACAAAGGGCCAATTGACCTTTTTCACCCGGAAAACCAGGGTTACCCCCATCAATTCCCCTTTGCGCCCGTAATCCTCCGCTCCTTCGGTATAGGAAACACCGGCGGCGGCCGCCACATCGGCATCAACCGTCGCATCAATAATCCGCGCCCCGTAATAGATTTTGCTTCTCTCCGCGTCTTGCCCGTTCTCCTTAAGCCTAACTCCGATAATCGTCTGCCCGGACATGACAGGCTCAACGAAGGACGTCTTCAAGAGCAAATCCAAGTTCTCTTCCTTCCGCACTAATTGGAGAAAATATTCCTTGGCTTCTTCCAAGTCAAAAGCGTTTCCCATTTCCTCGAAAAACTCCGCAAAAATCCCCTGAGTCAACAACTCCTTCTCAGGACCATAATTCATATCGAGAAAATTGAGTCCCCCGAGCGTCATCAGCCCGCCCAAGGCATCTCCATGCTCAACCAGCAGGGTCCGCTGTCCGTTTCGTGCTGCCGAGACAGCCGCGGCAATGCCTTCAGGCTCTCCACCGATGACAATCACATCATAAGTATCTGCCGCCTTATCGGTATCAGCATTACTGTTCACAGTTAAGCCGGGACTTGCTGTAACCTCACTCAATCCCGGCCCAAAAAGTGCCGTTAAAGCAAAAACAACAGCTAAAAGCAGCGCAATCTTTTTCACAATTTAACCTCCATGTTGAATATTTCAATATTTACATCTCATTTTACCCTAATAACGTTGATTTGGAAAATATCCCCCATCTTATGCAGATGAGGGATATTTTCTTAATGTATAAATCAGCTAATACAAACTACAATCCCTGAGTATTTTCTCGATTACCTCCCAGATAGTCAGAGACGGATTTTCTCTGTAATATGTGAACCCTTTATACTGATGTAAGGTATACCCGATATCATGATTATTCTTCATAATATTTTTTGCTCGATTGACAGCATCAATAACATCAGATAGTTCTAGTTTACCAAGACATCGCTTGAAATAATTTTCATGTTTATATTCATCAATACTTTCAAAACGCTCTCCGTAAGCGCGATTCAACGGAATAAGATAATTTCTTCTATGAGGAAAAGAGCAATTGCAATCTGCCTTATGTAATAACATCCATAGTTCAAAGGTCAGATTGCTGTATCCAAGATGATATTTTATTTGCTTTCCAAGTTTCTCAGCTTTCTTCATGTTATCCATTGTTTCTTGGAACTGTTGCATATGAATCGGCTCATCACTTTCATAATCACAAAAGTGATACACTTCCGTCTTTCCGGTAACCACTAAAGATTTTCCCCGTTTGATCGGATCTTTTTGTACAGCGCAATCAAAGTTCACTTTACGTGCTGACTCTTCAGTACAATTAATAACATTCTGTAACCATTTTAAATACCACTGCTCTGTTTCACCTTCAACGCTAAAATAATACTTCTTTGATGTTTTCCTTATTACCATAATTACACCTCGCTTTTTACTGCAAGGATTTCTTCGATGATTTGTGTAAAATCAATATCTTTGATTGCACCATATTGACTAATGAAATAATTTTTCATGTAGTCTTCGTGCTTGCGAACACCGTTTTTTCCCGTGGTTCCGAAATCAGACAATGCATACAGTGTGCTGTAATGACTCTCATCATCACGCTCGACAAACTTGATTTCATCTCTTCTAAAAAGATTGGAGTTTAGAAAAATCGGATTGTGTGTATTGAAGATAAGCTGTGCATGATGAATGTTAATCTCATCATTATGAAAAATATTGATAATATTCATGAGTGCCATCGGATGAATAGACGCATCAAACTCATCTACCACCAATGTTCCTCCAATTCGTATTGCACGAATAACTAATGGAAACAAATTGATAAAGCGAATTGTACCGTATGACTCAAATAATTCAGCCGCTATAGCCGCGCCTTTTTTACCTGGGACATTCTGAAAAATAGAACACAACTTTGCCTCTGAATTTTCGTCGTCAACTATATACCCAAGAGCATTTGAATTAATTCCGAACAGCTTTGCAGCTTTGTCAAGCGTTTTTTCAATATAAACAGTTTTCTTCTGTGGATCAGTAAATCTTTTAATAATCTGCATAGAATCTGCACGATAAATGATCATGAACTTATGAGTAAACCAATCAGTCACTATTTTAACAAACTCCTGTGAAAAAATAAGTTTAAAACCATTGGTCAGAAATAATTCTTCTCGATTAAGACTATACTTAGCAATTTCCTTGGCGCCTTCTATATTCTGCTCGAGCGAATCTGAAAGATATCTCTGAATGACTTTTAATTCAACAATGGTTAAACCTTCCTTACGGTTAAAAATACTTTCCCCGTTTACAATTAACTCTTCAGATATGATTTTTCTCTTGTATTCCCCGTCAAGAAACGGTCCCAAATCAATGCAAATACTATATTGAATACGAAATCCCTTCTCAATAAAGTCAACAGAAAATTCTACCGGCTCCGGATTGAATAAATTGTTATTAGGAATGAGTTCCAATGCAGTTGAAGCCGGGTTAGCCGACATCTTTTCTTCGGAATTTTTGATATGGCCACGCAGAACTATAGCACGAAAAACATCCATAGCACCGATAATATTTGTTTTACCCGCTGCATTGGGACCATAAATCACAGAACAACTCAGTCCTTTGATGGTCTTTCTGCCTATCTTTTCTTTCAATAGACTATAATCAAGTCCCGTTTGTTTTGGAGCAGCAATCATGGAAAATTTCGTCTCTTCAACAAAAGATTTGTAATTCTTCGTTTTAAATTCAAGCAGCATTTTCTTACCTCCATTCTGCAGTTTTATTGCAAAATCCTATTAATATTATATGCTTATTATGCTCAAAAGCCAATACTTTTATCCCCTTGTTGCGTGATTCCCGCAAAATCCTATTAGGGGACGATGGTCATACTGTCGAAAAAAAGTCCCTCACCCTTTTAAAAAGGTGAGGGACTTTTTTGTCTTTTGTCATGCTACTTCGTGATAATTACTTCCCTGGTGGCGTCGTTCCAATCAACGATGGCACCGAAGGACTCGCTGACGAGACGCACCGGAATCATTACCCGGTTATTAATGAGCGTCGCCGGTATATCGGCGGTTATCCATTCTTTATCTACTTTGACCAGTTTGGAATCAATATAAAAGACTAGTGTTTTATTGCCATAGGTGACGGTTACCGTTCTGGTGGTGCCTTCATACACGGTTTCGGCTCCCAGGGCATCGCCTAAAGCCCGTAACGGAACTACCGTAAAATTCTGCACGATCGTCGGCGGCGCATCCAGGGTGATCGCCTTGGTGCCCTGATAGGCAATATTGCTGCCAATCTTAAAGACTACTTTCCCCTCATTTCCCGTATTGCCGGTGTTCGTTCCGGTATTATTGTTGTTATTACTGCTACCGGTGCCAATCGTGACCTTAAAATCTTCAATAATAGAAGGTTTCACCGAAGAATACGCAAAGAGGCTATGAACTCCCTCTTTCCCCGGATTCTTTACTCCGGCATCCTGCAGAATCGTGATAACGGTCCGTTCGTCATCAACCAGATCCACCCCGCCGGGGATCGTGACCACGATAGCCTGCCCGGAACGTTCCACCGCATCCGCCTTCAGGCCATTGACCGCCACATGCTGGGCGGTGACAGTATTCGGTAGCGTAAAGTCGGCCGCAAAGATTAAATAGAGCTTATCCCCTCTTTTTAATTCACCGAAAGTACCGTTTTCGTAAGAAAACAGTATCGAAACAGCCTGCCCTAAGCCGTAATTGGATAATTCAACGGTAAAATCATCGTCATTATCCGCATTGCTATCTTCATCGTCCTCATCTTCCTCATCAGTATCCTCGTCCGGATCCGTCCCAGTCACCGTATAGCTTCTGGATTTGACCTTGCTGTCATCCGCCGAGGTGCATACTTCCAGTTGATAATTACCCGCATCTTCCGGATTGCGGATCCCGGCATCCAGGGCGAACACAATACTCACATAGGTATTATCCCCGATAGTGATCCCTGTAGGCACGGTGACCGTGATCGTTTCATTGCTGCGGGAACATTCCACCGCCTTGGCTTTGGTCCCGTTGACCTTCACATAAGAGGTATTAATACTGCTCGGAATAGAGGTGTCTTCCGGAAAATACACGGTGATGGTATCTTTCCCGGCCTCCAAGGCCCCGGTGGCACTGGTCGTAAACCCGATCGTATATTGACTTCTTTGCTCGGCCTCACTGGGACTGATAAAGACTACGGGAGTGTTGATCGAAAGCCCCACCGTAAAATCCTCGTCCGCACTCTCCGAATCGGCAGAGGTGTAGACATTGACCGTATAGGTCCCTGCTTTTCTAGGATTCCTGATGCCCGCCCCGCTGTCAATCACGACTTCTACGGTATCCCGGGTGCCAATATCCGTACGGCGCGGAATGAGAATCTCGAGCGTATTGGTGTCGGCATCTATGGTGACCCCGTCTGATGCTACTTCCTTCCCGTTAATCTGGATATCCTCCCCGTCGATGGAACGCGGAAGGACCACTTCTTCCGGGAACTCGATATAAAGATAATCAACGCTCGGTTTTAACGCCCCCTGCGAGCTGGTCTTAAAACTTAATTCATAAGCGGCATATTCATCAATCGCCGCGGGCGATACCGTCAGATCTAAACTGGTAATACTGGTGCCGTCAACCGTAAAACTGTTGGTGGTCCCATCACTGTCCCGCGTCGTCTCGATTTCCATGGTGTAGGTCCCGGCCTTGCGCGGCAATTGGATCCCGGCCCCTTCACCAATGATGATGCCCACATAACCATAGCCCCGTACATCTGCCTCCGCAGGCAAGGTAATAATCAACTGGTTGTCCTTGACATAAAGATCACGCGCTTCCACGCTGTACCCATTTACGACAATCGTATTAGCAGCCAGTTCGTCCGCTAAATCTTCCGGAATCTCCGTGCCATCCGGGAAAAGGATCGTTACCTCATCCCGTCCACCGGTCAAAGCTCCTGAACCGCTGACATAAAAACCAATCGTATACTGAGCAACTGCCCCCGCCCTGTCCGTACTTAAAGCCACCGAAGCATTCCTTACACTAGCCTCCGCATACCCCGGCACCAGAAAAATCAGGAGCGCTACTACTAATAAACCAATTAGGCTAATTCTGCCTGTTCTCCGCATGAACATCCCCCGTCCCAAAATCATTACCTCCCCTCGCCTATTCACACTACCTATATTTTACCTGATATAGTTGGAAAAGT
>JBMNJI010000008.1:0-25942 GCA_050951585.1 Peptococcia bacterium | reverse complement strand
ATCAGTTCCCCAGTGAGGCAATTCTCTCCAAAAGAGCCTCCTTTTTCGTCCGGTAATCAGCCAGCTTTTCCTTTTCCTTTGCAATCACTTCGGCCGGGGCTTTGGCCAGGAAGCCCTGGTTCTGCAGTTTGCCTTCCAAGCGGGCGATCTCCTTATCCAAATTCCCCTTTTCTTTTTCCAGCCGGGCCAGTTCCTTCTCGATGTCCACCAAGCCTTTCAGGGAGAGATAAACCTCCACGCCGCTGACGACAGCCGTTACTGCCTGTTCCGGTTTTTCCGGCGTGCTGAGTTGAATCGTCAGCTGGGATAGCCCGGCCAAATTCCGAAGATAATCCTCACCGTGCCGCAGCGCCGCTAACGCCGCTTCATTCTGCGCCAAGAGGACAGCTTCCGCCTTTTTGCCGGGAGCGACATTCATCTCACTGCGCAAATTACGTAAAGCTTTGACTGCCTCCATGACCACCGTCATTTCAGCTTCCGCCTCTTCATCAAGCAGAGCTTCATCCGCCTGCGGCCAGGGAGCGAGCATAACCGTCTTGCCCTGATGGGGCAAATGCTGCCAGATTTCTTCCGTGATAAAGGGCATAAAAGGATGCAGTAATTCCATCGTCCCGCGTAAGGTATTGGCCAGCACCGCCTGGGCCGTCCTCTTGCTTTCAGCGGATTCCTTCCCGTAAAGACGCGGTTTGACGATTTCAATATACCAGTCACAGAATTCGTTCCAGATAAATTCATAAATCACCCGCGCCGCCTCCCCGAGGTCATAACGTTCCAGATTGCGGGTCACCTCTTCCGCCGTGCGGTTGAAACGGCTCCTGATCCAGCGGTCGGCCAAAGTATAAGAGGCATCATCCTGGGTTTCTTCATAATGCGCCAGGTTCATCAAGGCAAAGCGGGAAGCATTCCAGATTTTATTGGCAAAATTACGGGTCGCTTCCAACCGTTCTGTCTGAAAGCGCAGATCATTACCGGGCGTATTTCCGGTAATCAGCATAAAACGCAAGGTGTCGGCTCCGTATTGCTCAATCACTTCAATGGGGTCAATCCCGTTCCCTAAAGATTTACTCATTTTTCGTCCCTGCGCGTCAAGAACCAGCCCGTGAATAAAGACCTCGCGGAAGGGTACATCGGGCATAAATTCCAGCCCCATGAAAATCATCCGGGCCACCCAGAAGAAGATAATGTCCCGCCCCGTTACCAAAACAGAAGTCGGGTAATAGCAGCGCAAAGTATCGGTTTCCTCCGGCCACCCCTGCGTGGAAAAAGGCCACAAACCGGAACTGAACCAGGTATCCAGCACATCGGTATCCTGCTCCAGTTTAGCGGAGCCGCAGCGCGGACATTTCACCGGATCTTCCTTGCTGCAAATCACCTCGCCGCAATCCTGACAATACCAGACCGGAATCCGGTGCCCCCACCACAAGCTGCCGGCTGATGCACCAATCCCGGATGTTCTCCAGCCAGTTCAGATAAATCTTCGTAAACCGCTCCGGCACAAATCTGATCCGGCCGTCCAGTACCGCCTGAATAGCCGGTTCGGCCAGCGGTTTCATCTTCACAAACCACTGCTTGGAAATCAAGGGTTCAATCACCGTATTACAGCGATAGCACTGCCCGACCGAGTGCTCGTAGTCTTCGATTTTCACCAGGAAACCTTGGGCCTCAAGGTCGGCTACGATCCGTTCTCTGGCCTCGAGACGCTCAAGCCCCTGATAGGCTCCCGCCTGTTCATTCATGTAACCCTTCCGGTCAATAACCGTGATCTGCTCCAGATTATGCCGTAAGCCCAGCTCAAAATCATTGGGGTCATGGGCAGGGGTAATCTTCACCGCCCCGGAGCCAAATTCCCGGTCTACATATTCATCAGCCACAATCGGGATAATCCGTCCCATTAGCGGTAAACGCAGCTTCTTGCCCACCAGGGCTTTATAGCGTTCATCCTCGGGGTGAACCGCTACCGCCGTATCACCCAGCATCGTTTCCGGACGGGTCGTGGCCACCACAATGTATTCGCCTGTATTTTCCCCGGCTTCATCAATCACCGGATAACGAAGATGCCAAATCTTCGCCGCATGGATTTCATGCTCAACCTCGATATCGGAAATGGTAGTCTGGCATTTGGGGCACCAGTTAATGATGTAATTACCCTGATAGATCAAGCCCTTTTCGTACAGGCTGACAAAAACATCCCGTACCGCCTCGGAACAGCCTTCATCCATCGTGAATCTTTCCCGCGACCAGTCACAGGAGGTGCCCAGCTTCCGGAGCTGCTGCGTAATCCGGCCGCCATATTGCTTTTTCCATGCCCAAGCCCGGTCCAGAAATTTCTCCCGGCCTAAATCGTACTTGGAAAGCCCTTCTTTGGCCAATTGCTCTTCCACCTTAGCCTGCGTGGCAATCCCGGCGTGATCTGTCCCCGGCAGCCAGAGCGTATGGTAACCCTGCATCCGGCGCCAGCGGGTCAGAATATCCTGCAAGGTATTATCAAGGGCATGCCCCAGGTGCAGAAAACCGGTCACATTGGGCGGCGGCATCACAATAGAGAAAGTCTCTGCCTCTCCGGTCGCTTTTTTCTTCAGCAACTCTTCATTAGCCCCGGCAATAAAATAGCCTTCTTTTTCCCAGACCTGATACCATTTTTCTTCCACATTCTGCGGCTCATAGACCGTAGATAAATTGTTAGATAAATTTTTTTCGTTTTCCATCACATCATATCCTTTCCCCGAAAACATCTTTCCCGTTCCGAATAAAGAAAACTACTTTCTATAGAAAACTTTCTATAGAATAAAAAATCCTTCCCATCCCAAAAAAGGACGGAAGGATTCAGTTCCGCGGTACCACCTTAATTCCCCCATGGGGGACTCTCGCTTTTTGCTGTAACGGGCAAACCCGGCAGTATCTAATTCCCTTAAATACTTCCAGATATGACTTTGCACATCCTGTAAGGGACTCAACACCGCGCCTCCGGGACGACTGAGTGCTGCAACTTGCCCTGATAAACCTCACAGCCAAGGGCTTATCTCTCTGCAGGGATTTACAGCCTACTACTTCCCTTCTTCGAACGATTCCACAATATCTCGTTTCTTATGCCACAATTGAAGCACGCGCATTTGATCATGCTGCGACTTAAGAATATCTGCCTTATATCTTACTCATTTCTCCGACCGTTGTCAAACATATTTACGCAAATAGTAAGCAGGGTGTCCCGCAGTGGCTTTTGTGAGATTTCAGCTTCCTGCCGTAAAAGTCGAAATATGAATGTTTGTGCTATGGATAGCATAAACTTTGTTTTTCAGCGAGTTTATGCTATCCGCGCCGCGGCTATGAACGATCCCGCCACCAGAGAGCGCGAGCTTGCCCCGCTCCGCAGTATAAGGGACAATTACGAAAAGCTCGTCATCGCCGGTAACTGTGAGCACCCGGTGACGCAGGATGGAATCAGAATTGTTATACTGACAGATTTTTTGTTGGATGGCTGATCGCTATAATGAATAACCTGATCCGGAAAATACCCCGGCTTGTTAAGCCGAGGTATTTTGTGTTACTTTTCCAACTCACTTTCAGGTATGAATAGGATGCGTGCCGTCGAATAATCATTCTTGCTAGTTGAAACGGCATTTATTGTATAGGAAAACATCCCGGCCGTTCCCCCACTGCTCCAACGGCCACCGGCCAGAACGATTCTCTCACCACTACTTTGATAATAATAATCCGGTATACGCGTTTTATCGTTTGAGTCTACCGTAGACGGCAGCAAGAACCAGTTTTCTTCTTCCTTCGGCGAAAAGATAAAATCCGTTATATAGCCGTCAGCGTTGGGTAAACTAACGGACAGTTCCTGATATTCCCCTTCAAACTCGTTACTTTTAAAGCTATTATCAGCAACATATGGACAATAGTCGCGAATGTTTATTCCATCAATAAATTCCCAATAGTTGCCCCAAAGGTCTTCCATTCCACGGTAACTTACCGACCTCTTTCCCACATCGCCGGCTGCATTTCCGGACGCCCCGTTTAGGTAATTACAACCCCCGCAGGCAACAGGCTCGCTGGCGATTACAACCCCCCGACCAATGGCATTTTCGCTATCCGTGTTCGCATATTCTACCAGGTACAATAGCGCTATCGCATTTCTCGTCAGGGCATCAATCTGTGTCCAGTTATCACCTCTGGCAGTGGCATAATCCCGGAATTCTTTTAATGTTTTCGACACCTCCGGAAAGGTACCCGTACGGGAAGCAATCGTGTCAGTTACATTGTCTTCGGCTTTTCCCAAACTCGCTTTGTATGCCCCAACAAGCAGAAAATCCCTTTCTGATCCGGCCCGCATAAAAGCCGGATGCAAAATGTAGCCTTCTGCAGAACTATCAGCCACCCAAAATTCATGAACTCCGTTTTCATAAGTATGCTTATAATAGAATTTCGGTATTTGCACCATCACCTGCCCGGCACCACCAGAACGATCAAAGTCATCCGGATTAGCAAATTCGTCAAGATAAGAAGTAATCACCCCGCCATCGGACACCGTGCAGAGTCTCATCCCGCTCCACGGGGCAAAATCATCAAAATATTTACCGATTTGCGCCGGAGTTGTTTTGCCGTTTGCCCCAACGGCGTCCCCCAGCCGTGTCATTGTCGTACCTCCTGTACTGCTATTCCAGGACGCGCCAAAGACTAGTTCTTCCTCGGTTGTTACTTCTATTGTGCGGGATTCGCCGGGAGTAGCTCCACCCGTAACAAGCAGCTTAAAGCGATAATCTGTCCCGGTACTCAGCCCTGTTACTACCACGGTCTCGGCGGTCGGAAGCAGGGCTGCATGGGTAGCGTCTTCCCAGGTCTGCCCGCCGTCTGCCGATTGCCGAATCTGAACACTGTCCGCCCCTTCCGCCGCTGTCCAGGTGAAAGTCGCCGTTGTTCCGGTCCGGCTTTCATTGGTAAAATTATTGTCAATGACCCACCGGGCATACAGGGTCACATTCGCTTCCCCCAGCTCGAAAGTATCTCCCGCTTCGTAAGTTGTCCCGCTGCCATCCTGTGCGGTTTGCCATCCGGCGAAGATATAGTTCGTCTTGCTAAGCGCACCAACGTTCTCCGATAGCGTTACGGTATCTCCTCCTTGGTAAGCGTTCCCGTCGGTTGGCACACTGCCGCTCGTACTGCCGTTACCGTCATAGGTCACGCAATAAGCCTGCACGGCCGTTACCTTATAATTTCCGGTCGTTACTCCATCTTCAGCCACTACCGTAACGATAATGACATTATTAGCCGTGATCACCTGCGTGGCTAATGCTTCTTCCGCAATTAAAGTCCCATCTAAAGTAACCGTCACCGCAGCATGCGGATCAGTGCTTTCCACAACAATACCTTCAAAATCAGTAAAATCTGCTACCGGCAAAAATGCCCCTGCTGCGGTAAGCACTCCCGGTAAAGCTAAAATATCTTCGCCGCCGATCGTAAATTCACTCAGACTAGTGGCTGTGTTGGGCGCAACAGTAAAGAGCACCGTATAGACCTGGGTTCTGCCGTTCTCCGCCGTTACCAGTACAGTAGCGATATTATCCGGGGCCATTAAGCCGACCGCTTGTGTCACCGTGACTCTTGCTTTCGCATGATGCGCGGTAGCGGCAACCCCGGCCACCTGTGGCAGATCCGCATCGGTCGTGCCGTAAGGCAATACTAGCTCATAGGACAAAACATCGATCGCAAAGCCCGGTACGGTAATTCCGTTTATTGTTAAGTCACTTAAACTGACATCATTGCTTTTTTTCTTTTTCGACTGGGTATACTGACCGTCGTCAAGAGGTCTATTGTGATTAGATAATGTGCCGACGGCACGGTCTAAGAGGGAGATCGCCTCCGCCCGGGTAATCGGTCTGGCAGGCTGAAAAGTGCCGTCCGGATACCCCTTCATGTAGCCACCGTTTGCTGCCGCGGCTATGGCTGCTTCGCTCCACTCCGGTATTTGCGCCTGGTCGACAAATATATTATCTTTCGCCAAACCGGCCGACGGCATAATCCGCGCCAAAAGCACCGCCGCTTCCTGCCGGGTCAGCAGGTTTTGCGGCTTCACCGTGCCGTCCGGATAACCACTTAGATAGCCTATCGCCACCGCTTTAGCAAACTCGGGCGCATACCAGTCAGT
This sequence comes from Peptococcia bacterium, assembly GCA_050951585.1. GTDB lineage: Bacteria > Bacillota > Peptococcia > DRI-13 > DTU073 > UBA3937. The sequence goes on along the minus strand of JBMNJI010000008.1, from coordinate 19,800 downwards.
TGCCGCCACATCACGAAAGCCAGCAGTGCCGCTGGTTTGGCTAATCGCCATTTCATCCATACCAAGCATTTTACTAGAGTCAAATGCCCGGTTGACCAGCGTCACAAACTCGGCCCGCGTAATGGGGCTGTCCGGCCGAAAAGTACCATCAGGGTAACCCCCCGCCAGCTCACACGCCGTCCAGGCTTTGATCTCCTTTTCCGCCCAATGTCCTCCTATATCACCGAAATGGGCTTCCTTTACACCGGAGTCTTCCGATGCAGAAAAGATCCCTTTTTCTATCGGAGCATCCGACAAAAATGTTTCCTCTGCCTGAACAGGAATACAAGGAACGCAAAAGTTCAAAAGAAAAGCGAAAAAGAGCAGCAATGAAATCAGCCGCGGTTCTTTCTTATGCATTAGTTACATAACCCCCAATGCTCTTGATATATGTTGTTCATTGTCTGTGTTTTAAGACTCTTTAACTGGATTATTGCTATTTATTCTTTTCGCGATTAATTCGATATTCCCTGCTCTTTTATGCGGAAAAAGGGCTTCCCCTCTTTTCAAAGCAAAGCCCCCTAAGGTAATTCCCGAACAAAACCGGCCCCTCGCCAAAGCCTGATAATTCTATTCCCGCAGTTTTGGGTTTTTGGCAAATTTAGAATGAGTTTTATATTAGATTAGTTTCATCCCACTGATCTATGCCGTTATTCCTCATGTTTTCTATAGAGCAATTACACAAATTCACTACTCCCTCAAGATGCTTCTCGGAAGCTTGAACAATCTTCATCCTCTAATCACCTCTTCGCCAAAGTTGGCAAGCTATTCCGCTTTTCCCCGGGGCGGCTTGGGCCCGAAGTACTGATAATAGTGGCATTCAATCCGGCCGTTATACAGCTTTCTGTTTTTGCCCGCCTTACGTCCGAATAACTTTTCAAAGGCCGGATGCGCCGTCAGGATAAAATATGACCAGGTATCCAGCTTTCCAAAAACCTGTCCCATCTGCCGGTAAAGACGTTCCACCGTCGCCTTTTCTTCGAGGCGCTCTCCATACGGCGGATTGCAAATCAGATAGCCGTATTGCTTCTTCGTACTAAAATCAGCCAGCGCCCGCTCCTGAAAATGAATAAGCTTCTCGACACCCGCCTCCCTGGCATGATAACGGGCTAGGCTCAAGGCTTCCTTATCCCAGTCATAGCCCTCAATATCCATGACCAGTTCCGTCCGGATTAAATCCTCTGCCTCCTGACGCGCCTCCTGCCACAGCTTCCGGGGAATATTCGGCCAATCCTCCGCCGTAAAACTGCGCTTGAGGCCCGGCGCCCGATTCAGACCGATCAGAGCAGCCTCAATCGGAATTGTCCCCGAGCCGCAAAAGGGATCAATAAAAGGACGCTCTGCTTTCCAGAAGCTTAGCATGATCATTGCCGCCGCCAGCGTTTCTTTCAAAGGAGCCTGTCCCACTAGCTTGCGATAACCCCTTTTATGCAGGCCCGGTCCGCTTGTATCAATCGTCAGAGTCACCACATCCTTTAAGATAGCGACTTCAATTTTATACCGCGGTCCTTTTTCCGGAAACCAGCCGACCTTATATTTTTCCTTCATTTTTTCAACCACCGCTTTTTTGACGATCGCCTGACAATCCGGAACACTATGCAAAAGAGAATTAATGGACTTGCCCTCCACGGGAAACTCGGCATCAACCGGGAGCCAGTCGCCCCAGGGTAACGCCTTCGTCTGCTGAAACAATTCTTCAAAACTGAACGCCTTGAATTGCCCCATCTTAATCAGCACCCGGTCGGCTGTCCGCAACCAAAGGTTTGTGCGGCAAACAGCCCTCTCATCACCGGCAAAAATCACCCTGCTGTTCTCCACGGTCTGTTCCGTATAACCAAGCTCCCTTAACTCCCTGGCCACAACGGACTCCAACCCAAAAGTCGCGGTAGCAATTAAATCAATCTGAGACATTATTTTCCCTCCTGTTCGCTGCTCTCACCACGTTCTCTTTTCCGCGATGCTCATGCCTTCGCCGCATTTTTTACTTACACTTCATATATTACTTCTATTATGTTTTATTATGTTTTATTAGTCAATGCTCTCTCTGCTGGCAACAGCGTTTCTGATATACGCAAATAACGGTTCCCGATACACAGATGGTATAAAAAGCGGCAGTAATTCCTCCGCACTAACCTGCCCAAAGTACTTGGCAACCCCGGCCTTATGTAAAGCGTCATAAACTGCCTCGCTCTCGTATTTGACCCCGCTCATTTTCTGCTCAAATTCCGTCGGCTCCTCATTGCTGAAATAATCCCCATAGATTTTGCACTCTTTTATTATCCCCTTATCCACCTGCAGGCACACCTCAAGCCCGCCACAGGCAAAGCGCCCGTTATTTCTCACATTAAACTGCGGTGACTGCCCATAATTCCACTCCCAGGTACGGTATTTACTATTACAGAGGCGCGCAATGGCGGCTAAATCCTCATCACGCAAATGATATTCCCGCACGGGCTCGCCCTGGTATGCAAATAAATGCTCCAGGAGGGTATCTCTGAACTGGGCCAGAGTGAGCGGTCGTTCTAAATGCTCTCTGATATTGGTGACACGGCTGCGGACCGATTTCACCCCTTTCGAAGCGTACTTGTCCTGCTTCACCTGCAAGGCGGCCTCGACGGCATCCAGATCCGCCGCAAAAAGCAGGGTGCCGTGATGCATCGTGCGGTTTTTTTCGTGATACTGGGCATTACCGGAAAACTTTTTCCCGCCGATGGTCAGGTCATTCCGTCCGCTGATTTCCGCGGTAATCCCCATCTCGGCCAAGGCTTTTACCACCGGTTCGGTAAAAGGGCGAAAATCAATCTGCTCACTTTGCCTGTTTTGAATAAAGGTAAAATTCAAATTGCCCAGATCATGATAAACCGCCCCGCCGCCGGTCATCCGTCTGACCACATGCACCCCATGCCTTTTTACGTAATCGGCATTAATCTCGGCCAGGGTGTTCTGGAATCTCCCCACGATGACTGAGCGCTCATTCTGCCAAAGCAGAACATACTGCTCCATGGGATCCAGCTGTTTAAAGCAATATTCCTCAAAAGCCAAATTGTAATACGGGTCATGGCTGAAATTGGATATGTAATACAAGAAAATCCCTCCCGAAATCTATTTATAAGGTGGCCATGGTGGCAAGCAATGTTGAAAAAGAAAAGAAGCAGTGTAAAAGAAGATGGCCTAACAGAAAATAGACCATCTTAAGGAATTCGATAATAAGGTGCAAATATCCTTTAAAACCAGATATTAATTCAACCGTTGGGTTTCATGGTAGATTAAGCTCTATTTCACCACCGAAAAAGTTGCATTTACTGAAGCGCCAGGCTGTTCAGCTCTTTCAGCCCGGTCATACCGTTCGCCTTAATCATACCATCGGATAAGGTATAGAGGACATTATCAATATAGAGAATCCGCTTAATTTCCTTATCCGCATTGGCATAAGAAGAACCGGCCTTCAGCAATTCCTCTGCCGAAAGATGGGTAATCTTCCCGCGCAGGGTGAATCCATCCGTCAGATTAAGCTGATACACATACGCGCCCTGGAAGGTGAACTGGCCATACTGCACCGCGTTAGGATTCCCCTGTTTATATTCGGCCGGGATCTCCAGCACGCGGACAGGGAAGGCAAACAATTCTTTTTCCCGGTCAAAAAGCAGGGCCTTGTGGTCGCGCAATAACTCCGAATCAGTGCCCCGGTCACCGATCACTTCCTTGAATAATTCACGGGGCTTCGTGACGTCCGTCACGTCAAACACCGCCAGTTTAAGCCCTTGATAGTAGGCCTGCGTGGATACAGTTCCTTCCGCTGACCCCCAGCCCTTAATGGGTACTTCAATCGTATCCTTACCAATGCCGATAATATGGTTTTCATCATAGGGATGCAGGTAATCGCTGTACCCGGGTATCTTCAAAGCGCCTAACACACGCGGATTGGACGGCACCTTTAAATCCAGGACAAAGAAGGGGTCCGTATCTTTAAAAGTGACAAGATACGCTCTGTCCCCGATAAAGCGGGTGGAGTAAATCCTTTCCCCGGGGGCAATCCCCTCCACCATCCCCACGAGCGTCATCGTTTCATCCAGCACATAGACATTGTTCTGCGACTTATCTTGGCCCGCACTCCAGGTATTGCCTGTGGTCGTGGCCACCCGGAAATACCCGTTATGTTCATCCATGGAGAACTGATTAAGCAATGTTCCCGGAACCTCGCCCTTGGCAAGATAAGTGACCCTGCCCTGATCAAGGGAAAACTTATAAATCTGCGTTCCGGGCTCCGTGCTTTCCGCCGGTTTCAAACTGCCCGCCCCGCTGCTGCCGTCTCATCGAGCGCCATGATCCTAATCGGCCCGTAGTTGTAATTCTGCAGCGCCACATAAAGATTATTCTGGGAAACATAGACATCATCGCCGGCCCCCAGGTAGGTAGAAATCTGCACCCCTTCCTCCCGCTGATTCAGGTCCAGTCCGGCAATAACCAGATAATTGGAGCTCCTTACGGGCGGAAGATAATAGATCTTTTCATAAGGTACGGCCTGATAATCATTCTTCAAGGTCGTATCACGGTAAAAAGGCACCGGGTTCGGATTTTCCTCCTGTCCATAACCATATAGGTAGGCAGGACAATTGGCAACGAAATAGAGAAAAGATCCGATTTTCCGCGAGGTAAGATAATTTCCCTCAATCTCGACTTCTCTTACCTTCGTGATCTTCGTCTTATCCCGAATGTCAAAAATGAAAACTTTGACCTCATTCCGGGAAAGACGGGGCGGCCGGATCGAAATTACTTTGGCGGCAGAGCGCGGCACCGCAGGGGCCACATCCGCGAGCGCCAGTTCCCGTTCAAACTGTACAGCAGCCGCTTCCTTATCCTGACCACCGGCCTGTGCCTCATCCGGCGCAATACCGGCAGTGGCCGTATTATTTATCGTATTTTTGTCCTTATCCGGCTGCACATCGTCCTGCGGTACAACCGGCACCGGTTTCAAAATATAGTCATAATACAAATTGTTGCGGCCGATTACCACCAGATATTGCTCATCAAGATAAAGCTCTTCCGGCCAAAAATCCTTCTCCGCGAAAGTCAAGGTGGAAACCACCTGCAGTTCGGCCGCCGGATAAGCCTTCGTAATCAGCACGCGCTGTTTATTGACGTGATAGAGATATTCCCCGTCCGTTTTCACAAGGTCAGCCTCATCCACACCCTGCACCTGCACATTTGTTTTGGAATAATCTACAGCCGCACTGCTTTCAGTCTTTCCCTGCTTTTGTTCAGCCGGCGCCGGTACCTTGGCCTTATTCTGGGTGTTCTGTTGCTGGCTTACCCCATTAAGCGCTTCCGTTCCCGTAGCCGCCATGTCAAAAGCAATGCCGCCATCAGCCGCAATCCGTTTACGATAATCGTTCCCGTCCGCTTCCGTTAACAGCTTTAACAGATTCTCCGCCGAACCGACCGCCGGAAGGTTGTTCACTTTGGCAATTAACCGGTCAAGCAATGACTTTTCGGACTCTTTATCAAAGGGGTTTTCTTCGTCCCCAATCACAATTAAGCCGCGGTCATAAAAGACTTCTTTCCCAAATGCTTCACTAATCGCCCGAATAGGCACAAAAGTCCGTCCGTCAATTACTTCCGGAACCGCATCCAGCTTTACTGACTTCCCATTAATCTGCATCTGCTCCTGCCCGGGCTGTAATTTGACCGTGTCCTTACCCACCGTAAGTGTTACGGCGGAAGTCTCCTTCTCCCAGGCAATCTCCGCCTGCAGGTTCTGGGCAATGAACCGCAGCGGTACCAGGACCCGTCCTCCGCTCACATAAGGGACAATACCTGCATTATCCGCATCCACCTGCATTTCCGCATTATTCACCCGTGCAATTGGGCTTTCCGCGTATAAAACAATTGCTTTCTCCAGCCTTTTTTGCAGGATGGTCTCTGCATCCCCCGTCTGATTCCGCGGTTCGTCACCGGCTGTCATCACGCCCGGTTGAAAAAATATTAGAATTCCTAACAATACCAACCCCATAATCAGCAAAGGTATCATGATCTTGCTTTTTCCTGTTTTCATCATCCGAATTCACTCCTTCTTCCGGTTTCTCTCCGGTATTTTTCCGGTTTTCTTCCGGTCTCTTTCTTTTCTCTCTTAAAACTTCCTTTGGCTCCGTTCTGACTTCCTTCAATCCTCTATATTATTTTGACGTATCTTTTTTGAAAATGTTCCCAAAGCTCTAGTTGCACTTGGCAACAGCTAATGAAAAAAGTAAGCATCACTGTCGATTCAATGTCTGCTTACTTCTTCTAAGGCACTTCACCTAAACTGCCGTATTTCTGCCGCTTATTGCTGATAGCTTCTTAGCGCCCCCGCGCGCCCCCCTAAGGAGCCATATTGGGTTATGGAGTTAGAAGTTTTCGAAAAAGCCTTCCTCGCCATCCGGATCCATGTCTAAGGGCAAGGCCGAGAGATCCTCTTCTGTCTGCACATATTCCGCCAAAAAATCGCCCAGCCGGTTCAACGCGATGGTAAGTGTTTCCACAGGCGCCAGGTATACTAACCGGAAATGATCGGGCTCATGCCAGTTAAAGCCCGTACCCTGCACCAGCATAACCTTCTTTTCCCGCAGGAAATCTAACACAAATTTATAGTCATTCGTAATATTAAACCGCTTGGTGTCTATTTTGGGGAACATATAGAAGGCTCCCTTCGGCTTGGTACAGGATATTCCCGGGATATTATTCAGCATTTCATAGCATAATTCCCGCTGCCTTTGCAGTCTGCCGCCGGGCACCAGTAATTCGGTCAGGCTCTGATAGCCCCCCAGGGCGGTCTGAATGGCATACTGAGCCGGTACGTTACTGCATAAGCGCATCGAGGCCAGGGTATTCAGCCCGTCAATATAATCGGCCGCCAATTCCTTATTCCCGCTGACAACCATCCAGCCTGCCCGAAAACCGGCGATCCGGTGTGATTTCGACAGTCCGTTAAAGGTCAGAAAGAAAACGTCTTCCGAAAGACTGGCCGTAGAAACATGCTGAGCATCCTCATAAAGAATCTTATCGTATATTTCGTCCGAAAAAACAATCAGCTTATGCTCTTCCGCAATCTTCACGATCTCCTGCAGAACCTCCACCGGATAAAGAGCCCCCGTAGGATTATTGGGATTAATAATCACAATTCCTTTGGTGTTTCTCGTGATTTTACGACGGATATCCTCGATATCCGGATTCCAGTCCGCCTGTTCATCGCACTGATAATGCACCGCAATACCGCCTGAAAGGGTAACGGCTGCTGTCCAAAGAGGATAATCCGGTTTAGGGATAAGAATCTCATCACCATTATTTAATAAAGCCTGCATGGCCATCATAATTAGCTCACTAACGCCATTACCGGTATAAATATCGTCAACATCCACACCCGGCACCTGTTTCTGCTGATAATACTGCATTATTGCCTTGCGTCCGGCAAAAATCCCCTGGGACTCGGAATACCCCTGCGCGACCCGCAAATTATGAATAACATCACGAATGATTTCCGGCGGTGCATATAGACCAAAAGGAGTCGGATTACCGATATTCAGTTTGATTAGCTCAAAACCGTATCTTTCGAGTTTCTTCGCTTCATCGATAATCGGTCCTCTAATTGCGTACTTCACATTATTCAGCTTCTGCGATTTTTGGAAAAAAGACATAGCATCACGACCTTTTTCATCACATGAATATTATATCTATTCTATCACAAATCCACTATTTTGCACTAGCGGTCCTATAAATATTTTAATAGTTTTGCTATTTGACGTGAATTGGAAAAATACCGGCTTCGCTGTTTTAGAAAAAACCCGACTGCCTCTCAATACTAACGTGATGTACGCCATTAAACTAGATAATCCGCTGAAGTCATCCGAACTGAAGTTTAAAAAACTTGATCTGGGAAATATCCTTTCCTTCAGTGCAAGTTCAGGCGGTCTCTCTCTAAACCATGATCTGGGTTTTTCCAAAGGCTACATTAAGCTTGGAACAAAAAACGAAAAGATCACCGGTTTAACCATCACCGGTAAAAGCAAGCTGCCATTAATCAATAAAGAACTCGCCCTTGGAGCCAGAATAGACTAGGTAGATCAGTTGAATATTTAAATATTTAAAGGAGTGTCACGCGGTAACCGCCGCTGTGACACTCCTTTTTGTTTTACTCCACGGTCACCGTGCGGGTTTCCTCATCCCAGTCTACGGTGAACCCTAAATATTCGCCCACATAACGCGCCGGCAACATCGTCCGCTCATTCTTGATCACGGGACAGGTGTCCATGGTCCGTTGCCCACCATCAACGACCGCCCGGGTACTATCAATCTTCAATAAAAGGGTGTGCCCCTGTCCGCTAATCGAAACCGTCCGCTCTGCCTCATCCCAATCGACCGTGGCGCCCAAGGCTTCCAGGATGGCCCGCACCGGAACCATCAAGCGGTTGTTGGCATCAATATATGGTTCGGAATCAAACTCCACATTTTGTCCCTTTACAATCAGCCGCAAAGGAGGCACCGCCCCGTCAGGCTGACCGGGTTGTTGCGGCTTTTCAGGTGTCTGTTCCTCTCCGGGCTGCTCTGGCACCTGCGGCTCGACCGGTTGATTAGGCTGTTCCGGATTCTCCGGCTGCGCAGGCTCGACCGGCTGCTCAGGTTGTTGTGGTTCTTGATGTTCCCCCGCCTGCCTGCCATAGATCAGGTATTTCTGGCGTTCCGCCCGGAATTTATTCAGCTCCGGCAGATAATTGGCCTCCATCTGCTGTGGGGTCAGCCCCTGTTCCAGCCATTGACCGATTTTATTTGTCCCCATAATCTTGTCAAACATCACCATGGTTTTCCCGCTTTTGGGTACTTTAAAATTGTTCAAAGAATGGGCATAGGCCAAGGCGTAAATCCCGGTTTTCGCCGGATTAAAGGTATGGTAATCCTGAATGCTGAGCCTCACCCCGCCGGCCGTCCCTTTGTATTCGGGAATAAAGACAACCCCCGGCAGTCCGGCTTGATTCAGCAGCTTGGCAAAAGCAAGGGCATCCACCCCTTTGCCGCCGATCCATTTGAATTTATCGGACTGATAAATACCGGTCCCTTCTCCTAAGCCCGTGGACATATAACCAAAGAGGGAATCGAGATCAGGAATATTCGGCGAAGTCGGAATCCAGGTAAGGCCTGTATCCTGCCAGATCATTTCCCGTGAATACCCCTCCATCGGTATCACTTTCACATCCGCCCCGATATTCCGGTTGAAAAACAGGGCCAGTTCCCCAATGGTCATCCCGTGCGCCGTGGGCAAATTATCCACCCCGACAAAGGTCTCATAGCCTTCCTCCAGCACCATGCCGTCAACGGTTAAGCCGCCCAGCGGATTGGGCCGGTCGAGGACAATAATCGTTTTGTGATATTTCCGGGCTGCCTGCATACAGTAATTGAGCGTCGAAATATAAGTATAGGTCCGGGCCCCGATATCCTGAATATCATAAAGCAAAATATCCACATTTTCCAGCATGCTTGCACTCGGCATTCTCGTCGCCCCATAAAGGCTGTACACCGGAATACCCAACTGCGGATGCACATAGGACTCCACATAAGCACCTGCCGCCGCCTGCCCGTCAATGCCGTGCTCCGGTCCGTAAAGAGCCGTTAATTGAAAAGAAGTCTCCCGCGCCAGAACATTAATGGTGCTTTCGCCTTTACTGTTTACTCCGGTTTGATTCGTAATCAAACCAACCTTTTTTCCGTCCAGCAAATAACGATACTTGCTCAACAAAACTTCATTACCAAGTTTAAAATGATCTCCTTGCCCGGTGGTCGCCGTAACCCCAGTTATTTCAATGCCGCCCGTGACTGGCGAGATATTGCTTGCTACAGATACTGCCCTGCCCGTATTCCCGGCATCGGCAGTATTGGCTCCGTTGGCCGCCGCCGCGTTTCCAGCCCCCGGGCCGGAAGTGAGCAAAAATGCCATGGCCAGCATGATGGTTCCGATCCTACTTCTCTTTTTCTTGATCATTCTCCTCTTAGCCCCTCCTCTGCTGTTTTTCGCAATGTTCCTAATCTGACTGACGAAAAGACCCTCATTTTGTTCCTCGTCACTCTCATGTTCGGTCAATTTTTTGCTTAATGCTTAACAATCCCCGCTTATCCACGTAAGTTGCGGCACCGGGTAAACGTCAGCTTTTCAGTAGATAAATGGCGGTAATAATCATGCCGAAAGCAAGGGCTGTTTTCGGGAGGGAGAGTTTATTCCCTAAAATGGCCACCGAAAAGAAGGCAATCGCCAGATAATAAATAAAAGTCTGCCCCGCAATGAGAAGGGGCAGGTTCTGAAAAATAGCGTGCCCTTTGTTGATCCCCAGCCCGATAAAAATATTAGCCCCATAAAGGAGCGGCAAAACCGCCAAATAGTATTTAGCGATGGAAGCGAAGTCCGCCGCGGCGAATTTTACCTGCAAAGTGACAATAAGCGCTAATAAGATTGAGCCTCCGCTTAGCAATAAGATAATCCTGAGCAATTTTACACCCACCCTTTACACCTTACTAGAAAAGCCCTAATATCTTGCCCGTCTCGTCCACATCAATCTTTTCGGCCGAAGGCAAACCGGGCAAGCCGGGTAATGTATTAATGGACCCCGTGAGAGCCACCACAAAGCCGGCCCCCGCCGACAGACGCGCCTGCCTGACGGTCAGCTCAAAGCCCTCCGGCGCACCCAGTAATGCCGGATTATCCGAAAAGGAATATTGGGTCTTGGCCATACAGACCGGCAATTCCCTGTATCCCAAAGCTTCAAACTGCGCAAGACTCTTGGCGGCGTCTTTACTAATCACCACACTGCCAGCCCGATAGAGTTCTTTGGCAATCGTGATGATCTTTTCGCGCAAACCCATCTCCGCCGGGTAAAGGAATCCATCCTTTCCCCGGTCATAGCCGCCGTCCTTGGCCTCGTCCCGGTTCCGCTTCTGCTCGATATTTTCCAGCAGCTTCCCGGCCAGCTCCAGGCCGCCTTCGCCGCCTTTGCCGAAAACCTCGGTCACCGCCGCCTCCACACCTTTTTCGCGGCATTCGTTAATCACTAACTCCAATTCCGTCACCGTATCGGTGGGGAATCGGTTCAAAGCAACAACAACCGGCAGATGAAATTTCCGGGTCATATTTTCGATATGCCGGTGCAGATTCGCCATCCCTTTACAGAGATATTCCAGATTCCCCTCTCCCAGCAATTCCTTCGGACAGCCCCCATGTAGCTTCAAAGCGCGGACACTGGCCACCAGCACCACCGCTTCCGGTTTAAATCCGCCGGTCCGGCATTTTATATCCAGAAATTTTTCCGCCCCCAAATCGGCCCCAAAACCGGCTTCCGTGATGACATAATCGGCCAGCTTCATGGCCAGCTTGGTGGCGATCAGGCTATTACAGCCGTGAGCGATATTCGCAAAAGGCCCGCCATGCACAAAAGCAGGGGTCCCCTCCAAAGTCTGCACCAGATTCGGGTTGAAGGCATCCTTCAGCAAGGCCGTAAGCGCCCCTTGGGCCCGCAAATCTCCGGCCGTGACCGGTTGCCCTTCAAAGGTATAAGCAACCACCATTTTCGCCAAGCGGTTCTTCAGGTCGTGCAAATTCTGCGCCAGGCAAAAAACGGCCATAATTTCCGAGGCCACGGTAATATCAAAACCGTCCTCCCGTGGTGTCCCGTTGCCGTTTCCGCCCAGCCCGCTGACGATATAACGGAGTTGCCGGTCATTCATGTCCAAAGCCCTGCGCCAGGTGATTTTCTTTGGATCAATCCCTAGTTTATTCCCTTGAAAAATATGATTATCCAAAAGGGCCGCCAGCAGATTATTCGCAGCGCTGATGGCGTGCAAATCCCCGGTAAAATGCAAGTTGATATCTTCCATTGGTACGACCTGAGCATAGCCGCCCCCCGTAGCCCCGCCTTTTACCCCGAAAACAGGGCCCAGCGACGGTTCGCGCAGACAAATGGCCGTCTTTTTCCCCAAACGGTTCAGAGCATCACCCAAACCGATGGTGACCGTTGTTTTCCCTTCTCCGGCCGCCGTGGGATTAATGGCCGTCACCAGAATAACGTGTCCATCCGGACGGTCAGCCAGCTTCTCCCGCAGCCGGTAATCAACCTTCGCCTTGAAGAAGCCGTAATAAATCAGGTGTTCCTTTTCGATTCCCAGTTTTGCGGCAATATCTTTAACCCGTTCCTTTTCAGCCGCCTGCGCTATCTCAATATTACTCTTCATAGATGTGTAGATCCTCCTTGCCAACTGCATACTATACTACAACTACAGACCAAGCCCTGTTTCCAAGGCCTTAATATTTATTTCATGAAGCTTCGGCGGTAAGAAACGCTTCAACACCTCTACCCAGTCCAGCTTCTCCAGCCCTAAAGCCTTAATAACCGTTCCCAGCAAAACGATATTCTGCGTCTTGACGTTGCCCAATTCAGCCGCCAGCTTATGCGCCTCTAAAACCTTCAACTGTCCCTCCCGTTCTTCCACATATCGGGTGAGCCCGGCAAGCACATTATCCGGATAAGCCCGCTGACCGAGTAACACAGGCAAAGGATAGATCTCATAATCATTTACAATTAGTGTGCCCATTTTCTTCAACTGGAACATATACCGGGCCGCTTCCAATTTCTCAAAAGCAACAATCACATCAGCTTCACCGGCCCCGATAATCGGGGAATACACCTTGGGACCGTATTTAATCTGGGTGATCACACTGCCTCCTCTTTGCGCCATCCCGTGAATCTCCGACATTTTCACGTCGTATCCCTGCAAGACCAGCCCCTCACTCAGAATCTTCGAGGCCAGAATCGTTCCCTGTCCGCCAACGCCAACCAGCAATAAGGCTTTTGTCTCCGTATTTTTCTCCATCGTCATCTTATTCACCCGCCTTTGTAATGGCCCCAAATTTGCATAACTGCCGGCAAAGCCCGCACCCGTTGCACGAACTTTCATCAATTAGCACCTGTCCTTCCCGGATGGACAGGGCCGGACAACCCGTTTTCAGGCACATCTTACATTTAATGCATTTCTCCTGGTCAATCCGCAAGGCCTGCCCCGCACGTTCCCGCTGCACATCCTTCAACAAGGCGCAGGGACACTTTGAGATGATCACAAAGGGCTCAACTGCTGCCGCAGCCTCCCGCACCGCACTTTCCGTTTCCGCCAGATTGTAGGGATCAACCACCCGGATATGTTCTTCCTTAATCCCCACGGCCCGCACAATCTTTTCGATATCAACAATCACAGTTTCTTCACCCTGCAAGGTGCGCCCTGTGCCCGGATTCTCCTGATGGCCGGTCATCGCCGTAATCCGGTTATCCATGATCACGACACAGACTTTACTCTTGTTGTACACCGCATCAATCAGACCGGTAATCCCGGAATGGAAAAAGGTTGAATCGCCGATACAGCAAAAGACCTTTTTGGACACTCCGCCCTGCTGGAAAGCCTTTTCAAAGCCAATCCCGGCCGAAATGCTTGCGCCCATACATATCACCGTATCCGTAACCCCCAGCGGCGGGGTCAGCCCCAACGTATAGCAGCCGATATCCCCTGAAACGACTATATTCTTTAACTTACTCAAAGCAAAGAACATCCCGCGGTGCGGACAACCGGCGCACATCACAGGCGGTCGTCCCGGTACGGGAAACGGAGTGGCTTCAGCAACATTCGCCCGCTTGTCGGCCTGCTCCTGCCCCTGTTCCGGCGCCTCGTCTCTGCTTTTCCGCCTCTTCCTCCGCCGGGAAAAAAGCCTCCCGGATAATCCCCGGATTCAATTCACCACAGACAGGAAGTAGCTCCTTCCCCCGGCAGGAAATTCCCAGGGCTTTCACCGCTGTTTCCAGATAGGGATCATTTTCTTCGATGATCCAGACTTCCTCCATCTGGGCAGCAAAATCACGAATCAGCTGCTCAGGCAGAGGATAAGTTAAGCCGAGCTTCAGATAGGAAACCTCGTCGCCAAAAACCTCCCGCGCATATTGATAAGAAATACCGCTCGTAATAATCCCGATGCCACAGTGCCCCCATTCAATGCGGTTGCAGGTCGACGTTTCCGCGGCCGCCTGCAGTTTGCGCAGTTTTTCTTCCACAATGATATGCCGCGCTTGAGCGTGGGCCGGTGCCATCGCGTATTTCTGCACATTTTTCTGATATGGTTTAACCCCCACTTCTGCTCTTTCCCCTAATTCCACCAGGCTCTTGCTGTGACACACTCTGGTTGTTACCCGCAGAATGACCGGCAGATCATATTCTTCGCTCAAAGCATAGGCAATTTTCACAAAGTCCTTACATTCCTGACTGTCCGACGGCTCCAGCATGGCAACCTTGGCATGGGGTGCATAATAACGGTTGTCCTGCTCATTTTGGGAACTATGGATGCCCGGGTCGTCCGCCGTAACAAGGACCAGCCCGCCGTTCACCCCCTCATAAGCCATCGTAAAAAGAGGATCAGCGGCCACATTCATCCCGACATGCTTCATCGCCGCCAAAGCCCGCGCCCCGGCAATCGCCGCGCCACTGGCTACTTCAACGGCGACCTTCTCGTTGGGGGACCATTCGGTATATATCTCTTTATATCCTGCCAAATTCTCCAGTATCTCGGTGCTGGGTGTACCGGGATAAGCCGCCGCTACGGAGCACCCGGCTTCGTAAGCTCCTCTTGCTATCCCTTCATTTCCTGTTAAAAGCTTCTTCATTTGTGCTCTCCATCCCCTCCGATATATTTTGTCAAATGCTTTTTCAACAGTATTTTAATGAAACAGACACACTCATACATAAGTATAATTGTATCATTAATTCACGCAAGAGAAAACACTCCCCCACCAGACTTTTCTCCGCCATAATTTACCGTATAATTGAAAAGCTGATGTCATCAGGAAAATACTGATTAAACATCAGCCAGATCAGGTCAGAACCTGACGCGCTTAAAACAAAAAGCCCTTCAGGTAATATAAACAGACCAGATTAAAGGCAAGCATACAAGGCATCCCTATTGTAAAAAGGGGATGTCTTGTCTTATGGCGGAATACCTTCATCCCAACCAGGATACCACCCGCCCCGAAGGCGGCAGCCATAAGCAGAAAGCTCTTTTCCGGAATCCGCCACAGCCCCCGCTGTGCTTTATACTTATCGAGGCCGCAGAGAAAAAAGGTGATTAGATTAATCGCAACAATGCCAATTTCGAAAGATTTGAAAGTAGCCATTTTATAAATTCTCCCCATTGAATATTGTCATATCCAGTACTGCCTGGTTTTTTGTGGTTATCGGCTAGTCCGGAATCATCGTTACTTGCCTGGTTGTCAGCTTGTCCCTCTTCTTCCGGGGTTTGCTGTTCTTCGGTTTCTTCGGTTATGCTCGTTGTGCCGGTCTGCGTCTTCTGTTTTCGTTTTATGAATATATTATACAACATTTTATAAATAAACTGCTTTTTCAGTATATTTACAACACATCGGTAGAAAGTCTTTCGACAATTATTCACTTCTTTATAAGCTATTGCTAAGATTACTACTTTCTCCATCTTGGACAATATAGAGATGGACATAAAAAAGGATCCCCCGCACCAGTCCGGTACGAAGGATACTTTGCAAAGCTGCTTTCATCAGATACTTTCCGTAACGCTTCCCTTTTTCTTAATTTGCTTAGCCTGCGAATGCTCTGTCGGCTTAATTTCGTAAGAAACTACTTTTGTATCACTGATGACATAAAAGGTGAAACCTTTCTCTCCCGCCAGTCCCCGCTTCAAATAATAGACCGGGCGGCTGATTTCATCGGCAACCAGGACTAAATCCTCAATTGATTTAACCCGGATAAACATTTCCTTTCCGACACTACCGGTCGGACCGATCGGCAGTTCCTGCTCCAAAGCGACCAGCCTCTCTTCATATTTCTTAAATATTTGTTTAACGAGCCTCGAATATTCATCAGGCCGCGCACCCTTTGTAAAGAGCCATAACCATAATAACAGGAGCAGGCACAAAATCGCACCGCCTTCGAGGCCCATCACCACCGTCTTGTTGACGGGAACGGTTTTGGTAACCGTCTCGGTTAAAGCCCCCTCCTTTTCCTGCGATAAAGATCCGCCAACCTCAAAATACCTGTTGCATAAAGGCAGAGTGAAGCCTGGTGATAGTTCTTCCTGCACCACCCCATGCTCAGTCTGCACCTGGGTATTAATCTGCCAATCCACCCTCAGTCTTACGCTGGAGATGATCCCCGAGTCTTCTTGGACCTGTAAAGCAAAATTGTTATATGTCGAAAAAGGAATCACCAATTCCTTCTCCAGTTGCAGCTGTCCTTCCGCACTTTGGAAGGCGGTTTCCGGTACGAGGGAATACTCCTTACTCCAGAGAATCTTTTCCGCCTTTTCTTCCTGCTGAACCCCTTCAATGGTGGCCGTTACCCGATACTGTCCCGTGAGCTCACCGGGTTTATCGCCGTTATATTGGTAGACAACCTTGGCCAGTAGCTGTTCCGCATAGGCGGTCGGGTAAACCATCCCCATCCCCAGGACGTTATCTTTATAAAGTAGATTATCCCGTACCTTCACCTGATACTGAATATCCCCTTTATGGTGATACTGATACCGGGGCACTTCCTCTTTCACCACATTGGATGCCGACAATTTTAGCCCCAGCGTGACTAATAAAACCGCCAATGTTACAGTTACGGCAATACACAGAAAAAGTCTTACATTCTGCGGCATGGTCATTTTCGAATTGATCATCTTTTTCATACATATCATAGCTCCCGCACTCCTTCTAATTGGTCACTCCGGCCGGAATCGGTTGATTACTCCTCAAGAAAAGTGTAAACCAGCCGATTTTGGGCACTACCTTAATTACTTTCCCTTTTACCTGGGACATCGTCACCGGCTCGCTATCCGCAGTTGAGTTATTATCTCCTTTGGTCGTAAGACTCCTTGTCCCTTCTTCATTTACCGCAATCACCCGGTGCGTAATGCTGATCTTCTCTTCCGGTTGTAAAAACTGAATCACATCACCAAGCCGGGCTTCTTCACCGTCAATCTTTTGCACCAGCACAATATCCCCCGGTTTGATCTGTGGTTCCATACTCCCCGTGACGACGACGGAAGGGTAGACCGGAAAAATCCCTACGGCGAACCAGATCATGGCTACCGAGAATTACGCTTGTCAATAACCAGCCGAATAATTCTTCACTTTCTGTAGTAGTTCTTTTCAGAATACGCGCCTGCAAAAAATAGAGATGCCGGACAAAAAGCAAAGTAAAAGTAGGGATAAAACAACCAAGAAATGTTTTCATCGGCCAGGTTAAATCCGGCAAGATAGGCGAAAACCATTCAAAAGCCAGTAAAATTCCGTGAAAAACAGCCGCCGGTACAAAACCGCCCAAATAGGCAAAATAAGAGGTAAGCAAGCTTTCCGCAAAAGCCGGGCAAAAAGTACCGCCAAAATATTGTACCATTGAAAAACCTGCTTTAAGATTCAGAATTTCCCGCAAAGAAAGGTCCGTAAAAACAAAAAAAAGACTCAGCAAAGCAATGACCGGCCCTGTGTGTTTTCCCTTGTAGCCATTAATCAAATATGCCCGTGCCGCTTCGACCCCCAGCGTAAAACCGGCAATATAGAAAAAATTTACCGTAGAAGTGATTGGCCCAAAAGAGTATGGGCTTTTGCCCAAGCCAACAATCATCCCGCCAACCATCATAAAGAGAATATTAACAACTGCCGCCCCAATCGCCATATTGATGATAAAACGTCTTAAACTCAGGCGACCGGCGGCTCTGGTGCGCGGAAACAAATACACGGTCCAGGCAATCCCCAGCCACAACAGAGGCCGTATATAATAGATAAAATAAAGATGGTTGGCGAAAGGAACCAGTCCGGTATTTGTCAGGATGATCATTATAATGAGCATCCCCAGCAAAAGCCAGCGCCTGAACGCCATACCACCGAAAGTACTTGCTTTATTGATCATGCCTTCTGCCGCCTTTATTCATCTTCAGATTGGTCACTGGAAGCGGAGCCGCCTGTTTCTCCCCCGGACGAGGTGTCATTACCTCCACCGGATTCTGTCGCGGTTGAACCGCCTGTTGTATCTCGCTCAGTCTTATCTTCATCTTTGTCACTTTTCGGCTCTGCACTCTGCCCATTCTTATCATCAACGGGCTCGTCCGCACTTTTCTCATCGTCACTTGGCTTGTTATCTATATTATCCGTATCGTCACCCGACTCATTTGCCGTGTTATTATTACCTGGCTCGTTTCCATTATCATTGCTAGCGGAATCCCCACTTGTTGTTTCCCCGTCTACTACTTCCTCTTCTTCAGACTCAACTGTTCCGTCTGTTTCTTCGAGATCTCCGCCCTCAAGAGGTGTTTCCTCTTTACCCTCAATGGGTGTTTCTATGATTCCGTCGCCTTCCGGATCAGAACCACCCTCTGTTCCGGGTGCTGCCGGCAGTATTTCCGACGGAGCAGTAATTGCTTCCCGCGCCAACGATCCTTTACCCGCTTCTAAAGCAGCGTTAGATAGCCCGTTGGGCTTAGCTTTGATAATAAACTCTCCCCGCATCTTCAACTCCTGATTCCAGGCAGAAAATACCCCGGGCATCGCCATTAAACTGAAAAACGCACAAAATAATATAACTGCAATATATTTTCTCATCCCAACAGACCTCCATCGTTAGGTATTTCTTTCATTAAAACATTATTATAACAGGTGGTTTTTTAATTTAAGCAGGATGGACACAGATTAGAATTACCTTCACTAATGCCCATCCTGCTAAATTATTACCAATTCGGCATTGCTATAAACTTGACTGTATTATACACCATCCCCCACGCGAACCATGTCGCAATAGGGAAGATGATAATACAATTCAGCGCCGTATTAGTGATTACGCAATTTCCCAATCCATCTCTAAATCGATAGTGAGGGTCTTATCCATTGTTTCATTACCGGAATCATAGTCAAAGTAGAAGATAAAGCACTCTTCATTTACACCGTCATTGTTTAAATCAAGAGTTGATTCTTCGCCTTCCGGAACACCAAATACAATTGATTCCCCGGGTGCCAATTCAAAAGAACGTAAAAGATTTTCTAAAGTACTCTCCAATTGATTTAAACGAACATATGGGGTAGCGCCAGCTGAGCCCACGACAGGCCAACCGTTTGCACCCAATTTGTAATACAAAGCCTGTACGTAAATATCATCTATTAATACATCATCGCCCGTGATAGTTACAGTAGCATCGGCTAATTTAGCCGGAAAATCACCGACATTTTTAACGGCTACATCAACAACGCCAACGACTCCGGGGTGGAATTTATCAAAAGTGAACTGAATATAATCGTCTTCAAGATTGTTGAAAACTGCGGTCGCATAGCCAGAGGCATATGTCTTCGGAACAAATGGTTTCAACTGAGTATTTTCAAAACGTACATTCAGTTCCCCGGTATTCACCGTTCCTGCCAAAGTAACCGAATCAGACCATGCGGCGTAGCCAACGCCCATCAGCATTACAGCACAAACCAGAGTAGCAAGTAACATTCTTGTTTTTTTCATTTTCATTACTCCCTTCAATTCCTATTTTTTCAGTAAAAAGATTGCATCAACTTTTGCTGTCCTGTTAAATCCTTTAACAGAATTCTCTTACCGATCGCCTCCTTTTTTTGACTGACGTAGCGCGCCTTACGTAAATCAAAAAAATACTCACACCCCGTATTATACATGATGGTATTTGTAAACTTTGTCATTTACTGGAAT
>JBMNJI010000007.1:0-403321 GCA_050951585.1 Peptococcia bacterium | reverse complement strand
GCAGGTAAAGGGCTTAACTGATATTGTGACTATTGTCGCCGGTGAATGCCAGAGCTTCGCTATTGATAAAAACGGCACCATCTGGGCCTGGGGGAGCAATGGCAGCGGTGAGTTGGGTGATGGTACGACCACAAACAGAACCTTACCGGTCGTTGTTAAATAGTTTATAACGACGTTAGAACTCCGATAGGGGTACAGAGCTGTAAAAAAGAAGGGCGGGGCTCACGGAGAAGGTTTTGCAAGACAAAAGCAGAACCGGATCCAGTGGGCCTCGCCAATCATATTTCATCAAGACAGATCAGACTAAGGAAGCGATCAAATGAACAGGGATCCTCGTTGTATCGCCTCTGAATTCTAGGAACAAAAACGGAAAATTGGCAGGATTTTGGCTTTCGGGGGGCGAAAGATATTATTAAATAATATCATTGTGCATTAATAATTAGATTCATTGAAGATAAGTTTGGATTGAGGCTTGAGGCGTATGCAAATACTGAAAACAATGCAAAGGATGGGTAGATTCTTTGTCGCATTTAGTGCGGCTCTTTTCTTTATGGCTTTTTTTCTTCCCACTGCGGAATTTGCCCGGGAGCCGGAATGCGTCTGCGCACTGAAACAACTCACCGGAGCTCCCAAAAGGAACCGGCCGAGCAGTCCATCACCATCAGTGCCCTTGGCGATTGCGCCTTAGGGGCCGAATATGCACAGCAAGGGGCCACTTTTCATACGGTCTTTGCCCTAAATAACGGGGATTACAGTTATTTCTTTTCCGGAGTGCATTCTGTCCTTAAGGAGGATGATTTAACGATAGCCAATCTGGAGACAAGCTTAACAAAGGCCTGGAATAGAGTCGACAAAAGTTATCTGAAGTATGCTTTTTGGATTAAAGGCGAACCGGAATATGCCCATATTCTGACTGCAGGCAGTGTGGAGGCAGTTTCGGTAGCGAACAATCATACTTATGATTATCGTGATGAAGGTTTTCTGGAAACGCTGATTAGCCTGAAAATGGCGGGGGTGGATTATTTCGGCTTTGACCAGGTGTTAATTAAGGAGATCAAAGGAATAAAAATTGGGATGCTTGGGTTTACGGAGTTCAATGTTGGCGGAAAATGGCGCTCTTACACGGACCTGAAAAGTCTGGTTCATTCCTCCATTCAAGCTTTAGCGCCAGGGACAGATTTAATCATTGTCAGTTTTCACTGGGGAAATGAGAAGGAGATTAAACCGACTGCTACCCAACGTGAGCTGGCGCAGCTGGCCATTGAGGCGGGTGCGGACCTGGTTTTAGGGCATCATCCTCACGTGCTACAGGGGATTGAGGAATATCTGGGGAAGCAGATCGTCTATAGCCTTGGTAATTTTTGCTTTGGGGCGAATCGTGTTCCTTACGACCGGGATACGATCATTTATCAACAAACCTTCACTTTTCAGGATGGTATCCTCACGGAAACAAAAAAGAAGCTGATTCCTTGCTCCATGACGACAGCTCCCACAGGGAATGATTTTCGACCCACTCTCCTCGAGGGGGCTGAGGCCGAACGCGTGATGCAAAAAATTAATGAGCGTACCGAGCTAATTGGCCAAGATAATTCAAATACGGCTTCATGAATAAAAGCAGAGAAAAAACTCCATCATAGATAAGGAAGAGAAAAATCTATGAAAGGAGTGAAAAAAGCAGTGGATACGTTAGCACTTGTTTTAGTAATCATTGGTGCCATAAACTGGGGTTTGTTAGGTTTATTCCGGATTGATCTGGTCGCCGCTTTATTTGGAGGACAAACCGCGATGCTGAGCCGGATTATTTATGCCTTGATTGGTTTGGCCGGACTGTATGCCATTACTTTTCTGATGGGGAATCGTGTTACCACACGTGACCACGAAAAAAAGGAGTAAGCAGCGGGTAGAAAGTAGAAATAGCGGAAAAAAAGAGTAGAAAAAAAGGGAAAAATTTTGGTTGACAGTGGCTGTGAAAGTCGTATATACTATATTCAATTTTATATTGTATAAATAATGGCAATGAAGGGAAACTGTTATACTGACAGGTGTTGCAGAGAGCCGGGTGCGCTGAAAACCGGTACACGAGGTGTAACTACTCATCCTTGAGCTGCTTATCTGAAAGAAAAAGTAGGGTAAGCCGGTTAACGACCGTTAACAGTGCTAAGCAAGAGACCTTATTTGTTTTTGCTGTTTGGCCATTCGACGATTTATGAAGCCCAAACTTGATTTGTCACATGATTCTGTTTGCAGATTAGATAAGGTAATTAGGGTGGTACCGCGGGAATCCTCTCGTCCCTGATAAGTATGCATTATACATATCAAGGGATAAGAGGGTTTTCTTTTAACTTTTTTTAGATTGCATACGGCGCTTATTAGCTGAAGCACGCGTTATTCATTCCCGGCGAATTACTTTTGCCGCTAACAACCAGGCTTTTGCCCATCCAAGTGTTACGGTAATCGATGTAGACACCGGACAGTTTCTCTTTTGTTGATTTTTCGATGATAAAAGGGATAGACCGTTCTTCAAAAAATACATCATTCTCTTTTGGCTCATCCAGAGTCAAACTTAACTGAGGACCTCCTCAGCCCTGACCTTTGAAGATGATGCGCACATGGGTGTTATCCGATTTTTCCAAGAGGGTCTGGAGAGTTTTACCGGCTTCCTCGGTCACAAAGATTTGCATGCAAGGTTCCTCCTTTCATCGCATAAACAGGATCATCAAGAAAAATAAATACTAACAATCATCATCGAGCATCGAACATCGAATACAAGCAAATTACATCAAGCAAATAACATCAAGTTTAGAACATCTTCTGTTTTACATTAAGGATTAAGCGGCAAATTACCGGGTTATTTTTAGGTTTTCACTTAATCTACATAATATGCTGAAGAAAAGACGAGTGTACGTGAAATCTAGAGTGAAGCGGATAGGGGGTTTTGAAGGTTGTGAATGGAGCAGAGTATATTGTGCGGTTTCTGGAGAAGAAAGGGGTAGATTTAGTTTTTGGTTATCCCGGTGGTGCTGTTTTATTCTTGTATGATGTTTTAGGGCGTTCTTCCATTAAGCATATTTTGACCAGACATGAACAGGGCGCTATTCACGGCGCTGACGGATACGCGCGGGTAACCGGTAAAACGGGGGTCTGTTTTGCTACCTCCGGACCCGGCGGCACAAATCTGGTTACCGGGATCGCTAATGCTTATTTGGATTCTGTGCCGATCTTGGCCATCACCGGGCAGGTTGGGGTGGATAGCATCGGCCGGGATTCCTTTCAGGAAGCCGATATTGTTGGCATTACGATGCCGATTGTCAAGCACAATTATTTGGTGAAGAAGCTGGAAGACTTGCCGTCGGTTTTGGAAGAGGCGTGGAATGTGGCCAAAAGAGGCAGACCCGGTCCGGTTTTGATTGATGTTCCGAAAAATGTCTTTGCGGGTACTGCTGATTTCCCGGAAGCGGTGTTTACGGCTCCGAATCGCAAAGTGCCTCTTAAAAACGGGTTAGCGAAGCAGTTGGAAAGAGCGGTCGCGGCCCTCAAGGAGGCGAAAAGACCGGTTATTTTAGCGGGAGGTGGCGTTGTCTCCGGCGGGGCAGAAGAGATTCTGGCGGAATTTCGTGCCTATACGCAAATTCCTTTGGTCAATACCTTAATGGGGAAGGCCGCCGTAACTGAGGGGCCGGGGGGTTCTTTAGGCATGGTCGGCATGCACGGAAAACCCGCCGCGAACTTAGCCCTTAGCGGGTGTGATGTGTTATTAGCTTTAGGGGCCAGATTCAGTGACCGGGTCACCGGGGATCCGCAGAAATTTCTCCGGGATACTTGTATCATCCATGTGGATATTGATCCGGCCGAGCTTTCCAAAAACGTCATTACCGACATTCCGGTCGTCAGTGATGTGCAAAGCTTTTTAAAGTTATTCTTACAAAAGCTAAAGGAAGACCAATTCAAGCCGGCCGTTGAACCCTGGCTCGCCCAGGTGGCTTCCTGGGAAAAGGAGTATGCGCTCACCTACAGCGCGGGAGAGTCTTTAAAACCACAGGCTATCATCAGTGAGGTGGCACGTCAGAACGCGGCTAACGAAGTGGTGGTAGTAACCGATGTCGGACAGCATCAGATGTTTACGGCGCAATATTTTCCGGTGAAAGGGAAACGCAATTTTCTCACCTCCGGCGGCTTGGGGACGATGGGTTTTGGGCTTCCGGCAGCCATGGGCGCAGCCTTTGGCAGACCAAACGAAACAGTAGTTTTGTTCACCGGAGACGGAGGATTTCAGATGACGGTGCAGGAGTTGGCGGTAATGGCGCAGTACCAATTGCCGGTGAAGACATTTATTATTAATAATTCCTGTCTGGGGATGGTTAGGCAATGGCAAGAGCTTTTCTATAAGGAACATTATGCGCATTCGCTTTTCACCTGCGGTCCTGATTTTGTAAAGCTGGCGGAGGCTTATGGCGTAAAGGGTTTGCAATTGACCAAACAGGAGGATGCCGAGAGGGTAATCAAGGAAGCACTTCACCATCCCGGCCCCGTGGTGGTTGACTGCCATGTGGATCCGCGTGAGAATGTTCTGCCGATTATCCCCCCAGGGGGGCAACCCGGTGAGATGTTAGGGAGGTGGCGTGGTGAGACGCACATTAGCCGTATTAGTTGAGAATCAGCCTGGTGTTTTGTCACATGTAGCCGGACTATTTGCCCGCCGCGGCTACAATATTGAGAGCCTGGTGGTCGGGGAAACCGAAGACAAGTCGGTTTCCAGGATTACTCTGGTCGTCGAAGGGGATGAAAGAGTAATTGAACAGGTTACGAAGCAATTAAATAAACAAATTGAAGTGATTAAGGTCAATGACATTACGGAGGAAGAAACAGTGGACCGGCAGATGCTCTTATTAAAGGTTACTGCCGATCAGGAGGCCCGACAGGAGATCTTACAGTTGATGGAGATTTTCCGTTGCCGTGTCGTTGATATCGGACGACGTTCCTTGATTATCGAGGCTACCGGTGATGAAGGGAAGATTGAGGCGATTGTTCAGTCCTTACGGCCCTTCGGAATTAAGGAACTGGTGAGAACAGGCAAGGTATCAATGGTGAGAGGACCAAAATAGTTTTCATACCTAAAAGGGGAAAGATAGATTTATTATTAAAAAATTAGAGGAGGCAAATCAAAATGGCAAAAATGTATTATGATTTCGATGCAGAGTTAAGTAATCTCGAAGGAAAAACTGTGGCGGTACTGGGTTTTGGCAGTCAAGGTCATGCTCAGGCTCAAAATCTCAAGGATAGTGGGATTAATGTGATTATTGGCTTGAGAAAAGGGAGCCCTTCCTGGGCAAAGGCTGAGGCAGCAGGTTTGAAAGTTTATACAGTGGCGGAAGCCGCCGAAAAAGCTGATGTCGTTCAGGTTCTTCTTCCTGATGAGAGACAGGCCGAGGTTTACAAAAAGGAGATTGCCCCGGGGTTGAAAGCGGGAAATGCCTTAGTTTTTTCCCATGGCTTTAATATTCATTTTGGGCAGATTGTCCCGCCGAAGGATGTGGACGTATTTATGGTTGCGCCGAAGGGACCCGGTCATATGGTCAGAAGGCTGTATACCGAAGGAACAGGGATTCCCGGCTTAGTAGCAGTGTATCAGGATGCCAGCGGTAAGGCGATGGATCTTGCTTTAGCTTACGCCAAGGGGATTGGCTGCACCAGAGCAGGTGTGCTGCAGACAACTTTTAAAGAAGAAACAGAAACAGACCTTTTCGGCGAACAATGCGTCCTTTGTGGTGGGCTGACCGAATTAATCAGAGCAGGTTTCGATACCCTGGTCGGGGCCGGCTATCAACCGGAATCCGCCTATTTTGAAGTATGCCATGAATTGAAACTGATCATCGATTTAATCTACGAAGGTGGCATTGCCAACATGCGGTATTCAATCAGTGATACGGCTGAATATGGTGATATGATGATCGGCCGCCGGCTCATTACCGAGGAGACCAGAAACGAAATGAAGAAGGTCCTGGGCGAAATCCAGGATGGCACCTTTGCGCGGAACTGGATTTTGGAAAACATGGCAGGCAGACCAAATTATAACGCCAGGAGACGGATTGATTTAGAGCATCCCGTCGAAAAAGTCGGCCGGGAATTAAGGGGTAAAATGTCCTGGCTCAAAAAGAAAAAGGCGGAGTAAGATTTTTGAGTAGAGAGCTCAAGGATTTGGATATCCGGAGGAGGATGTTTTATGGATTCGGGTGCGGAGATTCTGGTTAAATGTCTGGAAAATGAAGGTGTAGAGGTTATTTTCGGTTATCCGGGTGGAGCGTCGCTGGAGATTTTTGATGCGTTGGAGAATTCCGGCCGCATCAGAAATATCCTGGTTAGGCATGAGCAGGGCGCTGCCCATGCGGCTAGCGGTTATGCGCGCGCCAGCGGAAAAGTCGGTGTCTGTCTGGCCACATCCGGTCCGGGAGCTACGAACCTCATTACGGGTGTAGCAACTGCTTATATGGATTCTATTCCGCTTGTTATGATTACCGGACAGGTAGCTTCGGGTATGGTCGGAACAGATGCGTTTCAAGAAGTAGATGTGACCGGGATCTCCGACCCCATCAGTAAGCATAATTACTTAGTGAAGGATACTCGGGATTTGCCGCGGATTGTCAAAGAGGCTTTTTATATCGCGAAAAGCGGTCGCCCTGGTCCGGTTTTAATCGATATCCCGAAGGATGTGGCGGCGGCAAGGGTTCAGGTGGAAGAGCCTCAGCGCATAGAATTGCGGGGATATAAGCCCAATCTGACGGGGCATCAAGGACAGATTAAACAAGTGGTCCAATTATTGAAGGAAGCAAAACGCCCGCTGATCTGTGCAGGCGGGGGTGTGATCAGTGCCAAAGCGGAAGAGGAAATGCTGTTTTTGGCGGAAAAATACCAAATTCCCGTGGTGAATACGCTGATGGGGTTAGGCAGTATTTCGCGGAAACATCCTCTCTCCCTGGGCATGTTGGGCACTTACGGGTTAGCAAAAGCAAACATGGCTACCCAGGAATGTGATCTTTTTATTGCCCTGGGAATGCGTTTTGATGACCGGGTCACCGGGAATACCCAGAGGTTCGCGCCCTTGGCGAAGATCATCCATATTGATATCGATTCGGCTGAAATCGGGAAGAATATGCGGGTTGATGTGCCCCTGGTCGGTGATTTAAAGATTATTCTCAAACAGATTATTGAGCTTCTGGATGAAGAACAGCGTACAGGCTTGTGGCTGGCTGCGGATGCGTTCATTGAGAGTAAGACGGGCCCTGACGCGGCTGCCGATGCTCTCGGAACAAGCGCCTCGCCAGATATTTATCCCGGGGAAGTGATTGCGGCCTTAAATCAGTTTTTGACACCGGAAACGATTGTTACTACTGATGTGGGGCAACACCAGATTTGGGCGGCGCACGCTCTAAAGCTGCAAAGGACCCGTTCTTTTATCAGCTCGGGTGGTTTGGGGACGATGGGTTATGGGATTCCCGCGGCGGTCGGGGCGCAGGTAGCCTATCCCGGGCGTCCGGTCGTAGTAATCACCGGCGACGGCAGTTTTCAAATGGGGATGAATGAGCTGGGCACTTGTCTCGCCGAAGATTTACCGTTGAAAATAGTCATTTTTAACAACAAAACACTGGGTATGGTCAAACAATTGCAGGATCATTACTGTGAGGGCAGGTATGCTTCCGTGTATTTCCGGAAGCTGCCGGAATTTCAGTATATTGCCCGGGCCTATGGGGCGTTGGGCTTGGTAGTACAGAAAAAGGAAGAATTAGCGGAAAAAATGGCAGAATTCATGCGCCATCCGGGTTTAGCCATTCTGGAAGTAGAGCTTTCCAGTGAATATAATGTGTATCCGATGGTTTTGGCCGGTAAAGGGTTGGATGAAATGGTGTCCCAAGCGAAAATTGGACGTTAGGTGAGGGGGGTAGTGAGATGATTGAAGAAAACGGACAACGGATTTATATTTTTGATACCACGTTGCGCGACGGCGAACAGTCCCCCGGGGTCAACTTAAATATGGAAGAGAAGCTGGCGATTGCCCAGCAGTTGGCGAAACTGGGTGTAGATGTCATTGAAGCCGGGTTCCCCATTTCTTCGGAGGGGGATTTCCGGGCGGTCCAGCGGATTGCCAGGGAAGTAAAAGGACCGATTATTGCGGGGTTGGCACGTACCAGTGAGAAGGATATCCGCGCCGCTTATGAGGCAGTTAAAGAGGCGGAAAAACCGCGGATCCATACTTTTATTGCCACCTCCCCCATTCATATGCAGTATAAGCTGCAAAAGCCACCTGAAGAAGTGGTCAGAATGGCCGTGGAAGGAGTACGGCTGGCGAAAAGTCTGGTTGACGATGTAGAGTTTTCCGCCGAGGATGCTTCCCGGAGCGAGGTTCCCTTTTTGTGTGAGATTTTCACCAAAGTAATTGAGGCCGGAGCTAACGTGATTAATATTCCTGATACGGTTGGCTATGCGACTCCGTGGGAATTTGGCCAGTTTATTAAAGCGATCAGGGAAGGCGTGCCTAATATTTCGCAAGCGGTGATCAGTATCCATTGCCATAATGATTTAGGGATGGCGGTCGCTAATTCCATTGCGGCAGTGCTGAACGGAGCCCGGCAGATTGAGGTGGCAGTAAACGGCATCGGGGAACGGGCCGGGAATGCCTCTTTAGAAGAACTGGCCATGGCTTTTCAGACACGGCGTGATTATTACGGCTTTACCACAGGCATTAATACGCGGGAGATATACCGGACCAGTCGCTTGGTGAGCACTTATACGGGGATGCCTATCCCGGCCAATAAAGCTATTGTGGGGCGAAACGCCTTTGCCCATGAATCCGGCATTCATCAGGATGGGGTTTTGAAGGAGCGCAGTACTTATGAAATTATGAATCCGGAAATGGTCGGGATTGGTTCTAATAAGTTGGTGATGGGGAAACACTCCGGGCGACATGCTTTTAAATTACAACTGGAGGACTTAGGCTATTCGCTGGAAGGGGAAGCTTTGGATAAAGCATTCTCCGAATTTAAAGCCTTGACAGACCGGAAAAAGGAGATTTTGGACGAAGACTTGATTATGCTCATGGATAGTCAGGTCTTAGGGACAGGGGAGGAAGCATACAAGCTCGAGAGCCTGCAGGTGAGTTCCGGCACAAACATTTCCTCTACGGCCACCGTGAGCATTAAGATAAACGGCAAGGTAGTTCAGGAGGCCGCGTGCGCCGATGGACCGGTTGAAGCCACGTATAAAGCCATTGAGGCGATTGTGAATTTGCCGGTGAAGCTGGAGTCATACAGCATCAGTGCGGTTACCGGAGGGACAGATGCCCAGGGCGAAGTGGTTGTGCGGGTTGCGTGGGGCGATCATCTTTTCCTGGGCCGCGGTTTGAGCGTGGACATTATCGAGGCCAGTGCCAGAGCTTATTTGAATGCGGTGAATAAGCTGGTGCGGGTGAATCCGCAGTTATTGCGGAAGGAAGATATGTAGTGTAGGAAAGGGATATGTGTGCCTTCGACGTTTCGTGCTACGTACAGAACAGACTAGAACTCAGCTCAGGATCAAGCAAACCGCCCTCGACAGCACATCCATGTGCTGACTCGAGCTGGGGCTAACGTCCTGTCAGCCCCTTTGCTTTCTCTCTTCGCTTTCGTTAAGTCTGTTTCGCTGTCCTCCGCAATAAACGCTCAGGCACTACATATCACAGACAGTATGCACTACATATCGCAAACGGCAACATATCATGGACAGGGTGGAACGAATTATAGAAAAAAGATAATGCGGTAGATGAGTTCAACCGATACAGTATTACGTTAGGATAGGCTCAGCACAGGCAATACATATCGCAGGCAGCAACATATTTCGGGGGAATAAGTAGAGGGGAAGATATTAGAGCCGATGATTTACAGGCACTACATATCACGGATGGAGGAAAAATTTTTGGTTCGGGTATAGCATTTTTCTGCAAGATTAGTAAAAAGGGGGCGAGATGAACGATGGGAATGACGATTACGGAGAAGATTCTGGCTGCGCACGCTGGAGTGGAAAAGGTTGCCGCGGGTGATTTGATTAATGCCAAATTGGATCTGGTTCTGGCTAACGATATCACCGGTCCCCTGGCCATAAAAGAATTCGCGAAAATTGGCGTGGAAAAGGTTTTTGATCAGGAAAAAGTGGTCTTGATACCGGATCATTTTGCTCCGGCGAAAGATATTCCTTCCGCACAGCAATGTGTGGATATAAAGTGTTTTGCGCAACAACAGGGGTTAGCCCATTATTATGAAGTAGGACGCAATGGGATTGAGCATTGTTTCTTACCGGAACAAGGCTTGGTCGTACCGGGGGATGTGGTCATCGGGGCCGATTCCCATACCTGCACCTATGGCGGGTTAGGTGCTTTTTCCACCGGCGTAGGCAGCACGGATCTGGCGGTGGGGATGGCCCAGGGGGAAATCTGGTTCCGCGTACCGGAGACCATGAAGGTGGTTTTTAAAGGTGTGCCGGAAAATCCCTGGGTTTCCGGAAAGGACTATATTTTGGCGGCAATCGGTAAAGTAGGGGTCGATGGGGCCCGCTATATGGCTATGGAATTTACCGGGGAAGCCATCAGCAATTTATCCATGGACGGGCGGCTGACAATGGCGAATATGGCCATTGAGGCCGGGGCCAAGAACGGGATTATTGCGCCCGATGACAAGACGATTGAATATGTGCGGGGCAGGGCGAAAAGACCCTGGAAAATATACCGGAGCGATGATGATGCCATCTACAGTGAGCTTGTGGAGATTGACGTGACGAAGCTACAGCCGCAGGTTGCCTTTCCGCATCTTCCTTCCAATGTGCGGGATGTGGATGCGGCTGCAAAGGCAGATGTGCGGATTGATCAGGTTGTCATCGGGTCATGTACGAATGGGCGCTGGGAGGATCTTTGGGTGGCAGCGCAAGTTTTGCATGATAAAAAGGTGCATGAGAATGTGCGGGTGATTGTCATTCCGGGCACCCAGGAGATTTACCTGCGGGCAGTAAAGGAAGGCCTGGTGGAAACCTTTGTGCAAGCCGGTGCCGTGGTGAGCACACCCACCTGCGGACCGTGCCTCGGTGGTCATATGGGTATTCTCGCCAAGGGCGAACGGGCTGTCTCCACCACCAATCGCAATTTCGTGGGGCGGATGGGGCATCCCGAAAGCGAAGTCTACCTGGCTAACCCTGCGGTAGCGGCCGCCTCGGCCGTAATGGGCCGCATTGCCGCTCCTGAGGAGGTGCTGAAATAATGGCTGGAATCGAGAAAACCGGGCTGAAGAAGTTAAAGGGAAAGGTTTGGAAAGTCGGACATGATATCGATACGGATGTGATTATCGCCGCCCGTTACCTCACCCGTTCCGAGGGGGATTATCTGGCTCAGCATTGTCTGGAGGATCTCATTCCGGAGATTACGACGAAAGTGCGGCAGGGAGATATTTTGGTGGCCGGGAAGAATTTTGGCTGCGGCAGTTCCCGGGAACATGCTCCGGTAGCGATTAAATATGCCGGTTTTAGTTGTGTTATTGCGGAAAGTTTTGCCCGCATTTTTTACCGTAATGCGATTAACATCGGTTTGCCCGTAATTGTGGCTCCGGAAGCGGCCGTTGCTGTAGAGGAAGGGTCTGTGCTGGAGGTGGACCCGGCTACGGGCGTAATTGAGGATCAGACCAATGGCAAGACCTATCAAGGGGAAGCTTTTCCTGCGTTCATGCTGGAAATCTTGCAGGCGGGCGGAGCCATTCCCTATGTCAGAGAGAAGGTGAAACAGCAGAATGTTTAAACTGGCAGTGCTCCCCGGAGACGGTATTGGGCAGGAAGTGACGGCACAGGCGCTAAACGTTCTAGCGGCGCTCAGGCCAAAATACGGCCTTGACTATGAGGTGGACACCGGGCTGATCGGCGGCAGTGCCATTGATGCGACCGGAGATCCTTTGCCGGAGGAAACGAAGAAACTGGTTACGCAAAGTGATGCGGTCTTATTGGGTGCTGTCGGCGGTCCCCGATGGGATGGCCCGGATAAAAAGGTGCGTCCGGAACAGGGCCTCTTAGGGATTCGGAAGTTACTGCGTTTGTATGCTAATTTGCGTCCCGTCAAATGTTGGCCGCAGTTGTTGGAGCAGTCCCCGTTTAAGAGTGAAAAAATAGCAGGCGTTGACCTGCTGATTGTCCGGGAACTAACGGGTGGAGCGTATTTTGGGGCCCGAGGCACAGAAACGGATGGGGCCGGGGAATTACGGGCCTATGATACGATTGAATATAGCGCGGCAGAAATCCGGCGGATTGTGAAAGTAGCTTTTGCTTTAGCCGGGGAGCGGCGGAAAAAGGTTACTTCTGTCGACAAAGCGAATGTGCTTGACACCTCGCGTTTGTGGCGGAAAATTGTGCTGGAGGAATGCAAGGAGCACCCGGAAATATCTCTGCACCATTTGTATGTGGATAATTGTGCGATGCAGCTTTGTTTGAACCCGGCCCAGTTTGATGTATTGGTTACGGAGAATATGTTTGGCGATATTCTCTCCGATCAGGCGTCTGTGTTAGGTGCCTCCTTAGGGATGCTCCCCTCAGCCAGTATCGGGGAGGGCCCGGCCTTGTACGAACCTGCCCATGGTTCCGCCCCGGATATTGCCGGCCAGGATAAAGCAAATCCTTTGGCGGCCATATTATCCCTGGCCATGCTGTTGCGCATTTCATTTCAGAATGCGGCGGCCGCTAACGACGTGGAACGTGCGGTAGGGGTGGCTTTGGACCAGGGTTTAAGGACTCCTGATATCTGGACGGCGGGCACTACACTGGTCGGAACTGAGGCGATGACCGCCGCTGTTGTAAAAGCAATCGACTAAGCTATATAATTATACAGGGTAACAGAGAAGCTTAGTAAAGGACAGAAGGTGATGTCAATGCCAACATATGACTTTAAATGCCTGGATTGCGGCGAGAACTTTTCTCAGCAATTGAGCATTAGCCGAAAAAAGGAAGCGCGCTGTGAGAAATGTGGCAGTATTCACCTGGAACAAATCTTTCGGCGCTGTAATGTCTTAGGAGGAAAAGGGGCAGGAGCAGGCCGATCCGCTGAAGATGGTTCGTCCTCTGGCAGCGCGGGTTCCGGCGGCTGTTCGCATCACGGCGGCTGCTGTGGTTGTTCCGGCTGTTCATAAAACCAATGGGGACAAAACAAAAAAGAAAAATCGAAAAAGGGATTAGGCGTCCGACAGCGAATTATTCAGTATTATGACGTTCCGTGTCGAGGGGAGCGTATGAGGAGAGCGAACAAAGAACATGCTGACGAGACGCCAATTTTTGATAGGATTGGGAGCAGTAGTTGTAACAGCCGTAGTACCTCTAAGTATTTTTCGTTATGAATCACGGGTAAATAAGGTAAGCGGAGAGGAACCACCTGCACCAGAGCCGCCTGATTGTGACTGGGTTATCGACCATGTGCTGATTGTTGATGGCTCGGGGCAACCGGCTTACCAAGGAAAAGTAGCGGTAAAAGGACAAAAGATTGCCGCGGTTGGTGAATTTCCTCTTCCAGAGACGGTTACGGTTATTGATGGGCAAGGATTAGTACTAGCCCCGGGCTTTATTGATATACATACACACACGGAAGACTATTTTTACAGCGGCGCTGATATGAGTGCTTTCCTTTCACAGGGTGTAACGGCGCAGGTAGGCGGCAATTGCGGACGTTCGCCCCAGGGGATTGGAGGATATTTTTCTTCTATCCCGAAGATGGCGATTAATTATGGCTTGCTGATGGGTTATGCCAGTTTGCGGCAAGTAGTGCATGGCAGCGACAGAAGCGGCAAAACTACGCCGGCCCAACAGAGCAAAATGCAGGAGCATCTGACAAAGGAGATGAAAAGCGGGGCTCTCGGGTTGTCGGTGGGGCTGGAATATTGGCCGCAGACTTATGCGACAACCGAAGAATTGATTGGGCTATGTGAGGTTGTGAAAGAGGCAGGCGGGTTTTACGCCACCCATATCCGCAGTGAATATGACAAGGTGCTGGAAGCAGTGGAAGAAGCAATTTACATAGGTAACACAGTGGGGATTCCGGTTCAGTATTGTCATATTAAGGCCGGTTATCAACGAAATTGGGACAAGTTCCCGCGGGTTTTGCAGATGCTGGAGGAGGCGGCTGCTTCCGGTTTGGACATCACCGCCGATCTTTATGCCTATACATATTCGAGTACTGACATCGGTAAAAAGCCCTTTGTTCCGTCCATTAGTGAGGAAAACCTGGAGTTGGCCATGGCCCATCCGTTAACCTTTTTTGGCAGTGATTCAGGCATCTATAAAGGTGGCTGGGCTACCCATCCTCGTGCCTATGGCAACATCCCACGATTTTTGGGTCGTTATGTACGGGAAAAGAACATTTTGTCATTGGAAACGGCGATTGCCAAATTAACGTCGAAACCGGCCGCGCGGCTGGGGCTTACCAATCGTGGGTTGTTAAAAGAGGGATATCAGGCGGATCTGGTTTTGTTTGATCCGGCCACGATCATTGATCACGCCACGCGCGAGAAAACCACACTTTTTTCCGAGGGTGTTCGACAGGTTTGGGTTAACGGAACTTTAGCCTGGGCGGAAGGAAAATTGCTCAATGATAGCAGTGGACAGCCTCTAAAGAAAAGCGCTGTTTGATCAGAAATTAACGGGAAGAGAAAAGCTCTTCCCGTTTTCTTTATGCTCTGACAGATTACAACATCCCGACTACGATTCTTGCTGAATCCTGAGGGAAAATTACTAAAGGATTGGCCGAGGATTTAGCGAAGTATATTATGAAAATATTTTACGGTCATGAAAAATATTAAAAAAATGGGAACAATATAGGTAGAAAGAAGAATGGTTCGGGAGAGTGAAAAGGGATGAAGGAAAGCGCTATTTCAGATAGCAGCGGGGAGTATTCTGCTTATGTCTCTTCAGGGCGGGAGAGCGTACAATGTGCTTTAGTGTTCCGGAGGGAAAAAAATTCTTTGCGGAAAGAGTATGAAATGCACAATTTTATCTTAGCTTTTAATCACGAAGGGCTTAAGCAGTATCATGCCCAAAATGTGAACTGCATCGGGATGTGTGACGGGCGGGAAGAACTGCCCGGCTATGTGCGGCTCGAGTTTTTGGAAGCGGTTGCGTTATTGCAGGATGCGTACAAACAAAACTGCCGGTTTGGGACTAAACCGGCCGGCGATTTGGCGAGCTACCAGTTTTTATTAAATCATGACACGGCCTCTGTGGATAGAGGCTTACTTTTGCGTAAGCTATTTGTGCAGCAATTAACACCGGCGGAATTCACTCATGTGCTTTTGCATGCGCTCAGAAGATTGGACATTGCGCTGCTTTATGACCTCTCCAGTGCCCGGGGCAGGGAGGCCTTAGGCGAACGAGACGATTTTATTGCCACGTTTGGTGAAAGGATGAGTCTCTATACCTTTTTGAAGACCAGGTTTAGAGGAGCTGAAAAAGCAGATGGACGGATGATTACGACAGCAGAGGTGATGGTTTGTACTCCGGAGGAGGAGGTCATCAAGATCGTTTATCGTTTTGTCTTGCGTGAAGAGCCAAATGGGCTGGTTGTTGATGAATTTGTGGAGCTACAGCGTGAAACACTTTCGACGGAACACCCGGAAAATCCGCTGAATTATTTCGTTTTTTGTTCTGCCTATACTATTCCTGCGGCGGTATGGTTGCGTGATTGGCTGGTTAATCTGCCGGAAGTCTTTTTAACAGGGGAATTTGAGATTGGAGAATGTTATAAGCTGCTCAAGACGGATGACAGTCCCCTGCAAGGCTTTGATGTAACGGACGGGATTATCTGTGAGTTTATCTTAACCGAACAGGAATTGCTCATTTACGCTTCAAAAGCTGTTAATTTAGCCAGGATGGAGCGGCTCTTAGCTGATGAGCTGAGACAAAAAGCGGTCTTTACGCAGAAATATTATCTGCCGGTTCGTGAATTATACAAAACAGTAATTACCGGAGATTCCCTGCAAAAAATATTCAGGGTTCATGCAGAGCGAAACACTGTAGGGGAGCAAGATGATAAATTCTCCATGTCATCAGCCTTTTCATGCCTGAAGAATAAAAGAGATGTGCTGAACCTGCTCCGGGAAGAAGCAACCGAACGCGTGAAACTGGACACAGATATGTGGTATTTTATCAAGGAGAAGCGTGACAAAAAGACAAAGCAGGTATGCGGTTTTATCGAATACTATCTTAATGGGAATTGGCTCAGAATCAATGCCTGCGGCTATGCTCTGGAGGAAGAATTAAAGCGGTTTGCCGAGAAGGCTGAGTTTATTCTCGATAAGGAGTTGAAAATTTATTATGAGACATTTTCGACGCAAATTTCTTCGGAACGTAAATGGCAAATCTATAAAATGCTGCAGGCGATGGCGAAGGAAGCCCCCGCGCTAAAAGAAATGGGCAAGATCCCTTCCGTAAAGGCCGCGGCTTTGGAATTAGGCAGCGTGTGCGTAGTGTAAAGTTGTCCATAAAAAAAAGACCCTGAGAATGATTTCAGGGTCTTTTTTGTTTGGCGGCGGGCTCATTGCCATTTTTCGGACTGTTTGTCTCCGGGTTATATTCTTTGACAAAGTAATGAGTATGCGGTTTCTCCACGGCGGGTATCGTTAATTTTTCTTCCTTATTGATTAAGGGGTAGGCATTAAAAAGAGCAAGATTATCCATAATGCCGCCTGGTAGGGTTAAGCCTTTTTCGAGATTATTCGGGTCTCCGATGGCGCTTATTGTAATGGGATACTCGATGATCTGGTGGTTCACAGTCATAAACATAACGTAATAATCATCAAAGGCCGGATCCCATTCCGTAGGAGCATGAGTTTCGGTATACGAGATGGTTGTGTGCTGAGTGATCCGGTGTTCATTAATGGCAATGGCTTCAGCGCCGGCGTTCCATAATTCGTTAACAATATTCAAAAGATCCGTATAAACAATAGGCATATAATCTTCAATGGTAATCGTTAGGCCGGACCCCTTTTGTTCGGTTGCTCCGTTTACGATATTTAATTTTTCCGTTTCCTGACTGATGCTCTGCAGCATTTTTTGCTCGTCTTGTGAGCTCTCCATTTGCGAACGCAGTTGGTTGCCCAGGTCAATAATCTCCAGCGCAAGCTTTTGCCTTTTCTCGGAAAGGGCACGGACCATGGTAATTAAGGTTTCGGTTCTTTGTTGAGTTAGGTCGCTGGCGGCACGGGTTTGGGCCTGGAACTGCAAAGAGAGCATAATGCCGAGAAAAAGAAAAACAACGGTAATCGGCAGATACCAGCGTTTACTATTCATTGCTCTCACCTGGCTTTACCCGCTTTTTACTGCGGAGTTTCGTCAAGAAATGGTGCCTGATTGCGGCAAGGTTTTGAAAAAGACGAACGCCGAAGGCAAAGACCGCAGCATAATAGAGGTCGACGCCCAGTCGGTCACCGAGATATGTTAATAAGGCAGCTAACAAGGCATTAGTAAAAAAACCCGTCAGGAGAATTGTGCCGTCAAACTTTTCTTCCATGATCGACCTAATCCCGCCAAAAACGGAGTCCAAAGAAGCCAGCACAGCGATTGACATGTATTTTAAATAGATTGCCGGTAATTGAAAGGTCACGGCAGACCCGAGATATGCACCGATAATTAAGCCGAGCAAGGGTAAGATAAACCACATAGAAAAGCCTCCTTTATTGCTGTGCAGTGTATGTGAATTGCAGATCTCCTTTGTAGGCGGGAATGACTAATTCTTCAGTTTCGACAATCGTAACCGGGAAATTAGCATCTTTTAAAATACCTAATTGCCCCATTAAAATGCTTTCGTTCATTAATTTCGGGCTGCCGATTGCTTTAATCTCAAAAGGGGGAGCAATACGGGTCATATTGACGAGAATGACGTTGCCTACACAACGGATCTCGGAAGTGGTGATTAACCTCTGCCCATTAATGGCAATTGCTTCAGCACTCCCGATTTTTAATTCGTTGACAAGATTAAGGATGTGTTCATAATGAATAATGTATTTGTTGGGGTCATCCGTGGGATTATCTTTTAGGCCTTCTTTATTGTCATCAAGGGTAATAGTCAGTCCTTTGCCAATAACCGGAGTGAGACCCGCTTCGATTTTTGCTCTGGTGAGCTTTGTTTGAAATTCCTGTAGCTTTCCCTGATTATTTTGACTCTGAATATCATTCAGTTGCGTACGCATGGCGTCAATTTGATTTTCCTGATTGGCAATTTCCTTTTCTAAATCCTGGATAATTGTAATAAGATTATTATTTCTTTGACTAATTGCCTCGAAACTGGTACTTTTAGATTGGACCTTAAACTGATAAGCGAGGAAGAAGCCTGTAAAGAGGCAAATGATGAGTAATGGCATGATATATTTTCGCAAATTACTTCTCCTCCCTTTTGCGCGAGATAATAAATTCATAGTATATCAAATTATATCATAAATAAACTAAGAACAAAAAATATTTATCACATTTTATAGGAAGATAATACCACGGAAAGAGGAAAAAGGCTATAATTATTCACAGAGGCTGCCACTATTTTTCAAGGGTATTTAAAGGAATCGGCAGATGAATTGTCGAACTAGTAAAATCAGCGAAACAAAAGGAGGAAGCGTTTTTGTGGAATCAAGTTCTGGAAATAGTTAATTTCATTAGTATCATCGATATTCTCATTGTGGCCTTTGTGATCTATAAAGCCATGATGATTATTAAAGGCACGCGAGCCGTGCAGTTGATTAAGGGCTTGATTGTTCTACTGCTTGCTTCCCTGGTCAGCAAGTTTGCTGGTTTTACCACCGTAAGCTGGATATTGGATCAGTTGAAGACAGTGCTTGTCGTGGCTTTACCAGTTGTTTTTCAGCCTGAATTGCGCCGGGCCTTGGAACGGTTAGGGCGGGGGAAGTTTTTTGCCCGTCCGATGTCGATGTTGAATGAGGAGGCTTTGGAGAAGCTTGTCGATCAGATTGTGCGGGCGGCCAAAAGTTTATCCGAGAATAGCATTGGAGCCCTGATCATTCTAGAACGGGAAATTGGTGTTAATGATTATATCGAAACAGGAACGAAAATAGATGGACTTGTTTCTTCAGAAATCCTGGTAAATATTTTTATTCCGAAGAGCCCTCTTCATGATGGTGCGGTGATTATCAGAGGGGACCGGATTGCTGCAGCGGGTTGTTTCCTTCCGCTTTCGGAAAACCCCAATCTTAGTAAAGAGCTGGGGACAAGGCATCGTGCGGCCTTAGGTTTAACCGAACAGTCCGACAGTATCGGGATTACGGTCTCCGAAGAAACAGGAGTCATCTCTGTGGCGGAAGAAGGCAGACTGACTCGCTATCTTGATGAAAATACGTTAAGGGAAATCTTAAATAAGCGTCTCTCCGCAAAACAGCAAACATCCATGCCGTTGTTTAACTGGAGGTCTTAACTATGTATGAAATATTGAAAAAAGACATTGCTTATAAGGGGCTGGCTGTTCTTCTGGCGATTCTCTTGTGGCTTTATGTCATTAATATGCAAAATCCTCCAACGGAAAAAACCATAATGGTTCCTGTCACACACCAGAATCTACAAGATGGACTGGTGTTAAGAAGTAATCCGGGTAAGGTTGAGGTCAAAGTTCGAGGGCCTGTTTCGATAGTGAAGCTTCTTACCGAAAAGGAAATTAAGGCAACAATAGATTTGAATAATGCCCAAATCGGGGAGAACGATTATTTAATTGAAGTGGATTTACCGGCTGGTGTTGAGCTTGTTTTGGTGCGACCTTCGAGCATGAGTTTGGCTGTTGATGCACTTGAAACGAAGCAATTGCCTGTGCAGGTGATTACTAAAGGAACGGTGGCGAAGGGTTATTCGAGTTTTGAACCGGTGTTGCAGCCTTCGACGGTGGTAGTCAGGGGTGCCCGACAAATGCTTAATAAGCTGGAAACCGCTTTGGTGACGATTAACCTTAATCAGGCTACGGAAGATCTTAGTTTAAATACGCCGGTTACTTTGTTAACGAAGGACGGCAGTACGGTAACTGATGAATATGAGATTAGTCCGCGGGAAGTCCAGGTTTTTGTACCGATTACCAAGCCCAACAATACGATTACGGTAGCCATCAAACCGCAGATTGTGGGAAGGCCCAAGGAAGGATTCGAGGTTTCCGGCGTGACCATTGATCCCGAGACGGTGAAGATATCCGGACCATATGAAATCCTGAGCCTCATTAATCATGTGGCGACAGCGCCGTTGGATATTACGGGTATTGATAGTGAATATGCCACGCAGGTGGCTTTGGTGCCTCCGGATGGAGCGAGCCTCGTTTATCAGCCGGTCGTGAAGATTCTGGTACAGGTACAAGCTACGGATGTCGAGAAGGAAATTACCGATATTCCGGTTGCCGTAACCAATTCCCAGGAAGGACTGAAGTATATCATTAAGCCGGAAAAGGTTGCGCTAATAGTCAGAGGAGATCGGGAGGCGCTCGAACATTTGGATAAAAATATGGAGGTCAAGGCTGTTGTCGATGTTAAAGAGCTGGAGCCGGGAACGCATGATTTGGCTGTCAAAGTAGAACTGCCGGCCAATATGCAAGTGCTCAAGGTTGAGCCGGCTTCAGTGGACGTGACAATAACCAAAGAAGGTTAAGCCTATCCTCATGAAGAAAGTGAATTATTATCATTCAGGAAGGGGACCGGTCAATGGGTAAGCTTTTTGGCACTGATGGAGTACGGGGACTCGCAAACAGTGAATTGACTCCGGAACTAGCCTTTCGGTTAGGCCGGGCGGCGGCCGCATTATTAAAGAAATCGGGAGAGAGAACAGCCATTGTTTTAGGGAAAGACACACGTATTTCTGGTTCCATGTTCGAGGGGGCCTTAGCAGCCGGCGTTTGTTCTTCCGGTGTAGATGTATATCTGGCAGGAGTGATTCCGACTCCGGCCATCGCTTATTTGACAAGAGAAATGAAAGCTTGTTCCGGTGTGGTAATTTCCGCTTCCCATAATCCATTTGCGGATAACGGAATAAAGTTTTTTAATGAACATGGTTATAAATTACCTGATGAACTGGAAGATAAAATTGAAGAACTTGTGCTCGGCGGGGAAGATCATCTGCCTCGTCCTGCCGGGAGCGATTTAGGCAGGATTATCCCTTTGGCTGATGCCATTGAGCGCTATATCGGGTTTTTAAAGGAAAGTGTACGGGTTTCGCTCCGCGGTTTAAAAATTGTCGTTGATTGTGCCCATGGAGCGGTCTCGGAGGTGGCACCGCTGGTATATCGGGAATTAGGGGCCCAGGTGATTAGTATTAACGACCTCCCCACCGGCGTGAATATCAATGAAAATTGCGGTTCCACCCATCCGGAAGCCTTACAGCAGGCGGTAATAAAACATGGGGCTGATTTAGGGATCGCCCATGACGGAGACGGTGACAGAGTTATTGCCGTTGATGAGGGAGGGCAGGAGGTTAATGGAGATAAAATCCTGGTTATTTGTGGCCTGGCTTTGCAAGCAAAAGGCCAGTTACACGATCAGGTTGTTGTTACGGTAATGAGCAATCTCGGTTTAAAGAAAGCTTTCGAAAAAGCCGGTATCCATGTCTATGAAACAAAGGTGGGAGACAGGTATGTGCTGGAGAAGATGCTGGAGACCAGGACCGTTTTGGGGGGCGAACAATCCGGGCATATCATTTTTAGCCGGTATAATACCACCGGGGACGGGATTCTGACTGCGCTACAGTTACTTAGTGTG
This sequence comes from Peptococcia bacterium, assembly GCA_050951585.1. GTDB lineage: Bacteria > Bacillota > Peptococcia > DRI-13 > DTU073 > UBA3937. The sequence goes on along the minus strand of JBMNJI010000007.1, from coordinate 381,563 downwards.
CTGGCGGAGAGCGGGAAGAGGCTGAGCGAATTAGCCGCTTCTATGGAGAATTATCCGCAAGTGTTAATTAATATCAGGGTAAAGGATAAAGCTTGGGAGAAAAATGAGGCCATTCGCCGCATCATTGCCGATCATGAAGCAAAATTGGCCGGGGACGGACGCATTCTGGTGCGGCCTTCCGGCACGGAGCCATTAATCAGAGTGATGGCGGAGGGCAAAGAGCACAGACAGTTAGAGGAGATTGCCGGTGAAATTGGCAAAATTATTGAGCAGGAGTTAAGTTAAGAGAGGAAGAACATTAATTAATGATTTATCTTGGTACGGATCTTGTGGAGATTGAACGGGTGGGTCTCGCGGTGCGTCGTCATCCTGCCCTCTGGAAGCGGTTACTCACCCCGCGGGAAATTGCATATTGTCAGGAAAAAGGGAATCCCATCCAGGCCTTAGCGGGACGTTTTGCGGCTAAAGAGGCTATTTTGAAATGCTTAGGAATTGGCTTGCGCGCTTGTTCCTGGCATGATCTGGAGGTCTTGCCGGATTCACTGGGGGAGCCCCAGGTCAGCTTTCAGCAAGCGTTACTGAAAGTCTTGCAGGAAAAGGAAATTTCCGTAGTAAAGGTAAGTATTACGCACAGTCGGCATTACGCTATGGCTGTGGCTATTGGAGAGTGTTTGCAAAAATGCGATTGATTACCGGAAGTGAAATGAAAAAAATTGATGCGTGGGCGGAGGGGGAACGAATCATTCCGGCGCTGTTGCTGATGGAAAATGCCGGACGTTCTGTAGCTCAAGCAGTACAAGAGTTAAGTCAGAAAAAGGCCGGTGGTAATTATGTGTTTTTGGTCGGGAAGGGGAATAATGGCGGAGACGCCCTGGTTGCTGCCCGGCATCTTTACCAGCAAGGCGCCGACATCAAACTCTTTCTGCTTAATAAGCCGGAGGGCTTTCGTGGTGTGGTGCGGGAAAATTGGAGTTTCATTGAAAGATTAGGGCTGAAGTGGCATTATCTTAATGATGATAATAGTTTTTATCTTTTCAAGCTGTGTCTGAATAATTGTGATATGTTAATTGACGGGATCCTGGGTACCGGTTTGCGCGGGAATCTGCAAGGCAATGTTTTGCGGGCCATTGAGACCCTTAACGCAAGCGGTTGTCCGACCCTGGCCATTGACGTGCCTTCGGGCGCGGATGCGGATAATGGCCGGGTTGAACAGTTGTGTGTGCGGGCCGATTATACGGTCACTTTTGCCTGGCCGAAACGAGGCCTGGTCCTTTACCCGGCGAAAAAGTATGTCGGGCGGATGATTGTGGCGGATATCTCTTTACCGCAGGACGGGCTGGCCCTTTTGGAACGCGAGGAATATTATGTGGATAGTGTTTTAGCCCGTGAGTTTCTGCCTCAAAGAGATTTGGAAGGACACAAAAATACCTTTGGTCATGTTTTAGTGATTGCGGGCTCCAGGGGGATGACCGGGGCCGCTTCTTTGGCTTGCAAAGGGGTATTGCGTTCGGGGGCAGGAATGGTGACCGCCTGTTTACCGGAATCCCTGGCTGATTTGTTTGATCTTTCTTTTCCGGAGGTTATTACGAGAGGAGTTGCTGAAACGAGAGAACGCACTCTTTCTTTTGAGGCCTGGACCGAAATTGAGAGCTATCTCAAGGGCAAAAAGGCGGTTGTGATTGGTCCCGGTCTGGGGACCGGTGAGAATATCAAAAATATTGTGCAGAATGTTTTGCTGACCGATGTCCCGGTGGTTATTGATGCTGACGGGTTAAATGTCCTGGCGGGGGAAGTGGAGGTTTTTAAAACGGCTGAAGCTCCGTTGATCTTGACCCCTCATCCCGGTGAGATGGCGCGTCTTTTGGGTACTGAGGTTGCGGTAGTGGAGGAAAATCGGGTCGAGGCGGCTTTTCAGGCGGCGACGAATTTTAACGCGATTGTGGTTCTGAAAGGAGCGGTCACCGTGACGGCCATCCCGGAAGGCTTGATTTTTATTAATTCCACCGGTTCTCCAGCTCTGGCGACTGCGGGTTCGGGTGATGTTTTGGCCGGGGTAATCGGAGGTTTACTGGCACAAGGACTTGACCCGGCTCAAGCGGCAGTATTAGGGGTTTTCCTTCACGGGCTCGCCGGGGACATGTTAGCGGAAAGCAAAGGGATGCGGGGATTATTGGCCGGAGAGATTGCCGATTTTATTCCTTTAGCCTGCAGCAAGCTTGAACGGATGGAAGCCGGTTGCTAATAGCTAAAGGGTGTAAAGTTTTCCAGTTGATTTGGGCTGAGTTTATGTGATAATAATAGGATATGGCGTCGTATCCGCGCCTTACTTAGGTATAATAATATAATTTAATTTAAATGCATAAGATATCGTTGGACGTGTTTTTACTTTTTTAAGGGAGTGATTATCCGTGACAGACAGTAAACGCATCATGGTTTCTTTGCCTGCTTCTCTGCTCAAAGAAGTAGACGGATTAACAAATATGGAGAAGAAAAACCGCAGTGAACTAATCAAGGAAGCTATGCGTTTCTATCTGGAGGAAAAGAAAAAAACGCGTCTAAGAGAACAAATGAGGGCCGGTTATTTAGAAATGGCCAGGATCAATCTTGCGTTGGCTGATGAATTCCATTATTGCGAAGAGGAGGCAAGCTCGCTAATTGAAAAGAAATTGGTGGAGCGTTGCTCATGAGCGTAAAAAGGGGCGATATTTTTTATGCCGAACTAAATCCTGTGGTCGGATCCGAGCAAGGAGGAACGCGCCCTGTCTTGGTTATTCAAAATGATATCGGTAATCAATACAGTCCCACAACGATCGTGGCGGCGATTACCAGCCAGCTTGAAAAGGCCAAGCTTCCTACCCATGTTGAGCTCGATCGGGAAGTATGCGGTCTAGAGAAGAACTCCGTCGTCCTGTTAGAGCAAATCCGGACCATCGACAAGCAGCGGTTGAAGCACAAGATTTCCTCCTTAGATGACGAGTTAATGGAAAAGGTGAATGAAGCCTTGCAAATCAGTTTGGCTTTGATCGATCTATAAGGGGTGCCTGATACATATCAGCTAGAAGCCGGCTTAGCGACTAAATAGAGTTAATAAACTAAAAAATATAAAATAGTCAGAAAAAACTCTTCCCTAATCAGCCAAAGTGGTGTAGAATAGAGAGTGTAAAAAAACAGGGAGGGATTTTTTATGAAGAAGCTCCTGACAACAAGCTTAGCAATCATGCTATTTTTGCAGTGTCCATTTTTCATAGAAAAGGCCTACGGGTTTTCCATCCCGGGGCAAGCAGCAGATTATGCCCGTATAATAAAAACTACAGGTGAATGTTTATTTAGGGAAATCAATGCCAATAAAGTTATTGATGATTTAAAATCACTTGTTTCAAGAGCGAAGAAGGAAGACCCGTTAAATGTACAAAACCCGGATAAGAAGCTGGCCGCCGGCAATGGGTTTACTATCAGGATTGAGGACGGTATCCCGTGGGTATCCGGAGATAATCAGAAAGGCACTAATGTTAGCACAAGCGAAAAGATTGACGGGATTGCGGGGGTAAAAAGCGTCGCGGCCATTCATAATCATGCTTTATTTTTAACTGCTAATGGACTGGTTTTTGGCTGGGGAGGAAACGGTAATGGCGAACTGGGGATCGGACAACTTTTCGAAAAGACGGACATCCCTGTAAAGATGAAGAATATCAAAGATGCCATCGCTGTAGCGGCAGGGGTAGGACACAGTTTAATCTTAAAAAGTGACGGTACTGTTTTGGTAACCGGTTTAGGTACATCAGGACAGATCGGAAATGGACTTTTCGAAAATACGACCGAGCCTGTTCAGGTTAAAGGACTGCCGAAAATCAAAGGAATTCAATCCGGCAGATGGCATAGCCTTGCTCTTGATGAGCAGGGGAGAGTGTGGAGTTGGGGCATCAACAATGCCGGGCAATTAGGGAATGGTAATACAAAAAACAGTGCAAAGCCCGGTCTGGTAAAAAATCTCTCAAACATCGTCGCGATTGCCTGTGGCTCTTGTCATTCTTTAGCGCTAAATGATAAAGGAGAAGTATCGTCCTGGGGGTTCAATAAATTTGGTCAGGTAGGGGATAACAGCACGAAAAATAGAGTAACGCCCCAAAAGATTAAGGCCTTGGAAGGGGTAAATGTTACGGCTGTTACGGTAGGACGCTGGCATTCTCTTGCCTTAGATGATAAAGGCTTCGTCCATACCTGGGGGAAAGGTGAAGATGGTCAATTAGGTCATGGCAGCAGGGAAAATCTCCTGTTACCGAAGAAGGTGGAAGGATTAACAAATATCACTTCTATTGCGGCCGGGGAATGTCAAAGCTTTGCGGTTGATAAAAACGGTACGGTTTGGGGCTGGGGGAAAAATGATCAAGGTGAGTTTGGGATTGGGAAGACGGGAGATTTACTTAGACCTACCGTAATTAGTTTATTGGAAACGTGATAAATTCTCATGCTGAATTGACATACTTCCTGTAAGGATGATTTAGACAGGTTACTATATGACATAAACGGAAATTTTCGGAATAATTAATTGAATTGAGAAATCGGGTCATCATACGGTAGCGAGGGGATTACCTAAGTCTTAATGGAAGTTATTAAACCGGATTTTCCGTTTAGATAAACAAATTCAAGGAGGATTAGCGGGAATGATCAAAAAGAAGAAAAAAGCTTTAAACAAGGTCGTATTATCAGCATCTGATGACGTTAGTTTTGCAATGCACATTTTTCGTCGGGGCTGCGTTAGGGGCTGCAGAATCTCCAATCGGTCAATGGCTTTTTAACGAAGGAACAGGTACAATCGCCAAAGACATTAGTGAAAGCAAAAACGACGGGAAAATTTACGGGGCTACTTTTGTGGAAGGAAAAAGAGGAAGCGCCTTAAGTTTTGACGGGAATGATTATGTGGAGATCCCCCATCAAGCTAGTTTAAGTCCGCGCTCAGCTTTTTCCATCGCTGCGTGGATTAATCCTGTTAGCAATACAAAATATCAGAAAATAATATATAAATCCCTGGGCTCCAATACTGATTACAGCATTATCCAGGGAGGACAAAATAATATCGGTTTTTCCTTTAAAACGGGTATTAATGCCATGACCGGATACACCGCGGCTAATTCAGTGCCGAGCGGGACCTGGACCCATGTTGCTGGAACCTATGATGGAACAAGGATAAAAATCTATATTAACGGAAAACAGGTCTATAATTCAAAGGCAAGTGGTACAATCAATATGAATGCCGAGCCTTTACGGATCGGCGGCGGAGTAAGTGCCGGTAATAATAACTTCATAGGCAAGGTTGATGATGTTTATATCTATAGCCGGGCTTTGACTGCCCAAGAAGTTAATGAGCTGTATACAACAGAGTATGTGCAACCGGAGCCGGAAATAGTGAAGGTAACCGGAGTAAGTCTGAACCAAGGCAATTTGGCTTTAACAGTGGGACAGACCGGGAAATTAACCGCAACGGTGACCCCTGGTGACGCCGCCAACAAAGAGGTAAGCTGGGCAAGCAGTAATCCGGCGGTGGCCACAGTAGACGGTGCGGGTAATATCCGTGCGGTAGCGGCAGGTACGGCGAAAATCACGGTCACGACGTTAGATGGTGGTTTTACAGCCAATTGTTTAATTACAGTACAAAAACCGGAGCCGGTAGTAGTGAAGGTAACCGGAGTAAGTCTGAACAAGGGCGAATTGGCTCTAACAGTGGGACAGAGCGAGAAATTAACTGCAGCGGTAAGCCCCAGTAACGCCGCCAACAAAGAGGTAAGCTGGGCAAGCAGTAAACCGGCGGTGGCCACAGTAGACGGTGCGGGCAATATCCGTGCGGTAGCGGCAGGTACGGCGAAAATCACGGTCACGACGTTAGATGGTGCTTATACTGCCTCCTGTATGGTCAATGTTCAGCAAAAACCAGCTGAAAATCCGCAACCGGCAGCACCGCAGAATCTGTTTAGTTTAGCTGGTGGAGCGGCCCATAGCGCGAAGATAAATGCAAACGGGACCGTTTCATTCTGGGGCGATAACCTCGGCACCAGTTATATTAACGGCAGTAATCAAGTGAAGATCTTAACAGGAGTTATTGCGTTATCCTCGCTGGAAAATACAACGCTGGCCTTAAAGAGTGATGGAACGGTATGGGCTTGGGGATACAACGCCACCGGCCAATTGGGTGATGGCACAAAAACCAACCGTAAAGACCCGGTCCAAGTAAAAGGATTAACCGGGGTAAAGGCTGTGGCGGCCGGCTGCAACCATAGTCTTGCTCTTAAAAATGACGGTACCGTCTGGGCATGGGGATATAACGGTTATGGTCAATTGGGTACTGGTACCACCACAAACAGCTATATTCCCGTAAAGGTCAAAGGTTTGACCAATGTTGTCCAGATCCAGGCAGGCAGAAGCCACAGCATCGCCTTAAAAGCCGACGGAACTGTTTGGGGTTGGGGATATAATGGCGCTGGCCATATGGCTGACGGAACCAATATCAACAGACTGGAACCCATCCAAATCCAAGGACTTAGCGATATCGTCTGGATTTCTTCGGAAGCCTGCACTAACTATGCGCTGAAAGCGGACGGAACATTATGGGCCTGGGGCGTAAATCGTTACGGCACCATCGGTGACGGCACATCCGGCACATCAGCACATAAATACTATGTGGTTCAACTGCCGGAATTAAAAGGGGTTGTGTCGGTAGCGACCGGCAGATATCATACGCTCTTTTTGAAAAATGACGGTACGGTCTGGAGCACCGGAAATAACGGTTACGGTCAATTGGGCATCGGAAATTATACCAGCAAGACCAAACCCGTACAGGTGCAAGGATTAGCCAATATTGTGGGCATCACCTGCGGCGAACGGCATAGCTTTGCCGTCAGCGCAGATGGAACCATTTATGCCTGGGGCGCGAATGAAAAGGGACAATTGGGAGATGGCACGACCACAACAAGAGTCTCTCCCGTCAAAGTCAGCAAATAGTAAAAAGAAAAACATAAACAGAAAATGATAGGCAAAGTAGTTTCGGGCGCCGGGGGGGAAAACCTCCCGGCGCTTTTTGTTATTATCGGGAGGGATGGCATATCAGGGGCATTGCGTCGCTGATATAATTATGATATCATAAAAATATCAGGATTATATATAATTGGAGGGGTTGGTATGATGGATAAAAACGCTTGGAAGATCAATGGTTTTGTCGCGCTTTTCTTCATGCTGTTGCTGTTGGCCGGTACAATCTATAGCTTCATTAAAATGCAGATAATCCTAGGGATTGTGCAGATGCTGGTCTTTTCGGTACTTTGCGCCGGCATGCGGATTGTGCAACCGAATCAGGCGGAGGTATTAACCTTTTTTGGCCGGTATATCGGATCTGTGCGGGAAGCCGGTTTCTGGTTTACAGTTCCTTTTGCGGTTGGGAAAAAGGTTTCGCTAAGAGTGCGTAATTTTAACAGTGAAAAATTAAAGGTTAATGATGTGGAAGGGAACCCGATTGAAATAGCGGCCGTCCTGGTAATCAAAGTAGTCGATGCCGCGAAGGCTGTCTTTGATGTGGATGATTATGAAAAATTTGTGGAAATACAAAGTGAAACAGCTTTACGGCATGTGGCCACAAAGTACCCGTATGATGATTTTGCCGGAGATGGCAGTTCATTGCGGGGAAATACGGAGGAAGTAGCCGCAGAGCTGGCTGCAGAATTGCAGGCCCGTTTGGATGTGGCCGGAGTGAACGTAATTGAGGCACGTTTAACCCATTTAGCTTATGCGACGGAGATTGCCAGTGCCATGTTGCAGCGTCAGCAGGCGACGGCGATTATTTCGGCGCGGCAGAAGATTGTTGAAGGTGCTGTCGGGATGGCCCAAATGGCGATTGAGCAGTTATTGCATGATGGTACGGTTGAGTTGGATCAGGAGCGGAAAGTAGCACTTATCAATAATTTACTGGTAGCAATTGTCTCCGACCGGGCAGCCCAGCCGGTGATAAATACCAGTACCTTGTATTAATTATTATTAAGGTTAAAGAGAGAAAAAATAATGTCGATAAAGAAGAACTTTCCGTTGCGTATTGATCCGCTTCTCTTTGCCGCTGTTGAACGTTGGGCTGCCGATGAATTCCGCAGTGTAAATGGGCATATTGAATATTTGCTACGGGAAAACTTGCGTAAAGCCGGAAGATTACCCAAGAAAGACCAGAAAAATGAGAGAGAACAAAGTGACCAGAGAGACAAGATAGATTAGAGAGACTAGTACGGGGAATGCTGTTATCCTTCTGTAAAAAGAGGAACAGCATTCTTTTTTCGCCAATCTAAGTAAAAGGAGGGGAGGAAGCAAGATAATGTGCGGAATAGTGAAAAAATTTTTTGAATAGTGGTATAATAAGGTTAGGTTGCACATAGTAATGGCTGGCAGTAATAAAATAAGGAAAAGAATAATAAGAAGTGAGTTGGAGAAAAAATGGCATACACGGTCGGCATTACTTGTGGCTGGGATGAAAAAAACAATTGGCATAAGCTGCATGACGAATATGTGCGTGCGGTGCAGGAAGCCGGTGGCGTCCCTATTTTACTTCCGGGGGTTGATTCTCTTGATTTAGTTGCTGTATATTATAACCAGTTAGATGGATTCATATTTTCGGGCGGAAGTGATGTGGACCCTGCATATTATGGCGAGGACCCTATGCAAGGGTTGGGCGAAATAACTGCGCGGCGCGATATTTTTGAACTTGCCCTGGCTCGTTTAGTATTACAGGGTGATAAACCGGCGTTAGGTGTTTGTCGGGGGATGCAGGTTTTGAATATTGCGGCAGGTGGTGACGTTTATCAAGATCTCGAACGGCAGAATGTCACCACACTATTGCATGAGCAGCACGCGGCAAGATGGTACCCCACCCATTACGTGCAGGTTGAACAAGACAGTTATCTGTTTAAATTAGCGCAGAGAAAAAGCTTTAAGGTGAACAGTTTCCATCATCAGGCGGTGCGGCGCGTGGGCAAAGGCTTGCGGGCTGTTGCCTGGGCGAACGATGGTTTAATTGAAGCGCTGGAATCAGTCTCGGAGGATTCCGGGGGCAGTGAGTCAGGAAGAATCATTGCCGTGCAATGGCATCCGGAATGTAATTGGTCAAAAGAGCAAATCTCATTTTCTCTTTTTCAAAATCTGATTAATCATCTTTCGGCGAAGAATGGGGGTTGATAAGTATGAAAACGGCAAAAATAGCGGAGGTACTTCGGGGCGAACAGGTGGAAAGTGTTCATCAAGGGATAATTGCGGTTGTCAATGAAAATGGCAAAATCCTCGCCTCATTAGGCGATACGCAATCTCTCTCCTTTTTTCGTTCTGCGGCGAGGCCGTTTCAGGCCTTACCGGTAATTGAAAGCGGCGTCGTAGTAGATTATGCCTTTACTTTAAAAGACATTGCCATTATTATCGGCTCTCATAATGGAGAACCTGAACACTGCGAGGTGGTTTCCGAAGTACTCGAAAAAATCGGGTTGAGTGCCGACTATTTGCGTTGCGGGATCATGCCCCCTCGTCATAAGTTTAGCTACGAGCAATTATTAATTGAAGGGGTTGATCCTTCGCCCTTACACAATGAATCCTCGGGGATCCATGCGGGAATGCTTGTCCTGGCACGGTATTTAAAGCAACCGTTAGATGATTACTATTTGCCGGAACATCCTGTGCAGCAGGAAATAATCCAATGTGTGGCTGAGGCGGCCGGTTTACGACCAGAGGACATTCCGTTGGGCATAGACAGCTGTAACGTGCCTACTTTTGCGCTCAGTATCGAAAGAATGGCGTATGCCTATGCGAAGCTTGCCGTGCCGATCCATTTTAGTGAAGTAAGGAATACTGCCTGTGAGATTGTCAAAGCTATTTATTCCTCTTATCCCTTTTTGCTTGCCGGCACGGATCGGTTTACGACGGATTTGTTGAAGGCGACAGGCAGTAAATTTATCGCCCAAGACGGCGCCGAAGGGGTTTATTGTCTGGGGATTCCGGACGAAGGAATCGGGATTGCCGTGAAGATCGCCGATGGAAATGAGCGGGTCATACCACCGGTGGTCATTTCCTTATTGGATCAGCTAGGGTTTTTAACAGCCAAGGAAAAGGACAGGCTATCAGCATACAGCAAAGGCCTCATCTATAATGCTTGTAATAAGCTTGTCGGGGAAATCAGACCTGCTTTTTCCATCAAAGGGGCAGGCGCAAGAGCCGAGTAAGGCTGGATATTGGAGCTAACAAGTACATTTTTATGAAGGAGAACCAGGCGAGATGGATTTTGCGGCAATATTAGCGCAAGAACTGGGCTGGCCTTTGCCAGGAACGGCCCAGGCGATTCAATTACTGGATGATGGAAATACAATTCCTTTTATCGCACGGTATCGTAAAGAAGCGACCGGAGAAATGGATGAAGTGATGCTGCGCCGTTTGGCTGAACGGTTAGCATATTTACAGAACCTTGTTCAACGTAAGGAAGAAGTAATCCGCCTGATCGGTGAACAGGAAAAATTGACGCCTGACTTGGAAAACGCTATTCAGGCGGCGACGACAATGCAGCAGGTAGAAGACTTATACCGCCCCTTTCGTCCGAAGCGTCGTACCAAAGCAAGTATAGCGCGGGAGAAGGGGCTTGAGCCGTTGGCTTTATTGCTTAAAGACCAGTCCCTGGTGGAAGGGGACCTTTCCGTTCTGGCCGCACAGTATCTAAATCCGGAACTTGAGGTTAACACACCCGAGGAAGCCCTGGCAGGAGCCAGGGATATTGTGGCCGAAGAGGTCGCGGATGACCCTGTCCTGCGCGAAGCCGCCCGCAGGTTGATCTATGCGAAGGGCTTACTGGTTACCAGGGTCGTGCGGGCAAAAGGGGCCGCGAACATTAATAACGCGGAAAACACAGAGCTAAGCCCCACTCCTTATGAGATGTATTATGAGTATGCGGAGTCGGTGCGCCAAATCCCTCCCCACCGTATTTTGGCCATTAACCGAGGCGAGAAGGAAGAAGTATTGCAAGTGAAGATTGCTGTTCCGGAAGAGGAGCTTTTGCCGCTTTTGTGCAGTAAAGTAGTGACGAATCCGCAGAGTCTGGGGGCAGCACAGCTAAAAGAGGCAATCGCGGATGGGCTAAGCCGGTTACTGTACCCCAGTCTGGAAAGAGAGATACGCCGGGATTTAACCGCAAAAGGGGAGCAACAGGCCATTGTTGTATTCTCGAAGAATTTGCGCAATCTGCTTTTGCAGCAACCGGTACGTGGACAGATTGTGATGGGGATAGACCCGGGATTTCGTACCGGCTGTAAGCTGGCTGTCGTTAATGATACAGGGAAGCTTCTGGAAACAGGAGTGATCTTTCCTCATCCGCCGCAGGAAGCGAAAAAAGAAGCAGCGGAAAAGGTCAAGGCCATGATCGAAAGGTGGCAGGTTACGGCAATTACGATTGGCAATGGAACGGCTTCACGGGAGACGGAATGTTTTGTGGCGGATTTAATCAAAGAAGAGAAATTAGCGGTCAGTTATACTATTGTCAGTGAAGCGGGAGCATCTGTTTATTCTGCCTCCCCGCTAGCGCGCGAGGAGTTTCCCGATTTAGATTTATCTTATCGGAGCGGGGTCTCAATCGCCCGCAGGATTCAGGATCCTTTGGCCGAATTGGTGAAAATTGATCCCAAGGCGATCGGGGTGGGACAATACCAGCATGATGTGAATACGAAAGAGCTCGGGCGGGCTCTCCAGGGAGTAGTGGAGCATTGTGTCAATACGGTGGGGGTAGAATTAAATACAGCCTCACCGGCCTTGCTGCAATATGTGGCGGGGCTTAGTCCGGCGATAGCAAAGGCGGTAGTAGAGCGGCGGGAGAAAACAGGCAAATTTCGTACCAGGAAGGAATTATTGGCGGTGCCGCGTCTCGGCGAGCGAACGTTTGAACAATGTGCGGGATTTTTGCGGATTGTCGGCGGTGATAATCCTTTGGAGAATACGCCCGTTCATCCCGAATCTTACCCTTTAGCCGAACAAATCCTTGCCCAGGTGGGTTTTCGGGTACAGGACCTGGCCACGCGGGAACAGGAAATCAGAGCGGCCTTAGAGAAGGTGGACCCGCAAGCCTTAGCCAAAAGCCTGGGCGCCGGAGTTCCTACGGTGCGTGATATTGTGGAAGCATTGAAAAGACCCGGTCGCGACCCGCGGGAGGATTTGCCGCCTGTTCTTTTGCGGCGGGATGTTCTGTCGTTGGAGGATTTACGTGAAGGCATGGTTCTGACGGGTACGGTAAGGAATGTGGTGGATTTTGGCGCCTTTGTGGATATCGGAGTAAAGCAGGACGGGCTGGTTCATCTGTCGCAGTTAAGTGCAAAATTTGTGAAACACCCTTTGGATATTGTCTCCGTGGGGGATATTGTGAAGGTCAAGGTTTTACAAGTGGACCGGGCGAGAGGACGGATCGGTTTATCGATGCTGATCTGAGCCACGATAGACTAACAGGAAAAACAACCTGAAAAAAATATAGCAAATAAGCTGATGACATGATGAATGATAATATGTATGATAATATGATGGTGACGAAAAATCGAGAAAGTAGAGGAGTAAAAGCGTGAGTCAAAATAGGGTGACGGTATTAAAAAATGGCCAGATCTATACGATGAATGGTCAGGTCTATGCCAAGGGGATGGTTGTTCTCCGGGGCAAGACGATTAAGTATGTGGGAGAAGAGCTCTCCCTAGCGGAGGCGGCAGCAATTGCCGCTGTCAACGATGGAAAGACAGCAACTGGTGACGGGGGAGTTGACTATGACCAGGCCGGCAATGGTGCGGAGCCGGGAGAAGGAAATCCGGCGGATGTGCAAGTAGAGGATTTAGAAGGCAAAATCGTATTCCCGGGTTTTATTGATGCCCACACGCATTTAGGCATTCTGGAGGAGATTTTTCAGGATGATGGTGATGATTTGAACGAATTTACCGAGCCGGTGACCCCGGAATTGCGCGCCCTTGATGCGGTGAATCCTCTTGATTTGGGTTTTTGTGATGCGGCAAGTGGTGGGGTGACGGCTGTCATGACCGGCCCCGGCAGCGCCAATGTGATTGGCGGAACGAATATGGTGATGAAGACAGCCGGGAATAGCTTTGAGGAAATGATCCTGGCAGCCCAGGCCGGACTTAAGGTGGCTTTTGGGGAAAACCCCAAGCGCGTGTTTAATGAACAAAAAAAGGTGCCTTGTACGCGGATGGGAATTGCCGCGTTATTGCGGCAGACTTTGATTGATGCGGAGGATTACTTGAATAAAAAGTCCAAAACCCCTTCCTCCGACGAGGTTTTTGAACGGGATTTAGGGATGGAGAATATGGCACTGGTGTTGCAGAAAAAAATCCCGCTGAGAGTTCATGCTCACCGGGCTGACGATATTCTTACGGCCTTACGGATTACTGATGAGTTTGGGATTGAGATGGTTCTGGAACATGGCACGGAGGCCCATAAAGTCATTCCGGAGTTGCAGAAAAGGAATATTCCGGTAGTCCTCGGGCCTACTTTATCAAGTAGAAGTAAAGTGGAGCTGGCGGGCATGACCTGGCGTACCGCTGCTTTGTTAGAAAAGGCCGGTATTCTGGTGGCGCTCACGACAGATCATAATGTGATCCCGGTACAGTATTTGCCTCTTTGTGCGGCTTTAGCAGTAAAAAATGGCATGTCCGAAGAAGCCGCTTTACAGGCGATTACCCTTAATCCGGCCCGAATTCTGAAACAGGATAAAAGAATCGGGAGCATCGAAGCAGGCAAGGATGCAGATTTGGTCATTATGTCGGCTTATCCGTTGGATTGGCGTTCCCGAATTGAGAGAGTATATATAGATGGTAAAGTGGTTTATGATAGTGGTGTAAAAACTGAGGCTGATTAATTTAAAAGAATTTGTGAGATAGGAAGTGCGCTGTACGTGGAAGAGCTTAGTTTTGAGTCTTTTTCTCCCGAAGAAACCCTGGCCATTGGTCGAAAAATGGCCGCACATTTGGAGGGCGGCGAAGTTATTGCCCTTGAAGGGCAATTAGGTGCGGGGAAAACGCAACTGGTGAAGGGTATCGCGGAGGGGCTTAACGCGGAAGGGCCGGTGACCAGCCCCACCTTTACCCTCTTGCATTTATATCAGGGAAGGCTTTCCCTGGCGCATTTTGATGTATATCGGCTGCCTTTTCCGCAGGCTTTTGAAGAGTTAGGCTATGAAGAGTATTTTGAAGCACCCTGGGTGGCGGCGATTGAATGGAGCGATTTGATTCAGCCTTATCTGCCGGGTACGTATTTGCAGGTAGTCATTTCGCACATCTATCGGCCGGAACGGGGAGAAGGGCGTTTGCTGACCTTTTATCCCCATGGTGAGTCGATGAAAAACTTTATTCAGAAGCTAACAAAATAAATACAATCAACATCCATATTGCACAGCATACGAGGAGAACAAACCAAAGGTTTATACAACAAATGAAAAGAAGTGCCCGGAGTATAATAAGCGCTCAGATTAAGCTGGGTTAAGCGAAGGTTTTAGGTAATGTGTTTGCTTTTGCATATTGGCTAGAGCTGTTGGGTTAATGAGGAAAAGAGGTTAGCGGAGATGATCGTCTTAGGGATCGAGAGTTCTACGCCCATTGCATCGGTTGCGGTGGTATCGGAGGAAAAATTATTAGGTGAGATTACATTAAATATCGGTTTGACGCATTCGGAACAGTTACTTCCTTTAATTGATGAGTTGTTACGCCAGACCAAGCTGAAATCTGCTGATCTTGGCGGAATCGCTATTGCCGGCGGTCCCGGTTCTTTTACCGGTTTGCGGATTGGGATGGCCACCGCGAAAGGATTAGCTCAGGGGCTGGCTGTTCCGATCGTTAGTATTCCGACTTTACTGGCGTTGGCCTATCTGGAGACAGGGCGTCCGGGACTCGTCTGCCCGCTGTTGAATGCCCGGCGGGATGAAGTGTATACGGCGCTTTTCAGGTTGGGCAGTAAGTTGGACAGTCAGCAAACAAACAGTCAGCAAATGCCGGAATTGCTGGAGCCTTATCAGGCAGTGAATCCAAAGCTTTGGGCGGAAAAACTCCGCTCATCCAATGAGCCTGTTTTGCTGTGCGGCGATGGGGCCCTTGATTATCAAGAAATCTGGCGGGATGTTTTGGGAGAAAACGCAGTTTATCCGGCTGTTCCGTTTTTGACGGCAAGAGGAGCCAGTGTTGCCTGGTTGGGTAAGGAAAAACTACTGCGCGGAGAGCAGGATGATTTATTCACTTTAAAACCTTTGTATATACGTGCTTCTGAAGCGCAGCGTAAGCTTGCTCAGGTTGGCCAAAACTGTTGAGGAGCCTTGCCGATGGAGTTACATTATTTCTTAAGACCGATGAAAAAAGAAGATGTCCCTCAGGTGGTGGAGATTGAGAAAAAATCTTTTCCGACCCCCTGGTCCTCCTACGCTTTTAGCTGTGAACTGGCGGACAATGAGTTTGCTTATTATCTCATTGTGACAACAGAAGAGAATCCCGCTGAGGTGCTTGGCTATGGTGGGATGTGGATAATCCTCGATGAAGTGCATATTACCAATATTGCTATTACACCAGCCTATCGGGGAAAACGGTTAGGGGAATTTCTAATGAAAGGGATGTTTGCGCTGGCGCTTCGGAAAGGGGCGAGCCGGATGACCTTAGAGGTTCGGGTTTCCAATCAGCGGGCGCAAAGGTTATATACTAAGCTGGGGTTTACGGTGGCCGGAATTCGCCCCGGTTATTACAGCGATACGAACGAAGATGCGTTGATTATGTGGAAAGAGCTTTTGGAGAAGGAGATTCTTGAGTAAGGATGAAAACGAGCATGACTGGAAAGAACAGAGAGATTATCATGGCGATTGAGACAAGCTGTGATGAAACGGCGGTAGCGATTCTCGCTGATGGGGAGGAGCTCCTGGCTAATCTGGTTTCGTCACAAATTAAGACTCATCAGCAGTATGGCGGAGTCGTGCCGGAAATTGCTTCACGGCAGCATCTGGAGCAGGTCAATCGTTTGATTGCGCTAGCCCTGGAAGAGGCAGGGCTGCGCTTTGCTGATCTAACGGCGATTGCCGTCACTTATGGGCCGGGCTTAGTGGGCGCCTTGTTGGTAGGGGTCAGTACCGCCAAGGCCCTGGCTTATAGCCTTAACCTGCCCTTGATCGGCGTAAATCATATTGAAGGGCATATTTATGCTAACTGGTTGAACGGGGAGAAAAGGGAATTTCCTTTAGTCTGTTTGATCGTTTCAGGCGGACATACCGCGCTGGTGGAAATGACTGGTCATGGGGAATATCATTTTTTGGGCGAGACCCAGGATGATGCGGCCGGCGAAGCCTATGACAAAGTAGCCCGGGCGATGGGGCTTGGCTATCCGGGCGGACCGCTTTTGGACCGCTTAGCCGCGGAGGGCAATGGTCAGGCTGTCCCGTTACCACGTGCCTGGCTGGGAGAACATAGTTATGATTTCAGCTTCAGTGGTTTAAAAACAGCGGTGCTGAATTATCTGCATAAAGCTGCGCAAAAAGGTGAAGAAATAGCGAAAGCCGATTTGGCCGCCAGTTTCCAAACCAGCGTCGTGGAGGTTTTGGTCGAAAAAACCATTCAGGCCGTGAAACAGAGAAAGCTGTCCACAGTACTGATGGCCGGGGGCGTTTCAGCGAATAGTTTTCTCCGCAGCGAGATGCAAAAAAGGTGTGCGATTGAGGGGATTAAACTGGCTTATCCGCCCATTGAGTTTTGTACGGATAATGCGGCCATGATTGCCTGCGCCGGCTATTATCGTTATTTGAAAGGGGAACGCTCCGGTTGGGATCTGAATGCGGTTCCCCAATTACGGCTTCGGTAAAAAGAGGAGAAAACTTCAATGTTTTAATTTTTCTGTCTTTATAGTATAATACGTAAAGGATAGTTTGTTTTTAATGAATATAATGAATATAAAGAGGGAGTTGGTTTTCATTGGACCCCGACGGTAGTATACAGTTAATCTTGTTTCTTCTTTTGATGTTGGTGGCAGGCCTTTTAGCGACTTGGGAATGTGCCTTGAATGCTTTAAACAAAGTGCGTCTTCAGCAACCAGAGAATAGAATTGATCCCAGAGTAATTTTAGTAAATGGGATTCTCGAAGCACCTAATCAGGTTTTTGATGCATTATGTTTCGGGAAATGGATTGCCGGCATCGGTTCGGTTGTGGCAGGAACATTGTTGCTTTATAAGATCTCTTTAAGCGGGCAGCAAACCGTTACGATGTTTTTGATCATTATCGGGTTACTTGCTTTATTCATTTTTTTAGCGAAAGGTGTGCCGGAGGTATTGGGGAGAAAATACCCGATGCAAATTTGCCGCAGTTGCTGCAGAATGATTATGGCGGTAAAATATCTCCTTTTCCCTTTCCAACGGTTGTTTGAATGGCCGGGGAGAGCTTTGGGCAAACGGTTAGGGCTTTCCGAAAAGGAACGTTCAAGCAATAGCTATACTGAAGCGGACATTCTTGATCTGGTAGCCTCCGGACAAGAGCATGAGTCCATGGACCAGGTGGAAAAGAAAATGTTGCACGGGGTCTTCGAATTTGCCGATATGGTGGTTAAAGACGTCATGACACCGCGCGCGGATATTACTGCTTTAGAAAAGTCGACATCTTATGAGAATTTAATGAATGTGGTCAAAGAAGAACAATTTTCCCGTATCCCCGTATACGATAGTATTATTGATAATATCCTAGGGGTTGTTCACATTAAAGATTTGATTTTTCTTTCTGCTGAGGAGAAACAGGATTTTTCGCCCGAGAAATATGTTCGGCAAACCATTTTTGTGCCGGAGACCAAGAAGATCACCGAGCTTTTTATGAGCATGAAAAAAGAAAAGATTCATATGGCGATAGTCTTGGATGAATATGGAGGAACGGCGGGTCTGGTGACTCTGGAAGATTTGATTGAAGAGATTATGGGCGATATTCAAGACGAGCATGACAGCGAAGAACCGTTAGTTCAGTACCTTGATCAGGATTTGATCGAGATTAATGGCGGGATGCGCATTGAGGAATTAAATGAGTACCTGGATACCGATTTGCAATTTGAAGAAGCAGATACCGTAGGTGGACTAGTTTTTTCTCTCCTGGATCGCGTGCCGGTTGAAGGAGACCAAGTAGAAATCGCCGGCCTGGAAATGACTGTCTGGGCGATGGATGGTCATCGGATCGAGAAGATCCGGATAAGCAAAGTGAAGACGAGTGAGCAGAGTGCGCCGGAAAATGGGCAAAATGTGCCGCCTGAGGCACAAGCTGTTGAACCGCACCAAGAGGAAGGGGTTAACGGTACGGGTTTCGCCGAAACGAGCGATTCTAGGCGGGAAGAAAGGCCGGAAACAAATGTTGCAGCATATCTGCCGCATGATGCTAATAATGAATTGAGGATGTAAGAAAAGTAAGAACAAGCGCCGATTATTATCGGCGCTTGTTTTTGGCAATATGTGAGGGGGGGGTTGAGACAAGGCGCAGAGAAGCTGTGGATGATCTAATTGTGTATATTGTGTGTAACTCTCCTTAGGCGCATGGCAGGAGGTATTCCGGATGTGGACAAAAAATAGTATAAAAAAACCATATCACCTGTGGATATTGTGGGTAGTTGGGGAGAAATAGCGAGTTTTGGCGGATAAACCTGTGGATAAACCTGTGGATTCTGTGGATAGTTGTACATATGTTCTGTTTTTGCCGTAACCCAAAAATCTCGAACTAAAAAGAAATCATTGTGGTAATATTATACATATATATTTATTATTCATCTGAGATATACATTAAAGATTGAGCGGAGAAAGGTGTGAAGAAAAATGTCTGATATTGAGAAGAGGTTAAAAGAAATGGGACTAAGTATTCCGGAAGCCCCTGCACCGGTTGCGGCATATGTTCCGGGAGTGAGGGCCGACGACTATATTTATACTTCAGGGCAGATTCCCTTAGTAAATGGGGAAGTCAAATACAAAGGAAAAGCGGGGCTTGATCTTCCTTTGGAAAAAGCCCAAGAAGCCGCTAAAATTTGTGCCTTGAATTGTTTGGGTGTTGTCAAGAGTTTTGTGGGGGACCTGGAGAAGGTTGAGCAAATTGTCAAGGTAGTAGGTTTTGTTAATTCTGCTCCCGATTTTACAGCCCAACCCCAGGTAGTGAACGGAGCCTCCGAATTATTAGGGGAACTGTTCGGAAAGAAGGGGGCTCATGCCAGAAGTGCCGTTGGTGTCGGGAGTCTGCCACTGGATTCGGCATGTGAAATCGAAATGATCGTAAAAGTGAAAAAGCCCAACTAAAGGATTAATCTCCTTAGTCAGGCTTTAGTTACATCTTGTGTTGACTGTGTAGTTTTAAAGATATGTCAGGATACTTCTTAAGTAATTTCTTGTGTGCAATGATAGACGGCCGATTCAGTAATAATTATATCGACGGGAATATCATGGGGTAAATGCGCTAAGAATTCGAGAATCTGAAAATCGTAGGCCAGAGCGATTTTCAGACAATCGGGGCGCAGAGTGGGGAGAAAACGGTCGAAGTAGCCGCCGCCGTAGCCCAGACGATAGCCATTAGTGTCAAAGGCTACTCCCGGGAGGAGGCAGAGATCTACCTTGTGTGGTTCGACCGGACGGAGACAGCTTTTTTTCGGTTCAGGAATACCATGATATCCTTCCGTAAGATCTTTGAGGCTGTCCAAGCGCGAGAGGAGCAGTTCTTTTTTTTCTGGAATGGTAACAGGAACCAGGACCTCTTTCTCCATTTTCCAGGCATTTTTAATGATGGGCAGACTGTTCGGTTCTTTTTTAATGGGAAGGTAAATGAGCATTGTTTTCGCATTTATAAAAAAGCTTTGGGCAAAGAGCGCTTCATTGATGGCATGACTTTTTATTTGCACATCCTGCCAGGATAAACCAGAACGTTTTTCCAGCATCTTTGAACGGAGTTCGCTTTTACCACTATTCATAAGAATACTCCTTTCTCTAAGACTGGGAATAATTCCGCTAATTATCATTATAGCCGATTCTCTGACAAAATGACATAAACTATGTCGATATTCAGTGTGTCCGGAAGAAAAATATTCGCCTTCCCTCTTTTTTAGCTGGTGTGTATAAAGAAGGAATGCAGTGGAGATATATTAAGTAGAGGATGAGGGAAAAATCCCCATGTATTAGCACATCGCAAAAGGGAAATGAAGCAATAGAGAGATATCTAAAGGAAAATAACTTTTATCACTGAAAAACCGACATATTGGTTAATTATGAAAGTTGCCTTCTCATGGCACCTTGACTATTATTAATATTGTATATTAGCACTCAACAACATTGAGTGCTAACAAGATAATAATTATAATTATTTAAGGAGGTAGTATAGATGAACATCAGGCCTCTCGGCGACAGAGTTGTAGTAAAACCATTAGCGCAGGAGGAAAAAACGAAGAGCGGAATTGTGATCCCGGATACGGCGGCGAAAGAAAAAC
Source organism: Peptococcia bacterium (assembly GCA_050951585.1). Lineage (GTDB taxonomy): Bacteria > Bacillota > Peptococcia > DRI-13 > DTU073 > UBA3937. The sequence continues at coordinate 361,072 of JBMNJI010000007.1, read as the reverse complement.
CGCAACAGGGTGAAGTATTAGCGGTAGGTTCCGGCCGGACATTAGAAAACGGGCAAAAGGTACCCTTAGAAGTCAAGGTGGGAGATAAAGTAATCTTCTCCAAATATGCCGGCACTGAAGTGAAGCTGGATAATGAGGAAGTTTTGATTCTTAATGAAAGAGATATTCACGCGGTTATTTAATATTTTAAGTTAAAACCAAAAATCAGGAGGGAAAAAAGAAAATGGCAAAAGAAATTTCCTTTGGCGAAGAAGCCAGAAAAGGTTTGGAAAAAGGTGTTAACGCCTTAGCAAACGCCGTAAAAGTTACTTTAGGACCTAAAGGACGTAATGTTGTTTTAGAACGTAAATTTGGCACGCCGACCATTACCAATGACGGCGTGACAATTGCGAGAGAAATAGAATTAGAAGACGCGTTTGAAAATATGGGCGCACAATTAGTCAAAGAAGTGGCAACAAAAACCAATGATGTGGCCGGTGACGGAACAACTACCGCTACATTGCTTGCTCAGGCCATTATTCGGGAAGGATTAAAGAATGTTGCCGCAGGCGCCAATCCGATGATTTTAAAGAAGGGGATTGAAAAAGCCGTAAAAGCTACGGTGGATGAAATCCTCAGGATTGCTAAACCGGTGGAATCCAAGGCAGCCATTGCGCAAGTCGCTTCTGTTTCCGCGGCTGATACTGAAATTGGTGATCTTATTGCGGAAGCTATGGAGACAGTGGGTAACGATGGGGTTATTACGGTAGAAGAATCCCAAAGCATGGGAACCACTCTTGAGGTTGTAGAAGGAATGCAGTTTGACAGAGGGTACATATCCCCTTATATGGTTACTGATTCCGATAAAATGGAAGCTGATTTATCCGATCCATATATCCTGATTACCGATAAAAAGATTACTGCTATTCAGGATCTGTTGCCCGTTCTCGAAAAAGTTGTGCAGGCCGGCAAATCTCTCTTAATCATTGCCGAAGACATTGAAGGGGAAGCTTTAGCCACCTTAGTGCTGAATAAGCTACGGGGAACCTTCACCTGTGTAGCGGTCAAAGCACCGGGCTTTGGTGACCGTCGGAAAGCGATGCTGGAGGATATTGCTATTCTTACCGGCGGGCAGGTTATCACGGAAGATCTCGGCTTGAAACTGGAGAATACTACCCTTGAGATGCTTGGGCAAGCCGCTAAGGTAAAAGTAAGTAAGGAAGAAACAACAATCGTCGAAGGACGCGGCGAAAAACAGGCGATCGATGGTCGCGTTGCCCAAATCCGGAAACTCCTTGAAGATACTACTTCGGACTTTGACAGAGAGAAACTGCAGGAGCGTTTGGCGAAGTTGTCCGGCGGCGTGGCGGTTATTCAGGTTGGTGCGGCTACCGAAACCGAATTAAAAGAAAAGAAACATCGGATTGAAGATGCTTTAGCAGCAACACGGGCCGCAGTGGAAGAAGGTATTGTGGCCGGTGGCGGTTCAGCCTTCATTGAAAGTCTGGCAGCCTTAAATAAGGTTACTTCCGATATTGATGATGAAATGACCGGGATTAATATTATTAAGAAGGCGCTGGAGGAACCGATTAAACAAATCGCTTATAATGCCGGAGAAGAAGGTTCTGTTGTCGTTGAAAAGGTAAAGACTTGCGGTAAGAAAGGCTATGGCTTTAATGCTCTGAAAGGCGTGTATGAAAACATGATCGAAGCCGGTATCGTTGATCCGGCCAAGGTAACACGCAGTGCCTTACAGAATGCGGCTTCTATTGCAGCGATGCTGTTAACTACCGAATGTCTCGTGGCCGACAAGCCGGAAGAGAACAAGGGTGGTGCAGCTGTTCCTCCCGGAATGGGCGGCATGGGCGGAATGATGTAACAGAACGAAGAACCCTTGCGACGGCAAGGGTTCTTTTTATATAATCCGGGGATAAAAGTAACGCATGGAGCTTTTAAAAAAGAGGCTTTCCATTAGTTCAGTGAACTATTTGGAGAGCCTCTTTTTTTGTATCATTTATTTTCAAAAACGGGATATCCTATAATAGAGAAAGGGCCAAAATGAATAATCATCAGAAGGAGGTTTGCAGTTGAAGCTGAAAGAAATCATGACCAATGATGTGATAGCGGTGTCACCCGATACATCTGTTTTTGATGCTGCCCAGATTATGAAAGATAAAAATATTGGTTCCGTGCCTATATGTAAGGATAATATGGACGTAGAAGGAATTGTGACCGACCGTGATATCGTCTTACGGGTAGTCTGCGAGGGAAAAGACCCGCACCGCATCAAATGCCGGGAGATTATGACCGACAGACTTGTCGTGGGTAAAACAGACATGGAGGTAGAGTCTGCGCTTGATCTAATGGGTGATTTGCAGTTACGCCGACTACCCGTAGTAGAAGACCGTAAACTGGTTGGCTTTGTTTCTTTAGGTGATATGGCCGTGCATAATCGTTTTGACCAAGCCGCCGAAAGAGCTTTATCAGGTATTTCTGCGCCCAGTCGCCCCCAGATGTAAAAGCAGCTGTAAGTAGTAATATCAAACAAAGAAGCACGCCGAGAGCTTATTATTAAGCTCATAAGGCGTGCTTCTTAGCATTTTACCATAGTGGGAAGTTGCTGCTTTAGGTGATGCATCAGTGTAACGAAGGCTGTTAATTAATTCATCACTGAAATACATCGTCTGCTTTTAAGATAATAATCTCAACTCTCCGGTTTTGATTTTGTCCTTCGACAGTTTCATTAGGAGCTACCGGCCGGTATTCACTATAGCCGGCCACGGAAAGACGGGTCGGATCAAATGCTAGCTCTTCGATAAAATAACGAACCAGGTTTACCGAACGGGCCGCTGATAACTCCCAGTTAGAGGGAAATTCTGCGGTACTAATCGGTCTGTTATCAGTATGACCTTCGACGCGAATATGATTAGGTAGCGTTTTGAGATGGTCGGATATTACTTTGATAAACTCTTTAGCCGGTGGAGTTAAGGTAGCACTGGCATCTTCGTAGAGCACTGTACCCGTAATGGAAATGGATAAACCGCGTTCGTTATATTGAAGATGGATATAGGCACTAACTCCTTTGTTTTCTGCATACTTTTCAATTTCTTCAGACAGCCGCTCTAAAGCCTTTTTTTCTTTTTCCTCAGCCGTTAAGCCCAAATCTCCGGATCCTGTACCGTCATTGGGACCTGCGCCCGGCATCTTCATGACCGGATTCCCGCCGCCGGCAATTTTGCCGTTTCCGGAAAACTCAGCAGCCAAAGAAGCCGCCACTTCCTGGTATTTCTTCGCGTCAATTTGACTAAAAGAAAAAAGAATAATAAAGAGGATAAAGAGCAATGTCATAAAGTCAGCATAGGAAACCAGCCAACGTTCCGCATTGCTATGACCCTCTTCAAGCTTTTTCTTCTTGGCCATTTTTCTTCTCCTCTGACACAGAATTGCGCGCTTCATTAGTGAAGACCAGCAATTTTTCTTTAATTATTTTCGGGCTTTCGCCAGCCTGAATCGAGAGAATGCCTTCCATGATCATTTCCAGGCTAATCATTTCATCTTGCGATTTGCTTTTTAATTTTTCAGCCATCGGTAAAAAAAGCACGTTTGCAAAGCCGACGCCGTATAATGTAGCTGTGAAGGCCATCGCTATCTTAGGGCCTAAAGACCCGGGATCACTTAAATCTTTCAGAATAGAGATCATACTCATGACAGTACCTAAAATACCCATCGTCGGACAATAGCCGCCGGCGACCTCGAAAACCTTTGCCCGTCTGGAATGCCTTGTGGTAATAGCATTTATTTCAACTTCGATAATACTTTGAATTGATTCTTTATCCATGCCGTCAATAACCATATTCAGTCCGTTGGCCAGAAATTTATTGTCCATATCTTTAGTTTTCGATTCTAAAGCCAGGATACCTTCTTTACGGGCGATACCGGCCAGCTCGGTGATTTTCTCTATCAGTTCCGTGTAATCGATACGCTGTTCAAAAAAAACAATTTTCACCAGCTTCGGGAGTTCTTTAATTGATTTCATTGGCACGGAAAGAAATGTGGCTCCAATTGTTGCACCGAGTACGATGAGCCCCGAAGAAAGACTAAGCAGACCTCTTATGGCGCCGCCTTCTTCCATATATCCAGCCAAACAGCCACCCACAGCTATAATTATACCTAATACCGATGCAATATCCATTGTCACAAATTCACCTCTTTATTAGTATACACTTTTATAAAATTCGAGAAATGTTATACAAAATCCTGCCGAAATTTAATATATTTTTGAGGTAATATATAATATATTACAGTAAGGGGAACGCTATTTAGAAAAAATCAAAAAAACTGATACTTTTTGAAGGGAATATCACAAATTTGTAGAACAAAAGTAGGAAGAAGACAATGCAATGCGAAATAAATAAGAAATAAATAAAGATAGAATAAAAGAGATAGATTTTGAGAGAGGAGAATTAATAGATTCATGGAAAAGTATAAGGTACAGGTTGAACAACTGCGCAAGGTCTGTGACTGTGATGTTTTTCCGTTTGCCTCTACTGCGGATATTTTGCCCCTTGAAGGGATTATCGGACAGGAGCGTGCAGTAAGGGCACTGGAGTTTGGACTGAATATAAATAAAGAAGGTTATAACATTTTTATTGCCGGTGTTACGGGTACGGGCAGAAACAGTTATGCCAAGTCCCTCGTTAACAAATTAGCGGCCGGGCGCGAAAAACCCTGCGATTGGTGTTATCTTTATAATTTTAGCAATCCCGATCAGCCCAAAGCAGTATCTTTTCCGGCCGGAAAGGCCGTCGAATTCGCCGAAGACATCCAAGCAGTGATCGCGCGGGTCAAAGAGGAGATACCCCGTACCTTGGAAGAAGATGATCATCAAAAAGCGAAGACTGTTTTACTGCAAAAGTTACAGAATCAACAAAATGATGTGCAAAACTATATCAACAAGACAGCGAAGGAACTTGGCTTTGCTCTCAAATCTTCCGATAAAGGGTTGGTGACGATTCCTTTGAACGGGGAAGGTAAGCCGATGGAGGAAGACGAGTACCAAAGCTTGAATCCGGAAGAAAATGAAGTTATCGAAGTGAATTCCAAAAAGCTGAATTATTTAATTCTTGATGCCTTCAAGAATTTACGTGAATTTGAGCTAAAAATAGAAACGGAGATAGAGGAATTAGAGAATACAACTATTTTGCAGAAAATCGACTTAATTTTTGGCAACTTAAGGACAAAATATGCGGATAACGCAGTTATTCTGGCGCATTTAGACGCGATCCAGCAGGATCTTTTAAAAAACAGTAAGGAGTTTAAAGGAAACGAACAAAGAACAAATTTAGAGCTGATACTCTTGAAGGATGTTCCGACAAAGGATATTTTTCAAAGGTATCAGGTCAATGTTTTGGTTTCGCACGAAAAGACAAATGGCGCGCCGGTGATCTGTGAGGCCAACCCTACTTTTTATAATCTTCTGGGCCGCATTGAATATGAAAACCAGATGGGCGTTTTAACCACCGATTTTATGAAAATCAAGAGTGGCTGTCTTCATCAGGCCAACGGCGGTTATTTACTCTTAAGATGTAAAGATGTGTTGATTAATCCATATTGTTGGGATGCTTTGAAGCGGTGTTTAAAAACCGAGCGGATTCAGATGGAAAGTCTGCGGGATCAGATGGGCTTAATTGCCACATCATCATTAAAGCCGGAGCCGATTCCTTTAAATGTAAAAATCATTATGATTGGCAGCTACAGTGAATACAGCATGTTATATCATTACGACGAGGATTTTAGTAAGCTCTTTAAAATCATGGTTGATTTTGATGTGGAAATGGAACGCAGTGAAGAGCATATGTATAAATTGGCGCGTTTTATCAGCGACCATTGCGAGAAGGAAAACATCCGTCATTTTACGCGGGAGGCAGTGGGGCAGATTGTGGAGTACAGCTCTCGTTTGGCGGATAATCAAGATAAACTCTCGACCCGTTTTAATGAATTAGTGGAGATCATTTATGAGGCTGACGCCTGGGCAGAGCAGGACGGGGTTCCTTTAGTGACGCCCGAGTACGTAAATAAGGCGATTTGGGAAAAAACCTATCGTTCCAATAAGTACGAAAAGAAAATGCACGAAATGATTATCAAAGGTGCTGTTCTGATCGATACGGAGAGTAGAGTGATCGGACAGATTAACGGGCTGGCGGTTCTTGATACCGGTGAATATGCTTTTGGGAAACCGACTCGCATTACCGTCAGTACTTATTTAGGACGCAGGGGCATTATTAATATTGAGAGAGAAGTAAAAATGAGCGGCGCGATTCATGACAAGGGTGTGTTAATTTTGAGCGGTTACCTGGGTGAAAAGTTTGGCAAGAATTGTCCCGTCTCTTTTTCGGCCAGTATTTGCTTTGAACAGTTGTATCACGGCGTAGATGGCGATAGTGCCTCCAGTGCGGAATTGTATGCGCTGATCTCCAGTTTGGCGCAGGTACCACTTGATCAGGGGATTGCGGTTACCGGCTCTGTCAATCAAAAAGGCTTTATTCAGCCCATTGGCGGGGTAAATCAAAAAGTCGAAGGCTTTTTCCAGGTTTGCAAAGCCAAAGGGTTAACCGGTAGACAGGGAGTAATTATTCCGGAACAGAATGTGACGAATTTGATGCTTGATCATGAGGTCGTTGAAGCAGTAAAGGAAGGCCGTTTCCACATATATGCCATCAAGACTCTGGAAGAAGGAATCGAGATTTTAACCGGCAGATCAGCCGGACAAATGGATGAACAGGGTGAATATCCATATGATTCTGTTTTCGGACGTGTCCAACAACAATTAATGGAGTATTATCGCGCCGCGCAAAAGCTGGAAGCTGACCGTTAGGCTGTCTCTTGCCTGTGGTATATTTTTACGCCATCCTTCGTAAATATGAGTAAATAAGGTAAACGAAGGATGTGAAAAAGGCATGGGCATGAAAAGACCGGTCTGCTTTCTTTCAATCTTAAATCCGGGCAGGAGTATTACCAAATGGCTTCTTATTTCTCTCGTCATTGTCTTGCTTTTTTTGGGAGGAAGATTTATCTATGAGGAGGCTAATCGGCTTCCGCCTGACGAGGCAGTGAAGCAGAGCCTGACCAAGACCCTTAATGCGGAAACTTATCGTTTCAAGGTGACGGCGAAGCGTTCTCAGGACGGACAGGAAGCGGTTATTTCGGAAATCAGCGGGGAGAAGAGCCTGGACGGCGTGTATTTACAGGGTTCTTTGCCGCTGATTAAAGCGGAAGTAGAAATCATTCATTTAGGTGATCAGTTATATCGTAAAGATATCTACACGAAAAAATGGGTGACCGTACCGGCCGAAGGACGGATTGGCCTTGAAAACTTAATTGCCGAATTAAATCCCTTAAGTGTGTTTAAATTCGCTGATGGGTTTTTTGAGGTTAAAGAAGCCGGAAAAGAGAAAGTAGCAGGGCATGCCTGCCGGGTTTATGAGGTTATGACGAAAGGGGAAAATAAGTATCTGCAGCTGTTTTGGCAGGATTTTAACTATATTCTCTGGGTCGACAAAAAAGACGGTTTACTGCGTCAGGCCAGAATCAGCGCAGAACACCGCGAAATGGTCAATCATTCTTTGAGCATTGAAGTGCTATTTTTCGATTATCATGTCCCTTTTGAGCTAAAACCACCGCTAGAGTAAGGGATAGCTTATTTTAGAAAGAAATGGCTTTTCTTGACAAGGAAAAAGCCGGTTGGTATAATCAAAACGGCAATTGCTTTTGCCTCGCTAAGCTTGTCAAAAAGCTTTTCTTTTTTTGAAGGAGGTCAGTAAATGCATACTCAAATTGACAAAATCCTGCTTTCGGAGGAGCAAATTAAGGCCAAGGTGCAGGAAATAGGGCAAAGGATTTCGGCCGATTACTTAGGAAAAGATCTTGTCATGATTGGCATACTTAAGGGGGCGGTAATCTTTTTGTCAGATTTAATCCGGGAAGTACAAGCCCCTTTAAAGATTGATTTTATGGCTGTTTCAAGTTATGGAAAGGCCACACATACTTCCGGTGTAGTACGCATTTTAAAGGACCTTGAAGGAGATATAGCGGGGAAGGATGTCTTAATCATCGAGGATATTATTGATACCGGCTTAACCTTAACATACATCAAAGAGAATTTATTATCCCGGCACCCGGCCAGTTTGAAAATTTGTGCGTTCCTCGATAAACCGAGCCGGCGCAAAGTGGATATATCGCCGGACTATTTTGGTTTTACCATCCCGGATGAATTTGTCGTCGGTTATGGACTGGATTTTAACGGCCATTTCCGCAATCTTCCCTATGTGGGAGTACTAAAACCGGAGTGTTATCAAGTCTTATACTGATTTTTTATTTTGATTTTATAAATGTGCTGGCTGTATAGGCAAATCTTTGAGAATAAGGCGAGGGAGTTATTTTGAGAAAACAAGAAATGATTTTAGTGCTGGATTTCGGTGGTCAGAACAATCAGGTGCTGGTGAAAAAAATCCGGGAACTTGGAGTTTATTCGGAAATACTGCCTTATAATGCATCCGCCGAGAAGATACAGGCGAAAATGCCGGGCGGGGTTATCTTATCCGGAGAGTCGGCGCTCGAATACCAGAAGAATTATCCGGAAATTTATGAGCTGTTCCGCCAGATGCAAATCCCTGTGCTGAGCGTCTCTTACGGGATACCTGTAGTTACCTATGCAGCTGGTGATGCGGTGCGGCAAACGGAAGACGGGGGTAAATTACTTAAAGACTTCCTCTTTAATGCTTGCCAATGTCAAGGTAGTTGGTCCATGGATGCTTTTATTGAGGAACAGGTTGCATTGATTAAGAAGCAGGTTGGTGAGAAGAAAGTGCTCTGTGCCCTTAGCGGCGGGGTTGATTCTTCCGTGGCGGCGATTCTGGTGCATCGGGCTGTCGGCGATCAATTGACCTGTGTTTTTGTGAATCATGGTTTTATGCGGAAAGGTGAGCCGGAACAGGTCCAGGCCGTCTTTCGGGAAAAGTATCATATTAAGCTGGTTTATGTGGATGCCCGCCAGCGCTTTTTAGAAAAGGTGGCGGGAGTGACTGATCCGGAACAGAAAAGGAAGATTATCGGCACGGAGTTTATTCGCGTTTTTGAAGACGAAGCGGCTAAATTAGGGCAAATCGATTTTCTGGTGCAGGGCACCATTTACCCGGATGTCATCGAAAGCGAAACCAGCTCCGGCGCCACCATTAAATCACATCATAATGTCGGAGGGTTGCCCAAGGATTTGCGGTTCCAATTGGTAGAGCCTTTGCGGGAATTATTCAAGGATGAAGTGCGCCAGGTCGGACGTAAGCTGGGTTTGGCCGATGAAATGGTTGATCGTCAGCCTTTCCCCGGGCCGGGGCTCGCCGTTAGGGTGATTGGCGACATTACCGCAGAAAAGCTGGATATTTTACGGGAAGCTGATGCCATTGTCCGGGAAGAGATTGCTAAAGCGGGTCTGCAGAAGCAAATCTGGCAGTCTTTTGCGATTCTTCCTTCCGTGAAAACCGTGGGCATGAAGGGAGAGCACCGCACCTACGCTTATCCCATTGTATTGCGGGCGGTTAACAGTCAGGATGCCATGACCGCCGAATGGGTACGCCTGCCGTATGATTTGCTGGATACGATTTCCAGAAGAATTGTCAGTGAAGTACCGCAGGTGAACCGGGTAGTCTATGATATTACCTCCAAGCCCCCCGGAACCATTGAGTGGGAATAATCTAGTGACACTTTAGGCTCATTGACCACTTTGCGGTGATAGCGGGAGTAATAAACTGAAGCTTAATATCTTCTTCTGTCATTTGTTTTTTATCCATATCAATTACTCCTCCATTGATTTTCAGCGGCTATCCATTGATCTGAAAACTCAGTTGCATCCAATGTTGCTGTGAACGGTGCAGTAAGGAACGTTTTTATAGTTTTTAGCACGGTACTAAAATCATCCGTTTTAGTATCAATCTTGCGGACAAAGGCTTTCCACTTTTTATGCATTGCACCGTCTCTGTCAAATCCCATAACCTGTTCGAACTGTGCGGGGGTAAAGCTTCGTCCGCGATTGACGAAGGTTTTTCTTAGTGCCTCAGTAAGCACCTTGCCGTCAAAATCAAACTTATTGGCAATATAGTAAATATCGTAGTAATCTTTCATTCGGCTGGAAAACTCCATAAGGCTCAGAATAGCATCAATTTTCTCTGCGATGGTTGTTTCAACAGAGTATGTATTTACCGTTGGGGAATCAAAATCGGAAAGCTGTGTCGGGATTTTTCGCTTTTCCTGCTTTGGCACGATGACATCACCTACGCCGAAGTCAATGCTGAACGGTGTTTTGGTATTTTTAATGCGAGCGACTACAGATGCAGCGATGCCTGCATACTTTTTGGCAACAGCAATAGGGGCAACATCGTTAATCTCAAAAGTGATAAAGTCATTGCCGGTAGGCGTTGCGATGATTTCTTCCAATACTGTTTTCAATTGCTCCGGCGTATTTGGCATTTGACGAAGCAAAAAATCAACATCAACTGTTACACGACTGTCAAAGTCAGTAAGAGAATAAATAAACAAGCCGCCTTTCAGCACAAGATTTTCTACATATTTGGACTTTTCCAAACGGCGCAGAAATTCTTCTTGGCAAAAGAGCTGCAGGCAAAGCTGATAGCTTCTGCCACTTTCGGCAACCTTATTTTTCAGTCGTGCAAGCACGGATGCAGCCATATCAGCCATTCAGCAATACCTCCATCAGTTCAGTAACTTTTTTGTATACACGTAGTTTTTTCGCATATACAGAAAGGTTGTTTAGGTTTTTCTTGGTATCGTTAGCGTAAGCGTTTAGGGCTTTATTAAAAATTTCATTATCAAGTTTTGAACGGTATTTGAAGCAATCGCAGATGGTGCGCTCACGGTCATATATAGGCAGGGTAACGCCTCCAAAATCATCTGTGGTTTTACCCAAATCGTACAGTTTCGGCTGAACGTAGTAAGGCAGCAGAGCAAGAGCATCCACATTCAGTTTTGTCCTTGACATAGAGCGAGGAATTGCTATTGACCACTTGCGTGGAGCAAAATCACTGTAGCCGTAATGAAAAAGGGCTGATTCAACACACACGATTCCTTTTGGAATGAGTGTTGCGAGAAGTTGTTCTTCGGAAACTGAGCTTTTTTCCGCGAGTCCGTAATAACCGTGACGCACACGGTCAAGAAAGCCGGCATTACACAGATTTACAACATCAACTGCTCTGATTCCTGCAGCGACAAAATCAGCAGATTTAGCAATACCGCCTTTACGGATAACGACTTCTTTTGCTTTCTCTCGGATGTCCACGCATTCACCTTCTTTCAATTAAATTTACGCACATTTAATGCTTATATGTGTTTGAATTTATTATAACACCCAAAGAATAGAACTACAATAAAAATAACACACAAACTCTATAAACTGTGCGCAAAAATAATAATTATTTTTGTAAAAAGAGTGATTATACGCTATAATATGAGCATACCACTTCCATATTATCCGCGGTGAAATTATTCTTGTTATCACCCCCGATAAGAAACATCAAAAAAATCAAGACTAACGAGAAGCAAAAATATGTAAACAGAATTATTTAGTATTTGTTGAGTGGGAATGATTGACTTAACAAAAACCCTACTGAGCCAATGTTATCCAGTGCCTCTTTTAAATATATCACAGGTGCAAAGCGAAAATTGCTCTTGGCAATATTCACATCGCGTATTTTTCCGGCAAAATCATAGATTTTCTCAAACAAATGCTTATGAATTAGCGCCAGTCCCTCAAAGTTGCCGACGGGGAAAGTATCCAAAAGCCCGGTTTCAAACAGCTCCAAAGCCTTTGTTTTGCTGATTTTTTCTTCCATACGAGCAAGTACGGCAGAATCAGTAATGCCCAATTTATTATCTAATACCATATACTACTCCTTTCTGTCAGGCAAACATCTATTCAAGTTCTCCTTCGTCTTGCTAAGCCATGCATTTTGAAGTTCATCAAGATTGCCAAGAAAATACAATTGTTTGGGCCGATACACAGGCGACAAAATCTCACCGGCGACAAAATCCCGCTTGCCTGAAGCGGCAAGACGTAGTATAATTTTTAGTATATCAGGTGGGGGCGAATAGCTCAGCTGGGAGAGCGCCGCGTTCGCAACGCGGAGGTCGAGGGTTCGATCCCCTTTTCGTCCACCAGTAGTATTTCTGGTTTGTAGCATAGTAGGTTTTGTAGGAGCCCGGATGGGTGGGAACAAACGGTAAAAAAGTAGAATGGAAGGATGGATGAAAAATGGTAAAGATTCTGATGGTAGGTACCTTTGTGGCAATTTTGCTGATTAGCGGTTTTCTGGCAATGAAGAAAACCAGCAATCTGGGGGATTTCTTCCTGGGAGGAAGAAAGATTGGACCTTGGATGTCGGCATTTGCTTATGGTACCACTTATTTTTCTGCGGTAATTTTTGTCGGTTACGCAGGAAAAGTTGGGTGGGGCTTTGGTTTACCCGCTGTGTGGGTGGGGCTTGGCAATGCCCTGGTGGGATGTTATCTTGCCTGGAAGCTCCTGGCTAAACCAACTCGCGAAATGACCGAAAAACTAGGCGCCATGACCATGCCTGAGTTCTTACAGGCTCGTTATGACAGCCATGCCCTGAAGATTTTTGCGGCCTTAGTAATTTTTATTTTTCTGGTTCCCTATTCGGCTTCGGTTTTTATGGGACTGAGCTATGTTTTTGAAGAGGTTTTTCAGATCAATTACAATTATGCCCTCCTTGTCATGACGGCGATTACGGCTGCCTATCTTTTAATGGGCGGATACAGGGCAGTGGCTATAACGGATTTTATCCAGGGCTGTGTGATGCTTTTTGGCGTAGGAATCTTGCTTTATTACGTTTTTGGCCACTCCACGGTAGGTGGTTTTGCCCAGGTGATTCCCCGTTTGAGGGAAGTTTCCCCTGATTTAACGGCGGTGTTTCCTTCAGGGAAAAATGCGCTGGCCTTGTTTTCTGTGGTTCTCTTAACCAGTCTTGGTCCCTGGGGATTACCGCAAATGGTCCAGAAGTTTTACGCCATCAAGGATGCGGCTAAGGTTAAGGCGGCCACAATTATCTCCACGGCTTTCTGCCTGATTATCGGGCTGGGGGCCTATGGGGTGGGTACCGTCAGTCACTTGTATTTCACCGAATTGCCCATTGATCCCGCTACAGGGAAAGGAACTGTTGATTTACTGGTGCCCCAGATTTTGCAGACAGCGTTGCCGGAAGTAGCGGCCATCCTGATCCTGCTTTTGGTCTTATCCGCTTCCATGTCCACGTTGTCTTCACTGGTGCTTGTTTCCAGCTCCAGTATTACGATCGATTTGTTAAAAGGCTATTTCAGCCCCAATATGGGCAAAAAAGAAGAACTGGGGATTATGCGCAGTCTTTGCCTGATTTTTATTGCTCTTTCCGCCATTCTGGCGCTCTTTAAGCCGGCAATTATTCTCGCTTTAATGGCGTTATCCTGGGGAACAGTGGCCGGGGTATTCCTTGGACCCTATATCTGGGGATTGTTTTGGCCCGGTACGACCAAAATGGGCGCCTGGGCAGGGGCGTTGGGCGGCTTGCTCATCAGTCTCGGTTTTGCCTTCTATCATAATTTCGAGCCGAGCTTTGTGACGATCGGCGGCGCTACGGCCATGCTGCTTTCTCTGGCGATCGTACCTGTGGTTAGTCTGTTCACCGAAAGCTACTCCGAGGAGCATTTGCAAAAGGTTTTTGTCAAGCGTGCCGAATCAACTTCGCTCGATCATTAATACTGACATTTTTTTGGTCGCCGGTACGGTTCAGGCTGTGCTTTGGGCTGTTCTCAACCAGCTTTTCTTGACAGAGAGCGCAAAGAAGTCTAATATAAAAATGTAATCGTTGATTTTATTCAATATGGTGAGCCTTAATTTAACAATTGAGAAGCTCACCTTTTTCTATTGACACTATTTATGGTATATATTGTCAATAGAGAGAAAAAGCTAGTGGCTCGGAAGGAAGGGAAAAACTTTGGAGAAGCAAGTATTGGTAATTATGGGCAGTGATTCGGATTGGCCCGTCATGAAAAAAGCCGTGGAAACTTTACGGGAATTTGGCGTGGCTTTTGAGGCTCATGTGGCTTCGGCTCACCGGACGACGGAACAGGCCCTGGACTTAGCGCGCAAAGCGCATGAAGAGGGTTTTGCGGTGATTATTGCCGGGGCTGGGGCGGCGGCACATCTACCGGGTGTGTTGGCGGCGGTCACCCCGTTGCCAGTGATTGGTGTTCCAATTAACGGCACCGCTTTACAAGGAGTAGATGCCCTTTACGCGATGGTCCAAATGCCTTCGGGTATTCCGGTTGCTACGGTGGCTATTGACGGCGCGAAAAATGCCGCCCTTTTAGCTGTGCAAATTTTAAGTATTAAAGAAAACAGATTACGCCAACAATTAATAGAATATAAAAGAAAAATGGCTGCAGAAGTAAAGGCCAAGGACGAGAAAATACAAAAACTGGTGGCGGAGTTATAGCATGGGGGCAGTTGTTGCAAGAGGATGAGTTGCAGCAAGAGGATGAGTTGCAGCAAGGGGGTAATGAGTGCCTTGAAAGATGATCTTAGGCGGGAAATGGGGCTTTCAGATCAGGAATATGCTCGGATTACGGATATTTTGCAGCGCGAGCCCAACGAAGTTGAATTGAGAATGTTTGGGGCGCTGTGGGCTGAACGTTGCAGTTATAAGAATTCACGCGACATTTTAAAAATGCTCCCGACGGTAGGGGCACAAGTGCTCCAGGGCCCGGGCGAGAATGCCGGTGTGGTGGATATTGGCGATAATCAGGCGGTTGTATTTAAAATAGAAAGCCGGAATCGTTTTTCGGCCCTTGAACCTTACGAAGGCGCGGCAAGCTGCGTAGGGGGGATTATCCGTGACGTTTATGCGATGGGGGCAAAGCCGATCGCTCTTCTTAATTCGCTGTTTTTTGGTACGCTGAAGAGTAAAAAAAGCCGTTCTCTTTTTGTTGAGGCCGTTGCCGGACTGGCTGCCTACGGCAATAATATGCAAATTCCCACAGTTGCCGGGCAGATTTACTTTCATCCTGCGTATGAAGATAATTGCCTGGTCAATGTCATGTGTGCAGGCTTACTTAAGCATGAGGAACTGATTAAAGGGCAGGCGCAGGGACCAGGGAATCCTGTGTTGTTGGTTGGTGCTTGTACGGAGAGAGGCAGATCTAAACATGCCGATCCGGCCCTGGGAAAATTACTCATGGACGCTTGCTTAGAGTTGTGTAAAACCGGAATGGTCGTCGGCATGCAGGATTTGGGCACGGCTGGTTTGACGGCTTGTTGCTGTGAGATGGCTGCCCGTGCCGGCACCGGCATGGAAATAGATGTGGCGAAAATCCCTCTCCGGGGAGATGGACTTGGCCCAGCGGATATTATGCTTTCAGAAACCCAGGAACGGATGTTGCTGGTTTTTGCCGCCGGGAAAGAACGGGAAGTGCAGGAACACTTTTCTCAATGGGGGATCAGAGCCGAGGTAATCGGGCAGGTTACTGCCGATGGTTTCTTGACGGTGAACGAAGGGGAGAGCATCGTGGCTCAGCTTCCTGTCACGGTTTTGGGTGAGCCTGTTATGCACGATGAACGGCAGATGACTGAACCGGAAGGAATGGCTCAGGCACAGGCATATGACCTTACAGCATTACCGGAGATGGAGGATTATAGTAAGGTTCTGCTTACTTTACTGGGGACACCGACCATCGCCGGGAAAGAGTGGGTCTATAATCAGTATGATCATCTGTTGGATATAGATACAATGGTACCGCCGGGAGGCGATGCGGCTGTTTTGCGGGTTGTCGGGCAAAACAAGGGTATTGCGTTCACGGTAGACAGCAATTCCCGTTATGTATACCTGGACCCCTATCGGGGCGGACAAATCGCCGTTGCCGAAGCAGCCCGTAATTTGGTTTGTGCCGGGGCGGTGCCTTTAGCTGTTACCGACTGCCTTAATTTTGGCAATCCGGAAAACCCGGAGATTTTCTGGCGCTTTAAAGAATGCGTCAGCGGGATTAGTGATGCTTGCCGGGAGTTAAATACGCCGGTGACAGGCGGTAAAGTGAGCTTTTATAATGAAACTGAGGGTGAGGCCATCTATCCTACGCCAGTTGTGGGAATGGTCGGTTTAATTAAAGATTTAACTCATGTGACCCAGATTGGCTTTAAACAGGTCGATGACATTATTCTTTTATTGGGACAAAACAGGGATGAATTAGGCGCCAGTTCGTATCTTAGCGTGATTCATGGTTTGGAAGCCGGCCGACCGCCTGAGCTCAATCTGGAATTAGAAAAACAGGTCCAAAAGGTGGCTTTAGAGTTAATTCAGTCCGGATTGGCGGTATCAGCCCATGACTGCGCCGAAGGAGGGCTGGCGGTGGCCTTAGCGGAGTGTTGCATTGCCGGGAGAATTGGTGCTGAAATCGCCCTTATGGATAATCTGCGTCCCAGTAGTATCTTGTTTGGCGAAACACAATCAAGGATTATCATCAGTATCTGCAAAGAGAAGCTTGATTTGGTTTTACAAAAGTTGAATAGTTGGCAGGTCCCCTTTAAGGTGTTGGGAAATGTTGGTGGAGAGGTTTTAAGTATTACCGGTTCCGGTTGGAAGGTCAATCTGGGCTTACCAGAAATTGAAGAAAAATATCGGGGGGCAATAGAATGCTTAATCAAGAGTTAAAACCGGATAAAATGGAAGAGGCTTGCGGGGTCTTTGGTATTTTTGGTGCCGATAAGGATGTCTCAAGATTAACCTATTATGCTTTGTATGCCTTACAGCATCGCGGACAGGAAAGTGCCGGCATTGCCGTGGCTGACGGACAGGAAATCAAGGTGCACAAAGGGCCGGGCTTAGTGGTTGATGTTTTCGACAAGCAAACGTTGGCCGCTTTAAAAGGGAAAATTGCGATTGGACATGTTCTTTACGGGACGGTTGGGAGAAACCCGGCCCTTAATGCCGAGCCTTTGTTGTGCAATTATCTGCACGGTAGTTTAGCCATCGCCCATAACGGTTGTTTTACGAACGCGAAAGAACTAAGGCAGAAATTAGCCAAGGAAGGATCTGTTTTTCAAGCGGGCAGTGATTCCGAACTTCTGGCTAATTTATTGGCCCATAATGGACAGGTTAGTATCGCCGAAGCTTTACGGAAAGCGATGCAGGAGATTGTCGGGAGTTATGCCATGGTGTTAATGACAGATCAGGAATTAATCGGGATGAGGGATCCCTATGGGAACAGACCACTTTGTATTGGGAAAAAGGATCATGCCTATCTTCTTGCTTCCGAATCATGTGCTTTTGAGGTATTAGGAGCGGAGATGGTCAGGGATGTTGCCCCGGGCGAGATTGTGGTGATTGATGAAAAAGGGCTCCACTCGTATCCTTGTCTTCAACCTGTTAAACGGGCTCTCTGCACCTTTGAATTTATTTATTTTGCCCGCCCCGATTCGGATATTGACGGGATCAATGTGATGGAAGCCCGTCGGGCCATGGGACGGCAATTGGCGAAGGAAAAACCAATGGATGTGGATATCGTTATTCCGGTACCTGACTCAGGTATAGCAGGGGCTCTTGGCTACGCCGAGGGGATAAACTGTGTTTTTGATATGGGGTTAATGAAGAATCGTTATGTTGGCAGGACATTTATCAGTCCTGAACAAAGTGAACGGGAAATAGCGGTCCGTTTAAAATTAAATCCGGTGGCCAAACTGGTCAAAGGGAAAAAAGTAGGGATTGTCGATGACTCGATTGTCCGGGGGACAACCAGTAAACGGATTGTGCAAATGGTGCGTAACAGTGGGGCGAAAGAGGTCCACATGCTAATCACATCACCACCGGTTATCGCGCCTTGTTACTATGGGATTGATACTTCGGAAAGGAATCAGTTAATTGCGGTGCAAAAATCATTAGCCGAAATCAGAGAATATATTGGCGCGGATACTCTTTCCTATCTTAGTCTCGAAGGATTGTACCATGCTTTGGGGCAAAACTGTGGTTTTTGCACGGCTTGTCTGAATGAGCAATATCCCATCACAATACCTTCCGGTAAAGAATGAGGGGCAAGGAGGACAGGATAATGTCGGGAAAAGAAAGATTAACTTATCGAACAGCCGGGGTGAATATCGACAGCGGTAATGAAGCGGTGCAGCTGATCAAGCCGTTGGTTGCCCGGACAAAGCGGAAAGAAGTACTCGGAGGGCTGGGGGGCTTTGGGGCTTTGTTTGCCCTTGATATGGAAAAATACAGACAGCCTGTGCTGGTTTCCGGTACTGATGGGGTTGGGACAAAGCTGGCTGTGGCGCACAAAATGAGAAAACATGATAGCATCGGCATTGATTGTGTGGCGATGTGTGTGAATGATATTCTGGTTTCCGGGGCAGAGCCGCTTTTCTTCCTGGATTATTTGGCGGTGGGTAAACTGGATCCCAAGCAGGTGGCGGACATCGTTGCGGGGGTCGCGGAGGGCTGCCATCAAGCCGGCTGTACTCTGATCGGCGGTGAAACGGCGGAAATGCCCGGTTTTTATCGTCCGGATGAATATGATGTGGCGGGTTTTGCTGTTGGTGCGGTGGAAAGAGACGCGATTATTGACGGCCGGGAAATAAGACCGGGCGATGTGGTGGTTGGGCTTGCTTCTACAGGGTTACATTCCAATGGTTTTTCCCTGGCGCGGAAGGTCTTCTTTGATGTTTATCAGTGGGAGCCCGAACAATATGTACCGGAATTAAACTGCACCTTAGGGGAAGAATTACTCAAGCCGACGCGGATCTACGTGCCGGTAGTACAGAAGGTTTTAACGGAATTTAAGATCAAGGGGATGGCCCATATTACCGGGGGTGGTTTGCTGGAAAATCCACCACGTGTTTTGCCGGATGATTGTCATATCGAAATAGAGCATGGTTCCTGGCCTGTCCCGCCTGTTTTTCAGCTTTTAGCTGAAGGGGGAAAGATCGAGAGAACAGAGATGCTCAGAACATTCAATATGGGGATCGGTTTTACCTTTATTCTTGCTGCGGCCGAGGCCAATCGTTTGTTGCAGCGATTATCTGAACTGGGTGAAAAAGCTTATTTAATTGGATCCATTGTTGCAGGTAAGCCCGGGGTCACCATAAAGGGGGACGAATAAATGAAAAGACTGCGTCTCGCCGTATTGGCTTCCGGGCGTGGTTCCAATCTACAGGCAATCTTGGAGCGCAGTAAAGCCGGAAAAGTGCAGGCTGATGTTGTTGTTGTGCTAAGCGATAAAGAGAATGCGGGGGCTTTAGAAAGAGCACGCCGGGAGAATATCCCAGCCTATTGGGTAAATCCTGCCGATTTTTCGGGAAAAATACAATTTGAAGAAGGAATTTTAGCGACCATCAAAGAATTTAATGTTGATTATATAATTCTGGCAGGTTTTATGCGGGTTTTTTCTCCCGCTTTTATCCGGGGGGCGCAGGTACCGATTTTAAATATTCATCCGTCCTTGCTACCTGCTTTTCAAGGCTTGCATGCGCAACGTCAGGCCGTCGAATATGGAGTCCGTTACAGCGGATGCACGGTTCATTTTCTTGACGAAGGGGTCGATACGGGCCCAATTATTATGCAAGCAGTGGTGCCTGTATATGACGGTGATACGGAGGAAAGCTTAGCTGAACGGATTCTTAAGGAAGAGCACCGGATTTACCCGGCGGTTATTCAACTGCTTGCCGAGGGGCGGATAACCTGTCAAGGTAGAAAGGTAATAATTACAGGGGAGGAAAAGGATAGTGAATAAATGCGCCTTAATAAGTGTATCTAATAAAAAAGGTGTGGTGAAATTTGCCCAGGGGTTGCAGGATTTAGGGTATCAGATCATTTCCACCGGCGGTACGGCGAAGGCTTTACAGGAAGCCGGGATAAGAGTCACTCCTGTGGCCGATCTGACCGGCTTTCCGGAAATTCTGGACGGCAGAGTGAAAACATTGCATCCCAAAATTCATGGCGGCATCCTGGCTAGGGATACGGAAGAGCATCTGCGGCAACTGGCGGAATTAGGGATTATGCCGATTGATTTAGTAGTAGTCAATCTTTATCCGTTCAAGGAAACAGTAGCCAAAGAAGGCGTTTCACTGGACGAGGCCATCGAAAATATCGATATTGGCGGACCGACAATGGTGCGGGCGGCGGCCAAAAATTATGAGCGGGTCACGGTGGTAGTTAATCCGGATCATTACACCGAGGTATTAGGTCAGCTGAGCCATGATGGGGTGGTCAATTTAACGACCCGACAAAAGCTGGCCTTAGAAGCATTTTCCCATACCGCTTCCTATGACCAGGCCGTAAGTCTCTATCTGGATCGCTTATGGGGCGGGAAGGAATTCCCGGAGCATTGGTTTATGGAAGGGGAAAAGATCCAAAAGCTCCGTTATGGGGAAAATCCTCATCAAAAGGCGGCGTTTTACGGGCTCAACGGGAACAGAGAAGGTACGATTGCCGGAGCAGAGCAACTGCAAGGGAAAGAGCTGTCCTATAATAACCTGGTCGATTTGGAGTCGGCCTGGGCTATTGCTACTGAGTTTTCCGAGCCTGCGGCGGCGGTTATTAAACATACTAATCCTTGTGGGGCATCGATCGGCAAGGATTTACAAGAGGCTTATGTACGGGCCTTTACCTCAGATAAAATTTCCGCTTACGGGGGGATTGTCGGGTTAAACAGGGAAGTAGATGTGGCAACGGCTGAAGAGCTGAGCAAAACATTTTTGGAGGCAATTATTGCTCCTTCTTTTGCTGAAGATGCTCTCGGCATCTTAAGTAAGAAGAGCAATTTGCGGCTTATTGCCATGGGGGACAAAAAGCCGACCGGAAAAGAGTATTGGCTAGAACCTGTCAGCGGGGGCTTCCTTGTCCAGGAAAGGGACACCCACAAAGTAACGCTGGCGGATTTACGGACAGTTACCAAAAAGGAGCCGACCGTGGAACAGCTTGAGGAGTTGCTTTATGCCTGGAAAATTGTAAAGCATGTTAAGTCAAATGCCATTGTGGTGACGAAGGATAAACAAATTCTCGGGGTCGGGGCAGGGCAAATGAACAGGGTTGGTGCAGCGAAAATCGCCCTGGAACAAGCCGGATCGCAGGTCAGAGGTGCTGTTCTTGCTTCGGATGCCTATTTCCCCTTTTCCGATACGGTTGAAGTGGCGGCGAACATGGGAATTACGGCGATTATTCAGCCGGGTGGTTCGATCAGAGATGAGGATGTAATTGCCAAAGCGAACGAATACGGAATAGCGATGGTCTTTACGGGATTCCGCCATTTTAAACATTAGAAGCATTAGATTTTGGCTTGTCATTTCATTTGGTGATGTTGGAGGGAAGTACGGTGAATGGATTAAAAGTACTCGTGGTCGGCGGTGGCGGCCGTGAACATACTCTTGTCTGGAAGATCGCGCAGAGTGCCAGGGTTGCGAAAATATATTGTGCTCCCGGGAATGCCGGGATTGCGTTAATTGCCGAATGTGTGCCTCTGGCCGCGGATGACTTAACAGGAATAGTGAATTTTTGTCAGGAGCGGCAGATCGATTTAGTGGTCGTCGGACCGGAATTACCTTTAACAATGGGCTTGGTTGATCGGTTGGAGGAAGCCGGGATAAAAGCTTTCGGGCCGCAGCAGAAAGCGGCCGCCCTTGAGGGCAGTAAAGGCTTTGCGAAGGATTTAATGGCCCGTTACGGAATTCCGACGGCGCGTTACGGAGTTTTTACGGAATATGAAGCAGCCCGGAGTTTTGCCAGGGAGTTGCCGGGACCTTGGGTTGTAAAGGCGGATGGCTTAGCAGCCGGCAAAGGTGTCATGATTTGTTCCACCATCGAAGAGACCGATGCGGAGATCAGGAAAGTTTTGCTTGAAAAAGTTTTTGGCGCCGCCGGTGACAAGGTCCTGATTGAGGAGTTTTTAGACGGTGAAGAGTTGAGCCTGATGGCTTTTTGTGATGGAAAAACTGTGGTGCCGCTTGTTTCGGCACAGGATCACAAGCGGGTCTTTTCCGGTGATCAGGGACCGAATACAGGAGGAATGGGCGCTTATTCGCCTGCACCGGTAGCGACTCCAGCTTTATGTCAGGAGATTCTCGACACGGTGCTGGAGCCCACCATGCGCGCGATGGCGCTGGAAGGTTGTCCTTTTAAAGGGGTGTTGTATGCCGGATTGATGATTACGAAAGATGGTCCGCGGGTGCTGGAATTTAACGCCCGTTTTGGTGATCCGGAAACGCAGGTCATTTTGCCCAGGTTAAAGACTGATCTTGTAGAGATTATGCTGGCAATTTGTGAGGAAAGATTAGACAGGATGATGATTGAATGGTCTGATGAAGCATGCGTTACTGTGGTCATGGCCTCCGCCGGGTATCCCGGTCATTATGAGAAGGGATTTCCCATTAGCGGATTAGAGAATGTACCGCCGGAGGTGCTGGTATTTCATAGTGGTACGGCTGTACGGGATCAGCAGATTATTACTGCCGGGGGAAGGGTATTAGCGGTTACTGCCTTAGGGAACAGTTTGCAGCAGGCCGTTAACCTTACTTATAGCGGTGTAAAAAGAATACATTTTGAGGGTGCCCATTTTCGTGATGACATCGCCCATCGCGCTTTTCATCGGTAATAATTTCTCTTAAGGCTTCTTAAATTATTCCGCAATTCTGTCTGTAGCATTTGTAGCATAATTTTAGTTCTGAATGTGGAGGAGGGCATCCCCATTTAGGGGGGAGTAAAAGCATATGCCGAAGAAGGAAAAGTTCCGTAAAATTATAAATGCATACCTGCTATTATTTTGCCTTTTTACGGCAGTAATAGGGCTGATTCTTTTTTCCGTTTTGTCATTCAGACAGTACAAAAATATATGCTTTGCCAATTTGGAAAACATCAGAGACCGGCAATTAAATTTAATTGAAAATTGGTTTGGGGACAGAAGTAAGGAGATTAGGCAACTCTCCCAAGATCTTGCGGCAAAAGATACTAACCTTAAGGAGATCAAAGAAATATTTCAGCATCAGTTGAACTGTCAGACCACCTGTTTTAATGCGCTGGCCTATGCCGATAAAGAGGGAAGCGTTTTATTAGTGGAAGGAGAATTGGAAAATCCTGAAGTAAGTGTGGCAGACCAGGAGTATTATCAATTGGCCTTACAAGGAAATTGCCATATCAGTGAAACAATAATCAGCCGGTTTAACGGGAAATATACCATCGCTGTATGCAGCCCGGTTTTATCGGAAGAAGGCGAAATGTCAGGCTTGATTATCGGTTCCATTAATATTGAAAAAATTGAGCGAATGCTTACCTCTATTGACCCGAATATCACCGGCAATGTTTACCTGCTTGATAAAAACGGGACTATTCTTACAGTGCCTTATTATACCTTATGGCCTGTTAAAAGCGGGACGGTAGACAAAACCGGGCAGTATCGTTATCAGCTCAAGGAAGGCGCTGCGTTAGGGCTTACTCCCGGAGAAAGCGGATATAGTGAATACGATAATTACCAGGCTAAGCGGGTTTTTGGCGCATACAAGGCGATGGAGAATTATGGGTGGAGTTTGGCGGTAGAAGTTGATAAAGCCGAAACAATGGGAGCCTTTTGGCGGAATATGGCGATAGTATCCCTTGTTTATGTGTCCTTATTTTTCTTGTTAATAGTGCCCTTGCTAAAAAGAGCGACCTGGCGGCTTATTAAACCGATCGAGGCGACGGTGGAGCGGGCGGTAAAATATGCGGAAGACTGTGGGGAAAAAGGGACCACGGGCAAGTGGGAAGAAGAGAAATTTAGTATTGAAGAAGTCTCGATGCTGAATCAGGTTATAGAGAAGATGCACGGGAAAATCGATGAATTATCGGATAAGATGCGCGTTCAGGCTCTCTATGATCCGCTGACGGGTTTAGCCAACAGAAGGCATTTTTACGCCCGGGGACAGGAAATAGTAGAGCTGGTACGCCGAAAGTCCGGTTATTGTTCATTAGTATACTTTGATATTGACGGGTTTAAAAATATTAACGATTTATATGGCAATAATATCGGGGATCAGGTGCTGGTGTTTATTGCCGAGGTATTGGGCCGTATTGCCAGGATTAGTGATGTGGCGGGGCGGCTGGCGGGAGAAGAATTTGCCGTTATCCTGCCCGAAACGGACGGAGACGGCGCACTGCAATTTGCGGAAAGATTTAAGAAGTATGTGGCGGAAGCACCGGTCGAGGTGGATTATCACAGTTTCGGCATTACCATCAGTATTGGAGTAGCTACATATAAGTCCTTCGGGTGCGAAAAGGAAAGCAGTTCGCAACTGTTGGAAACTTTGATCAATCGGTCTTTAGAAGCCATGGAAAAAGCCAAAGAGAATGGCGGCAACAGGGTTGAGTCTTTTAGCGAATAATTGACATATAATATATGGGCAAAATACTGCTGTAAAAAACTAACTCCGTGTAATCCTTGCCGGAGTTAGTTTGCTAGTGTACAATAATAATGTTGGAGGCCATAATGAGAGGCTTGGATGCAATAATGGCAGATGAGATGATGATGGGGAGGTGAGGGGGAAAAGTAGAAAAGCAAAAAAGCGAAACAAGCGAATAATAAGCGCCTGAACCGTGCCGGGACGTGTGTGCACGGTTGACGAGGAGAGGGTTTATCGAAGATCGGCGGGTGCCCTCCGGTGTTGTGCCACCGTAAAAGATATCAAAAACCCGGAAGTAATTCCGGGAACAAAGGGTATCAGGCACAAAACATGTTGTTAATTACCTGCTTAAAGGGAGGTCTATTTTATTATGTGTGGAATTGTTGGCTACATAGGGATGCAAGAGGCAACCCCTCTTTTAATTGACGGTTTAAAAAAATTGGAATATAGAGGTTATGATTCGGCAGGGGTCGCCGTAATTGAACAAATGCATCAGCGGCTCAGTGTGGTGAAGACGGTGGGGAAAATCTCGAATCTGGAGAATAAGCTTGCTCATTGTCAGCCAGCGGGCTGTATCGGGATCGGACATACACGGTGGGCAACTCACGGCCGTCCCAGTGATGTGAACTCTCATCCTCATCAGGGTTGTTCCGATCAGTTCGCCGTGGTTCATAACGGAATAATTGAAAACTATCTGGAATTAAAAGAGTGGCTTGTTAATGAGAAGGGACATCATTTTGCTTCGGAAACAGATACGGAAGTTTTTGCGCATTTATTGGAAGAATATTATGACGGTAATTTGGTTGAAGCGTTGCGCAAAACCTTGCAAAAGGTTCACGGCTCTTATGCGGTGGGCGTCGTAGCGGTGCAGGAGCCGGATAAACTGGTCGCTGCCCGTAAGGACAGCCCTTTAATTGTCGGGCTGGGTAAGGGTGAGAATTTTATTGCTTCAGACATTCCGGCAGTATTGAACCATACCCGTGATGTTTACTTCATTGAAGATGGTGAAGTGGTGTTACTAACAAAAGATAATGCCGTTATTTTTGATGAAGAGAATCATGAGGTATACCGTAATACCTACCATGTGGATTGGGATGCGGAAGCGGCGGAAAAGGCCGGTTATGACCATTTTATGCTGAAGGAGATCTGTGAACAGCCCCATACCTTTCAAAAGACCTTAAGCGGACGCATTCAACAAGGCAAAGTGAAACTGGACGAGTTAAGGTTTACGAAAGAAGATGTGGCACGATGGGAAAAAGTATTCATTGTGGCTTGCGGCACGGCGTATCATTCCGGCTTAGTCGGGAAACCGTTAATTGAGGAATTTTTACGCATTCCGGTTGAAGTAGATATTGCTTCGGAGTTTCGTTACCGGAATCCTTTGGTCAATGAGCGGACGCTGGCGATTTTTATTAGTCAATCAGGAGAAACTGCGGATACTTTAGCGGCGATGAGGGATGCGAAGGCTAAAGGCGCGACGACAATTGCCATTACGAATGTTGTGGGGAGCAGTGTCTCGCGGGAAGCGGATTATACAATCTTCCTGTGGGCAGGGCCGGAGATTGCCGTGGCTTCCACCAAGGCGTATACGGCGATGCTCATCGCCCAATATTTACTCAGCGTGTATCTCGGGCAGGTGAAGGGGACAATCCCCGCGGAAAAGGCAGCTGTGATTCTCGAGGCTTTACAACAGCTTCCGGCCAAGGCGGAGGAAATCATTAAGCAGAAAGAGATTTATCGTGAGCTTGCCCAAAAGATCCAAGGGGCGCAAAGTATTTTCTTTATCGGTCGTGGGTATGATTATAACCTGGCCATGGAAGGCGCGTTGAAGTTGAAAGAAATTTCTTATATTCACGCGGAAGCCTATGCTGCCGGTGAACTAAAGCACGGGACATTGGCCTTGATTACCAAGGAGACTCCGGTGATTGCCCTTGCGCTGCAGAAGCATACTTATGAAAAAACATTAAGTAACATTATGGAGGTTACCGCACGGGATGCCATGGTTATTGGAGTAGCGGAAGAGGGAGATACCGAAATTGCCAAATGGGTCAGCCAGGCTATCTATATACCTAAGATTGAAAATACGGTGAGCCCGGTGTTGGCCGTAATTCCTCTGCAATTACTCGCTTATTATACCGCGGTAGAAAGAGGCTGTAACGTGGACCAGCCGCGAAATCTTGCCAAGTCGGTAACCGTTGAGTGATCCTAATCCCGTAGCAGATGCGAAGAGCAATCTTTATTTGCTGCGGGGTTTTTGTTTTCATTATTCAATTCCTTAATAAGGCTAATGAATGGTATAATATAAATGGTAATAAGGGATGAGGAGAAAGAGGAGAAAGGAGTAAGTCTATGAACCTTGCGGTGCTGTTTGGGTTGTTGATTATTTTGTTTATTATAAAACTGGTAGTAAAGTCGGTGAAGATTTTTTTAGGCGCGGCCCTGGGGATAATACTAATTTCACTGGGGATTACCTTAGTGAATAACCAGTTTGGCACAGATATCACAATCATGGATAGCATCAATGCGGCCTTAGCCAGTATCGGATCGGCGATACGCGGTGTTTGCGCCTGGGTGGCAGAATTATTTAATTAAAATATAAAAATAAAAATCCTATAAAAACTTTAATAACGAAGAACATTGTTTTTTTTGACGAGAAACGGTAAAATATAGGTAAGACCGGTCACCATTTCCATTTAAAACATAAATGAATGGGGTGAGTCTGTTGGAAGAGACAGGAAGGCATAACCAATGGTTCGCTTTGGCTCGGAACGAAATTAGGAATGCCCTAATTCTCTCGAAATACGATGCCGAAGCAAGGGTCATCTGTACTCATTATCATGAGGCGGTCGAAAAATGTTTAATTGGGTATTTGGTTTATGTCACCGGGGAGTTGCCTGAAAGACGTAATCTAATTCATTTATGTAGACTTGCGATGCAATATGATAAGTCCTTTATTGATGTTGTTGACGATGTTGCAGTGATCAACAGCTATTATTCCGAAGAAAAAGAATCCGCACCCGGTTATGAACCGCGCGTTCTTACTTCCGAAGATACAGAACGTTGCTTCAAGGCAATGAAAGAAGTTGTTGCAAAAGTCCAATTATTATTAATAAATAATGAAAAACAGGAGGAACCTGTAGTTGGAATCAATTAAGATACTGCACTGTGCTGATTTTCATTTTGACAGTCCTTTCAGCGAATTGACCAATAGTCTGGGGGAAAAAAGAAAAGAAGATCTGCGAGAAACATTTGGCAAGATGGTGGGGATTGCCCGCCAGGAAAATGTTCACCTCTTGTTTTTGTGTGGCGATCTTTTTGATAACCGCAGAGTCAGTCGGACGACGATTGAATATTTAATTGCCTGTTTGCGGGAGATACCGCAGATACAGGTCTTTATTTCGCCAGGTAATCATGATCCGTATCATCAAGAATCATATTATCAGTTGTTGGAGTGGCCACAAAATGTCCATATTTTTCAAGGCGAGCTTACAAAGGTTGAGTTGCCTGAGTTAAATGCTTGTGTGTATGGTCGCGGTTTTACCCGCGCCCATGTACAGGAGTCTCTTCTGCAGGGCTTTACTGTAGATGACCCCCAAAAGATAAATATGATGGCGTTACATGGCGATGTTGTTGCTCCGGGGCAAGATAGTGATTATAATCCACTGACGGTTGAGGAAATTGCGGCCAGTGGACTTGATTATCTTGCGTTGGGGCATTGTCATTCCTATACGGGTTTATGTAAAGCCGGTAATACTACCTGGGCATATCCCGGCTGTCCGGAGGGACGGGCCTTTGATGAAACAGGTGAAAAGGGCATAATTGTGGGCGAGGTCGGGAAGGAAGGATGCCGGTTGGATTTTTGGGCTATCGCGAAACGAAAATACCTTGTCGAAAAGATTGATATTAGCAACTACCTGACCTATGAGCAGATTGCCGCTAAAATTTTGGAGACGGTGCAGGAGCTGGAGCCGGGGAAGAATCTTTTTAAGCTGGTCTTGCAGGGAGCACTATCTGAGGATTTTCTGTTTTACCCATCTGTGCTTCAGGAAAAGCTGGCGGAACAGTTTTATTATTTGCAAATCAAGGATGAGACAACAACTGCGGTTGATCCGCAACTACTAGTGCATGATTTTACCCTGAGAGGTCTGTTTGTCAAAAGAGTTCTCGAGTATAAAGAAAAGGCCGCCGATGAGTCGGAACGGCGGAAGGCAGAGCAGACGTTGAAATATGGTCTTCGCATTCTTGAACAGGGGGAGGCGGGGATTGAATGATTTTCACTAAGCTAAGGGTTAGAAATTTTGGCAAGTTGCAGGAGCTGGAAATAAATCTTGGCGAAAAATTAAATATTATCTTCGGTAGTAATGAGGCCGGAAAAACGACGATTCTGGCCTTTTTAAAGGCGATGCTGTATGGGATGAATTCTCAGAGGAAAGCCTTGCGGGAGAATGATCGGCTGAGATATAAGCCGTGGAATGGTGATTTCGGGGAAGGGGAACTGTTTTTCCGTGAAGAGGGAGGAAGGGAATATATTCTGCGGCGCAAACTGGGCAGCAGACGGAGGGATGACTGGACGGTGCTTGATGCGGTAACCGGTCAGCCGGCGGACAAGTATAACGCCGCTACCAATCCCGGTGAAGTAATTTTGGGCTTAGGAGAAGCAGCTTATACGCGGACAATCTTTGTTCCCCAACTGGGGTGTGCTGTTACGCCCGATAAAGAGGATGAGATTATGGCCCGGTTGATGAATCTGCAGCAGACCGGGGAGGAACAAGTTTCTTTGCAGAAGGCCCTCAATGATATCGAAAAGGAACGAAAAACGCTTACCTTACGTTCCGGCAATGGAAAGCTGGACGGCTTGCGCAACAAGCAAACGGATTTATTGCAGGAAAAGCAGGCTGTAGAATTACTGCATGAGCAAAACATGCGGGAACAGGCTGAATTAAACGGTTTGCTGGAGGAAAAGGTTCGCTTGGAAGAAGCTTTTGGCGATCTGGAAAAGCAAAAGTTGAGCTTCAAGGAATATAAGCAGTATTTAGAGTATCTGGAGCTGCAAAAAGAGGCGGATGCCTTGCAGCACTCGCGGGACGAACTGGCGGCTATTGAACAGTCCCTGGTCTGTGGTTCTAGCTCAGTGGATGCAGCATTTATCGCGGATTGCGAGGTTAGACTAGCCAACTGGCATCAGAAAACGCAGTTGATGGGCGAACAGGAGGAAGAACTCAGAGGGAAAACAGCACAGTTAGCGGAAACAGAAGCAGGTTTGGGTGCCTATCAAGGCTTTCTTGGTTTGCCGGAAGATATCGAGACGCAGTTGGTGTTACAAGAGCAGAAAGGAAAAAGGAGCACGGAAGCCCTTGAACGTATTACCAAGTATCATCAGGAAATAGAGGGTTTTCAACGGACCCTGGATGAGAAAAACGCGGCCTTAGGTTTGCTGGTCAACTTTTATCAACTCTCGGCTGAAGAGGAAAAACAAAGGACCAATCAAGAGAAGGTGCTGAGAGAACTAGAAGAGAAGGTTAAACATGACCAACAAATAGATGCCTTAAGGCGCGACTTCATAACAGACAAGGTTAGTAAGGCCAGAAACGGGCTGATTTCCGGTACAATACTGACACTTGCCGGCATCTTGTTGGGGCTTTTTGTTCATCCTTTGTGTTATTTTATAGCGTTATTTGGAGTGGGCACAGGGATGCCTGCCTATCTGCTAAGAAAGAAGAATAAGGCGACTTTAGCGGAACTTGATTCCCAACTTGCCGCGAATACCGGTGTACTGGAGGATTATGAGGCTTTACTGGCTGAATTACGCGAGTTTTATCAACGCTTTGGGGCTACGGATAATGAGAGCTTTCTAGAGAAAAGAAGGACTTTTGAATCGCTTAATGGGGAGATAGGTGTATTAAAAGCGATTATTGCCGATCGGGAAGGGTACTTATCTTTGGAAAATGAAGCGGAAGTGCGTGAACAGTTAGAGGAGAGCCGGGAGTTTATTAGTACGTTATTAAATACGACGGGTTGCGGTTCGTTGCACGAATTTCAGGAGAGATTAACGGCATTTCGGGAAAGGACAAGCAAGAGGGAAAACATTAAGCGTGAGATTGTGGATATTGAGCAGAGATTAGCTAAGCTGAGCGCTAGCAGGGGAGAAGTGGGGAAAGGGTTAGCAACGCTATTGGGTTACACGCAAGTGGAAAGCGGAGATATTGCCCGAATTGAGGCTTTATTACAAGAGTATAAGATGGCCTTGGGACAAAAAAGTAATTTAGCGGTCCGGCTTGAGGCGGAAACCATTAACTTCGAAAAACACTTAGCGGGGAGAAATTTAGGAACCTTAGCCGACTCCATCGACAAGAATATCATCGCGGAAATGACGTTAAATGGGTTTGATCCGATGACTGATAACCAGGAGAAGGTAGCCCTTTTGGAGGAAAGTCTGGAAGAGAAAATAAAGGAATTTAGCGAAGCAAGATTGAATATAGAAAAAAAGATCACCGCATTAAATGCGGCGATCAATAACCGGATGCAGGACGCCCGTGAACTGGCGCGGATCGAAGAGGAATTAGCCGATATCGGCCGGCAAATTAAAAAATATGAAGAAACGATTGAGGTACTGGATTTTACTAAGGAAATGTTTCAGGATTCTTTTCAGGAGTTGCAGAACACCTTTGGCCCTGTTCTAAACAATAAAGTCGGGCAAATCATGCAAGGTATTACCGCCAGTCAATACCAGGAAGTAAAAGTAGCCGAGAGCTATCTAATCAGCGTGAAGGATCATCATGATGCGATCAGGGATTTGCAGTATTTCAGTAACGGAACATTGGATCAGGTTTATTTTGCTTTACGGCTGGGTATTATTGAGCTGGCTTACAACCAGGACCAGAAGCTTCCTCTCTTCCTGGATGATGCTTTTATTCAATATGATGACAAGCGGTTGGCTTCAACACTGGATTTTCTCTTAGATTATGCCGAACAGCATCAGGTTCTCTTATTTACTTGTCATAATCGGGAAATGGGATTTCTGAGGGGGAAGAGTGTTAATTATTTTACGCTTTAAGATTTAAGTACTTTTGGGAAAAAAGATGGGAGGGTTTAAAGTGAACGGTAAAATCAAAATCTTATCAATTATTTTAGTTATTGTAGCATTATTAGCGGTCGGGACGGGCGCAGTTCTGAAGTTTCTTCGGACGAAAGATGCCCAAACGCCGTCGGGACAGCAAAACCAGCAGACTTCACAAAATAACAACAATGCAAGTAATAACAACAATAACAAAAGTAATAACCAACTGCCCGGCACAGGGGGCACATTACTTCCGGAACAACAAAACCAGCAACAACAGAATAATGAACAGCTCAGAGAGACAGTCGAGACCGAATATAAACTTTTTATCGGCTTAAGAAGTTATACGGAGCCGCCACATGATCCGGCGGTGAAGGTTATACCGTCAAACATCGTCGCCCAATACCCGGGGCCTTCTTATCGTACTTTAATTGTTGACTTTAAAAATGCTGAAAAACCTATTTTTGAAACACAGGATTTATATTTCTTTAAAAACGGCCAATTGTGGAATGTTGGGGTGGTTAGAACTGTGTTTGACAAGCAGTGGATGGAGGACTTACTTTTTGCTGCACCCATGAATGAAGAGCCCTATTTGCAGAAGGCTGATTATAACCGTTTACGTATTTCCGGTGGGACTGACACCACGATTATTAATTACGTGACAAAAGATTTAATATCGCTTTCCTTTGCAACTGACGGAACAGACCCGGGGATAAATAAGAGCTGGTCTTATAGCAAATTGGCCGTTTTACCTGTTGCTAATATGAGTAATTTGTACGAGTATAATCTCTTGTTCTCAGAGGTGTTTGGCGACAGTGGGAAAAAGGTGATGCTGGAGGAAAGTAATAAAGCTTATGCACGCAGTAAAAACAGTGATCGGCTCTTACAGTATTCGGATGAAGCCAATTGGGGGATGTTGCATGCTTTTGGCCGATTATACTTAGTCGGGAGATTAGATTATAATGCCGAGGTGGGCAAAGGCTATTTTGAAGATTATATTATCCCGCTGGATCCCGCGGCTGTGTCCAATTATACAGCATATCCCTCGTGGGAAGTGATTCTGCAAAAGGTGAGCGGGGCTGAAGATGCGGTATCTTCCCCTGATAATAAGGTAATAGCTGTGAAAACAAAAACGGAGCTTATTTTCTATAGAATCATCGATGAGCAAACCTGGAATGAAATCTTACGTATCCCGCTCAAAGAAAATGAACAAATTATCATGTCGGAATGGAATAGAAATACGGAAGAACTGCAGAAGATCTTGGATCCTTTTACAGTGGGCACATGGTACGAAAGGCTCATTCACAATTATTAAGAGATATAAAATTAAAAAGGATGTTGGGATATCAATGGATATCTCAGCATCCTTTTTTAATGCCGTTTCCTCTCCGGAGAGTTCAGGTAAGGTAAAGCTGTTTTCAGGAGTTTTAGTATTAAAGCTAATTCCTGAGCGGAGCATTTTTTTAATAAGTCGTGTATTTCGCTTATTGTTTGATGCTGGGACGTTTGATAGGCTTCAGTTGATTCGCACGGGAAGGTGGGATGATCATTTTTTTTATCAAAAAGGAGGTAATCAAGGGAGAGGTGTAAACTTGCCGCTATTTTAATGAGAACCTGAAGGCTCATTTGCCGTTCCCCGCGTTCAAGCTGTCCGACATAGTAGTCCGATAGTCCGACAATTTCCGAAAGCTCACTGCGCGAAAGGTTCAGCCGTTCTCTCTCTTCACGTAATTTTTGTCCTATTTTTTTCATATTTATTTCTTCATTTGCCTGTCTCATTATCATTCACTCCCTATGCTCCTACTTTAGCTGATTCCAGGGTCAAGCTAAATTGGCAAAGAGCATAGAAAAATTGTTTGCAATTAGCCCATAAATTATGTAAGATAATGTATGGAGTGCATTTATTTAGAAAGAATGGAGTGAATAAGATGGGTAAAGAGGAGATTGTGTCTGATGAAGAAATGATTGAAGCAGGGAGAAAAATTCTTTATCATGCAGCAGATATGAATATGAATCGGGAAATACTGATAAAAATAAGTCAAAAAGTTGATAAATATATAGTTAAGTATTTACAAAGAGGAATTGTAAAAAAAGAATGAATCATGCTCGCCTATTGCTTGGCACAAAAGTTTGTTTTAATCATCAGGTCAGCGACTTTCAAGGTTTCCAAATCAAAGATATTGAGAGAATAGTCAATTTGCTCGCTGCTCACCCGGACGGGCTCATCATTGTAATCACCCTGCGGCACGAGAGCGAAACTTTCTTGAACGGTTAGGAGATTATTCCCCATGGCGTAAGGGTGTTTTTCCGGCCCGATCCCCATGATGTGACTGATCGTCGGGAGAAAATCGATCTGTCCGCCATAAGCTTCAACAGTCTTCCCGGATATTTCATCAGCATAGATGAAGAGGGGGACCGGGGCATAGTCACGAATCCATTCTTCATCACTGATCTCCTGCATAGACCATACCTTTTCAAGCTCTTTTTGGTCCCTTTTAAACAGCCCGTCATGGTCGCCATAGACTACCACAATGGAGTTTTCCAGTAAGCCGCTTTGTCTTAAGGCTTCGATAAACTGACCAATCGCGTGGTCGGTATAGGAAATGCTTTGCAGATAAGCGCCGACATCTGATTTAGCCAGAGGCGGTTCCAGATATAAATGTGCTTTATCGCCGGGCATATAATAAGGGTAATGGCTGGTTAAAGTAATAATCATGGCATAAAAGGGTTTTTTAGCTGCTTGTAGAATCGGGATGGCCTGCTTAAACATTTCTTCATCACTGAGCCCCATGCCGATTTCTTCGGTCAGTTGCAATTTTTCGATCGAATAATACTTTTTAAAACCGAGGTTCGGGTATGCCTGATGCCGGTTCCAGAAGTTGGCTTCATCGGCGTGAATAGCTAGTGCCTCATAACCTTTTTCTTTCAGGAGCAAAGGGAGAGAATGATAGACGTTATTGGGGTGCACGAAAAAGGTACTGCCCTTTTCCAAAGGGAAAAGTGACGTATTGATGATTAATTCGGCATCAGAGCTATTTCCGCCGATAGTTTGCGGGTAGAAGTGAGGAAAATAGAGGCTATTATTGAGAAGCTTATTAAGATTAGGGGTAATCTCCTGCCCGTTCACGCTCTTTCCGATGACAAAACTCTGGAGAGATTCCACCTGGATGACAATTAAGTTTTTCCCTTTGCCTAAATCCTGATATGGGGAGGTCTCCGCTTGTTTC
The DNA here is from genome assembly GCA_050951585.1 of Peptococcia bacterium. Lineage (GTDB taxonomy): Bacteria > Bacillota > Peptococcia > DRI-13 > DTU073 > UBA3937. Next base: position 326,340 of record JBMNJI010000007.1, on the reverse strand, counting down.
GTTTGTGATTTTTTTAAGGCAAACCAGTCTAGAATGGTGGACCGGATTTGCGGGGTTAGTTGGATATTCTGGTCCTTCACAAAAAAGAACAGATCAATAAAATGAAAACCTAAAGGGCCATAAGCATAAAGGGTATCATTAGCGGTGTATTTCCGGACAACCCCGTCTTCGTGTTTCCATCCATCAGCAACCGGGCAGAGTAAAGCGAGAAGCAACCCGCTTATCAGCGCGAATTTCCCCAAAAGTGGCGCTTTATTTTTAGGGGAAAAGGGGATGAAATTCAGTATAGCCAGAATAGGCAGATCAGCCAGAAAGAGTAAGTCTGACCAATGAAGCAGACTAAAAATACTGGGCCCCAAATCGGCAAGATTGGCCGATTGCATAAAAACATAAACGGAGACGGGGGTTGCAAAATAACGATAATAAAGAAGATCCCCGATAATAAAGATAGTTCCTAAAAAATTAAGTGTAAAAAGGTATATTTTGCGTGCTTTCGCTTGCAAGAAATAGGCCGGACTCAATAAAAATAAAACAAGACCCAGTGTCGTAATGATTATACTGTTGGTCGCATTTCCAATGTTAAAGAAAAATCCCCAAAACAAGATCTTAATGATCAGAATTAGAAAAGTGCTCAGCAAAAAAGGCTCTAATAAGAAATAGAGTTGTTCCTTGAGTTTCTGCATCTTATATGCTCCTTATATTAAATAAGATTCATGAATACTGACAATATAAGAATACTGACAATATTAATATTATGCTAAATAAGCACGTCTTGATTATACATGATTAAGTGAGCAGAGCAAAGGACAATATCTGGTAACGACGCAAATCTCCGCCACTGCCCAAGGACCTTTTCTAGCGGCTCATCTGCTGTTGTGGTAAAATAGAGAGCAAAGAAAGTAGCAAAGAAGCAGGAGTAAAACGATGAACGCTGGAAATTTTGAGATTGATAATGCCGGTCGTAATGGCGGAAGTAGCGGCAAAAACCGTGGAAGACAGGTGGTTGTCGTGGGGGGCGGGGCTTCGGGAATGATGGCCGCAATTGCGGCTGCCCGAAACGGCGCTGCGGTGACTCTCTTAGAGAGAAATCCCCGCATCGGGAAAAAGCTCCTTGCCACAGGCAACGGCCGTTGTAATTTCACGAATGTTAATGCAGACGCCACTTGTTATAATGGCCTCAATCCCCGCTTTGTTTTTGGTGCCTTAGCAAGCTTCGGGGTTGAGGAGGCGATTGCGTTTTTTGAGCAGTTGGGGATTGCCCATAAGGTGGAGGAGCAGGGCAAGGTCTTTCCCATGTCCGATCAGGCCTCGAGTGTGCTGGATGTACTGCTGTACGAACTGAAAGAGTCAGGTGTGCAAATTGTTTGTGATGCCTTTGTCAAAGAGATCAGGAAAGGGAATCGGTTTACTTTATTCCTGGCCGACGGAACGGTGCTTGAAGGAGATAAAGTCATTCTGGCTACCGGTGGGAAAGCGATGCCTGCCAGTGGCTCTGATGGGAACGGCTATCAGCTGGCTGAGCAAATGGGACATCCAGTGACAACGGTGTTCCCCGGTTTAGTGCAAATCATGCTGGAAGGGGACTTTTTTAACCAAATCCAGGGTGTGAAGATAGTAGGCACAGCGGAGCTTCTGGATAACGGCAAAACCATTGCCGCAGACCGCGGCGATATTCTTTTTGCCAATTATGGCGTTTCGGGACCGCCTATTCTGCAACTAAGCAGGAAAGCCGGGGAGCTTTTGCAGCGGCAGAAAACTCCGCTTTTAAAGATCAAGGTTCTGGACAACTTCACCGGTGAAGAATTGACGGAGTTGCTTCTGACACGTTTTCAGAACAATCCGCGTAAAACGGTGGAGTTCAGTCTGGTGGGCTTAATTAACAAGCGCCTGATCCGGGTGATTTTAAAAGAAGCCGGGTTAACTGATTTGCGTGTTCCGGCCGGCAGCATCAGTGCGCGGGAGTGTGGGCAGATTGCTGCGCTTCTTACTGACTGGCGCTTCAAAATACGGGGAACCAAAGGCTGGCAGAGTGCCCAGGTCACGGCGGGCGGGGTCGATACTACGAAAGTAAATCCCCAAACCATGGAATCAAGGATTGTGCCGGGACTATATATTACCGGTGAGCTTCTAGATGTTGACGGACAGTGCGGGGGCTATAATCTGCAATGGGCCTGGTCGTCCGGTTATGTTGCCGGAGCGCATGCCGCCAAAGGAAGCGGTTAAGTTGGAGTCGGAAGGAAGTTTGATATAATATAGTAAGTGTATTTCATTATTGGAGTTGTGAGGGGAAGAGGTGCATCAGGGAAATGCAGTATGCCTTATATAGTGTTATTGCTCTTGGAGGAGCATTGGGAGCATTAGGACGCTATGGACTTTCTACGTGGATTGCCAACAGGGGGAATGATCCTTTCCCCTGGGGTACTTTTGTGGTGAATATTTTAGGCTGTTTTCTTTTAGGGCTTATTTATGTACTGGGAACGGAAAAATTATTAATTAATCCGCAAGTACGGAGCATGATTACCGTAGGGTTCCTCGGCGCCTTTACTACTTTTTCTACCTTTAGTTTGGAAACGGTTAATTTGCTTAGAAATGGTGAAGTTATCATGGCGATGTTATATGTTTTCGGTAGTATTACCGTGGGGTTAATAGGAGTATGGCTGGGCATTTTAGTCGCGAATTAGATTACAGACAAGTGTTTTATGTTACACCTGCAATAGTATGTTATAATTAGGAAAAGCAATAGACGGGGGAAGAGGACTGTGCGAGATTTACTTAAATATGAGGATTTTCTTCGGACGAACAAGGAATTATTCAAAAAAAAATGTCTTGGAAGAAGACAAAAAGCCCCGCGGGCAAAACCGAGAAACAGAGCTGAGTTTATGGCAATTGGGCATGCCGTAATTGCAGCCATAAGAAAGGCCGAACGTGAGGGACGTTTTCTTTATGATCCTAAGAAAGGATTAAAAATTGTATGGAAGAACGAAGAGAATTAAAAGAAAAACTGAACAAGATTATCTCTTTACCGGATAGTCTCCAGCGTCGTATCGGGGTAGTAGCTGTATTAACTGAGGCTTTAAAAAAGTATAAGATCACGCCTGTGATTGTAGGTGGGTTTGCGGTTGAACTATGGACAATGGGAAAATACGCTACTTTGGATATTGATTTGATTGCTGATGGTATTACCGAATATGCCTCAGTGCTTCACGATTTAGGGTTTAGCAATAAGGGCGGGGTCTGGATTTATCCGGACACTGACATTATTATCGAGTTTCCCAAACCGCCTTTGGATGGCGATTATGCTCGCTTACAACCCTTGGCTTTTCAGGATTATCAGCTTTATGTATTAGGAATTGAGGATATCATCTTAGATCGGGTTTCAGCCGCAAAGTTTTGGGGAGATCTAGCGAGTAAGGAATGGGCGATTTTTTTGTTGGCTGCGCATTATCAAAAAATTGATTGGGATTATTGCGAAAAGCTGGTGCGAGAAAAATTGATTGGTGATGTATTTCAAGAAGTAAAAGATGAAGCTGAAAAATTATTACAGGAATAATGGCAATCATTTTTTACATAAAAAAAGTAGCCGGAGAAATGGTGAGGAGGAAAGATAAATGGCCAAGGAAAACTCATTTGATATTGTTTCGGAAGTGGCGTTACAGGAGGTGGATAATGCCGTAAACCAGACGGTGAAGGAAATCAGCCAACGTTTTGATTTTAAGGGAAGCAAGGCAGAGGTGGAATTAGTCAAGGATGATGAAATTAAAATTATTGCCGATGATGAGTACAAGCTAAAAAGCGTTATTGATATTTTGCAAAGTAAGATGATTAAGCGCGGAGTTTCTTTAAAGTTTCTTGATTATGGCAAAGTTGAGCCCGCTGCAGGCGGTACGGTTCGGCAAATGATCACCATTAAAAGAGGGATTCCCACGGAAAAAGGGAAGGAAATTGTTGCCGCGATCAAAAAACTAAAATTAAAGGTGCAGGCCCAGATTCAGGATGATCAGGTACGGGTAAGCAGCAAGGATAGAGATGAGTTGCAAAAGGTGATTCAGGCAGTGAAGGAACAGGATTTCGGGCTGGAGTTGCAGTTCACCAATTACCGGACTTTTTAAGCAAAGTAGAAATAAGCAAAGGAGAGAGGTAATACTACCCTATTGTGATAGATGGGGTAGTTTTTTTGCGTTCTACGGTTTACATAAAATAGCCGGTATGCTAAAATGAAAGCAATATATGAATATATGTTCATATATGCAAGTAAAGGTGGTTTTCATAATCTTCCCATGATTAAGCCTTACACGAATGGGGATCAGGTTTTAATGAAAAAAGAATGGTGAGCTTTTGTGGCGGTTGCCGAAAGGAGCGACTAAAAGAATGAATAATGATGACCTGGATAAATGTGAGGTAGAGTGTGTCCATCCGGATAAGGTTGCCCGCGTAAAGGGGCAAAGCCTAAACGCCGAAGAAATACTGGGGCTGGCGGACATTTTTAAAGCCTTGGGTGATGGGACGAGAATTAAGCTTTTGCATGCTTTAGCGCAGGAGGAAATGTGTGTCTGCGATTTAGCCGAGGTAATTGGCATGTCCCAGTCCCTTGTGTCTCATCAGTTGCGGGTATTACGAAACTTACGCCTGGTGAAATACCGGCGGGAAGGGAAAATGGTCTATTATTCCCTTGATGACGAGCATATTGTGGCTTTGTTTTCGCAAGGATTAGAGCATATCAGGCACCGGTAACGGGTGAAGAATATTGGGCCGGGAAATCTTCGGCCAATGACAGAAAGAGGGGAGCAAAATGCAAGAAGACGCAGGTAAAAGGATCTCTAATTTGGATGGAAAAATATTTGAAATTATACGTCTGGGCAGTGGCGTGCTGCTATATTTCACAGTCTTAGTTTTTCAGCTGGCTCCCTGGATGGAAATGGGGCTATTTCTGTGTAGTTATGGCTTAATCGGCGGGGAGGTTGTCTATAAAGCGGTAAGGAATCTTTTCCGTGGCCGCGTTTTTGATGAAAATATGCTGATGACGATTGCCACGCTGGGTGCTTTTGCCGTGCGTGAATACCCGGAGGCAGTTGCCGTCATGCTCTTTTATCAAGTCGGTGAACTATTTCAGGATTTTGCGGTGGATAGATCCCGCGGTTCAATTCAGGCACTACTGGCGATCAGACCTGATTATGCCAATGTGCGGAGAGAAGGGCAGCTTGTTTGCGTAAACCCCGAAGAGGTAACGATTGGCGAAGAGATTGTGATTAAACCGGGGGAAAGGGTTCCTTTAGACGGCAAGATTGTCGAGGGTAATTCCCTGGTGGATACGGCCCCTTTGACCGGGGAAGCGCTGCCTCGCCGGCTAGGTGAGGGTGACTCGATTTTGAGTGGCTGTGTTAATACTACCGGTCTTCTGGTTGTGGAGGTTTTGAAAACTTATGGCGAGTCAACTGTAGCGAAGATTCTTGATTTGGTGCAGAATGCCGAAAGCCGGAAGGCACCGACGGAGCATTTTATCACGAAATTTGCCCGCTATTACACCCCCATCGTGGTTGGTGTTGCGCTTGCTTTGGCCATATTACCACCCTTATTTGTTTCCGGTGCTGTGTTTTCTACCTGGTTGTACCGGGGTTTGATTTTTTTGGTGATTTCTTGTCCTTGTGCGTTGGTCATCTCGATTCCCCTTAGTTTTTTTGGTGGCATAGGGGCGGCCGCGCGAAAAGGGATTTTAGTTAAGGGAGGTAATTATCTCGAAGCTTTGCACAAGGTGGATACGGTTATTTTTGATAAAACCGGCACCATGACGAAAGGGGCCTTTCAAGTAGGGACGGTTAACCCGGTCAATGGTTATACTGCCGAAGAGGTTTTATCCTGGGCAGCGCAGGCCGAAAGTTTTTCAACCCATCCGATTGCGCAATCTATTGTGGTAGCAGCGAACAGTATGGTTGCCGCCCTAACAGAGCGGGAACCTGACGCGAAGGTTGATTCCTATGAGGAAATAGCCGGGCTGGGAGTTAGAGCAGTTTTCGGAGACCGGACGATCTTAGTAGGGAACAGTAAGCTAATGCAAAATGAAGCGGTGCAAGGTTTCCAGGACGGGGAGCCCGGCACGGGGACTGTCATCCATGTAGCGGTTGACAATTGTTACATCGGTAGCATGGTCATTGCCGACCAATTAAAGGAGGACAGTGTTGAAGCGTTACGGAAGATGAGAAAGCTTGGGGTACGCCAATTGGTGATGTTAACCGGAGACAACAAGGATGCAGCGGCACAGGTGGCGGCGCGACTGCAGGTCGATGATTTTCAGGCGGAGCTTTTACCCCAGGATAAAGTGGCGCACCTGGAGCGTCTCTATGTGAACAAGGGCAAAGGGAGCCTGATTTTTCTCGGGGACGGAATCAACGATGCGCCTGTTCTGGCGAGGGCCGATGTGGGGATAGCCATGGGCGGACTGGGGTCTGATGCGGCCATTGAAGCGGCCGATGTTGTCATTATGACTGATGAGCCATCTAAGCTGGCGACGGCAATACAGATCGCCGGTCAGACCAAACAGGTTGTCTGGCAGAATATTATTTTGGCCCTTACAGTAAAAGGAGTAGTACTTGCTTTAGGCGCGGCAGGATTTGCGACGATGTGGCAAGCAGTTTTTGCAGATGTTGGCGTGGCCCTGCTGGCTGTGTTTAATGCCATGCGCGTGCTGAGAATTTAGTTTTTTGTTTATATTGGAATGAATAGTTATTTTGGAGCGGACATGATTATTGTGTTAAAAATAGCGTATAATATAGTCATCTGATGTTTTGGTAAATGTTGTGAAGTTGAGGTGTCAATGATGGAGAAAAACACGGGCTTAGTGAATCGGTATTCATTGAAGGAAGAGATTTTCAGCAGCATCACCCATGGAATCGGCGCGGTCTTAAGTATCGCCGCTTTAGTAATACTGGCGTATTTTGCCGGAATGAAAGGGGACGTGTGGCGGGTTGTAAGCTTTAGTATTTATGGCTTTACGCTCTTTTTCTTATATTTATCTTCCACACTGTATCACAGTATTCTAATTGAAAAAGTCAAAAAGGTGCTCCGTGTTTTTGACCATGTTTCCATCTATTTGTTGATTGCCGGTAGTTATACGCCCATTACCTTAATTGCGATGCGGGGAGCCTGGGGCTGGACCATTTTCGGAGTCATCTGGGGTTTGGCCCTTTTGGGTATAGTACTCAATATTACCAGTTTTGAGAAGACGAGAATTGTATCCACGGTTTTATATGTTTTAATGGGCTGGCTGATCATCATTGCGGTTAAGCCTATGCTGCAGATGGTTCCGGCAGGGCTTTTTCTCTGGTTATTGGCCGGAGGAATATTATATACCCTTGGCATTATCTTTTATGCCTGCCGGAGGATTCCGTTTAATCATGGCATCTGGCATCTTTTTGTGCTGGGCGGTAGCATCATGCACTATCTGGGTTTTTTGTTTTATCTTGCTTTGTAAGATTATCGGAAATGTTCCCGTTATCGTAGAAAAACAAGAAGGTTAAAATAATGAAACAGGAGCTTCCTCGGAAGAATAATTGTGGGATTTTTCGGAGGATTACGTCAACGTCACGGAGAAAGATAATCAATACAGAAATAGGTGAACACTGGTGGAGGATGAAGCTGTGATGGATAAGGATAATGGTAATGAGGTGATAGCTTTAGCCGAAGTCGATGAAGTAAGGGCGGAGCGGATCATGGAGGTATACCGGCTGCTTATGCAGGCTTATGGTCCCCGTCACTGGTGGCCGGCGAAAACCCCTTTTGAAATGATGGTGGGGGCTATCTTAACACAAAACACCACCTGGGCCAATGTGGAAAAGGCAATTGCCAACCTGGGGGAGAAGCTTTCCCCGGAATATCTTGCGCAGGTGCCGCTGGAGGAGCTTGGTTTATTAATTCGCTCAAGCGGCTACTATAATCAAAAAGCCGTGCGGCTGAAAGCTTTGACCGCATGGTATGGAAAATACGCCTACGATGTGGAAAAGGTCCGCCAAAGAGATGGGGAGGAATTACGGAGCGAATTGCTGGCGCTTAAGGGTATCGGGCGCGAAACGGCCGATTCAATCCTGGTTTATGCTTTAGATAAACCATATTTCGTGATCGATGCCTATACGAAGCGAATCTTTGGTCGGCTTGGGTATACTGTACCTAAGACTTATGATGAATTGCGTCTGTTCATTGAACAGCATATTCCCCGGGACTTGACGATTTATCAGGAGTATCACGCCTTACTGGTGGAACTGGCCAAACGAGCTTGCCTGAAGGTGCCGTCTTGTGCCGAGTGTCCCTTAGAAAGCCTTTGCCTGCAACAAGGCCTTTAATTAACAAAGCAACCTGTAGATTTAAGATCACAAGGCGAAATGTAACAAATAGCGAAAGGCGAAAGGAATTATGAAGGGAAATGGAAGAAGATAGACACAGGAAAGAAGAAAAAAGAAAACAGGGAATAGCAAGCCATGAACTAACCATGGCAATAGACAGAGGCGCCGCCGAAATTCTGGCGGTTCTGCAAAGCCATGGTTTTGAGGCTTTTCTGGTGGGAGGCTGTGTCCGCGATTTGTGTCTCGGCCGGGTGCCCGGAGATTGGGATATTGCTACTTCTGCCCAGCCGGAACAGGTGCGGCAGTTCTTCGCGCAGACGATTGCCACCGGGCTCAAGCACGGGACAGTGACCGTGGTATTGAGCAAGAGAGACATGGGCATGGGCATGGGCATGAATAAGATGGACAAGATAGAATCGGACGAGCCGCAGTATTATGAGGTTACGACATACCGGATTGATGGGGAATACCAGGATGCCCGCCGCCCGGCGCAGGTCACTTTTACCGCCTCTTTAGAGGAGGATTTGCGGCGCCGGGATTTTACGATCAATGCCATGGCCTATCATCCTCAGACTGGGTTGATTGATCCCTTTGGGGGCAGGGCTGATTTGCAGCAGAAAATCATCCGGGTTGTGGGTAATGGCCACGACCGTTTTCGCGAGGATGCCCTTCGTATGCTGCGGGCAGTCCGTTTTGCCAGTCAGCTGGGCTTTACCATTGAAGCTGAGACGGCACAAAGCATCAAGGCGAATAGCCAACTGCTGGAGAAAATTAGTCTAGAAAGAATCAGAGAGGAACTACTGAAAATTCTCTGTTCCGAACACCCCGAAAACATCCGTCAATTAAGCGACTTAGGTTTAATGGAATACATCATCCCGGAAGTGGAGCAAGGAATCGGCTTTGACCAAAGAAGCAGCCATCATGATAAAACCGTTTATGAGCATACGCTGGCGGTGGTGCGGAATACGCCGAATGAGCCGGTTTTGCGCCTGGCGGCCTTATTGCATGATATCGCGAAGCCGGCCACTTTTACCCTTGATGAAAAGGGCCGGGGGCATTTCTATGGTCATCATCTGGTGGGGGAAAAAATGGCGCGGGAGATTCTGGAGAGGTTGAAATTTGACCGCCTGACCATCCAGAAAGTGTGTATCTTAGTGCGCAATCATATGTCACGGTTTGAACATTACAAAGAAAAAGGGATCAAGCGATTCATCAACCGCGTGGAACCGGAAAATCTGCCGAGTCTTTTTATCTTGCAGATTGCCGACATTCTAGCCAGTAAGCCGCCCCATGATTTCCGGGGGATTCTGAACTTACAGGCGGAGGTTGAAAAGGTCATCGCGGAAAAACAACCATTAACAGTGAAGGATTTGGCGGTGAATGGAGATGATTTAATCGCTCTCGGGATGAAGCCCGGGAAGAAACTTGGGGAGACTTTGCAGTGGTTACTGGAGAAGGTCTGGGAGAACCCGGAATTAAACACTAAGGAAAAATTATTGGCGGAAGTAAAATCAAGGGTTTAGTAAACTAAATACCGGTGTTAGGGGAACATTTTCCTCTTCCTGGCGTCAGTAATAGTAGTGTATACATAAGGCGGATGTGCATCATGCGCAAATAGGCGGGCGGATGAAAAGGCGGGAAGAAGAGAAGAGAAGAAGAAGAACAGAATGGAGGAATGAGAAGTGAGGAGAAGCACTAAAAGAAAAGGAAGAAAGGTGACGACCTGGCTTGTGCTTAGTGTTTTTATGCTTACTTTAACGCCGGGGATGGTTTTGGCCGCAGAGGAAGCCGTTGATAGTGCGGCAGTCGATGGTGCAGTAGTGGATATGATCGCGCCCGATGGCGCAATATCCGGGATTGCCGTACCCGGTGGGGCCGGAGTAATGCCGGTTGAGCGTGTGACAGAACCGGTGAAGGATTTGCCTGCCGCGGGAGTTGAAGCGGGAAATGTTGCCGTTTCGCTGGAAGAGGCAACGAAAACAGTAAAGGCGGCTTTTGCCATCCCTCCGGAATTTACAAAATTTAGTTCGGGATATAGTAGATCGACAAACAGGCAGGTATGGCAGTTATCCTGGGAGACAGAAAAAGAACCTTGGGGGCATCTGAATGCCCAGGTTGATTGTCAGACCGGGGAAATACTCAACATGGATATGTGGCAATCCATTTCCGGCTCTAAACCCCGGGGGCAGCTGCCGGTGGTCTCCCGGGCAGAAGCGGTCAAAAAAGCCGAACAATTGGTTAAACAGCTGCAACCGGGGCGCTTGGCCCAGTTAAAGCTGGAGGAGGATCCGGGGGAATTACTGCAGTTATTGTCTTGGGGGGCAAGCACCCACCGGATAAACTGGGTGCGTCAGGTCCAGGGGGTGCCGTTCCCTCAGGATGGGATTACGGTGCAAATTGATACCCAAACCGGGCTGATTACCGGATACACATTTAACTGGACCGATGTGGAATTTCCGGATGCCGGTAAAGCAATTTCTCTAACACAAGCCCGTCAGGTTTGGAATGAGACGGAGATGCTGCAATTGCAATATTTCCGGATGAATTCCGGAGACCGGACGGCACTGGGACCGGTAAAATTGGTGTATCGTCTGATCCATCCTTCCGGCGGAGTGCTTGATGCCCTTACCGGCAAACCACTGGAAGTGAACAGAAATATTTATCGCGATGAAGCATTAAGTAATGCGGGCGGACTGGCGAAGACCGAAGATGCGGCGCAGGAACTTACGCCCCAGGAATTAGCGGAAGTAGTGGCGGCAAGCAAGGTTATTTCGCAGGAAAAGGCGGAAGAAGTTGTGCGCCAGTGGGTGACTATTCCCACCCATTTAACTCTGCAAGGGGCATATCTGAATCGTGATGAGCAACGCGCGCCGGGTGCACGGACCTGGAGTATGAGCTGGCACTATGTAGGTACCGAGGAGTTGGCCGAGGATGCCGTCCGTTGGGTTAGTGCAACTGTGGCGGCCGAAAACGGAACCCTGCTTAGTTTCAGTACTGACAAAGCCTGGCAAAGACCGGATCCGACCAAGGTTAAAGTGATGAGTATCAAAGAGGCGCAAGCGCTTGCGGATGCCTTTCTGCAGCGCATTCAGCCGAATCTTTTTGGGCAGGTTAAGCTGGTGGAAACTCCGGATTCAGGGGTGCGTCCCTTGGAGAAAACAATGATCCTGCCTCCTTATCAAGGTTTCCAGTATCAGCGGTTAGTTAATAATGTGGTTTATCCCGAAAACGGGATGTCCGTATCGGTAGATCTGGTTACCGGGGAAATCCAGTCATATCAATTAAGATGGAATCCGCTGGCGTTTCCTTCAACTCAGGGAGTTTTGGAGACAGCGGCAATCGTTAATCACTACTTGCAGCGGCAACCGCTTACTTTGCAATATGTGCAGGAATACATTTACAACGAGACAGGGGCTACGCCGGTAATTAAGCTTGTGTATAAACCGGTTCCGGCACCGGGACAATTAGCAGAGGCCATGACTGATGCCATGACCGGGGCAGCTTTGGATTGGCGTGGTGAAGAGCTCTCCTTACAACCTCGTCCTTATAAATTTACGGATATCGACGGGCACTGGGCAGCAGCGGAGATTGCCCTGCTGGGGCAAGCGGGCCTTTTCGGGGAATATGGTGAAACATTCCGTCCCAATGAGCCGGTGAAGCTGGTGCAATACCTGCGCGCCCTGTTTATGCTGGAAAGAGGCGCGGCGAGCGGCACCCGGATGACTGATGACGAGGTCATGAAAGAAGCAAGACAACGGGGCTGGCTGAAGGAAGATGCACTTAAACCGGGTGATACTGTGAGTCGCTTGCAATTATCCCGCATCGTGATTCGTTTTCTGGGCTTAGAGAGTGCAGCGAAAATAGAAGGTATTTATCAGGCACCATACCGGGATATGAAGAATATACCGACGGCGGAGCAAGGTTATGTGGCGCTTTCCTACGGGCTAGGTATCCTTAGAGGAGAGCAGGGCAACTTTGGTGCTGCGGTGATTGTTCCGCGGTCCCAGGCGGCAGTCTCCATCATCCGGATGCTTAAGGTGGAAACACAGTAGCATATTTGTGTGGAGATATGAGATAGAGGCCAACGTTCCTTTATCTAAGAACGGAAAGGGTTCGGGGGTTTCCCCCGGACCCTTTATTATTAACCTTCCGTCGGTAAAAAAAGCGTAATAGTTGTATAAAAAAGGGTTTTTGCCCAATCATTATGCTATAATTGACTGAGCAGAATGCGAGACAAAATATACAGATTATACAGAATATTATCGGGAGAATTAAGCAGCGACGAGATTTTTAAGGATTATCGTCGCTACTATCCAAGTATGGAAAAGGATGGGGTAAGGATAGACAGTATCTGTGTATTGCCGGAGCTTTCGGATGACGGAAAATCAATTGCCGCCATTGGCGTTTATGTCCACGAATATGGGCATGCCCTAGGGCTTCCTGATTTATATGATCTGGACTTCAGTTCTAATGGCCTGGGTGATTGGGATGTAATGTCCGGAGGAAGCTGGGTAGGTAAAAATAAGCTGGGCGACAGTCCGCCGTTAATGTCTGCTCCTTTGCGGGCGCAAATGAATTGGACCAATGTCATTGAGTTAAATCAATCAGCAAAGAATCTTCCGATTGTCGATATTACGAAATCAAATACAGCCTATAAGCTTGTCGGTGAGAAGAAGCATGAATACTGGATGTTAGAACTCGTGCAAAAGGGCAATACTTCATCTTTTAACGAGCTATTACCGGGCAGTGGCTTGAAGATTACCCATGTTAATGAGACGGTATTATCAAATAATAATGAATTTGGCAGCATGTTCATCAGTCTTGAACAGGCCGATGGATTTGACGATCTGAAGTATGGCATTAATTTTGGTGATTGGCACGATACGTATAAAAAAAGCTGCCTGGGGTTATGGAAGCCGGAATTCACTACCAGCTCTAACCCGAACAGTAGCTATTATGACGGGACCCCGAGTGGGATCAATCTCTATAATATTAGCAAACTGGATAATTCCAAGCTCACCTTTGATCTGGATTTTAACAAGACATACCAAAGTAATTCAGGATCTTCCCTGGGTAAAATAAATGAGACATTCAAAATAAATAATACGGTCTTTGAGTTGAGAAAAACGGCCAAAATCAAATTAGCTCAAACATATTCGGGACTTGAAAAGCTAAAAGCACGCTTACCGGTTTTGGAGACAAAAGCGACAGGCTTTTTTGGCTCTATAGGTAATAATTTTTCGAACTGTTGGAGTTGTTTCCGTAGTTTCCTAGCGGTCTGAAGAAGTACGGCCCAGGCTAATTTTCATTCAGGTTAATCATAATACAAGTGAATCATTCCAGGGAAAAAGTCATCGCCGGCAGATATTTGGCCGGCGATTTTTTATGGGAAAAACAGTTGACTGAAGAGGTTTTTTGGGCTAGCCCTTAATAGCAGAGCTCACCGCCAAAGAAACCGGGGAATAACAGAAGGATGAGGATGACCAGGAACAAGATCGCGAAACCATTGCCGAACCCACCACAACTCCCGGATTGGACTGTATCGTTGGCAGCGCCTTTGCCGAAACCAAGACCGGGACAGGAACCCGGACAATAACCGGGGGAACCGGGGTAATTACCCGGTCCACAACCAGATCCACAGCCCGGTCCACAACCAGGGCAAGAGCCGTAAGAACCGTAGGGGTCAAAGGTTTGACCTAAGCCTGAATAGGGTGCGGTGCCCGGGGCGGAACCGTAACTGTAGCTGTAGCCGGGTAGCATGGGGTTAGGACAGGAACCGGGACAGCCATAATTGGGTGTGGAAGTATTTTCAATCATCATTATGCCTCCTTAATTTTGTGTCCGGAAAGTGTAATTTGATTAAAATTAAACAGAGGACAGTATATTGTTCATTAATTTGGTAACATTGAGGGAGTTATTTAAGAAAAGCTGCTACCTGGATTATTTTATGAGAGATGTTCCCAAAGTGTGCAAGCTTCTGACGCAGTTTATCATTCCTATAAATCATTTGTTTCAGTCTCGAGGCGGTAGTTCATTCCTTCTCCGGTGAAGCCGCTATAGTAGTGTAAATGTTGATCATTGAAAGAAGTCTGTCCTTCCATTTTGTGACGATGACCTCCTCCGGGATTGGCCACGGCAGGCCCGGTATAGCCGCGAAAATAATGTACATGACCATCATTAAGGGTCGTAGTACCTTCATAGTAATGGATATGACAGTCTAATCCGCCAAACGCCGGGGCTGTTCTTCCTCTTACCTGGTGCCGGTGTTCATCATTGATGGTGGAGGGTATATTGAAATTATGGATATGAACACTGTCTTCATATTCATGATTTGGCATTTTTGTCATTAGTGTCTTCACTCCTTTCTTCTTTTCATAATATATGCGCTCAGGAGACAACTTGCTAATGGCACTTTCGTTAGTAACACTGTTTTTGTTCTGTTCATATATTAGGCATGAGAAGAAGGTAGTGCATTAATGCTTAGGGATGCGCAGGCTTTATGAAGGGAAAGCAGGGGGAAGGGATGGAGAACAATGAGTAACGGATATCTTCCTTTACATCGTATACCCATTGGCAGGATGGCCCGGGTTAAAGAATTAACGGCGAAGGACCTCAGCCGGAGAAGAATGTTAGATTTAGGATTAATCAGTGATACGATAGTAGAAGCTCTCCGTCAAAGCCCTTCCGGGGATCCGGTCGCCTATCAAATACGGGGAACAGTGATTGCCCTTCGTGCGGAGGAAGCAGCACAGATCTTCGTAGAATTGATCTAAGGGGAGAAAAACGGGCAGAAGGGGGATGGAAAGTGACCGGATCTGCGGAAGAGCTTATTGCCTTAGCGGGGAATCCGAATACCGGGAAAAGTACTGTTTTTAACCAGTTGACCGGCTTACGGCAACACACCGGTAATTGGCCGGGTAAAACCGTGATTAATGCCCGCGGAAGCTATACATATCAGGATAAAAAGTACATCTTGGTGGACTTGCCCGGGACATATTCTTTATTTGCAAATTCGGAAGAGGAAAAGGTTGCCTGTGATTTTCTTTATTTTGGGCAACCAGCGGTAACGGTGGTGGTACTGGATGCAACTTGTCTGGAGAGAAATCTCAACCTTGCGCTGCAAATACTGGAGATTACAGCGAACGTGGTGATTTGCGTTAATTTAATGGATGAAGCAAAACGAAAAAAAATAAAGGTTGATTTATCAAAACTGGCAAATTTATTAGGAGTTCCCGTGGTGGGGACTAATGCGCGCAATGGGGAAGGATTAGCGAAACTGAAAGAAGTAATCAGGCAAGCTGTTTCAGATAATAACCGTGATGAGCAGGAAATTACCCAGACAAGAGAGATAAGCAGTCAAAGGGGGGAGTATAGCGGGCTGATCCGGTATGATGAGTTGATTGAGGAAAGGATAAAGGAATTGGAATTGGTGGTTCAGAAACACTTGAATGGTACCGGACAGTTAAAGGCGCGTTGGGTGGCGTTACGGTTATTGGAGGGTGATGAGAGTTTTTTAAGAACGTTACGTGAATTAGGTGAAATACGCCACGATGATGTTATCGATAAAGAATTATTGCCTAGCGCGGCTGAAGCAAGACGGATTCTCTCGGGAAAAGGGTTGGGGGTTAATGAGCTGAAAGATAGCATTGTATCAGCAATTATAAAGAAGGCAGAAATGATTGCGGCACAAGTGGTGGTCTTAGAGCAAAAAGACTATCAGCAGTTTGACCGGCGGGTTGATAACATTGTGACCTCGAAACGATGGGGTATTCCGATTATGCTGTTACTGTTGGGGGGAGTCTTCTGGCTAACGATTTTGGGAGCGAATTACCCTTCAGAATTATTAGCAATAGTTTTTTTCGGGTTGGAGGAGCGTCTTTCCGCTCTTTTTCTGGCGGCGGGTGCGCCTGCTTGGCTGCATGGCATTGTTGTGCTGGGAATGTTCCGCACCTTAGCTTGGGTTGTTTCGGTAATGTTGCCGCCAATGGCCATTTTTTTTCCGCTCTTTACGTTGTTGGAGGATTTAGGGTACCTGCCCAGAGTTGCTTTTAATCTGGATAATTTTTTCAAAAGGGCTTGCGCCCATGGCAAACAAGCCTTGACCATGTGTATGGGTTTTGGCTGCAATGCGGCAGGGGTGGTTGCTTGCCGGATTATTGATTCGCCACGGGAACGTTTGATTGCGACAATTACCAATAATTTTGTTCCTTGTAATGGCCGATTTCCGACTTTAATTGCTCTAACAACGGTTTTTCTGGTGACCGGTCAAGGACCTTTACAGGCAATCTTGGCTGCCTTAAGTATTTTGTTGCTCATTGTTCTGGCTGTATTTATTACGCTAGGAGTCTCTAGACTGCTCTCAAAAACGATTTTGCAAGGTTTGCCGTCTGCTTTCACGTTGGAGTTGCCTTCTTACCGGAAGCCCCAAATCGGGAGGATTATCGTTCGTTCGCTTTTTGACCGTACTTTATTTGTGTTAGGCCGGGCGGTATTGATTGCTGCTCCTGCAGGTGCGTTAATTTGGTTACTGGCGAATACGACGGTGGGAGGAGCCAGTGCCCTCAACCATTGTGCTGCTTTTTTAGATCCTTTGGGGCGTTTACTAGGAATGGATGGTTATATTTTACTGGCATTTTTCTTAGGCCTTCCGGCTAATGAAATTGTCATTCCGATTTTAATTATGAGCTATTCGGGGGCAGGCTCAATTATGGAGCTTAATAGTATGACGGCCTTACACGATCTTTTTGGGCAGCATGGCTGGACCTGGGTCACGGCGTTGTGTACTATGCTGTTTATGTTGAATCATTTTCCGTGCGGGACAACGTTGCTGACCATTCGTCAGGAAACCCAAAGTATCAAATGGCCGTTCATTTCCTTCCTCGTACCGACTGTATGTGGCATGTTGCTTTGTTTTATCGTAGCGCAAGGGGCACGTTTGTTGGGGCTGTAAGCCGTAATGGGTTCGTCCGCAAATAAGCAGATTCATTTTTTTGAGATTCTATGGCAGAATAGTCATTGTTGATGTAAAATGATATTATAACGAAAAAGTATTAGAATACACGGCAATATTATACGAGGTATTATAATACAGATTAAACGGCTAACACCGGAGAATATGGGGGAATCGCAGATGAAACCATTGTATGGAGACGTGGAAAAATTAGTATTTGGTCGGATGTTTACAAAGCATATGTATACGATTAAGTATAGTCACGGTAAAGGCTGGCATGATGGAAAAATTGAGCAATATAGGCCTTTTTTAATGGATCCGGCCGCCTGTGTTCTTCATTATTCGCAGGAAATATTTGAAGGGCTAAAGGCTTATAAAACAAGTGATGGGCGGATTTTGCTCTTCAGACCGGAACAAAATGCCCGGCGGCTCAACCGTTCGGCCCGGAAATTATGTATGCCCGAATTGCCGGAAGAGACTTTTTTAAGTGCCGTCAAGGAACTCGTACTGACGGAAAAGGACTGGATTCCCGATGCCCCGGGGACTTCTTTATATATCCGCCCGACCATGATTGCCACGGAAGCCTTTTTAGGCGTAAACCCGGCGAAGGAGTACTTATTCTATATTATTCTTTCACCGGTTGGCCCGTATTTTAAAGCCGGCTTTAATCCCGTCAGTATTTATGTGGAGGATCAATTGGTGCGAGCTGCCGTTGGTGGCGTAGGCGATATAAAAACAGGCGGGAACTACGCGGCCAGCTTACTCGCGGGGACGAAGGCAGAGGAAAAAGGATTTTATCAGGTCCTTTGGCTTGATGCGAAGGAACACAAATATGTGGAAGAAGTCGGAGCCATGAACGTATTCTTTGTTTTCGGCGAGAAACTGGTGACGCCCATGCTGACCGGTTCAATTCTCCCCGGTATTACCAGGGATTCGGTCATTAAACTGGCCGGGGAACTGGGGATAGAGGTGGAAGAAAGACGGATTGCGTTTGATGAAGTGCTTGACGGACTGAAGTCAGGCAAGCTGACCGAAATGTTTGGCTCCGGTACGGCCGCGGTCATTTCGCCGGTGGGGCTGCTTCATTATAAGGGTACGGATTATATTATTAATGATAATAAAGTCGGTCAGATGACGAGAACGTTTTATGATCATTTAGTGGATATTCAGTTAGGAAAAGTTGCGGATAAATTCGGCTGGTCCTTCGAAGTGAAATAACGAACTTAAAGTTTCTGTTTTTGAATTTCTTGACAACAGTGCGGCTGCAGTTGTACAATAGAAGCAGAATAACATGACAGGATGTTGTTCTTTTGAGATGAGTTGAGATGAGAAAAGTTGAGGAGAGATGAGCTGAGATGAGCCGGAAAGAGTTGTCTTTTGACACCGGTACTCATTTGAGTACCGGTTTTTTGTATTCTCCTCAAAAAAAGAAAGGAGGCCGGTGTAACTGCATTTTTTCACTGGCTGACGGGACAAAGAGTAAGAAAAATAAGGAGGAGAAGAAAATGGTGAGAAAAATATTCGGGAAAAAAGTAATATTGGCAGGTTTATTATTAAGCTTCATGGTGACCGGGTGTAGTAATGGGCCCCAGAAGACTGGGAGTTCAAATGACGCGGCAGGGGATAAGGTTTATAAAGTTGGAGTTACCCAGTTCGTGGCGCATCCGGCTTTAGATTTGGACCAGGCGGGTTTTTTGGCCCAAATGAAGGAAGAGGGATTCGTGGAAGGAAAAAACGTTTCCTTTGATATTAAGAATTCGCAAGGCGACCCCAATTTAGCCAAGACAATCGCGGATAAATTTACGGCGGACAAGGTTGATGTTATTTTAGCCATCACAACTCCCAGTTCGCAGGCGGCGGCACAGGCCACCAAGGGCAGCGGGATTCCGGTTGTTTTTATTGCGGTGTCTGATGGGGTAGGGGCCGGGTTGATGCGGGAAATCGGCCAGGCCACCGGCACAAATATCACCGGGGTGTATAGTGCTGACCCGGTGGAACAGCAAATGGACTTGATCCGGGAAATTCAACCTTCGGCGCGCCGGCTGGGGATTATCTATAATGCGGGGGAAGCAAACTCCGTCAGCAATGTGCAAAGGATTAAAACATATTTACAGGGGAAAATGGAAATCGTCGAAGCTACCGCGGCGAGCAGCAATGAGGTACAGCTGGTAGCGCAGTCATTGGCAGGCAGGGTTGATGCGGTATTTATGCCACAGGATAATACGGTCATGTCGGCAGTGGATGCTTTAATCAGAGTATGTCAGGAGCAGGATTTACCGCTCTATACCGGCGATACTGAATCAGTGAAAAAAGGGGCCTTAGCCACATTAGGTAATGATGAATACGATTGTGGAAGGCAAGGAGCGGTTTTGGTAGCCAGGATACTCCGCGGCGAAGAGGCAGGGACGATCGTGCCCGAAGAGATTCGGAAGCGGACCTTGTTAATCAATCAGGGAGCCGCCGAAAAATACGGCATAACCATACCGCAAGCGGTGCTGGAACGGGCTGATGAGGTCATAGAGCAAGGGATTTACAAGTAATAGGAAGGAAGATAAATAGTAAGGAAGGCAACAAGTAATCAACAAGATTGGAAGAGAGTATTAGCGAAAAAAAGGGCCTTCGGATCGCAAAAGGGTATTTGAGTAAGAAAGAAGGGTGAGAAGCTCATGGAAAACGTGCTGATCAGTGGTTTACAACAGGGATTAATCTATGGCTTTATGGCCCTGGGAGTATTGCTAACCTTCTGTTTATTAGGTTTCCCGGATTTAACGGTCGAAGGAACCTTTCCTTTGGGGGCAGCCATCACGGCTAAAGCAGTGGCGGACGGTTGGGATCCTTTGTTTGCCGTATTGCTTGGGGCAGCAGCCGGGGCTCTTGCCGGGGCGGCAACGGGATTGATGCATACTAAGTTAAAGGTGAACAACATTTTAGCCGGTATTTTAACGACCAGTGCCGTTTACACGGTGATGCTCCGTTCCATGGGGCGCCCCAATACCTCGCTTTTAAGTTATGAAGATTTCTATACGCGGGTGCTTTCGCTTTGCGGAATAGCGGATGGAACCCTTTCGTATCTGGCAACTCAGGTGGCGGCAATTGTCATCCTGTTGGTGATGGTTATCGCAGCCCGCCTGTTATTAGGCTGGTTTTTGAGGACAGACATGGGCTTGACAATTCGGGCTGCCGGGAATAATGAGAAAATGTTAGCCGCTTTAGGGGTAGACGTAAACCACACCAAAATGCTGACTTTGGTATTGGCAAATTTCTTAGTTGGTTTATCAGGGGCTTTAGCGTGTCAAATGCAGGGTTTTGCCGATGTAGGGATGGGCATTGGTGTATTGGTTGCCGCCATTGCTTCGGTAATTTTGGGGCAGATGCTTTTTGGCAGGAAAAGCCTCAGTTGGCTTTTGACCGGGGTTATTTTGGGCTCTATTCTTTATCGGGCCTTGTTGGCGCTGGGGTTAAGGTTAAACCTGCCAGCGGAGGACTTTAAAATGGTTACGGCGATTTTAGTGCTCTTGGCCTTGACGATCCCGAAACTTCAGGTCGGGAAAAAGAAAACAAAGAAAACAGGCTTTGTGGGCGAAAAGACGCAGGATGACCATTATAGCGTGGCCCCGCTCAGAACGGGGGTGGAACAACATGATTAGATTAAGTAACGTCTTTAAGGTGTTCTTCCCGGATACTCCCAATGAAGTATGTGCACTGCAAAATATTAATTTACACATCCGGCCCGGCGACTTTATCACGGTTATTGGCAGTAACGGAGCGGGCAAGTCCACTTTGCTCAAGGTAATTAGCGGAGAGGAAATGGTGGACGAGGGCAGCATTTTCATCGCAGGCCGGGATGTGACGGCTTGTCCCGAACATCTAAGAGCCGCCGATTTAGGGAAGATTGCTCAGAATCCCCTTTCCGGAACGGCAGCCGAAATGACCATTGAAGAGAATCTGGCCCTTGCTTATTTACGGGGGAAAAAGCGGGGTCTGGGCTTGGCGGTGACCGGAAATCGCCGCAAATATTTTCAGGAGGTCTTGGCGGAAACGGGCTTAGGCTTAGAAAAACGTTTACAAACTCCGGTAGGAACCTTATCCGGGGGACAACGGCAGGCCCTGGCCCTGGTGATGGCCACCTTGGCGTTACCGAAGCTTTTGCTTCTTGATGAGCATACGGCCGCTTTAGATCCTCAGGCAGCGCAACAAATCATGGAGACTACGGCATGCCTCGTGAAAGCCAAAAGTCTGACGACGCTGATGATTACCCATAACCTGGAGCAGGCTCTTTCCTATGGCAATCGGTTAATTATGATGCATCAGGGAAGAATTGTTCTTGATATTGCGCAGGAGGAAAAAAGCCTCTTAAGCGTACCTCAATTGCTTAATAGGTTTGCGCAAGCCAGCGGTGCGGTGTTTGCTGATGATCGGGCGTTGTTAGAAAACGGGGGGAACTTATTTACATCCATACCGTCTGTAAATAATGTAAGAGATAAGATGTAAATAAGGGAGGAAGAAAAAATGACATTTGGTTCAAAGTTTATGCAAACCTGTGCAATCGGGCTTTGCATTGTCGCTAGTTCAGCAGGCATGGCATCTGCATATCCGTTAACACCCAATGAAGCAGGTTTACTGACGGAACGTCCTATGCAGGCTGACAGCAACAATTACCTTAATCCAAAAGCAACAAGAGATCGATCAGTATTTATTCAGTAGTCACGCCGCGGAAGTTGCACAGCGGGGTTTTAAGGTAACACATACCGGACCAAGAGATAGTTATATTGAGATTGGGATCACCCCTTTTAGTGAAGCAAATGCGCAGTATTTGTATGAGATATTCGGGCAGGATTTAATCAGGGTTGTGGAAGGACAACAGGCGGTACTATTAGATGCAGCGGACTTAGTTGCACCGGACACACCGGTATCTTCTGATATGGAAACAGCTGGTACGGGCAGCAGTTCCAATATCCGGATCCGGGTGAATAACGAAGATATCGCCATGGAAGCGGCTCCGTTTATTGAAAACGGCCGTACTCTAATTCCGTTGCGCGGGGTGATGGAAAAGCTTGGGGCAGTGGTAAATTGGGATGCCCAAGCACAAAAGGCGGAAGTGGTGACAGCGGAGAAAAAGTTGATTTTTCATATCGGGCAAAAAGCGGTGCAGATTATCTACAATTATAATGAGATAGCAACCGAAGAAACGGTCCAATTGGATGTACCGGCGCAAATCAAAGATAATTATACATATATTCCCGCCCGCTTTGCTTCGGAAAACTTAGGAGCTACGGTTGCGTGGGATGAAACAAGCCGGTTAGTCAGCATTATTATGGGCGGAAGCAGCAATTATGAAGAGGAAATGAAAAAAGAAGTAATTGGTATTCGGGGAGCAATTACCGAAATATCAAAGGATGAGGCAAATAAGGTAAAATCAATTCGAGTTGAAGGGAAAACAGAAAGTGATACCGGATATGATAAGGCTATTGTAAAAATTACTGCTGATACGGTTGTGTTTAGGGAAGGGAACGGCACAAGAATAACCGGTAATGAGCTTGCCCAAGGTGACGTTGTGGAAATTGTTTTTGCAGGGGGAGTAAATGAGTCTTATCCTGTTCAGGG
Organism: Peptococcia bacterium; assembly: GCA_050951585.1. GTDB lineage: Bacteria > Bacillota > Peptococcia > DRI-13 > DTU073 > UBA3937. The sequence goes on along the minus strand of JBMNJI010000007.1, from coordinate 303,456 downwards.
CGGCGCGAAATTCGTTAAAGTCATACAAGGAGATATGTTGCCGAATCAGGAAGAGGTCGGACCTTCGCTCGACCGCAATGGGCAAGGCGACTCGCTGCTGACTCAGTACAAAAAATGGAGTTGTACAGCTTGAGGGATGAAAAATTAAAAACATTTAATCAGGATGAGATTAAACAGATAATCAGTCAAATAAACACAAGTCCGACTTATCTTGGAGTGCACATTATGATGCTTGCGGGCAATAATATCAAGATTACGTTTAAGGATAATACCAGTGTTTCCTTAACTAGTTACGGGTTTAAAGATCATGTTATTTTAGGAGGACAGATCAATCAGGAAAGCGTTTCATATTGTCTTATTTGCCCTGAGGTAGGCAAGCTCTTATTGGAACAGTAATTTACTAAAATACTCGATAAAATATCTACCCAAGAGGAATCCTGCAAGTAATTGCGGGATTCCTCTTGTAATAGGCATACCATGTATTAATCTTTGTAATAGAACAACAGAAATATTTAGTGGTTGTTACAGTACATTTGATCGTATACAATAGAATGTGTATATTAATTATTTAGTTGTTGTATTCTAATAAATTGAAGCTCTTGGGGGAGTTTGAATTATTGAGGAGGTACGGAAAATATGAATAGTCAAGAGGTCACAAAAGGGATAGCTCGTGCACCGCATCGCTCCCTTTTCCATGCGATGGGGTATACGGAGGATGATTTGCAAAAGCCATTAGTGGCGGTAGTTAGTGCACATAATGAGATTATCCCCGGGCATTTTCATTTAGATAAAGTAGCGCAGGCAGTAAAATTAGGAGTTGCCTCGGCCGGGGGCACACCGATCGAATTCCCGGTGATAGGTATTTGTGACGGGATTGCCATGAACCACAGTGGAATGAAGTATCCCCTAGCCAGCCGGGAATTAATTGCCGATTCGATTGAGGCCATGATGGTTGGTCACAAGTTTGATGCGATGGTCTTAATCGGCAATTGTGATAAGATTGTGCCGGGGATGCTGATGGCGGCTGTCCGCCTGAATGTTCCGTCGGTTTACGTCGGGGGTGGACCCATGTTGCCGGGGAATCACCGGGGCGAGAGAACCGATTTAATCAAAGGGGCTTTTGAGGCGGTAGGGTCCTGTGCCCAAGGGAAAATTTCTGAAGCAACCCTGACCGAGCTTGAACAAAGCGCTTGTCCCACCTGCGGCAGTTGTGCCGGGCTATTTACCGCCAATACCATGAACTGTCTGGTCGAGGCTTTGGGGATTGGTCTACCGGGGAACGGCACGATCCCGGCCCCTTACGGTCAGCGGCTGGCTTTAGCGAAAAGGGCTGGGCAGCAAGTGATGGAGATGGTGAAGAGAAATATTCTGCCGCGGGATATTTTGACCCTGCCGGCCTTTCGCAATGCCATTACCCTGGATATGGCCATTGGCGGTTCCACCAATACGGTCCTGCATCTTCTGGCCATTGCTTATGAGGCTGGTGTGGAATTATCCCTGGAAACATTTGATGAGATCAGTAGCAAGGTGCCCAATATCACCAAGCTAAGTCCTGCCGGCCAGCATTATTTAGTTGATTTGTATCAGGCAGGCGGAATCTCCGCAGTGTTGCGGCAGTTGGATCAGGCTAAACTGTTGGCGGGTGGACAGATTACCGTTACCGGGAAGACTTTAACAGAAAATATTGCGAACGCCGAAGTACTCGATGATTCGGTGATTCATCCGTTGGATAAGCCATATCTAAAGGAAGGCGGTATTGCCATTCTGCGCGGGAATATTGCGCCGGACGGGGCGGTTGTCAAACAATCCGCAGTGGTACCGGAAATGTTAGTGCATGAAGGCCCGGCGCGGGTATTTGAATCCGAAGAAGAAGCCTTTGACGCCATCATGGGCGGAAAAATCAAGAAAGGCGATGTTATCGTGATTCGTTACGAAGGACCGAAGGGCGGACCCGGGATGAGGGAAATGCTTAGTCCTACGGCAGCTTTAGGCGGCATGGGTTTAGACAAAGATGTCGCTTTGATTACCGATGGCCGGTTTTCCGGTGGCACCAGAGGAGCAGCAATTGGGCATATTTCGCCGGAAGCAGCCGAAAAAGGGCCGATCGCCATTATTCATGAGGGAGATATTATTCAGATTGACATGCCCGGTCGGACCTTAAATGTGAAGCTGAGTGACGAGGAAATACAAAAACGTTTGGCGGCATGGCAAAAGCCTGCGCCGAAGGTCGGTGGCAGTTCGTATTTAGCTCGTTATGCCTCTTTGGTTACCTCAGCGAGTACGGGTGCTGTCGTAAAACCGCGTTATTAATAAGATAACAATTACCTTATTCTTTGTGAGACTAAAAAAGAGAGGCCATACCATTGCGGCATTGCCTCTCTTTTTTTTCATATCGGTTTGAGGAATTATTATTTAATCTTATTAATTTTAGATCCTTCTTTCAGTCCTTCCAGTTGGGGGTCAAGCAAAACGGTGTCTCCGGCTTTTAATCCTTCGGTAATCACGATATCCTGCTTATTTTCAAAGCCCGTTTTGACTGGCCGGATTTGGGCGATATTCTTCTCTACCACCCAAAGTGCTTCTCCCTCTTCATACGGGAAGAGGACGCTTTTTGGCACCACCAGGACATTTTCCTGTTCATTCAGTGTGAATTCCACATCCAGGGCAAAGCCTGGTTTCAGGCGCAAGTATTCGGGGATGGCGGGCTCAATTGTTACTTTCAGACGTTGTTCCGTAAGTCCTAAGCTGGACATTTTTTCTTCAGCCATCGGGGCTACCTGTTTTACCTGACCGGCAAAAGTGATGTCTTCTTTCTGGTTGTCCTGAATCAACTGTACTTTCATCCCGGGCTGAATATCGACGGCATCTTCAGTTAAAACATCTACTTCCACCAGATAATGATCATTTTGGAAGATGGTCATTAACGGCGTTCCGGGCGGGATGTACATTCCTTCTTTTACCTGCAGTTGGGCTACCGTGCCATTCGCGGGGGCATAAATGATACTATCGTTTATTCTGTATTGCAGAGCATCGATTTGGGCCTGTAATGCTTCAATCTGGCCTGTGTAGACGGAGGAATTCACTGTATTAACGGCCATTTCATATTCTTTTTGGCTAATGGCCCCAATTTCATACAATTGTCTCATTTTATCCAGCTCAATTTGGGATAATTCTAAATCCCGCTGCCCCTCGATACTTTTTAATTGGCCCTGAATTTGCCGCAGTTGAAGGTTTAGCTCTGTTGTGTCAAAGGAGAGGAGTAAGTCTCCTTTTTGGACATTTTGCCCATTCTCGACCGGCAGCTCAATTATTTTTCCTCCGGTTGCCGTAAAAATAGGGATTTCCTGCTCGGCTACTACCCGGCCTTCCTCCGTAAAGGTTTGGGTAATAGTTCCCGTTTGTACATTAAGCAGTTCAGCTTCAAGGCTTTGTTGCGGGCCGAAGGTGAAATACCCAATCACCGCCGCCAGAACAAGGACGAGGCCAACAACAAGTTTCGCTTTCGTTTTCATTACAAGTCCCCCGCTTTCTAAAGAAAATACTCTAAAAATCATTACTCCTTCGTCTTTAGTACCTCAACGATAGAAAGACCGGCAATTTTCCGTGCCGCCATTATCTGGGCAAAAAGGATACACACAACCGTTACGCCGGTCGCGGCTAAGATTGAGGAAACGCTAAAAGTAGTAGGCATGGAAAAAAGATCACTGTCAATTGATTGGCTTAAGCCGACAAGTAATAGCTTCGTAATCGGGATGCCGCTGAGCATTGCCATAATACTGATAAACCATTGTTCAAAGGTGATGACGGACAAAACCTCTTTAGGGCTCATGCCAAGGACCATCATGGAAGCCAGTTCGCGGCTGCGTTCTGATACGGTAATCACCGATATATTATAGATAATCGCGAAACCGATCAGCAGACCGAAAAGCAGAAAAATATAAATAGTACTGCCGTAAGAAGCCATCATTTCCTTTGACTGGCGGAGGGCTTCTTTGTTATCCTCCAGGCTGTCAATAAGCATGGAATCCTGGTATGTTGCTTTTAACAAGGGGATGCTTTGTTCATCAATGCTTAACATGATGGCCGTAATCAGATTTTTTTGCTGTAAAAGGCTGAGTAACGAATCAAGTTCCATATAAGCATTTACACCGATATATTGCGGAATAATGCCGGCAACAACAATGGATTCTGCTTCTTCGGAGTTTTTCATCACGGGGCTACGCAATTGCAGTCTGGTGCCTACTTGCGCATCGAGACTGCGGGCAAGCGTCTCCGAGAGCAGAATACCGTTGGTCGGCGGTTTGATGCGGTTGCCTTTTGTATCCCGGATCGTATACAGGGTACTGTTTTGTGGGATGCCTAACAGAGCGACCTCTTTTTTGTGCCACTGATTTTTCAAGATTACGGGGATTTCCGCCAGGGCTTCAGCCTTGCGCGTCCCCGGAAAACGGCTCAGTTCATTGACGGCCTCTTGCCGGTTCACCGGGCGGGCCAGATTGACCTTGACATCATAAGTTTCTACTTTTTCATACTGGTCATAGAGCATTGTTTCAGCCATCTCCATCATTGACCAGGGTGACCCCAGCAGGGCAAAAGTGAACATAATCCCCAGAAACAGAAAGATTGTGCGTCCGGGATGCCGGGACATGCTACGTAATGACATTTTCCCCTGAACCGTTAGCGCGTTCCAGAAAGGGGTAATTTTCTCCAACAGGATGCTCTTGCCTTTCGGCGGTGCCGGTGGGCGCATTGCTTCCGCCGGGGCAAGAGTGAGGACGCTTTTGCATCCTTGATAACCTGCAAAAAGGGCAAAGGCGAGTGCCAGCAGCAGGCTCATCAAGAGATAGGAAAAGGAAAAAGAGACTTTTAATCCGGGAATGTTAAAAAAAGTCCCATAAAGATCAATTAAGGGGAAGGAGAGCAATAAACCGCTGATTCCTCCTAATAAACCGCCGCCAAAGCCGATGAGCAGGGCAAAAGAGAGATAATGGGCAATGATTTCGCGCCGGGTATGGCCAAAGGCTTTCAGAATCCCGATTTGTCCCCGTTGATTTTCAACGGTACGTTTGAGCATAATATAGAGAATCATACAAGCCACAGCCAGAAAGATAACGGGCATGGTTTTAGCCATACTCTGCAACTGGGTTAGCTCCTGGGTCAGGAGTGTATGGCTAATCTGCTCTTTCCGGGGATAAATGCTGCTAATGTCAAACGCCTCAAGCTTTGAGACAAGTTCCTTCTCCACATCCTTATAATCGGCTCCCGGCTCTAAAGTAAAGACGAGATTATTATATGTTGCCCCTTCCTGAAACAGCGTTTTCATCATGTCAAAGGGTAAAAAAGCAATGCCAAAGGTTTCGGGGTCGGGGAAAAACTCGTCTTTAGTACGCATAATATAAATGAATTCAGGGCTGGAGCCTGTTCCGGCCACATTAAGGACGGTCTTTTTTCCGTTGGCGATAATTTCGATTTCATCATTAACGGCCAGCTGATTAGCGGCAAAAAACTGGCTGTCCACCCAGATATTCAGCGTCTCGTTTTTTAGGGCCCGCCCCTTATGCAGCTGCACATCGTTAATAGGGCGCGGTTCGTGGGGATCGGTGGAGACCAGGCGGAGATAGATATCTTTCTCCGGCTCAGCAGTCTTATTCCCGACTCTGAGGACCCGCACCTCTTTGACTAAGCGGCCTTGAATATCTTTGATGCCCTCCAGTGACCGGAGCTTTTTGACCTCCGACGGAGGCATGGAAACTACCTCGGCAAAGCCGTCCGCAAAGTTTTGCTCTGTATAGAACTTCTGTTGCGCGGAAATCAGGCTATCCAGGACAATAGAAAAGGAACTATATACCATCAATCCGATCAGAATAATGGTGATACTGGCAAGATAGGCGCCCTTATTCTCTTTGATGTCGCGAAACAATTTACGCCAGAGCATTACCACGTCACCTTCTCCGGCGGGCTGGGTTCATCATTTGTCACGATACGGCTTAGAAGCCCGTCTTTAATATAAAAAATGCGATTTGCTATTTGCGCAATCGGACTGTTATGGGTGATTAAGATTACTGTTTTCTGATACTTTTGGCAGAACTGTTTTAATAATTGCAGTACCTGGATGCTGGTATGATAATCAAGAGCACCCGTGGGTTCATCACAGAGTAAGATATCCGGATTCTTCACGATTGCTCTCGCTAAAGCGACCCGTTGTTGTTCACCGCCGGAAAGCTGGGCCGGGAAATGGGTCGCTCGATCACCCAGTCCCACTTTTTCCAGCATCTCAAGAGGGGAGAGCGGTTTTTGGGCAATTTCCGCCGACAGACAGACATTCTCGAGGGCGGTAAGATTAGCGATGAGGTTATAAAACTGAAAGACAAAGCCTACGTTGTTACGCCGATAAAGCGTAAGCTTTTTGGGGTCGGCCTCATGGAGAGGGGTATTTTTATAATATAGTTCTCCGGCGCTGGCTTTATCCATTCCCCCAATTAGATTAAGCAGGGTACTTTTTCCAGAGCCACTGGGGCCTAAAATGACAATAAATTCACCCGGATAAATGGTGAAGTCCACTCCCTGTATGGCTTTGACGGTTACTTCCCCCATTTGATAGAACTTGCAGAGATTTTTGGCAATAATTACGGGGTCGGTTTTGTGTAGAGCTTCCATAAATTCACCGGCTCTCGCATAGATTTTCAACTTAATTTTATGAGAAAAAGGCAAAAGGGTCAATGTATTATTAAATGACTATTAAAGTTAGCTGGTATTACATAATAAAAAGCACAAAAAAAAAAACAGGGAATTACGCAAAAAAGTAGAATATTATAAATGGAAAAAACTCCATGATAATTGGCACGGAAAGGAATGTCTTAGAAGGAATGAAAACGAGAGGGCTAAGATTATCGATATTATTGTTGTATTTTACGCTAATAATAATGGCGCTGCCTATCGTAACCAAGGCTGTTCAAGATTCCGCAACTAAGTTGACGTATGAGGTGGCAGATGGAGAAGCAACAGTAACGGGTTTTTTTGCTCCTCCGGGTATTGGCGGAGTATTGGAAATTCCCGATACTCTTGGGGGCGCACCGGTGACAAGTATTGGGACAGGGGCGTTTTGTATCTGTGAAAGCATAACCAGTGTTAGTATTCCGGCTAGTGTCACCAGTATCAGTGATCGGGCTTTTAATATTTGTCCAAATCTAGTCAATGTTTTGCTTGGAAATGGTCTGATCAGCATTGGAGATAGTGCTTTTCAGAGTTGTAAAAAATTAACGAATATTATTCTTCCGGAGAGTGTTCAATATATTGGTAGTAATGCATTTCAGGAGTGTGATAGCTTAGTTACGATATCGATTCCGGAAGGGATTACAAGCATCAGCAGTTATCTGTTTTACAACTGTTCCAGTTTGAAGGAAATTTCGCTTCCGGAAAGCATCGAAAGTATTGAGGCGAGCGCGTTTCGGAATTGTTCTGGTTTGGAAGAGATTATCATTCCGGAGAGGGTCACGAGTATTGGTAGTTACGCTTTTAGAGGTTGTAGTAGCTTGACCGAAATTACGATTCCAGACTCCGTCACGAGTATTGGTTTAGGTGTATTCAACTATTGCGACAGGTTAACAAGCATTAATCTGTCCAGCGGGCTTACTGCTCTTGGTGAGAATATGTTCAATTCTTGTAGTAATTTGACAACTATTACCATCCCGACAGGGGTGACAAGTATTGGTAATTGGGTATTTTCTAACTGTAGTAGTCTGTCTGATATCACGATTCCAGAAGGCGTTATCAGCATTGGGGATAAAACATTTAAAGGATGTAGCAGTTTAGCAAGTATTATCCTTCCGTCAAGCCTCGAAAGCATTGGGACGGACGCCTTTAACGGGTGTCCCGATGATTTGCTGATCTACGGTTCTCTTGGGTCGTATGCGCAAAACTACGCTAATAGTAACGGAATTGATTTTGTTGCGATAGAAAGCCCCCTCACCATTATCGCCGGTACAGGTGGCCGCATTACTAACGGCGACAGTGGTGTTCATGCGGCGGGAGAAGTTATTGCAATCACAGCGGAACCTGATTTTGGGTACACTTTTTCCCACTGGACCACCAGCGACGGAGGGAGCTTTGCTGATGCGGAGAGTGCCGAGACTACTTTTACCATGCCGAGCAATGCCACAACGATAACGGCCAACTTTAGCGCGGTCTTACCGCCAGTTTGGCCGGAGGGGAGTAGCCTTGATGTGTCTGACAAAGGTCGTAAAGCGCTCAGTTTAGATTGGACAGCGGCGGTAGACGGTCAAGGAATAAATGGCTATAAAATATACCAAGATGGGGTCGAAATTGCGGCGGTAACGGGAGATGTCTTTTCATATCGAGTCGGGGGACTTTCCGCGGCGAGACGTTATACTTTTCAAGTACAGGCGGGGAATACCCATGGGGTCTGGACTACTGACGGGCCTACAATTACGGTCACCACCCGCCGGAGTAGCAGTTCCTCTGCTGCTTCTAACCTCTCTGTTGCCCCGGTTGAGCCTCCTGTTTTACCAGGAAAAATGGATGAAGACTTATTATATGAGGTTTTTAGGCAGTGGCAGTTGATTGCACGAAGCCTTTGGGCGTGGTTCCTCATTTAATATGAGCGTAATATGAGCGAGCTTGGGGGGAGTGGGACTGTTTAGCTATGTTGTGGTAAACAGTCCCTTTTTTCTTGACAAGATGAAAAAGCGCGGTCATACTGTATATAGGGAGTAGATACAGTATGACCGGCATAAACGGAATATACGCTGTGTATATTCGGGTAAAGGCGGAAGGAGGGGCATTCTTGGATATTATTATTTCTAATTCATCATCAGAACCAATATATGAACAGATCACCCGTCAGATTAAAAAGGATATTCTTACGGGCGAATTATCGGAAGGGGAGGCGTTGCCTTCCATCAGAAGCCTGGCCCGGGAATTACAGATTAGCGTGATTACGACCAAACGAGCTTATGAAGAATTGGAACGGGAAGGTTTAATAGAAACAGTAGGGGGCAAAGGATCCTTTGTGGCCGGGCAAAACAAAGAGCTGTGGCGGGAAAAGAGGCTTAGTATACTGGAAGAAAAACTGGCCGAAGTAATCAAAGAGGCCAGATTGCTGCAAATTAGCCGCCGCGAACTGGAAGAAATGTTAGAAGTATTGTGTGAGGAGGAGTAAAGATGAACATCGAAAATAGCACGGAGATTTTTGGTGAAAATTTGCTTGAAGTGCGAAACCTCGGGAAAAAGTATACCGGGTTTGCCCTGCAGGATGTCAGTTTTAATCTAAAAAAGGGGTACATTATGGGCTTTATCGGTCCTAATGGAGCCGGAAAAACGACGACAATTAAACTAATCATGAATCTGATCAAAAAGGATAGCGGAGAAATCAAAGTATTCGGGCAGGATCATGTGCGCGCTGAAAAACAAATTAAAGAAAGAATCGGGTTTGTGTACGATGAACAGGAATTTTTTGATGAACTGAAAGTGCCGGAGGTGGAAAAGATAGTTGCTCCCCTTTATCGCAACTGGGATAGGCAGGCGTATGCCCGCTATGTCAAAGAATTTGAGCTGCCGCAGACGAAACCCATTAAGGATTTTTCCAAAGGAATGAAAATGAAATTCTCTTTGGCCATTGCTTTGGCCCATCAGGCGGACCTGCTGATTATGGATGAGCCTACTTCGGGCCTGGATCCGGTCTTCCGCCAGGAATTTCTGGATCTGATGCTTAGCTTTGTTGATGAAGAAAAAGGGGTGCTCTTTTCCTCACATATTACCTCTGATCTTGATAAAATTGCTGATTATGTGACTTTTATCAATCAAGGAAGGATTGTCTTCAGTTATTCACGGGAGACTGTCCTTGAGAAGTATGGCCTTGTCAAGGGTGAAAAGAAGAATCTGCCGGATGAGCTACGCCAACAGTTAATTGGTTTACGGGAGGGCAATTTCGGTTTTGAGGCATTGACAGACGACGCTCAGGCCCTCCGGAAAAAATTTGGCGGCGAGATGGGCGTATCGATTGAACGTCCTTCTCTGGAGCAGATCATGTTATTTCTCGTGAAGGGGGAGAAAAAAGATGTATAGTTTGGTTTTAAAGGATCTGTTGATTCAGAAAAAGATGTTCCGGTTCCTGTTCCTGTATGGCATTTTTATTCTTATTGCTTTTAATAATGAAGTTTTTGCCGGAATGCGACTTATGTTATGGGGGCTGTGGCCGGTGCGTATATGTTGTTACAAGGGGCTTGCGCCTATGAGGCCAAAGGCAGCGGCGAGATGGTTTTAAACAGTTTTCCGCTCAGTCGCGAAGAAATCGTTAGATCACGTTATCTCTCCGTATTCGTGTTTACGTTATTGTCATTGGCGATTATTGGTTTACTGGGAACGGTGATGAAGCTTTGCGGGTTACCCTTTCCCCAAAGATATGTTAACTGGTTTGATCTTGCCGTAGTGCTCATTTCCATGATGTTCATGGCTACCATCTATCTGCCGCTCTTTTTTAAATATGGGTATATTCAATCACGTATTTTTAATGTCATCATGTTTATGTTAATCTTCTTTGCGCCTACGTTACTGTTAGAATACTATCAAGGGCACAGTGAAAATGTGGTGTTTCAACAATTCACCACTATTATCCAGAGTAGTCCTCCTTGGTTTATCGGCCTGGCTATCGGGATACTATTTCTGCTGTTTTATTATGTTTCCTACCGGTTTTCCGTAATCATCTACCGGCGCCGCGAGTTTTAATCTTACGGCACTGATAACCAAACACTCTGCCCACACATATGATATAGGGAAGAATTGTTTAAAGGAGATGAGCCTATGCAATATGTGGTTCAGGCAGGTGATACTTTAACTTCGATTGCCCAAAGATTCGGCACAACGGTAGAGGCAATTGTCCGTGCAAATAATATTTCTAATCCTAATTTGATTTTTGTGGGGCAGGTTTTAACTATTCCGACCGGAGGAGCCCCTGCTCCGACCCCTCCAACACCGCCCGCACCGACTCCCCCTGCTCCCGGATTATGTCCTACTTTACAGCGTGGGTCCAGAGGGGCGGCAGTAATCAGATTACAGAATTTACTGCGGAATGCCGGGTTTGATCCGGGACCCAGCGATGGCATCTTTGGCGCCCGTACAGAAAGCGCGGTCAGGGAATTTCAGAGACGGCGCGGCATCCCGGTAACGGGCGTTGTCAATGTGCGTACATGGACGGCCTTAGGCGTAAATTGCGTCACAACGCCGCAACCTCCCACTCCTCCGGCACCGGAACCGCCGCAAATCTTTTGCCCTGTCTTAAGAAGTGGCGATCGGGGACCGGCAGTAAGGTTATTACAAACATTACTGCGGGATCGGGGGTTTTATCGGGGCGCGATTGACGGGGTGTTTGGAGCGAGGACAGAAAGAGCGGTACGAGAGTTTCAACGAAGGGAAGGGTTGACCGTTACGGGCGTAGTAACCGGACCAACCTGGCGGGCTTTGGGGGTAACATGCCAACAGGTACCTACCCCGCCCACGGGGACACCGATTGCTACTGCCGTGGGCAGAGGGATCCGGCATATTCTGTTTACCGATAAACGGGTTTATAATCGGGGCGAAAATGTGAAGATCACCTTATTGAAGACGAATATTACCGATGAGGAAATCAACCTGCGTTACCGGACCAGTCAGATTGTGGAGATTACCGCGACCTCCGGGGCGGGACGCGTTGTCTGGCGCTTTTCAACCGGTCGTCAGTTTACGCAGGCTACCCGTCTAATCACAATTTTCCCCGGCGGCACACAGGTGATCGAAAACACTTGGAACCAGCTTAGCGATAGTGGCACCCAGGTGCCTTCCGGAACATATACTATTACTATCACCAACCTGGCAACCAATGTCAGTTTATCCGTGCAAATTCAGATCAGGTAGACTAAAGAAGAATAAAGAACTGTCTCATAATCATGTGATTATTGAGACAGTTCTTGTTTTTTAAAGAAAGAAGGCAAACAGGGAGCGAGATTTTAATAGAGGTGGATGTAGTTTTTCCCGCGGGCTTTGGCTACATACAGCGCTTCATCGGCTTTTTGCTGGATTTCTTCAACAGTCGAGCCGTCTTCGGGATAGGCGGAGATCCCCATCGAGAGACCTACTTGTGAGTAAGCAATAAATTTGGGGTGAACCAAGGCGGCACTACGGATTCTTTCCGCGATATTTTTACTGATTTCTTTACTGGTCTGAGGGAGAATAATCGCAAATTCATCGCCGCCGAAACGGGCAATAATATCGGTGGTCCTGGTGCATTTTTTCAGAATTTGGGCAATTACTTGCAGGACAAGATCCCCATGCTGATGTCCTTCCGTGTCATTCAGCTGTTTAAAGTTATCAATATCTAAGAGAATTAGGGAAAAAGGGACGTCTTTTTCGATCATTGAATGCAAACTATGATTATAAAAACGTCTGTTATGTATTTTTGTTAGAGAATCAAGATTTGCCAGAATAAAGTAGGATTGGTGGAATAGTCTGGTTAAAGAAGTGAAATAAAAAGTCAGAATGAAAAAAACGATCACTTGCAGAATAACTACCGGCAGGTTAAGATTATTCAGGACACTGACAACTATATAGGCGATACTGCTTAAAAAGGTTGCTATAAAGGCATAAGCAGTTTTATTATAGAGGGCCAGCGTGAAAATAGGGAAGATGAAGAAAAGTGAAATCGCCATACCATAATCTTTTGCATAATAAATAAGAAGACTGATTCCTACTATATCTAAGAGAAAAGTAAGCGGAGATAGTTTGCCGAAAAGCTCATTAAATCTGGGAAAAGCAAAGAGGGCAAGTGAATATAAAAAAATACATCCGGCAAGCCAATATAGTAGGGGTGAAATAGTTTTGTCCATGATGAGAAAACAGGGAAAAAACAGGACGCACATAATTAAGCGTAAGAAGGGAATATTTTGTTTAACATCCGTTTCCGACCAATTGGAGGACATAGAACAATATCGCCTTCTTTCTTCATAATATATACTTTTATTATTAATTCGGCATTATCCCTAGCATTTTCCTCTTTTTTACGATAAGATTTAGATAATATTTTTATGCTGAAAATAATTAGCGGAGAAGGGTCATATTAGCTGTGAAAACAAAGATGATTACTAGAATTAGTGTTATAGCGGTTATGTATGCAGTGCTTACGGTCGTATTTGCACCGATTAGCTACGGTTTTATTCAGGTGCGTATTGCGGAAGCACTTACTGTTTTACCGTTTCTCTTCCCGGAAGCGATCTTAGGCTTGTTTATCGGTTGTCTGATTGCCAATATCTTCGGTGGTCTGGGGATCATTGATATTATTTTTGGCAGTCTGGCTACGTTGCTGGCGGCATATTGTACGGCTAAAATACGCCATCCGGCATTAGCGCCACTTCCTCCGGTGGTGGTCAATGCCGTGGTGATCGCCTATGTTTTACGTTATACTTTGGGCTACCCATTATACCTGAGCATGCTCTATGTAGGGTCGGGGCAGTTTCTGGCCTGCTATTTTTTAGGGCTTCCTTTGCTTTTCCTCTTCAGGAGCAGGTTTAGCTTTTCGCCCAAAAGTAAAGATAGTAAAGAATGAACGAAACGGGAGGCCGCGCAAGGTTAGTCCTAAGAAAAGGGAGGGCACGCCGATATGACGGGAAGACATGAAGAGGTCGATTATTTAAGAGCGATAGCGTGTTTGTTTGTGGTGCTCATCCATACAACGGCAGATTATATTTTTTTGGATACGGCGGGCAGCCTTACAAAAACAGCTTTCTTATCTGTGAATCGGGCGCTGACTTTTGCTGTTCCGGCGTTTATTTTTATCAGCGGCTTTGTGCTGGCCCGGCGCTATCTACAGAGGGACTTCTCTTATCTCCTTTTTCTGAAGAAGAGACTGACACACATAATCGTGCCGTATTTTGGCTGGACGCTCGTTTATTATCTGTGCTTTATTCAGCAAAACATCTATGGATTTTCTTTACCGTTTTTCTTGAAAAGCCTTTTCTTGGGTGATATGGTTTATCATCTCTATTTTGTGGTCTTAATTTTGCAATTCTATTTATTGTTCGGGGTATTCAGAGGGCTTTTTCAAAGGTATTCGGCGCATCTACTCATGCTAGTTTTTCTGTTAATAAATATCCTCTTTATGAAATTTGGCTATTTTCAGTATGCCGATCGGTTTTTTCTGCAGTACCTGAGCTTTTTTACCTTCGGTATTTATTTTTCGATAAATTACCAATCCTTTAAGGAAAAAATATGTTATTATAGAAGTAAGTTGGCAATTGGTTATGTGCTAATGTCTCTTTTTATCGCCCAGCAGTATTACCAGATTACGATATTAAAGCGCGTATATGACGGCTTTTTGTACAATCTTTCCTGGCTCTTATTCTCTCTTCTGGCCATCGTTTTCTTTTTTGGGCTGGCTGTTTCCCTGCAAAATACTGAGCTTACTGCCGTCAAGAAATTCCTTCTGAAACTGAGTGATGCTTCGTATTTGATTTATTTAAGCCACCCGCTCATGTTAATGCTTGCGCAGAGGATAATCAGGCATGAATTTATTCCATCTACGACACTACATTTTCTTTGCACAATAGTCTTTGTCTTAGGGACGGTTCTTCCGGCAACTTTTTTTTATCGCGCACTTAACCTAAAAAAAGCAAAGGAATGATTACAAATGGAGAAAAGCGGAAAGCGTTTTATTATTTTCATGGTACCGGTTTCTCTTCTGCTGATTTTGCTTAACTTCGGTTGTCGTCAAAATGATCAAATGCAAACGGCAGATCCGCATAAGCTTGAGCTGGGCTCATATCAGGAATATAGCGGGGGGCAGTTCACATTTTACTTACCGCAAGCCTATCAACAGGTAAAGACAGACACCGATGAGATTACCTTGCTGTTCCGGAATAATCACTGTACGCTGAAAGTCTTTCGGCAAAAGCTGGGGGATAATCTTACCGCCGAATCATATATTGAATATGGCAATGTACAGTTATATAAAGGGACGGCGGGCTTTGAGGTGTTGGGAACGGAAACCCGGCAAGTCAAGGCGGGATCGCTCAGGCAAATCACCTATAAGCGTCCCGGGCTGACGGCTGTAGAAAAAGACCTCAACTATTATACGGAGGTTCACTTGCTACCTGATAATGCCGACTATCTCATCACCTTCTGGGGAAAGTCGGATGAAGCGGAGCATGAACGCTTCAAAGAGGATCTAATTAAGACGGCGCAAGGGGTATTGTTTAATACGCAGGCAGAGCTTACCACGTGCGCGAAGGATGTAGCTTCTTCTGAAGGTTCAGAATTAACAGAGGAAGGTCAGACGATAGATAGTGTGGCCCAAGGGTTGCAGATCAATTATAGCGGCAAGCGGTTTCAATTTGAGATTTTACCGCATAAGCTGGTCTGGGGCAGGTATTATCCCGGAGTACCTTTTGACGATAGCTGTGTTGAAACGATGCTGGAGAGTGAAAAGGAGTTGGGACATAAATTTGAGATTTTGATGACTTATGTTGCCTTCCCCGGGATCGTAGAGTTTCCGGCGGAGGCGGTGAGCAAGGTTTATCGGGATGGGCGTATCTTGATGCTTACTTTGCAGCCATTTTCCGAGGGACATACCTGGATTGCGGTGCCGGAGATAATCAATGGGCAGTATGACGCGCAGATTATGGAATGGGCGGTGGGGTTGAAGAATATCGGGGAGCCTGTTTTTGTCAGTCCGCTGAACGAAATGAACAGCGATTGGGATCCGTGGTGTGCATGGTTCTTTGGCAAAGATACGGATTTGTATATAAAGGCCTGGCGGCATATTGTGGATCTTTTCCGGGAGGCTCAAGCAGATAATGTTTTGTTTGTCTGGAGCCCGCATGACAGTTCTTACCCTGATTTTCAGTGGAATAATGCCCATCTTTACTATCCGGGGGATGAATACGTAGACTGGATCGGGCTAACAGGCTATAATAACGGCACCACTCATCCCGGTGATGAGTGGCGCGAATTTGATGAAATATATAAGCCTTTGTATGCAGATTATGAAAAGCGCTATCCGGACAAACCATTTATGATTACCGAGTTTGCTTGTAACGAGAAAGGCGGGGTCAAGGCTAAATGGATTGAAAAAGCTATGGCCTCCATTGCCAATAATAATTATCCGAACATCAAAATCGCCATCTGGTATGACAATCAGGTCAATGCCTGGCATTACGAGTTGGATTCCTCTGAGGAGGCATTTGCCGCTTTTCAAAAGGGGCTTGGCAATATCGGGTTTCTAAAAAAAGCTATTAGCATTAGCCAATAGCTTTTTTTTTATTTTCTTATTTATTCACTTATTCATTCATTACTTATTACTTGTTTCTAACCGCCACTTCCGCATAGCTGATGTTTCGCGTATGCAGGGTATGTGACCAGGAAATCCGCGTGTTACCGAAGAAGCTGAGAAAGACGATCGGAATCCAACTATAGACGAAAAGCGGATAATGCAAAATGCTCCATTTTATGGCCTCCCGTGGTTGATTATCCATCCAGAGGACAAGGAAAGGATAGACGATATGCAGTGTACTGACTAATTCCCACAAAAGAGGCGGCCAGATATATTTAAAAATGGGTGTATATATATCTAAGATACAAGCATCAACGAGTCCCAGTATTGTGAAAATCCCCATACTGATGACCAATAATGGTTGCATTACAAGAACTGCGGCATCAAAAAGCACAATGTCTTTTTTCCGAATTGTTTCTTTGATAAAATCCCAGCTGTATGTGCGGAAAAGTTCCACATGACCTAATGCCCAACGTTTTCTTTGCTTCCATGCCTGTTTAAAGGTCAGGGGTTTTTCATCATAGACAATGGCTTCGTGTGCCCATGTTGTTTTATGTCCCTGCAGTAGGGCCTTAAGGCTGAATTCCAGGTCTTCAGTCAGGGAGGTTGCACCCCAGCCGGTCTTTCTTAAAACATCCACGGAGATGGCAAAACCTGTTCCCGCCAGGTAATTAGAAAGCCCCAGGTTATATCTGGCCAGTTGCAACATGCGGTTGGCCACCCAGAAAGACATGGCAAAGGCGGCAGTAACCCAGGTATCCAACGGGTTTTTCGCATCAACATAACCTTGCACAATTTTCGCACCGTCGCAGAGGCGGTTATTCATATGTTTCAGGAATTGGGGATCAACAAGATTATCCGCGTCAAAAACCGCAATGGCATCATATTTTTGGGGCATTTGAAACAGTTTGCGGAAAAACCACTCCAGTGCATATCCCTTCCCCTTTTGCTCATCGTTGGTACGCTCGAAGACAATGGCCCCATGTTGTCTTGCCGTTTCGGCCGTATTATCGGTAGAATTATCGGCGATGACAAAAACATCATACAGTTCTTGGGGATAGTCTAACGATTTAAGGTTATCAACCAGCGAGCCAATGACGATTTCCTCATTGTGCGCAGGCACAATGAGCGCAAATTTCTTTTGTGGCGCATATGTATTCGGGGTCCGTAATTGAAACAAACCGGACATACCTAAAATAAAAAAGTAAATGGCCACAAATGATAAGATTATTTGCGCGGGAAGCATCAGTAAATCTAAAGGTAAATAGGATAAATCCTGAAAATTCATCTTCGCATCCTCCGAGGATTCTTTTATTTAAATTTTATTTTTAAATTTTGTAGAAAAGACTTAATATCAATTAATAATTATAACATACAATCTATAGAGATTAAAGAGTGAAATGAATATCATTTCTTATCATTTCTTAATTGATTTGTTAATTCTTCAGCCGCATTGTAACCCATCTTTTTTAGTCGGGAGTCTCTGGCGGCTGCTTCTACGATAATCGCCAGATTACGTCCCGGTTTGATGGGAATGGTGATTTGGTGGACGTTCACGCCGAGAATATTGATAAATTGTTCATCCAAACCTAACCTTTCACAGTAGCTTCCTTTTTCCCAAGGCTCTAACTGGACCACCAAATCAATGGACGTGGCATTCATGATCGCGCCTACTCCGTACATTTCACGCACATTGATAATCCCAATGCCGCGAATCTCCATAAAGTGACGGATATTCTGGGGTGCTTCGCCGATCAGGCGGTTGCGGGCTACCTTTTTAATATTTACGACATCGTCACTTATTAGACGATGACCGCGCTTAATTAGTTCCAGTGCTGTTTCACTTTTTCCGATTCCGGATTCGCCTAAAAGGAGTACGCCTAATCCATAGACATTTACTAATACTCCATGTTGCTCCATTTGGGGAGCGAGTATATTATCCAGATAGTTTACCGCCACACTAATAAATTCGGTCGTAATCAGTTCCGTTCTGAGGATCGTTTTTTTATTTTTTTGGGCTGCCTCAATCATTTCTGCGGTAGGGGTTAAATTGCGGCAGAGCACAACGCAAGGAAGCGGATAGCTAAAATATTTTTTTAGGCGTGTCTTCAGGGTTTTTTCGTTCAGATTACGCAGATAGGTCATTTCCAGGTGGCCGATGACCTGCAGACGCGTGGCTGTGCCATCGTCAAAATCAACAAAATAGTTGGCAAACTGTAACCCGGGTCGATTAATATCACTGGTGTGAATGCCGATATTCCCGCTGTTTTCCGGGTCGCCTAAATAAACGATTTCCAGGTGTAAATCTTTGATTAACTGAGGTAGTGTGACAACTGCCATTTTTATTCCTGCCTTTCTTTTGTATAATTAGTGGCGCTTTGTTTATGATTGATATAATTCTGTTTTCTTTTTTTATTGGTAATTATATAATAATTAGTGAAAAGAATATTATCTATATTATATCCTAGAAAAGTGATGCTTTAGTACAACAAATAGTTTATGATTATATTTAATGAATAATTTATGAATTAATAACGAGTGGAGGGAGTTTCTTTGAACATTTGCAATAACAGGAAAAAGTGGCATGTTTCCTTATTCCTTATTATTTTTTTGGTAACTCTCTCAACTATGGGTTGTAAAATGATGGCTCACCAACAAAGCGATGTTGAGGAACCGGCGAAAACTGTCAAGGTAGCGGATGTCAGGAGACAGGATTTTACGGTCACTCTTGAAGCAAACGGGGTTATCGCCACGAGGGAAAAAGTTGATGTGGTCGCTAAAGCTGCTTCGGTTGTCAAGGAAATCAGAAAACACAAAGGCGCAAAGGTCATGATGGGTGAAGTGATCATTCTGCTGGACAACAGTAAGGCACTCGCCGAATTGGGGAAAGCGGAGAATAATCTGGCTGTTCTGGATAATAGTTATTTGCAGGCGGTCAGTGATAAAGTGTTTTTAATGGAGAGAAGAGACGATGCCCGCAATAACTTTGAACGGATGGAGTTGTTGTATCAACAGGGTACGATATCCTATTATGAACTGGAAAATGCCCGCGCGGAAGTAAATAAATTAGAAAATGCCATTTTATCAATTAACCTGAATGCGATGCAGGATGCGGTAAACAGAGCCCGTTTAACGGTCGAAGAGGCCAGAGCGAAGTTATCGGCAACGGTAGTGACAAGCCCGATGGAGGGAATTATTACAGAGATGGCCGTGAAAAATGGTCAAGCTGTTAGCGAAGGGAAAAGTTATTTTAGTGTAGGAGAAAATGCTTTACCGGAGGCTATTTTATCAATTCCTGTCCAAGAGGCTGTACGGATGCAAAACGGACTGGAGGTAAGTGTTTTTTGCGAGCAGTATTCCGAAAAGCATTATAAGGGGCAGGTCAGTCATTTTTCCGCGGCGGATCTGGAGGTAAATCCGGAGGCGGAAAATGCGCTGGTGAACCTGAGAATAACCATGACTGAGGAGGCGGCAGAATTGCCGGCCGGGGCAAAGGTAAATGCGAATATTATCCTGGAGCAGAAGCAGCAGGTATTAACAGTACCGACGGAGGCAGTCGTAGAAGTGGACGGGAAGAGTGTCGTGTTTATCTATGATGATGGTTTAGCCAGGATGAGAGAAGTAGAGTGTGGCTCGGCCGGAGATAGTGTGCTGGAGATAATTTCCGGGGTCAAAGAAAAGGAGCAGGTTATTATCAGTCCGTCTGCCGAAATAAAAGATGGCGTAAAAGTGCAAAAAGAGGACGAATAAGGCCTATCAGAATAGGTATTCTAACAGAGAAGTAAAGCGAGAGGAAAGCGGATAGGTGATTAAAACAGATGGGAAACAAGAAACGCATTGTTGTTAAAGTTGGCACAAGCACCTTGACTTATGCAACAGGAAAACTGAATTTAGATCAACTGGAACGATTAGTGCGGGAATTAGCCGATTTAAGGCATCGGGATATTGAAGTGATCCTGGTTAGTTCCGGGGCGGTCGGAGCGGGCATAGGCAAGCTGGGGCTGCGGAGTAAACCCAAAAGCATTCCCGAAAAGCAGGCTTTAGCCGCTATTGGGCAAGGGATTCTCATGCAAATGTATGAGAAATTTTTTGCCGAATATGGCGAAATAGTAGCCCAGGTCTTACTGACCCGCGAAGATATTACGCAGCGAGGCAGATACCTGAATGCGCGTAATACTTTGTTGGCGCTGTTGAGGCTGGGAGTTGTCCCGATTATTAACGAAAATGATACGGTTGCGTATGAAGAAATCAAATTCGGCGATAACGATACTTTGGCGGCCTTGGTGGCAGGGCTGGTTGATGCGGATTTATTAGTCTTATTATCGGATATTGATGGCTTGTATACGGCTGATCCGCGTCAAGACAGTTCGGCCCAATTAATTAAAACAGTTGAAGAATTAACACCGGAAATAGTTGCTTTGGCGGGAAAATCGGGTTCAAAGCTGGGCAGCGGTGGAATGATCACGAAAATTCAGGCTGCCCGGATTGTCTCTACTTCCGGGATTTCGATGATTGTCGCGAACGGTTCGCAAAAAGGTGTGCTTAAAGAGATTGTGATGGGTGAAAATCCGGGCACACTTTTTTTACCTTGTGATCAGCGACTGAATTCCCGCAAAGCCTGGATTGGTTATGCGTCAAAAACCAGCGGCGCAGTTACTGTGGACGAGGGGGCGGAAAAGGCCTTGCTGGAAAAAGGCAAAAGCTTGCTGCCGAGTGGGGTTACCGCGGTTGAAGGCGATTTTGAACGCGGTTGTGTGATTAGCATTATGGGCGAGGCTGGGGAGATTGCCCGGGGCATTGTCAACTACAGCTCCGTGGAAATAAAGCAAATTATGGGCTGTCAAAGCAAGGAGATTGCCCGGATCTTGGGGCAGAAGGATTTTGATGAGGTAATTCATCGGGATAACCTGACGTTAAAACAATAAGTTAATAATAGATTTTCAGTGTGAAGGAAAAATGAAGATAACAGGGGGTATAGTACAAAATGCTGAATGACGAATTGCGGAAAAAAGGTGAATTAGCTAAAGAAGCGGCTTTTGTTCTGTCAACAATGGCCACCGAAAACAAAAATAACGCCCTCTTGGAAATGGCTGTAGCTTTAGAAAAAAATGAAGCGAAAATAATGGCGGCCAACGAAATAGACATGGCGGCTGCCGAAGAGAAGGGAACGGGGAAGGCTTTATTAGACCGTTTAGCTTTGACGCCTGCGCGCATTAAGGACATGGCGGATGGTTTGCGGGTCATTGCCGCTTTACCGGACCCGGTCGGTCTGGTCGAAGGCATGTGGAAGGGTGCTCAGGATATTGAGATTGGCAAAATGCGGGTTCCGCTTGGGGTAATCGGCATCATTTATGAGGCGCGGCCTAATGTGACCGCCGATGCTGCCGGCTTGTGCCTGAAAGCCGGGAATGCCGTCATTTTAAGAGGCGGCTCCGATGCTTTATACTCGAACATTGCCATCACGGAGGTGTTGGTGGCGGCGGCAGAGACAGCCGGTTTGCCCGCCGGCAGTTTGCAATTAATTGAAGATACCAGCAGAGAAACCGCCGCCCGGTTAATGACCATGAATGAATATTTAGATGTGCTCATCCCGCGGGGAGGAGCTGGTTTAATTCAGTCGGTTGTAAAGAACGCCACAGTACCCGTTATTGAAACCGGGATCGGGAATTGTCATATTTATGTTGACAGTAAAGCCGATTTAAAAATGGCTGAAGAGATTATTATCAATGCGAAAACACAGCGGCCGGGTGTATGCAATGCGGCAGAAACAGTGCTTGTCCATGAAAAGGTCGCGGCGCAGTTTTTGCCTAAAGTGGCGGAAAAACTTCTGGTGAAGGGTGTTGAATTGCGCGGAGATGCGGTGACAAGCCAATATGTACCTGCAGCAATAGAGGCTACTGAAGAGGATTATCAAAAGGAGTTTTTAGACCTGAAACTTGCGGTCAAGGTTGTTAGTAGCGCTCAGGAAGCGATGGAGCATATTCGCCGTTACGGGACGAAACATTCGGAAGCAATTGTGACGGAGGATTATGCAACGGCGCGGCAATTTTTGCAGCAGGTGGATGCGGCCGCCGTTTATGTAAATGCTTCGACTCGTTTTACCGATGGTTTTGTATTCGGGTTTGGCGCAGAAATAGGGATCAGCACGCAAAAAATTCATGCCCGCGGACCAATGGGCCTAAAAGAGCTGACCACGTTCAAATATATTATTTATGGGCAAGGGCAGACTAGAAAGTAGTACGCGAAAATGCACGAAAAACTGCGCGGTAGATCGACCGGTAATAATAGCGCAGAAGATGGCGCAGTTTGAAAAAGAGCACCCGGTGGAAACCGAGCCAGCAAATTCTTGATTTGCAGAACCAATGTAAGGATTTCAGGATTTCTTTCACTTTTCAATCACCTCTGTCATATCATTTTATGTAAAAAGGCATTTCATGTTCCTCAGTAAACCGAGTAACCCCGGTAAACCGAGTAAACCCGGCAAAACCGGACCGGATGACGCAAAATAAGTTCAACAAAAAAACAAAATTGAGCGATGAGGGAATTATGGAGAACCATGATCATATTCATTTAAAAAGGAATAAAAGGATTGGATTGATGGGCGGTACTTTTGACCCTATTCATCAGGGGCATTTGGTTACGGCTGAAGCTGCCCGATCGGAATTCTCCCTGGAGAAGGTTATTTTTGTGCCTTCCGGTAATCCTCCGCATAAAATGGCTTCCACAGTAACTAATAAGGAACAGCGGTATCTGATGACTGTTTTAGCCACAGCGGCTAATCCGTATTTTGAAGTATCCCGGGTGGAAATCGAACGTCCCGGGCAATCTTATGCCATTGATACGGTGCGTTATTTTAAAAGTAGAATGGATAATGAAAGTGAGTTATTCTTTATCACGGGAGCGGATGCTATATTTGAAATCGTCACATGGAAGGATGTGGAGGGTCTTTTTGATCGATGCACCTTTATTGCCGCGACGCGGCCGGGTTTTAATCTTGATGCCTTGCGCGAAAAATTGATCAAAAGGTTATCGTTGCAGTGTCTCGAAAAAATCATTCCCCTCGAGGTTCCGGCAATGGCGATTTCCTCTACGGATATTCGGGAACGCATCAGGAATAATCGAACTGTAAAATATCTCTTGCCGGAAGAGGTCGAAAATTATATTTACAAAAATAAACTTTATAGGTAGTTTATCAGGAACGCCACTGAAAATTTGACAGTATAATAAGTAAGGTTTAATGCATAATAAAAATAGATTTCACAGTACCAGTTGGAAAAGATTTAAGGTTTTTGCAAGAGTTTTTTAAACGTTTTTTTCTTGTGCATTTGTTAATTGAGAGAGGTGAATTTAGTTGGCGAAGACCCTGTACGTTGGTAATCTTCCCTGGACAACAACTCCCGAAGAGTTGAGTGAGTTTTTTAGCGATTACGGCGAAGTGATTAGCAGCCGGATTATTAAAGAAAAGGAGACAAACCGTTCCAGAGGCTTCGGCTTTGTGGAGGTCGCTGATGAAGTGGCTGAGACAATAGTCGCTCAATTGGACGGGAAAGAATTTAATGGTAGACCGTTAACCGTCAATGAGGCTAAACCAAGGCAGTAGTTAGTTTGTCCCCCCTGTCAACATAGGGGGTTTTTCTTTAGCATAGCGGACGGTAATGATAAATATGCTGCTGTATTTTGTGAAGGTATGGTAAAATAGAGAAGAAGTAAGCAGATCAGCATCATTTAAGAAAGGATCAGAGTGGTACTTTAGAAGTATCTGAAGTAATGAGGGAACGGGAAGATGAGGATGGAGTTCGAGCAATACTGCCAAAAAATCCGGGAACGTTTAAGTCCGGACAGATATGCGCATTCGTTGCGCGTGGTCGAAAAAGCGCTTGATTTGGCTAAACAGAGTCGTTGTTCTATGGATGTACATAAATTGCGTCTGGCCGCTTTAATGCATGATTATGCAAAGGACATGCCGCCGCAGGAATTGCTGTCCATAGCTTCAGAACACGGTTTGATTACGGCCGAGGCAGAAAAAGTGCAGCCCGATCTTTTGCACGGTGCGGTGGGAGCTTTCCTGTGCCGGCGGGATTTTGGGTTGTCGGCAGCGGATGAGGAGATTTTACATGCGATCAGGTATCACACGACCGGCTGCGAAAAGATGTCTTTGCTGGACAAAATCGTCTATCTGGCTGATTTGCTTGAGCCTGGGAGGACTTTTGCCGGGGTTGACGAATTACGCAGGATCTGTCAGGATGATTTGGATGCCGGTTTATTATTTGCTTTTGATAATACGATAGAGTATGTTCTCGCCAAAAAATTATTAATTCATCCGTTGACCGTACAGGCGAGAAATTGGCACCTTTTGGCCATGAAAAAAGATGACTCTAATTGGGTGGAGGAATGGAATGAGTATGGGAAATAAGGAACGGACAAACGGAATTAACGAAGATATTTTAAAGGACAGCAGGAAGATTGCTACTCTAGCTTGTCAGTCCATCTCCGCAAAAAAAGGGAAGCGCATTTTTATCCTTGATTTGTCCGGGGTGTCGCTGATTGCCGATTATTTTATTATTTGCAGCGTCAATTCGCGCACCCAGACCAAAGCGATTGCGGATCATCTGGAAGAGGAACTGAAAAAGGCCGGTATTCTTTTAAGCAGACGGGAAGGCTATACGGAAGGCCGGTGGATCTTGGAGGATTTCGGCGGGGTGATTGTCCATATTTTTTTGGAGGAAGAACGCGAGTTTTATAATTTGGAAAGATTATGGGGCGATGCACCGTTGACAGAGTATAATGAGGAAGACCCCAATGGGTTCAAAATTCAGTTTGGCGAAAGCAAAGAATAACCAATTGACAAGATGGCATGAAGCCAATATAATATAGTAATGTGACGGGTAACAAAGTCACACAATAAAACTCAGTAAAAAGTTAAGTTAAGAGAAATGGGGCTATAGCGCAGCTGGGAGCGCGCTTGACTGGCAGTCAAGAGGTCAGGGGTTCGATCCCCCTTAGCTCCACCAAGAAAAATCAAGGCTTGCGAGATTTCCTCGTAAGCCTTTTTTGTGAAAGTTGCACCTCAGTTGCACCTATTTTTTTATGCCTTTTTTCGAAGTGCCTTGATTTTGTCCCCCGCTTTTTCCGCTGCTTCAAATTTTGCTTCCTCAAATAGGTGGGCATATGTGTCTAATGTGATTTGCGCTCTGGCGTGTCCTTCGCGCTCCTGTATTGTTTTGATATCAACCCCGGCTCTTATGAGCCAGGACACATGAAGGTGTCTAAGGTTGTGAAGTGGTATGACCGGAATTTCCAGTCTGTTACACAGCTTTTTAAAGTCACGGAGTACATTCCCCGGCTCGTATGGCGTTCCTTTTGTGGTTAAGAATAATAGATTGTGTTCATTTTTCACCCCTAGAACCATTAATTCTTCCAGCTGCCTTTTTCGATGCTCTTTTAAAACGGTCATTGTTTCATCGTCTAGTGCAACGGCTCTGATTGATTTTTTTGTCTTTGGTGTCCCCATCTTTTTGCCCCGCGATAACGTCTGTTTTATTTTTATAGTATTGTTCTTGAACTCTACATTGTCCCATGATAAGCCCAAGCCCTCTCCGCGTCTAATTCCCGACGCAATAAGCAAAACATAGAACGGGTACAGTCTCTCTTTTTTTGAACCACTAAGGAAAACAGCCGCCTGCTCGTCGGTCCAAATTTGTTTTTCCTTTGC
The DNA here is from genome assembly GCA_050951585.1 of Peptococcia bacterium. Lineage (GTDB taxonomy): Bacteria > Bacillota > Peptococcia > DRI-13 > DTU073 > UBA3937. Next base: position 277,432 of record JBMNJI010000007.1, on the reverse strand, counting down.
TTCATATTATTTGGAACTCCGCCCATGAAAAGGCCATCAAGGAAGGTATCAAAAACCCGATTAAATACGCTGATGATGTTACAAGGGATATGGTTGCCGGTCGTGGCATAGGAGAGGTGCCGATAGGACAAAAATCCAAAATGATGCAAACGCTAATTCCTTTTACGCTCGAAGTATCCAACCTTTGGAAAGTGCAAAAGGATATGTTGAACAAAAAGGATATGGTGGGGCTATTACTTTTGTACGCTAGCTGTTTTGGCTTTAATGAGGCTATGGAAAAGATAAGGGGAAGCAGGGTGACGTTCGACCCGATAGATGCCTTAAGAGAAGCTATTACAGATGACGAGTTGACAGGCTTTCGAAGGGCGGGAAGGTTGGTGGGTGAAGTTATATCTAATGTTCCCGGCGGTCAATTTGCCGCACAATTATATCCTGAATACGGGGCACAAATAGGTGAAACCAAGCTACCAAGCCGAAAGGAATTATTCGGTAGTAACGATCCTACCAGGTATGGGCCCGGATTAATTTCAGTAAAAGGTATACAAGATCCCCTGACATATCTAGCTCTTCCGTTTGGCGGTATGCAGATAAGCAAAACGCTCAAGGGGGTAGACGCACTAAGAAATAGAGGAGTATATACAGAAAAACCAACCCTGCTAACTTACGGGCAAGAACTATTGACTGGCGAACCTCAACCGCGAACAAAGCTCAAGTACCCGGTTGATACCGACCTTAAAAACATAGCAGGAGGCTTAATGTTTGGCATTGGAGGATTGAAGGAAACGAGGCCATACTATGACAATAATCGTAGGCCGCTTTCCGAAAACCAGACAAAAGATCTAAAGAGGCAAGAGGCAAAAGGGAGAAACGTTAAAGCGTTATATGAAGCTAAAATGGCAGAACGCAGAATTGATACGCTAGAAACCAAGCTAAAAGAAGTCAATAAGCTGAACTTAACAACAGAAGAAAAAGCACTGGAAAGGGCTAGGCTGCGGCAGGAAATAAAGAAGTATAAGGAACTGCGAAATCAATTTTTACAAAAAAAATAGGGGGCTGATTTGCCCCCTACATATATTTCCACGGCTCTCTTTTTATATTATCATTTCCGCATGGGTCGTCTTCGGGTTTGTTATTGTCGGCTGTTCCACCAAACATAATGCCCAGTATAAACACAGTAAAAATCATTACTGTAATAAATCCTAAAAATCCATTAATTTGATACAAATATCCTATTCCAATAAAAATAAGTATGAATAGAATTAACCCCAAACGTTCCTTAGCGTTCATGTCGAGCAGTATGGATATTAGCTTTCTTATTTTCAATCCCTCCCCTCATCTTCAATATACCACGTAAATAATATTCTGTAAATATTTACCGCCAAGGGGCGGTTTTATTATGTCTGAAAGGTAGTGATTCAATGTTTAAAGATGTAACACCCGACAAATGGTATTATTCCCTCATTTCCCGCTTTCTTAAAATGAAAGCCGTATCCGGTTACGAGGACGGCACATTCAAGCCGGACGAAAAAATCACACGAGCGGAGACACTTTCTTTTATCGAAAAATATCGTACCCGTTCCGCAGAACTTGTCAAAGGACTTCTTCCTTCCGTTATTACCATTAAGGGCAAAAGGGCAGACGGTTCTGGCGCCATGGGAAGCGGCGTTGTGCTAGACAAGCAAGGGTTTATTGCCACTAACTGTCATGTCGCCATGGATGGTCTTGACCCGTGGCAGAGTTTAGAGGTATTTATGGATAACGTGCCTGTCGGCTTGCCTGCAAAGGTTGTTTATGGAGATTTGGCTCAAGATGTCGCTATCATAAAGATTAAGGCAGATGTCCGGCTTCTTAACCCTGTCACCCTTGCTGAAAAGGTGGAGTTGCTTGACGAAATCTACTGCATTGGCAATCCGCTGGGCTATATCGACACAGCAACAAAGGGAGTGGTTAGTTGCGTAAGACGAGTAATAGGTTCTACTGAATGGATACAGACCGATGCGGCTATTAACCCCGGTAATAGCGGAGGCGGTGCGTTTAACTTCCTTGGCGAGCTTATAGGATTGCCTACATGGGTGGTGCTATGGGCTGATGAGGGTAGAACTATACCTATCAACAACGTGGGCTTTATAGCTCCATTTAACAAGGTACAAGAGGTATACCAAAAAGCATTGGCTGGCAATGCTGGATTAATAGGCGATCGGATAAATTTCAACATTATGTAGCAAACAATACGCCCGCAAGGGAAAGTAAAGGAGGAAACACAGTATGGCAATAAAAAAATGGTACAAAGGTCAAGTGGAATTTCATCAAGCAGGATTATCAGGCGATACAAAGCCGGACAATGTTCACATGATGGAAAGCTTTTTTGAGTCAGACACAGGAAGAAAACTAGTGTTCGACGGTGAAAATTGGGTAGAAAGGCACACAATTGACCCCGGCATTGATATTAACGGCGGTTCCGTCATCAACGCCGCCACAGTAACCCCATCCGACACCACCGACCTTGACGCTCCAAGCAAATGGCTTTACATCGGCGTATCGGGCGACCTTGAAGTAATCCTCACAGGCGGCCAAACGGTCATATTCCGCAACCTTGCCGTGGGATTCTACCCTATTTGTGCTACACGGATCAAGGCGGCAGGAACGACCGCACTAAACATCATAGCGGGGTGGTAATATGCTAAACGCAAATGTACTAGGCTTACCATTTAAGCCCCTTGTCTGCAATCACCCTGCCCCCGTCACAGATGGCTGTGTCCTCTACCTAGACGGACGTTACGGCAGCAATGATCTCGCTACTCAAACATGGTACGACTTAAGCGGCATGGGAAACGATGGTACGCTGAACAACTTTGCCTATGCGGAAGGTAGTGGCTGGACTGGCAAGGGATTGGGCTTTGACGGGGTGGATGATTATGTGAAATTAAGCAAGCGACCAACTTTTAGCGATTTCACATTAGAAATTACTTTTAGACCTTATTCTACAACAAAAAACTACCAAGGACTTTTTGTATATAGAAAAGATACACAGGGAGCTAGAATAGGACTTTTTTTAAACGAAAACAAATTATATTGGGAAATAAGTAGTAATGGGAGAATAGGTAATTTAATTGGGACTTTTTCTGCTATTACAGTAGTGAATAATAATACATACACTGTTTTTTTAAAAAGGGAATCTGATGGTAAAACATATATATTTTTTAATGGGGATAAATACTATTTGGGGCTTTGCGAAGGTAATTTTACGGATTTTGATACAGATATATTAATAGGGAAGCAATTAACGATAGCCGATCAATATGCAAATTGTGAATTCAAAATAGTAAGATTCTACAACCGTGCCCTTACCGATGCCGAAATCACGCAAAACTACCTCGCAAGTCGTTGTATCATGCCCCTGTTAGTGTAAAGTTATTGTAGGACTTTTTGAGACAAAAAGAGAAGATATCACCGTCCTAGGATGGACGAGTAATTATAAAAACTACTCGAGAGGTGATATCTTCATGAATATTATTCGCTCTATCATCCCAATTCTCCTTTCAATAATTGATATGGTAATAAATAATTTAAATGGCAAAATGGATTATGTGGAATTTCAGAAACAGTTAGCTAATAAGCTAAATGAAGTTGCACGTGAGATTCTTAGATTAGTATTGGAAGAAATGGATCGGGAGATTAAACAGAAAAAGAAGGAACGTAAGGGCTGGCAAGTATGTCGAAATAATGACCATAAAGAAGTAGGAACACTTTTTGGCCAAGTGGGCTACGAAAGGACTTATTACCAGCATAACGAAACAAAAGACTATGCATATCTAGTGGATAAGCAAGTTGGATATACACCACACTTACGAATAGATCAAAACGTTAAGGCAGAATTAGTTACTTGTGCAGCAAACCAGTCTTATCGAAAAAGTGGTCAATTAATTGGAGAACAGTGTGGGAATATTTCAATCAGTGGTCAAACGGTAAAACAGGCAGTAGATACCTTTGAACGATCGACAATAACAAAGCAGAAGAGAAAACAAATAAAAACCTTATACATAGAAGCAGATGAAGATCATGTGGCATGTCAACGCGGCCGCAGGTTTGAAGCCCGGTTGGTATATATACACGAGGGATGGGAAACCAATGGAAAACGCCGGGAGATAGAACAGCCCTTATACTTGAGCAGTGTGGATGAAGATACCGAAACCCTTTGGGAAAAAGTATGGGAAGAAGTAGATAAGCACTATGATCTAGAAAGGGTTGAGAGAATATACCTGATGGGAGATGGAGCAGCTTGGATTCAAGGGGCCAAAACAGTCTTTCCTCAGGCGGAATTTGTTTTGGATAAATTTCATTACATGAAATACATTCGTAAGGCTGTTGGAGGAGCCCAGAAGCAAGGTAAGATGCTAAAAAATGCGATTCGCTTTGGTAATTATGAAAAAGCGCAAGCAGTAATTCGGGAGCTAATAAAAGAAGCAGCTACACCCAGTCGAAAGCTAAGTATTCTAGATGCATGGAAATATATTGATAATAATTGGGAAGCAATAAAAGCTTTATACCGAGAAGAAAAAACATTAAGTTGCAGTGCGGAAGGGCATATAAGTCATGTTCTATCAGCACGATTAAGCAGCCGTCCGATGGGTTGGAGTAAAAATGGGGCGAAACATATGTCCTATGTACGAGTTGCTCAGGCAAATGGGCAATCAGTTGCTGAGCAATACAAGCTTCAACGTCGACAAAACCTACCGGTTATTACTATCGAATCTAAAGTACTTGAAAAAGAACATAAAAAGTTACAAGAGGCTCGAGAAGTGCTTAATAATATTCCAATACTACAGGGATCAAAAAGTTTTCTTTGGCAAGCTTTGAAAAGTTTGTCTTTGGCCTAAGACATAAGGGTATTACTTGTTCTTATCTAGGAGGGGGTTCTTCTTAAATCTCCTACAGTGTCTTGACACTATCAAATGAATGAGTATTGTTGCACTTGGGACATCTTTAATGATACAATTTTTTGCATGAGGACCTACTCCTTTCTGGGAGGTATTTGTTTTATTGCAAAAACATTGTACCAGAAAGAGTTACAGGTCCTCAATTTTCATTTAAGTTTACAAAACGAAATCCTGAACGAGGAGGAAAGATGATGAAAAAGGCAGGGAATAAGGTTGTAAAGGTTTTGTGCCTCATGGCCATCGTATGGACCATGTTCGCCTTTACCGCCTGCAGTAATGAGGAGATCGACAGAATTGAGGCTGGTAAATTTTTCTTTGAGCTTAAAAATGTCAGCAAAGAGTCCTGGGTGTTGGGTTATGATTTGGATAACCCTTATACGGCTGATCTAGAAAAAGCTCCAGAAAATTATCATTATGGTGAGGAGCTTCTCCTAAAACCGGGAAAGAGCGTTGATGGTGCATATAATGAAAGCGGGTTGAAGCAAAGCAATACTTACAGGGCAATTTCGGATAAAAGCTTCGAAATCCAATTGATCTGCATCGCGGGGCAAAAGAAGGAAAAAAGCTCTTATGTCGGGGAATATATGCAGTATGTCCCCATTCAGGGCACCATCGGAAACGTTAAAAAACCGTTAATCATTGAATGGAATGGCAGCGAATTCAAGGTCAAAAAATAAGGGATAAGATATAGGGTTAGGGGAGTGAACCCCATGTTTTGTGAAAAATGCGGAAATAAACTTCCGGATGAGGCCAATTTTTGTGTCAATTGCGGGGCAGCCCGGCGGCAGGAGGCTTTTGCGCCTGCCAGGCCAGTTGCGCCCCCCGCCGATTCGGCTTTGGAGCAGGCAGGAAACGGGAGCACTGCCCAAAATGGGCCGCGGGGAAAAAAGATCATGGATTTGCTGCTGATTCCCGTGGGGCTCATTATGATTTTACTGGGGATCGGCGGTATGGCCTTAATCGTGAGCGGCAGGACAACTACCGCTCAGGTCGTTGATTATGAACAGGTGATGTACCTGAACAATGATGAATCTTCAAGGGATCCCCGGCGCTATAAGTTGGAATATCAATTTACCGTGAACGGCGAACGGTATACCGGCTCGGTGACCAGGATCTTTGAAGGGGGCAGCCATATGCGACAGACGCTTACGGTGCGCAATCTTCCCTTTTGGCCTAGTGTGAACGACGAAGAAGGCCATGGAAACATCCTTGGCAGTCTGGCCATGAGCGGACTGGGTGTACTGTTGCTGGTGGCGGGAAGCAGACAGAAATGCCGGGCGAAAGATTTGGCAAGCCCATAGAAATGAGAATTAAGAAAAAAGAAGAGAAGAGTAATGATGATTACCGGGGTGAAGAGATAAGATGAGGCATAAACCGCTCCCACGACTGTTGATTACTTTGTTGGGCCTGGTTTTCATTTTCTGGGGTCTTTCCGGCGTGATGCTGGGCTTTTTCGGGGAAGAGACGTCAGCCGTTATCACGCACATCCGCCGGGAGGGCGGCGAGCGCAATGAAACCATCCCCAACCGCTATACCTACAACATCAGCTATCGCTTTACCCTGCCTGACGGCAAGGCAATAGATGGTTTCACCAAAAGGGTCGGTAATGCGGTATATCTGAAGGTCGATGGCACATCAACCGTACGGGTACGGTATTTTCCCGCCCTCCCCTATATAAATGCATTGGAGCGAGACACCGGACTCGGGGTAGGGCAGATGGTTTTAATTGTTGTCGGTGGCTTCTTGATTTATGCTGTTAACTCCAGGCAAAAAAGCCATGACTAAACAAGAATTCAACCATCTATTGATAAGTTTAATAAAACACCAAACCCTGACGTTATTACAGGAGGGTTTCCTTGCCAAGGCTTTAGTTTAGCTGGTCCTCGAAAAATAGATGATAAAAGAAATATCCTGTATAAATATTTTGTTAGCCTTGTAAAACTTAAGCAACCCTACGTCTTCATTGCAGAAAATGTTAAGGGCATCTTAATGTTTCCGACACAGGCAGCTTTGCCGTAGTACCGAACACCGGGCTTGCTGTCGGAATTCATACCGCTACAGTAACCGTCAGCGGTGAAAACGGTCTTTCGGCAAGCTTTGATGTGAGCTTCACCGTTTCCAAGAGATCGAGAGGCGGCAGCGGCCGCAATAACAGCAGCAATAACAACAGCAATAACAACAGTAATGACAACGGCATTGACATCGGCATTGGCATCGGTAATAACAGTACCGACAACTCTTCCGAAGCAGTTGGCGCTCCCCAGAGCCCTTCGGACACCGAAGTAAAAAACAGAGCGGAAGTGGCCTAGGTCTTGTTAAACTATGCCACAGCGGTAAAATAGGCAATCTTGTCTTATGCACAGATCGTTGTGAAAGAGTGGCTGGAACGTTGAGTTCCAGCCTTTATTGTGTTCCGGGGGAGGTGACATTTTGTTTATGTATTTGCATATTTATATATATAGATGAAAGTATTATCTAGGTGTTTAAAATTGAATACAGTTGTGGTAGACTTTAGATTGATTAATAATCATCTTCTTGCTTAAAAAAGAGCTTCTTTTATAACAATATACTTAGCAATAAACGTAGAAGGGGATGGTGCTGGGGTTGAAGGAAAAGTTGACGCTGTATGGTTTTAACAATCTTACAAAATCCCTCAGCTTTAACATTTATGACGTGTGTTATGCTGAAACGGAAAGGGAGAAGAATGATTATATTGAGTATATTGACGAGCAGTATAATTCGGAGCGGCTAACCAAAATTCTTTGTAAGGTTGCTGAAATTATGGGAGCCAATATCCTGAATATCTCCAAACAGGATTATGAGCCTCAGGGAGCTTCCGTAAACTTATTGATCGCCGAAGCGCCGCTATCGCCCTATGAAATAGATGAATCCTGCAATCAAGGCAAATTAAACGGCATGCTTGTGCTGAGTGAAACCGTGCATGCCCATTTAGATAAAAGTCATATCACCGTCCATACCTATCCGGAGCATCACCCTGAAAACGCTATTTCCACCTTTCGGGTAGACATCGATGTATCTACCTGTGGGATGATTTCTCCTTTAAATGCCTTAAATTTTCTAATAGGCAGCTTTGACTCGGATATAATAACTATAGATTACCGGGTGCGGGGATTCACCCGGGACATCCAGGGAAAAAAACACTTTATCGACCATACGATCAAATCAATCCAGGATTATATAGATGATAGTACTTTAAGAACATATGATGCCGTTGATGTGAATGTGTATCAGACCAATACGTTCCATACCAAAATGCTCATTAAGGAAGTAGAACTGCAAAATTATCTTTTCCATCAGGATGTATACGAGCTGTCTCCCAAGAAGAGACTTGAGATCATAAACAGTCTTCGGAAAGAAATGATTGATATCTACATTGGTATGAATATATACGACTCGTAGTAGGATTCGCGGCTTTTTCTTAAGAACCGGCTGATTATGACGGTTGAAATAATTGAAGTTGAAAGATATTTTGGTTGAGGAGGAAAAAATGGATTTGTGGTTTACGGAATATCATACAAAGAATGCTCGTTTTTCCATTAAGATTGATAAGCCGGTAATAAGCCTGAAAAGTGAGTTTCAACGTATCGATGTATTTGATTCCTATGAATTTGGCAGGATTTTAGTGGTGGACGGATATGTGATGCTCACTGAAAAGGATGAGTTTATCTACCATGAAATGATGACGCATCTACCTATGGCTGTAAACCCGGAAATCCGTGACGTCCTTGTTATTGGAGCGGGCGATGGCGGAGTGATCAGAGAGCTTACGAGATATGCTTCAATCGAACGAATTGAGATGGTAGAGATAGATAAACTTGTAGTAGACGTTTGCCGGGAATATTTGCCCCAAACCGCATGTAAGTTTGATGATCCGCGGGTGCGTCTCTATTTTGAGGATGGTCTTAAATTCGTTGCCAGAAAAGAGAATGAATACGATTTAATAATCGTGGACTCGACAGATCCTATTGGACCGGGTGAAAGTCTGTTCACGAAGGAGTTTTACGGAGATTGCTTCAAAGCATTAAAGGCAGCGGGTATTATGGTAAATCAGCATGAAAGCCCTTATTATCCATATGATGTCTTGGCTATGCAAAGAGCTCATAAGTATATTAAATCGGTTTTTCCCATCGCTTTGCTTTACCAGGCACATATACCAACCTATCCATCGGGTCATTGGCTATTTGGCTTTGCTTCGAAAGGGCTTGACCCCATCGCTGATTTAAGTACAAAATGGGATTCTCTTGGCTTAAAGACCAGGTACTACAATACCGATCTACACAAGGGCTGTTTTGCTTTGCCGAATTATGTAAAGGAGCTTTTGCAAAATGCTTGATAGTGGAGGCGATCTAATTTCCAATGTATTGGATTCCCTTAAGGCAGCAGATCGTACAGTAGAATTGGTAAATTAATGAATATTTTCCAGTGCTAAAAGGTACTTTTTTAAAGCCAGTCCACCGGCATAGCCGACGAGTGCCCCATTTGAACCGATAACCCGATGGCAGGGAATGATGATCGCGACCGGATTATGGTGATTGGCCATCCCCACAGCGCGGCTGGCACCGGGTTTGCCGACTTGCTCGGCAATCTGCCGATAGCTTCTGGTTTCGCCGTAGGGAATCGTCTGCAGAGCCTGCCAGATAAGCTTTTGAAACGGGGTGCCGGTAGGAGCCAATGGAACATTAAACTGCCGCCGTTTTCCGGCGAGGTATTCGTAGAGTTGTAAAGCGGCACAGTCGATAAGTTCTGTGCGGCAGTATTTTCCGCCATTTTCTTTTGCTCCGAAATATAGGGCGGTAATACCTGTCCCGTTACTGGCAATTGTGATCGCCCCGATCATCGTATGATAAACATAGAAGCACTCCTGCATAAAATCACCGCCACTTCACTTCGGGTGTATTTGAATCTAAGGACATTATTGCAATCTAAGGATATTATAGCAGAAAAACCGTGTTCCAACTCATTCCCCTTGTTTTCAGGGGGTAAATAAAGTATGCTTATATCTGTAATACACGTTGTCACAATGTTGTATCCACGAATGGAGCGCTTGGTGATATAAGGTGCACATAGCACCCGTAAACGCCGCAATCCGTTTAATATCTAAATGAGAGAAAAAGAGCAAGGTGGGAGTGAGCTTATTTAGTGAGGGCAATCATCTATCAAGACAAAACACTTAGCAATAGCGTCAGGCAGTCCGGTGTTGCAGGCGAAGGATATTGGCTGAACAGCGTGCTTTTGAGTTTATGTTTTCTGCTTGTTTTTGTAAAACTGGCCGGTGAAGTGTTGAGTAATGAACTACTGGCGTTTGATCGGGTAGTCACGGGCTACATTAATCTGCTGAATGGTCCGCTGATGACGAAGACTATGCAAGGAATAACGGTCATGGGTTCAGCGGTTACCCTCATTTTACTTGCGCTCATGATAATTTGTTATTTTGGCAAATTTCTCAATCATCATTTCGCCATAAATATGATTATTGCAGCTTTAGCTGGCAGTTGGCTGGCCAATGAATTTCTGAAATGGGTTTTTCAACGGAGCAGACCGCCGGAATTAATGCGTCTGATTGATGCCTCCGGATATAGCTTTCCAAGTGGTCATGCCATGGTTTCCTTTACCTTTTATGGCTTATTGATCTACCTTTTGTGGTTCAATCTAGGATCGGGAAAATTAAGGTATTTCTGGGCTGTTTTCTTATCTGTTCTTGTATTGGCGATTGGGATGAGCCGCATTTATTTAGGCGTTCACTACCCGAGTGATGTGGTTGCCGGTTTTGCCGCCGGGGGAGTATGGCTCGCGGGGTGTATTTTGGGATTCCCTTATCCGGATCAACATATTTGACTTCTCACGTGGTTTTATATATAATCTTGTATGTAATTTATGGGTTTAGTTTTTTTGTTATGGCAGATTTAGGGAAAAGTTCATCAAAGAAAAACAATGAGAGGATTCAGTAGATCAGGGCTGTATTGCAGAGAGCTGCCGGCAGGTGAAAGGCAGTATATGATCCTGGTTGAATTCGTCCTAGAGTTATAAGGGAAACCCTTATCGGCAGGAACCCCGTTAGCGGCCAGCAAGTGGATAATCAGGGCGTTTGTCAAGTTGCAAAGGCCATTGATTATCAATAAGGGTGGCACCGCGAGAATAACCTCTCGTCCCTTTGCAGGGATAAGAGGCTTTTTTTGGTTACAAGAATCTTTCGATTTTGGGGTAAGGAGGAAAAGATAGTGCAGGAAAGATATAACTTTAAGGACATTGAAAAGAAGTGGCAGGTTGCCTGGGAAGAAAGTTCATTATACAAAGTCACTGAAGATGCGCAGAAAGAGAAATATTATTGTCTGGAAATGTTTCCTTATCCATCGGGGAATTTACATATGGGGCATGTCCGCAATTATTCCATCGGGGATGTGGTGGCACGTTATAAAGCGATGAAAGGACATAATGTGCTTCATCCGATGGGCTGGGATGCTTTTGGGTTACCGGCCGAAAATGCCGCCATTAAGCATGGGATCCCTCCGCTCAAATGGACCATTGATAATATTCAAAACATGAAAAGACAGCTTAAGTCAATGGGGCTAAGCTATGACTGGGAAAGAGAGTCTACTACTTCCTTCCCCGAATACTATAAATGGACACAATGGCTCTTCCTGCAATTTTACAAGAGAGATTTGGCCTATAAAAAGCAGGGCTTTGTCAATTGGTGCCCGAGTTGCGCTACTGTGTTAGCCAATGAACAGGTGGTCGACGGAGCGTGCGAACGTTGTGATACGCCCGTGGAAAAGAAAGCGCTGGAGCAGTGGTATTTCCGGATTACCCGTTATGCCCAGGAATTGCTGGATAGCCTGGCGGAATTGCCGGGGTGGCCTGATAAGGTGAAGGCAATGCAGGAGAATTGGATTGGCCGCAGTGAAGGGGCGGAAATATACTTTGTGGAAGAAACCACCGGAGAACGGATTTCCGTTTATACAACGCGCCCGGATACAGTTTTTGGGGTCAGCTATGTTGTTTTGGCACCGGAGCATCCGATGGTGGAGGCATTCACCAAAGGAACGGAGTATGAAAAGCCGGTCCGGGAGTTTGTGAATAAAGTGCAAAAGATGGGTGAAATCGCCCGTACTTCGGCGGAAACAGAAAAAGAAGGCATGTTCATCGGGGCATATGTTTTGAATCCGGCCAACCAGGAAAAAGTCCCTGTTTGGGTGGCTAACTATGTCCTTTATGAATATGGTACCGGCGCCGTAATGGGCGTCCCGGCCCATGATGAGAGAGACTTCATGTTTGCCAGGAAATACAATTTACCTATTCGTGTGGTGATTCAACCCGGAGATGTTCAAACCGAAACCGAACCCGATTCTGAAACTGATACAGAAACCAATATCGCAATAGAGCTGACGGAAGCTTATGTCGGGGACGGAATCATGATTAATTCGGGACGCTATAACGGGATGCCCAATCGGGAAGGCGGGCGTAAGATCGCGCAAGATTTACAGGATATTTGTGCCGGCCGTATTAAAGTGAATTTCCGTTTGCGGGATTGGCTCATTTCCCGGCAACGGTATTGGGGCGCCCCGATTCCGATTGTCTATTGTGATCAATGCGGAGCGTTGCCGGTGCCGGAAGAGCAATTACCGGTATTACTGCCGGTAGACGTGCAATTTCAGCCTACCGGAGAATCGCCGCTCAGCGCAATCCCCGAGTTTTTGCATACCACATGCCCGCAATGCGGAGGACCAGCCACACGTGAAACGGATACGATGGATACCTTCGTTTGCTCCTCATGGTATTTTTTGCGTTATACCGACCCGAAGAATACAGCGGAGGCGTTTGCGAAGGATAAAGCAGATTATTGGATGAATGTGGATCAGTATATTGGCGGCGTGGAACACGCGATCCTTCATTTGATGTATGCGCGCTTCTTTACGAAGGTTTTATCGGATATTGGGCTGGTGTCTGTCCGTGAACCTTTTCAGAACCTTTTAACGCAAGGCATGGTGCTCAAAGAAGGAAGCAAGATGTCCAAATCCAAGGGGAATGTTGTTAGTCCTGAAGAGATTATCGAGAAATATGGCGCAGATACCGCGAGGCTCTTTATTCTGTTTGCCGCTCCTCCGGAAAGGGATCTGGAATGGAGTGACCAGGGGGTGGAGGGTTGCTTCCGTTTCCTCAACCGGGTCTGGCGTCTGGTCTATAGTTTTATCGAGGATGCTAATCAGCAGAAGGCAATGTTGGTTAATACGGAGGCTTTATCTGCGGAGGATAAAGCTTTGCGCCGGCTTCTGCATGGGACGATTAAAAAAGTTTCCGAGGATATTGAACTACGTTTTAATTTTAATACAGCTATCAGCGCCATTATGGAGCTGGTGAATGGGCTCTATCATTATCGGGAAAGTGCTCGACAGAACCGTAGATTACTGCTGGAGTGCCTTGAAGATTTGGTTGTCTTATTGGCGCCTTTTGCTCCCCATTTAAGTGAAGAGCTTTGGGAGAGCATTGGGCATGCTGATATGGCGGATAGCGTACATAGGCAGCCCTGGCCTGAATATGACCCCGCCGCATTAGAGGCAGAGGAGAAAGAAATAGTGCTGCAGATCAACGGAAAAGTCAGGGAACATCTAATGGTTCCGGCCGGGATAAGTCGGGAAGAATTGGAGAAGACGGCGCTGGCGGCGGAAAAAGTGCGGGCGGCAGTTGCCGGGAAGCAGATCGTCAAAGTGATTGTTGTGCCTGATAAACTGGTGAATATAGTAATCAGATAAAATTCCATAAAGGCGAGGCGATGAAAAGTGAAGAAAGTATATGACGGTAAAACAAAAACAGTATATGAACTTGAAGATGGGAATTATCTTTTGCAATTCAAAGATGATGTAACCGGTGAAGGGGATATTATTGATCCCGGCGCCAACACGGTCATTGGTAAGGTCGAGGGGAAAGGGAATGCTTCCTTAAGAATGTCCAAGTACTTTTTTGAGATCCTGCAGGCGGCCGGTATCCCTTCTCATTATGTGGGGGCCGATCTAGAGAATAATACGATGGTGGTAAGAAAAGCGGAATGCTTTGGTGCCGGTTTGGAATTTGTTTGCCGCTTAAAGGCAACGGGCAGTTTTGTGCGCAGATACGGAAAGTATGCGCAGGAGGGGCAAATTCTCGATTATCTTGTGGAGATTACGTTAAAGGATGATTTACGTGGAGACCCCCTGGTTAATGACGAAACCCTTGTGCAGCTGAAATTAATGACAGCGGAGGAAATTCAGGAGGTTAAGGCCCTTACCAAGCAAGTTACGCGCATTATCAAAGAGAAGTATGATGAATTAGGGTTGGAATTTATCGATATTAAGCTGGAGTTTGGGCGAGTGGATGGAAGAATTGCCTTAATCGATGAAATCTCCGGTGACAATATGCGGGTTAAAGAGGACGGGAGAGTCTTACTGCAGAAGAAACTATGCGAGAAGGTTTGTGAATAATTAACAAGCAAAAAGTATCACCAAATCACCTGATTCTTTGTTACAATTAAAGAAATACAGGGAGAAAAAAACACAGCTCTTAAGCAGAAAAAATGACAGAAAGGTGATGAAGAATGGGCTATAAAGCGGTACTTTTTGATTTGGACGGCACTTTGCTCAATTCGCTGGAAGATTTGGCTGATTGTACGAATATTGTGCTTAGAAGAAAAGGTTTCCCGTGTCACGAGTCAGCTAAATATAATTATTTTGTGGGGGACGGGATGTATAATTTGCTGCGCCGGGCTTTACCTGCCGACCGGCAAGATGAGGATCTGATTAATCAATGTGTCGTGGAAATGAAAGAAGAGTACGGTCAGCACTGGGCTGATAAGACGAAACCTTACCCGGGGATACCGGAGCTGTTGGTTGCGTTACAACAGAAAGGCTTTAAACTGGCGGTGCTTTCCAATAAGCCCCATGAATTTACGCAGGTGGTCATTGATCAGTATTTTCCCGGCATCTTCGATTTGGCGTACGGTGAGCGGGCGGGGGTCCCGCGCAAGCCGGATCCGCAAGGGGCACTGGATATTGCGCAAGCTCTGCAGCTTGCGCCTGAAGAATTTTTGTATCTGGGGGATACCAATACCGATATGCGGACAGCCGTTAGTGCAGGGATGTACGCGGTAGGTGTCCTGTGGGGTTTTCGCCCGGCTGAAGAAATCTTAGCGGCCGGCGCGCAAGTTTTAATTGAGCATCCGTTAGAGCTGCTGAAGATTCTGGAGAAATAGGCAACTGGAGAAATAATAGATGCATAAAAAACAAGCCGTGCCAAAAGGGGGTACGGCTTGTTTTTTTCCTCGGGTGACGCTGCAATAAACCGGATGAAGCGAAACACTTTAGCAGGATTCGGGCAAAGGCGACGCTAAACCTGTTTTGAGAAGCAAGCAAAATTCATCCAGAGCTTTCTCGGGTTCCGGGCAATTTTCTGTCGTGGCCACCGTATAAATCATCTCATTGATAAAGCCCGCGATAAGGATCGTGAGGCATTGCACCTCACAGGGGCGGATTTTGTTTTCATTAATCGCCTGCTGCAAAATATCCGCAATGATGCCGGAGAGTTGTGAGAAATCGCTTAACGAATTAATGCCGTAACGAGAGGCATTCATTCTTTCTGCTAACACGATCGTGGCGATGTCCGGTTCTTTTTGAAATTCCTGCAGATGGTAGTTAAGGATGCCATTAATTTTCAAAAACCAGTCCATCCGCCAGTTTTTCATGTTTTGATAAAAATCATATCTTTTCTGAAATTCAACCGCAAAGATATAATCAAGGATCTCCTCTTTAGAACGGAAATAATTATACAGGGTTCCCACAGCCACTTTTGCCTGTGCGGCAATTTTATCGGTGGTGGCATTAAAATAGCCGTCACGGGCAATGATTTTTACCGCTGCCGTTCTGATTTGTTCTTTTTTTGACATAATTTATCCGGCGCCCTCCTTGAATGAGTGTTCACTCATATCTTAAAATGAACTTGTTTCTGCGTCAAGGAAAAAATAAAATTAATATAAAACAGGATATTTAGGCAGGAAAAGGCAATAATAAGGCGAATTATGGAAAAGGTTAATAAGCTTCTGAAATATATCCGAAATATCTTTGAAATATCTTTGTGGGGATGTGGGGTTGAAGGAAAATGGAACGAGTACCTTTCAAGGTGCAGATTATTATTTCTGTAGTTGTGGCCATTCTTCTTTTCTGGGGTGGCGTCAAATACCAGGAAATGCGTCTGCAGGATGTCAATAATCAAGCTGCGCTCATCGGGGCCTCAGTTGGTACGGATTTTTTACCGCAATTCGGCGGAGAACAGGGACAAGGGGTCAAAGGAGAAACCGGGATTGGAAAGACAGGGTCAGGGAACCCGGCGCAGGAAAATACAGGGCAAGGGGAGACCAAAGAACTGGTTGTGCATGTGGTAGGAGCAGTTGAGAAGCCGGGTATTTACCGCTTTTCCGAAGGAGAGCGGGTTAATGCGGCAATCGAGCAGGCTGTTCCGCTTCCTGAGGCTGATTTGAGTCAGTTAAATCTGGCCTTGCTGCTGGTTGACGGGAAACAGATCAATGTACCTCTGCGCGAAAAGGAAGAGGGGAAAACAAAGAATTCCCAGTCGACAGGGATATCGAAGAGTACGACTCAGAGCACGGTCCAGCAGGAAAAGACCGCGCAAGGGACCGCGCCGCAAGTCGTGGCACAGGCTAATTCGTCGGCCACTGGGGCACAAGACTCCGAAAGCAGTTTTGCCCGCATTACGCCGGCTGATCAGATTGGTCAGCTTGACGGTAATAGCGGTGATCATCCCGTTAATGGCAGTACGCTAATAAATATTAATACCGCCAAGAAAAGCGAGTTGGAGAGTCTTCCTGGCATTGGCCCTGCTTTGGCCGAAAGAATTATTGCTTATCGGGAAGCCAATGGTCCATTTACCACCCCGGAGGATCTGATTAAAGTCTCGGGGATAGGTCCGGCGACCTTGGCGAAATTTAAAGAGCAAATTACGGTAAAGTAAAGGAAAATAAGATATGGATAGACCACTATTTATAGGAAGTCTCTTTTTTATTCTGGGAATTATCCTGGCCCGTTTTTTTACAACATGGGTGGCGCTTTGGCTGGTGCTGGCCGGGGCGTCTTTTTTTGCTGTGCTGGTTTTTTTCTTTCGGCAAAGAAAACAGGCGGAAGAGGACCGGGGATATGGCGTTCCTATTTTACTCTTGCTCTGTATAGTCTGGCTCGGGGGATTCTGGTACAGTCTCAGTTGTTTCCCTGCCCAATCTTCGTCCGTAAAGCTTGAAAAGATGGATCAACCGGTGCAGGGGGAGGGCATCATCGTCTCTTATCCGCGCGAAAACGAGTATGGGATCTCTTTTCAGTTGGCCATAAAGGAGTTCGGGCAAGTGATTATCAAAGGGGCCCCGGGCCTGGGCTTATCCCTTGCTCCCGGTGACCGGATTTCTTTTCGCGGGGTACTCTCTTTACCGCGGGGAGCCCGAAACCCCGGGGAGTTTAATTATCGAGAATATTTAGCGAATCAGGGTATTTTTTATCTCGTCGACTGCCGGAAAGGCGGAGAAATGCGGCTATTGGAAAAGGGGGGAGGAATCAGAGCTTTCGTCGCGGCGGGAAGAAAAAAGGTTGCCGAACAGATAAGGACGATTTTGCCGCAGCGGGAGCAGAGCATGATTCTAGGCACGCTTTTTGGCGATACCACGTTGATTGAGGACGAAGAGTGGGAGGCCTATGAGCGGACAGGGGTGATCCATCTTTTTTCGGTCTCCGGCCTCCATGTGGGCATTGTGCTGGGGGTTGTCTGGTTTATTCTTTCTTTTTGGCAGCCCAGGCCCCTGGTTCGACTCATTTTCGGCTCACTGGTGCTCCTGGGCTATGTCCTGATGGTGGGGGTAAGCTCTCCCATTTTACGGGCGGCCCTCATGGGTGCTTTGGGGATGCTGGCCTTGACGGCAGGTCGGAAATACGATTTTTATAATTCCCTGGGCGCTGCCGCCTGGCTTGTATTGTTACTTTCACCGGGCGAGTTGTTTCAGCCGGGTTTTCAGTTTTCTTTTCTTACCACCGCCGGAATCGTTTATCTAACCCCATGGTTAAATAATAAAGGCTGCGGGAAAGTCCTTTCTCCGGTGCTGGCCGCTCATCTCATGAGCAGTCCGATTATGGCCTTTCATTTTAATCAGGTCTCCTTAATTGGGCCTTTGGCAAATCTTCTGGCCGTGGCCGTAAGTAGCTTCGCCGCAGTGCTTTCCTTTGCCGCCGCCTTCTTTACCTGGTTTTTGCCGCTATTAGCCACCCCGTTTTATGTGGTGACAGGGGTGCTGTTTTTTCTGTTAAGTGAATTACTCATCTGGTGCGCGGGCTTCCAGTGGGCGAGTATTTGGGTAGCCAGTCCGTCGCCCTTATTAATCTCTTTTATTTATCTCGGTCTTTTTCTTCTTCCGGTCTATCCCCTTTATCGGTACATCTTCCGGGAAATACCCGGGAAAATAAGGATCGCGCTGCTTTGTTTCCTGGCGGGCTTCTTTCTCTTGGCCTGCTGGCCAGTTCCTAGAGGAATGGAGGTCGTTTTCGTGGATGTGGGGCAGGGGGACAGCATCCTTGTAAGGACCCCCGCCGGGAAAACCATCCTCATTGATGGCGGGGGTACACCGGGTTCTACTTACTCCCTTGGTAAGAATGTGCTGACGCCTTTGCTCGCACATTATGGTGTCAATAAAATTGATCTAATGATCATGTCCCATAACCATGTGGATCACGGCGAAGGCTTACTGGAGATTTTGCCATGTTTTCGCGTGGGCGCGTTTTGGCAGCCTCCGGGGGAGGAAAACAACGAGATGGAACAGGCCATTACGGAAATCTGCCTTAATAACGGCATCCCGCGGCGGGAATTAACGGCCGGACAAAGAATTGTCCTGGAGCAGGATGTTATCATGGAAGTATTCCATCCGGACAGCGAAAAGTGCCTGGACGGGAATAACCGCTCGCTGGTAATCAAGCTTAGTTACCGGGAGAACAGTTGGCTTTTTACCGGTGATATTGAAAAAGAAGCCTTAGCGCAATTACTCAGCAAAAATGCTTCGTTGCGTGCCGATATTTTGAAAATACCCCATCATGGCAGTATCACTTCTTTTGACCCCGTTTTTTATGAAAAAGTACAGCCGGGTGCAGTGGTGATTTCCGTGGGAGAAAAAAACAACTTCGGTCAACCTCACCCCGATGTCTGTTCTTATTTTCAGAGCCGTGGCGTACCTGTCTACCTGACAAAGGAAGGGGGAGCCATCTTTACCAAAAGCGATGGGCAGAAGACGTTAATCCGGACTTTTTTACAAGTGAAATAATACGCAGAAATTACAATTAATGTTCATAAAATACACAAAATTAACGGGCAGACAGTCCGTCTTTTTATGGTATAATAAAAAAAGCATTGCTAATGACATGACAAGGTGAGGTACATATGGGGAAAAAGGTTGTCTTTATTTTGACGGTTGTTTTGCTGTTGTGTTGGGTGGTTCAACCGGGATGGGCTCAGCCATCGTTAAGTATAAATGGGCAAGCAGCTGTTTTGCTTGATGCGAATAGTAAACAGGTACTATATGAAAATAATAAGGATGAGAAGCTGCCTCCGGCTAGTATCACCAAGATTCTGACGACGATTATGGCCATTGAAAGCGGAAGACTTGACGAGACAGTGACGATCGGTCCTAATCCGCCTCGTTTGGAAGGTACAAGAGTGTATCTCGAAGAAGGAGAAAAAATAAAGTTACGCGAACTGGTGATTGCGTCCCTAGTCCATTCGGCCAATGATGCCGCCATGGCCATTGCCGAGCATTTGGGCGGAACCGAGGAGAAATTTGCGCTGGCGATGAATGAACGGGCCCGGGAGTTAGGCGCCCGTAATAGCAATTTTGTCAACGCCCATGGCCTTTCGGCCGAAAACCATTATACGACGGCGTATGATATGGGCGTCATCTCTTGTTATGCCATGCAGAATGAAACATTTCGGGAAATCGTCAAGATGAAGGTCTATGATTGGGAGGGTCAGGCCTGGCAGACCAGGCTAATCAATAAAAACGAGTTACTCTGGTCTTATAAAGGGGCGAATGGGATGAAAACCGGCTATACCAAGGAAGCCAAGTGTACCATCGTCGCTTCGGCAGCTCGCGATGGCCAGGAGTTTATTGCGGTCGTCTTAGGCAGTGTCGGAAATAATACCTGGGCCGATGCGGAAAAAGTCCTGGATTATGGTTTCGCCAATTTCCGCAAGCTGCAGTTGGCCAAGCCGGATGAAGTTGCGGCCAGGGTCCAGTTTGATCCGGAAGAGAAGAAGGAATTGCTCCTGGCCACCGGACAGGGGTTAACAATTACCGTGCCGAATAGTGCAAATCAAAAAGTAGAGTCCCATGTGGTTTTGAACCCGCTCGGGAAGAAAGTGGAAAAGGGACAGATAAGCGGGAAAATGGAGTATTATGTGGATGGAGAGCAGGTCGGCTCAGTCGATTTAATTGCCCGGAATTCGCTGGTTTTATCTTCCCGTCCGTATTTTGAGTATGTTCTTTTTGTGATTGCCGGTATTTATCTTTGCCAGATTATGTGGCGAATCTATCAGCGGTACCGCTCGAGAAGAAGAAACAATCTGTTTACTTCGCGGCGTTCATCGCGCTACTACTACCGCTAAAAGCGGGAAAGAGTGAGGGGTATTCATGCTGCAGTATGAAAGTATTATAAACAGCTTGAAGCGTGGAGTGATTGCGCCTGTATATCTACTTTATGGTGAAGAGGATTATCTGCAGGAAAAAATAGTGAACGCTTTCAAGGAGACGCTGCTTACTGCCGAGATGGCTGCTTTTAATCTTGATGAGGTTGAAGGCGAAAAATGTACGCCTGCGCAGGTGGCTGATTTGGCGAATACGTTGCCGGTTTTTGCTGAAAAAAGACTGGTCATTGTCAAAGATTTTCCGCCCCTTTGGACCCGCAAGAAAGATGAAGACAGTGACGGAGATGAAGATAAAGAAAAAGACAAAGATGATGATGCAGATACTCCCGAAGCTACCCCCAAAGGTGAGCAGCATGATGAAAACGCCGTTTTATTAAAGTATCTTGCTAATGTTTCCCCATCCACCTGCCTGATTTTTTGGCAAAAAGGGAAGGTTAAAAAAACCACGAAACTATATAAAGCGATCGCGAAAGCCGGAGAGGTTTTGGAGATCGGTTCCTTAAAAGGTACGGAGTTGGGTGATTGGCTGGTGCTGGAAGCCAAAAAAATGGGCAAAAGGTTGGATCGCCCCGCTCTTGAATATATCCTCATTAATTGTGGTAATCAGTTACGCCATCTGCATAATGAACTGGAGAAACTTTCTCTTTATTGCGGCAACGAGACGACGATTACCATAGAGGCAGTAAAAGAGGTGGTCACGAAAACCGTTGAAGGCAATGTGTTTAATCTGGTAGACGGCCTTGGTTTGGGCAAAGGTGACGCCGCACTGTCGGAGTTGCGAAACCTGCTGATTCTTGGCGAGCCGTATCCCAGGCTTATTTATATGATCGCTCGTCAGTTTCGGTTGCTCTTATTGGTAAAAGAAGCTGCCGGCAAAGGGTTGACCGAAAAGAAAATCGCTACGGATTTAAAACTGCATCCTTATGTGACCGGCAAAATATTAAGACAGGCGCGCAATTTTTCGTATGTACAATTAGAGAAAAGTCTGAACTTGATTTTGGAAGCTGATGTGGGGATGAAGTCCGGTTTAAAACCGGTGCTTACCTTAGAAAGGCTCATTGTGGCTCTGACCGCGGCCAGGCAAAAATAAAAGCAGAAATAAAAAAACCCTTGCCCGAAAGGACAAGGGTTTTTAGTATGCAATTAACTGGCTGCTTTATTTAGCTTGCGTGTTAAACGGGATTTTTTACGAGCGGCCGTATTCTTAGGAAGAACACCTTTGCCGGCAAGCTTATCCACAAGACGCGTAACCTTGAGCAGTTTTTCTTTCGCCAGTTCCAGTTGACCGGCCTGGAGGGCGGTCTCAAAATTACGAATAACCGTCTTAATCATTGATTTATAGGCAGCATTCTTGGTTGTGCGAATGCGGGCTATCGTTGCTCTTTTTAACGCTGATTTTATGTTTGCCAATGTAAGCTCACCTCCTTCAAGTGTTTCCTTTGTTGAGCAAAGAATTCACAAACTCAATTGTATCATTGATATTTGGAAAAGGCAAGGGGAAGATTACGGGTAGTGATGATATTTTCGCAAAAATTTTGTATAAAAATTTTTCAAATGGCATAGGATATAGGATATAAAGAAAAGGAGGGTGAGTTTGTTGTTAGGTGTGATTGTACGTTTTCTTATTTCTGCACTTGTATTATTAGTAGTAAGCTGGTTAGTACCAGGGTTATCTGTTAATGGTTTTACAGGTGCGATTATTGCTGCGGTTGTCATTGCATTTTTGGGCTGGGTAGTGGAAAAACTACTGGGGAAAAACGTTACTCCCCGTTCGAGAGGTTTAATCGGATTTATCAGTGCGGCAATAGTGATTTATCTAGCTCAGTATATTGTACCCAATTCAATTGATGTAAATCTTTTCGGAGCTTTATTAGCTTCCTTAATTATTGGGATTATTGATGCCTTTGTTCCGACCGAAATCAGGTAAGCAAGGAGGAACTGAAGCAAATAGGTTCTAAACATACTCCCCATCTCATATAAAAAAATTATGGGAAAGGGTGGGGAGTATGTTTTTTGAGTATAGATTAAGAAGAGTCAAGCTTTATTATTTTAATGTCAATAAATTTTTACTTTTTTCCGGCTTTCTTTTATTTTTATTCCTGCTCGTTGTTTTTCCGCTGCGCTACGGTTTTTTACGCCTGGCCTTTGCTTATGCGAGCGGTTTAAGCGGCAGTCCCGCTCTTATTCTGTCCGAAGGGATAGCAGGGATAGAAACGGAAGAATTCGATGAAAGCGTTATCGCCCATGTGGTCAGAAACGACTGGGGCAAGCTGTTGGCCCAGGGAATCCGTAAACTGACCGGGGTGGATACAGGCGATTCTTTTACCCTGCTTTGCCAGGAACTGAATCTCATCCACGGCATGTCTGATGATGGCGGTACCAATCATGGCAGTTCTCACGATGGGAGCTTTTTGGCGGCCGCAGTTTTTTCCATTAAGGAAGAAGAAGGAGGAGAAGAGGATTTCTATTTACCTGAGCTCGAAGAAGGCCTGGAAGAATGGATTACCATTCCGGAGGATGAGTATCCTCCGGTGCAGATTAACGGAGCTCCGATGGTGCTTATTTATACCACCCACAATGCCGAATCCTACAAACCAACGCAGGGTGTTTCGAAGGTGGAGGGAAAGAATGGGGGGATAGCTGCAGTAAGCAGTATGTTCGCCAAAGTCTTGGAAAGCAAGCATTATATAAAAACAATCTACAGTGATGTCATTCATGATTATCCCGATTTTACTAAATCCTATTTTAATTCCATGCAGACGGTCAAGCGGTTTTTGCAGGAATATCCCCAAATCCAGGTTGTCCTGGATATACATCGTGATGCGGGGTTGAATACGAGAGGAGATACCCTGGTAAAAATTAACGGTAAGGAATGTGCGAAGGTAATGATTGTGGTCGGGACCGAGCATCAGCACTATAAACAAAATCTTGCTTTTGCCGAGAAGCTGGCCAGGAAGGCCGATGAGCTTTATCCCGGGCTGATCAAAGACGTTCGCCTTTTTAAGGATCGCCGCTACAATCAGAATTTACATACGCGGGCGTTACTCCTGGAATTCGGCAGTGACCTCAATAAGGAGGCGGAGGCAGTGGAATCGGCCAAGTTAATGGCCGACGTGGTGGCCAGTGTCTTGAAGCAGGGCTGAACTAAACGATGATAATAACGATATAGACAGTGTTAATATGTAAAAGGGTGAAGCTCAAATGCGTTCATGTTCATATTGGGTCCAATTAATCCTGATTTCTGTATTAATAATTTGCATAACCGGCGCAGGTCTTTTCATTGTAGCTGACAAGATGGCGCAGATTACGATGTACGAAGGACCAACGTTGGCGCAGACACTAAAGACGGAGGTGGCACAAAGTATTTCAGCGTGGCGAGCGATATTTGATTATGTAATAGACAAAGCCCACCACATTCGATAAAATTATGTAACATAAGGAAAGCAATTATCAGACAATCATCAGGCAATATTCCAATAATCTGATGTGGCATCTGGCAAAACAGAGAAGGTGTACTAATGTCGTCAACCGGTGCAAAAGTTGCCAAAGCAGCGGCTATTATCATGGTGGCCATGGTTCTTTCACGGATATTGGGTTATGTGCGGGATATGGTCATCTATGCCTATTTCGGGCAGAACCAGTTCACTGATGCTTATAATGCCGCATTTTCTATTCCGGACTTCTTATATTATTTATTGGTCGGTGGGGCTTTAAGCTCGGCCTTTATTCCTGTTTTCTCCGGTTATATTGCGAAAAATCAGGAAGAGGAAGGTTGGCGGGTAGCCAGCACGGTTTTTAATCTTGTGCTCATCCTCATGCTGGGGGGGATTATTTTAGGCGTTATCTTTACCCCGGCGTTGGTGCGTTTGCTCGTTCCCGGTTTTAGCCCGGAGAATCAGGCTCTTACCGTGACGATGACGCGGATCATGTTTCTGCAAACTTTATTCATGGCCTTAAACGGGATCTCCATGGGGATTCTTAATTCCTATCAGAAGTTCTTGGCACCTGCCTTAGGGTCGGTATGCTATAATCTCGGGATTATTCTGGTCGGGGTGCTCCTCTTCCATTATTATGGTCCGGAACTGGGCATCATCAGTTTTGCGATCGGCGTAGTGGCGGGGGCCATTTTTAATTTTGCGGTCCAGCTTCCCGCTTTACGGAAGGTTGGTTTACATTACCAACCGGTCATCGATTTAAAACATCCCGGGGTTAGGAAAATCGGCGCGCTGATTATTCCGGTCTTAATCGGCTTGTCCGTGACTCACTTTAACCTTTTTGTCAATCAATATTTAGGGTCGACCTTGCCGGAGGGGATGATCTCCGCCTTACGGGCGGCGCAAAGAATTATGCAGCTACCGATCGGAGTTTTTGCCATCGCGGTAGCGGTGGCTGTATTCCCCACCCTCACCGGACAGGCTGCCCGGGAAGAAAGGGAACAGTTTAAAGCAACCATGTCGCTGGGCATCAGGACGATCATCTTTATCACGGTTCCTTCCGCGATTGGTTTGATCGTTTTAAAGGAACCCATTGTCAGGTTACTTTTTCAGCAGGGGCAGTTTACCCCTGAGGACACCAGTGCCACTGCCTTTGCGCTGTTGTTTTATTGTTTCGGGCTTTTCGCCTATGCGGTTCTGCAGTTATTGAACCGGGTCTTCTATGCTTTACAGGATACGCGGACCCCGGTAACCGTCGGGATAGTGACGATCCTCGTGAATATTGCGTTAAACTTCTTATTGATTAAGCCGCTGGGCCATGGCGGGTTGGCCTTGGCCTATTCCCTGGCGGGTATTTTTAATATGTTAATACTGCTCTATATCTTCCGTATAAAAGCCGGGGCGTTCGATGGACGAAGAATCCTGCATTCATTTATGCTGACCCTGGGTATTTCTTTCTTGATGGGACTTGCCGCCTATGGAACGGCCGGTATGGTGGCCTCAGTTGTCGATACGGCTACTAAAACGGGACAGATAATCCAGGTAGGTAGCGGCGTTACGGCGGGTGTGATAATTTTTGGCGTACTTGCTCTCTTATTAAGAATGGAAGAAGTAGAACAAGTGAAGCGTATTTTATTGCGTCGTTTTGGCAGGAAAAAATAGAGTTAGGCAAGAATAATATAAACAGTTTAATTATGTCCAAAATTATATGAAAAGAAATAATATAATGGAAAGACATTAGCATTTTAGCATTAAGGAGGTTAGTGCCTTAATGAAAAAGAAAAGATGGCAGTACATATGCTTATTCCTATTTTTCACCTTTGTTATAAATTACTGCTTTCCCTGCCTTTCTGTTCAGGCGGAACTAGCATCTACACCTGTAGCTTATACAGAGACAGGGCGGGTTTCCTTTACTGATATAACGGGGCATTGGGCGGAAAAGGAGATAAGATCCTGGACAGCCCGTGAGCTGGCGGGGGGCTACCCCGACGGGACCTTTCGACCGGACAGCCCCATTACCCGGGCAGAGTTTCTGGCCTTGGTTAACCGTGCTTTTGGCTATGCAGAGATGGTAGGCGAAAAGCTGAATAGTTCTGCTTCTTCAGTTAATCCAGTCACTTTTCATGACGTAGCGGCAACAGACTGGTATGCGGTCGAATTCGCCCAGGCGGCGGCCGTGGGATACCTTGGAGGATACCCGGATGGAACAGCAAAGCCGCAGAATCCGATCACGAGGCAGGAAGTGGCGACTGTTTTAGCCCGGATATTGCCGCCCCATAACGATGTTCAAAGTGCGGGGACTATTGCAAAATTTGTCGACCAAGACCAGATCCCGGCATGGAGCGAAGCCGCCATTGCCGCGGCCGTGAAGGGCGGCTATATGAGCGGTTATCCTGACGGTAGCTTTCAGCCCAATCGACCAATTACCCGGGCGGAAGCGCTTGCCGTCTTAGATCGTGCCGTTGGCATGTTATATAACCGTGCCGGTACCTATGGACCTTTTCAGGGAACGGTAGTAATTGAGGGCAACGCGACTATCAGCACACCCGGGGTTACCCTGCAGAACATCACCATCACCGGCACCCTCTATCTCACCGAAGGAATCGGGGAGGGAGATGTTACCTTAATAAATGTCACCGTACAGGGGACCACGAAAATAGCGGGTGGCGGCAGGGATAGTATTCAGTTGCGGAATACCACCTTAGGCGCAGTTTTGGTTAATGTGCCCAGTCGCAAGCTGGTCCGTGTGCTGGCGCAAGGGGATACGGCGGTTGGCATCTTAGAAGCCAGGACACCAGCCAGACTGGAAGAGGAAGAGTTAACCGGTTCCGGCTTCACCAAGGTGGTTGTGAATAACCAGCAAGTTCTTTCACAAGGAACGCAAGCACAAGTAGATACTTCCCAGGAAGGGACAGGAACACAAGAAAACACTGGTTCACAAGAAACAGAACCGGGTATCACCGTGGAACTTTTGGGTAATTTTGATAATGTAGAAGTACAGGCTGCCGCGGCTCACCTTGATTTGCAAAAAGGCAGTATTGCCAATCTAAACTTGGCTTCCACAGCCCAGGGGACTCAAATTAAGCTGGCTACGCAGACCAGTATTAATACTGTGACTGCTGATACTCCTGCTACCGTACAGGGGCAAGGGTCTATTAATATGCTTGAAGCCACTGTGGACGGAGTAGTAGTTGAGGCAGGCATTATCAATGGGGAAACAAAAAAGAAAAAAAGCCGGGATGCGGCTTTAAGTGCTTTAACTTACGATGGGAAACCAGTGCCAGACTTTGCACCCGAGCGCTTGTTCTATGAGATTATCTTACCGGAGGAGACAACAACCGTGCCGGTGGTACAGGCAACGGCTCGCCATGCCCAAGCCCGGGTAACGGTAACCCAGGCCACAGGATTAGATTCGGCGAATAATACCGCCACCGTGCTGGTAACGGCGGAAAACGGCAGTACCCAGACTTATCTAATTAGCTTTGTGAAAGCCACTGTCTCCGGGATAACAATAAAAACAGCCCCAACGAAAACCGAATATATTGAAGACGAGCATTTAGATCTATCGGGTATGGTCATTACCTTGACCAGAACAGATGAAAGCACTGAGGACATTGCTTTTGCCGATTTTTCGACAAAAGGGATAAGCACGAACCCAGAGGATGGTGCAGTATTATCGCCAGAAAATATCAAAGTGACCATAACCCATACCGCCAGCGGAAAAAGTGTGGAGCAGGAGATAACCATAATTCCCACTTATC
The DNA here is from genome assembly GCA_050951585.1 of Peptococcia bacterium. Classification (GTDB taxonomy): domain Bacteria; phylum Bacillota; class Peptococcia; order DRI-13; family DTU073; genus UBA3937. The sequence continues at coordinate 249,574 of JBMNJI010000007.1, read as the reverse complement.
CCGTGGAAGCTACTGTAAGTGGGGGGACAGCGGAGGTTTCGGCAGATAAGCCCAAAGCAAGGGCAGGGGATCTGGTTACCATAAACATTACTAATCTTGAGATCGGGAAGAAATTTAAGGCGATTACCGTAACGGGTGATAGTGGACAAGTGCTTACAACTGAAGTAGCAGAAGGAGCAGAATATACTTTCACGATGCCTGCGGAAGCTGTAACGGTGACCGTAGAATTGTAATTCCGATGAAGTTTTGCCTGAATCAGGCTGGATACATTTAGTTGGTACCTATGCTGATAATACTGTCAAAATTTATGTGAATGGTCAATTACAGGGAGTAACAGATCAAACCGATGGGGTGTTGAACATATCAACTGAACCGTTAATTATTGGACGACAGATTATTCCTGACGTGGTTGGGTATCCATTTGTCGGGGTAATTTGCGATGTCCGTGTCTACAACAAAGCCCTCACTGCTGCCGAAGTCTTGCGGAACTATCTCGCTGGCAGAAGTAGTCCATAATGCATGGAACTTGGCGTAGTAAGCGGAGAATAATGGATGAATGAAAAAGAAACCTTTGTAGGTCTTGGAAACAGTGGCCTGCAAAGGTTATTTTTATGGTGCAGTATGAATTTTTTCATCTGTTAAGGTATATGTAAATCCCCAAGATCCAATCGTCATGTCCCATCAGATCAGGGCTATTGCCAAGGAACGGCTAAGGGAAAGATGCGGTATTATTTACTCAGAGGAAATCAAAGAACAGGTTAAAACAGCAATAAAAACATACCTGGATTTATGCTGAGATCCTCCACTTATAGAAGATGGGGTTTCCCAAGCAAGGGAAAAATAAAAATTGACAAATGTAGATACTTTGTATATACTCTAAACAGAGGTGATGTCGATGTACGCCACAGTCCAAAAGTGGGGGAATAGCCGGGCAATAAGGATTCCGAAGCCTATTCTTGAAATGGTTGAGCTTAATGAAAATGATCCGGTAGAGATAAAAGTTCAAGATGGCAATTTAATTATTGTTCCTGTGAAAAAACATAAGACTTTGCAAGAAAGGATTGCTGAATACAAAGGAGATTATCAGTGTAGTGAATGGGATACAGGAGCCCCGGAAGGTAATGAGGTGTTCTAATGAAGTATATACCGCAACAAGGAGATATTATCTTTTTAGAGTTTAACCCTCAGGCAGGCCATGAACAAAGCGGGAAAAGGCCTGCCCTGGTTGTTAGTAATAACACATATAATCAATTCACGAATATGGCGATGGTATGTCCGATTACTAACACGAATAGAAAATTTCCGTTACACGTGGAATTGGATAAAACTACTAAAACAACAGGCGTTATAATGTGTGAGCAGGTTAAAGCTTTAGATATTTATGCGCGGAAGGCATCTTTTTATGAAAAGGTACCAAAGGAGATATTAGAAGAAGTAATAGATATTTTAGTGGGGTTTGTGGAATTTAGTTAAAGGATTCGCCATGGCGCATCTGCTCAAGGATAAAAACCAAAATCTTGCTGATGTGCCTTTTTTCCGATATACTTATAGAATTGAAGAATAGTGTTCACAAGTGAACTTTGAGGAGGAAAGACAGCTTTGGAGCAAAAATATATCCGTAATTTTTGCATTATTGCTCATATCGACCACGGTAAATCAACCCTGGCGGACCGGTTGTTGGAGGCTACGGGTGCGCTTACTGCCCGTGAGATGACCGATCAGGTCCTGGATAAAATGGAGCTGGAGCGGGAGCGGGGGATTACCATTAAATTAAAAGCGGTGCGCATGAATTATACGGCGGATGACGGCGTAGAGTATGTGCTTAATCTCATTGATACTCCAGGCCATGTCGATTTTACCTATGAGGTTTCCCGCAGTCTGGCCGCCTGTGAGGGCGCGATTCTGGTAGTTGACGCTGCCCAGGGGATCGAGGCGCAAACATTAGCAAACGTGTACATGGCCTTAGAGCATGATTTGGAGATCATTCCGGTCATCAATAAAATTGATTTGCCCGGGGCAGAGCCTGAGCGGGTGATGCAGGAGATTGAAGATGTGATTGGCTTGGACTGCAGTGAGGCTATTTTAGCTTCCGCCAAGGAAGGGATCGGGATCAAGGAAATACTCGAAGCGATTGTCCATAAAATTCCCGCACCTAAAGGGGATCCTGCTGCGCCTCTGCAAGCATTGATTTTTGATTCCCATTTTGATTCCTATAAAGGAGCTATTTCCTATTTCCGGGTGGTTAACGGCTCACTGAAAAAAGGGCACATTATTCAAATGATGTCCAGCGGGAGAACTTTTGAAGCCACCGAAGTGGGCGTTTTTTTACCCGAGATGAAGAGCGTGGAAGAGATTCCGACCGGGATGGTAGGGTACATGGCGGCAAGTATTAAAAATGTGGAGGATACCCGCGTCGGCGATACCATTACCGTTGCGGCCAATCCGGCTATAACCCCGCTTCCCGGGTACCGGAAGGCCACGCCGATGGTCTATTGCGGGCTTTATCCCGTTGAAACCAGTGACTATGAAAATTTACGGGACGCCCTGGAAAAACTGCAGCTTAATGATGCTTCTTTAGAGTATGAACCGGAAACATCCGTCGCTTTGGGATTTGGTTTTCGATGCGGCTTTTTGGGTTTACTGCATATGGAAATTATTCAGGAAAGGCTTGAACGGGAATACCATTTGGCGCTATTAACGACGGCGCCCAGTGTTGTTTACCATGTTTTGAAAACTAATGGCGAAAAAATCACAGTTGATAATCCGACGAAACTGCCGCCGATTCAGGAAATTGAGGAAATTGCCGAGCCTTTCGTACGGGCAACGATCATGGTTCCTACTGATTATGTGGGTCCGGTGATGGAATTATCTCAGGAGAAAAGAGGCTCCTTCCTGACGATGGATTATCTGTCGACTAGCCGAGTCATGTTAAAATATGACTTGCCATTAAGCGAGATCATTTATGATTTTTTTGATCAACTGAAATCACGGACGAGGGGTTACGCTTCCCTTGACTATGAGCTGGGCGATTATCATGTTTCGGATTTGGTTAAACTTGATATTCTCATTAACAATGAAATTGTTGATGCCCTCTCTTTTATTGTGCATCGTGATCGCGCTTTTCCGCGGGGCAGAGCTTTGGTGCAAAAGTTGCGTGGCTTAATCCCGCGTCAGCTGTTCGAGGTGCCTATTCAGGCGGCCATTGGCAATAAAGTCATTGCCCGGGAGAATATCGCGGCCTTACGGAAAAATGTCCTGGACAAGTGTTATGGGGGCGATATCACCAGAAAGCGCAAACTCCTCGAAAAACAAAAAGAAGGGAAAAAACGGATGAAGCAGGTTGGGAGCGTCGAAATTCCCCAGGAAGCCTTTATGGCGGTATTAAGTCTGGAGGAAGACAAGTAACGGCATGGGGCTGAGCTGAGAGCATCTGTTAGATATTTAAATGAAGATAAATGAGAGATGAGTGAAAGATGAAAAAGGTCGGCCTATATGTACATGTGCCTTTTTGCCGGGTGAAGTGTTATTATTGTGATTTTGTTTCCTATGCCGGGCGGCGTGAAGAAGATATCAGGGCCTATCTTTCTGCGCTTAGGCAGGAAGGATGGCTTTATCAGCAACGTTACACGCAGAAGGGCGAAGATGACGGGAACGGCGCGATTTTCGCGCAAAGTTTATATATTGGTGGTGGTACGCCCACTTGTTTGACAAGTGGGCAGCTTTCTGTACTTTTCGGCCATTTAGAGGCGCTTTTTCACTTACCGCAAGGGATTGAAATAACGGTGGAAGCTAATCCGGGCACCATCGAGCGGGAGAAGCTGAAGTGTTTAAAAGAAGTTGGATGCAACCGGCTTTCGCTGGGTGTGCAAAGCTTTTCTCCCCGTGAGCTGCAAGTTTTGGGGCGTATTCACAGGGACAGGGAGATTTATGAAAGTTATGAAACCGCCCGCAAAACCGGTTTTACGAACATCAATTTAGATCTGATGTATGGTTTGCCGGGGCAATCCTTGGCGGATTGGCGAAAAAATCTGCGCCAGGCGGTGGCGCTCCGGCCGGAACACCTTTCCCTGTATCAGCTGAACATCGAGCGGGAGACGCCCTTTGCCCGTCTCGTGGACAAGGGACTACTGGAGGAGTTTGAGCAAGATACGGCTTATGCGATGTACCGCGAAGCGATTGCATATTTAGAGGAAAACGGTTATCGACATTATGAGATCAGTAATTTTGCCTTACCGGGCAGAGAATCCTTGCACAATCAGATCTACTGGCGCAATGAAGAATATCTGGGCTTAGGAGCGGGTGCGGCCGGTTTCCTGGCCGGGGTACGCTACAGAAATACTCCCGATATTAATGCCTACATCGAACGGCTCGCGCGGGGCGAATTACCGCTTGTTGAAGAGGAAGTAATTAATGAAGAACTTAGTATGGCCGAAACAATGTTTTTAGGTCTGCGTTTGCGTGAGGGGGTAAACAAGGAGCATTTCAGGGAAAAATATGGGGTCGGTCTGGAGGAAAAGTATGGCCAGGTGCTGGTAAAATTGCTTGACCGGGGATTATTGGAAGAAACACCGACCCACATCGCCCTGAGCCGGAAGGGTTTGTATGTGGCTAATCTGGTGATGCAGGAATTCCTTCCATAAGTGAGAGGAAGTTATATGGTGAAATGAATCAGCAGATAATAAGCAAAGGGATGTTGACAAAAAAAACACATAATGGTATTTTAAAAGTGAAGTATTTAGCACTCGAGAAGGGTGAGTGCTAACAAGGAGCTGAAATAGCATGAAAATGGATGAAAGGAAGCAAAGGATACTAGAGGCACTCATCCTAGATTACATTGCTACCGGCGATCCCGTTGGCTCCCGTACTATTGCCCGAAAATATAACTTAGGAGTGAGTTCTGCCACTATTCGCAATGAAATGGCTGACTTAGAGGAGTTGGGGTTGATTGAGCAACCGCACACTTCTGCCGGCAGGGTTCCTTCCCAATCAGGCTATCGTTACTATGTGGATTGTCTGATGGAATTACAGCCATTGGCAGACACGTTGAAAAAATTCATCCAAGATGCCCTTGCGGACCGAATCAAGGAGACGGAAGAACTCATTCAATTAACCAGCAGACTGCTTTCTCAGTTGACAAACTATACAGCGATTGTGCTGGCCCCAAACTACGGCAAGAATTTTTTGCGGCATATTCAAATACTGCCGCTGGAGGGCAACAAAGTTGTCATGGTGATTGTGCTGGACAACGGCCATGTTGAACATCGCACTCTGGATTTCCCTTATCCGCTTGCGGAAAAGGATTATCAGAAATTATCCTACCTTTTAAATGCTCATATGCGGGGCTTATCATTGGAACAATGGAAAGCGGGGATTATTCAGGATATATGCAATGAGCTTGATTATCAAAAACGGTTCCTTAATGAAGTGGTCGAATTAATTGAAAGTATCATGTCCGTTGAATATGAAAGCAAAGTGTTTCTCGGCGGCACGCTGAACATTTTAAATCAGCCGGAATTCAGGGATGTGGAAAAGGTGAAGCAGATTCTGGAGCTGCTGGAGGAAGAAAGAATCCTCAAAGAGGTGCTTAGTTTTGAACGGGATTTGGGCATTTCCGTGAAAATTGGGACAGAAAACCCCTATGAAAGCATGAAGAATTGCAGCTTGATTACGGCGACTTATGAGGTGGATGGCAAAACAATTGGTACGTTAGGGGTTCTCGGACCGACCCGCATGGAATACTCTAAATCGGTCAGCATCATGGAGTTTTTTACTGCGGTATTGACTGATGCTCTCAAGAAAACGAAATAGGCTTTGTCAGTTCAAGCTAATTGGATATTTGGATAATTGGAGGTTACCATGATGAATGCAAAACAGCAGAAAGGTCACAATTCCGGAGAGGAAGAGACTTTGTCGGCTTTAATGACCAACGCCAATGCCGTAAGAGTAATTGCCCAGGCCGTAGAGGGCACAATTGGTCCGAAAGGGCTTGACACGATGCTGGTCGACCAGACCGGGGAGGTCGTCATCACCAATGACGGTGTCACGATCCTCGAATTAATGGATGTGAATCATCCCGCCGCCAGGGTGTTGATTAATACCGCCAGGGCACAGCAGGAGGAAATCGGTGACGGGACAACGACGGCGACCATTTTGGCCGGGGCTTTGGTTAATGAAGGTGTTAATCAGGTGAGGAAAGGGGTTCCTGTCGTAAAGATTATTGAAGGAATGAGACAGGGCATTGCTACGGCCATACAGGCTTTTGGGCAAAAGGCGGTTCAGGTCAGCCGGCTTGATGATCAGGTAATCCGCAAAGTGGCGCGCGTAGCGGCCCGGGGGAATGATGATATTGCCGAATTAGTGACCAAAGCTACTCAGGTTGTTGGTCGGGAGAAGCTCTTGGATCCTGCCTATAAGCTGGCTGATCACATCCGCGCTGTTGAAGGTGCTGATAACCAGGTTGTCTCCGGCGTCATCATCGAAAAGGAGCCTGTTAATACGGAAATGCCGAAAAAGCTTCAGGCGGTAAAGGTATTGATTATTGACGATGCCTTAGAGCCGGAAGAAGTTGAGGACGAGGCTCTTGGCACGGAAATTGGTTTTACCCGCTATTTGAAACTTCAGGAGGAGTTTGCATATAATGTAGCAAAAGTGGCTCGTCTAGGGGTAAGGCTTGTCTTAACTGATCGGGGAATCCATGATAAGGCGGAGGAAATTTTAACCGATGCCGGGGTGATGGTTTTGCAGCGGGTTCCGCATCGGGAATTATGTCAAGCGGCCGAATTCACGGGGGCGAAGCTCTTGAAGCGTACCGGCCTGAAAAAGGATGAAACAGAGCTTGCCCGGTTGCTTGGCGAAGCGGCTGACGTAGTACTGGATGAGAAATTAAAGCAGGTGCTGATTCTCGGCGGCAAAGGAAAAGCGCATGCCACCGTGCTAGTTGGCGCTTCGACGAAAGAAGTAGTCGGGGAGCGGGAACGGATTGCCAAAGATGCGGCGGCCGCTGTTCAGGCTGCCATCAAAGGCGGGATCATAGCCGGCGGTGGTGCTGCCGAGCTGGCGATTGCGCGCGAAGTGAGCATCTCCCGAGAACAGGTGAAAGGAATGGCCGTCTACGGGATTGACTGCGTGGCAGAAGCGTTAAAGCAACCTTTTGCCCAGATTGTTTTCAATGCCGGTTACAACCCGCTGGAGAAGCTGGGCAACGTTTTGTCCGTGCAGATTGAGCAAGGAAAAGATTCTTTGGGGATAAACTGTGATACGGGGGAAATCGCCGATATGTTAGCAGCCGGCATCTATGATCCGGTGTTGGTGAAAAAGTACGCGCTTAAGGCTGCTGGAGAGGTAGCGGAAGCGGTGCTCCGCATTGATACAATTATTAAAAAAAGGGAGCGAAGCTCCGCTGATAATGTTCCAACAGATGAATAAGGCGAGGCCGGGGGAAATAACCAGGGCTGCCTGATTTAAAGTATACATAAAATGAGAAATATAGGCAGGTGAAAAGGGATTATTGGCGAATTGGGACAAAAAAATTTGGAGGGAAGCAAAATTGGTTGAAGATAGAATAGATGAAGAAAAAGTTAATGAAGAAAAACAGCCGGAGGAAATGACGGTTGAGGAATACTCTCTGCCGGGCAATAATCATCCTGAAGGGAAAGCGGGTAAGAGAGATAACGAAGACAATGATGACAATGAAGGCAACAGAGACGCGTCCGCAGGGCGAGAAATAAATCTTGCGGAAACGGAAAAACTCAAAGCGGAATTAAAGGAAGCCCAAGAGCGGTTGTTGAGAGCGCATGCCGATTTTGATAACTACCGCAAAAGAATCAACAAGGAGAAAGAAGAATGGATGCAATACTCCTGCATGGGTTTAATCGAAAAGCTGCTTCCTGTTTTGGATAACTTTGATTTGGCCATGAGTTCATTAGCCCAGCAGAGTGAAGAAACCAGAAAAACATTTGCCGGCATCAGTATGATTATCAAACAGTTGCAGGATGCTTTACAAAAGGAGGGACTTCAGCCGATTGAAGCAATGGGCAAGGAATTTGATCCGGTCTATCATGAGGCCGTGATGCAGGTTCCGGCAGAAGAAGGGATGGCCGCGAATCAAATCATTGAGGAACTGCGTAAAGGCTATCTTTTCAAGGACAAAGTACTGCGGGCAGCGATGGTCAAGGTTACCCAGGGAAATTAAAACATAAATTTGATTATTTATTTTTTTGATGAATAGAGGAGGAAAATGAAATGGGAAAAGTAATCGGGATAGACTTAGGAACCACAAATTCATGTGTGGCATGTATGGAAGGCGGAGAGGCAGTGGTTATTGCCAATTCTGAAGGGAATAGGACTACTCCTTCCGTAGTGGCTTTTTCGAAAACAGGAGAAAGATTAGTGGGGCAAGTTGCCAAGAGACAGGCGGTTACCAATTCTGAACGCACCATTCAGTCCATCAAAAGAGAGATGGGCTCCAATTATAAAGTGAAAATTGATGATAAAGAATATACGCCACAACAAATTTCCGCCATGATTCTGCAAAAATTGAAGGCAGATGCGGAAGCTTATCTGGGGACATCGGTGACGCAAGCAGTCATTACTGTTCCTGCGTATTTTAATGATTCACAACGTCAGGCCACGAAGGATGCCGGGAAAATCGCCGGGCTGGAAGTATTGCGGATTATTAATGAGCCGACGGCGGCTGCTTTAGCCTATGGCATCGAAAAAGAAGAAGATCAGACCATCCTGGTTTTTGACCTTGGTGGCGGGACATTTGATGTGTCCATTCTTGAATTGGGTGACGGCGTCTTTGAAGTAAAGGCGACCAGCGGCAACAACCGTCTCGGTGGCGATGATTTTGACGCCCGGATTATTGACTGGATGAACGATGAATTTAAGAAGCAAACCGGCATAGAACTGAAAAATGACCGGATGGCGGCACAGCGTTTGAAGGAAGCCGCCGAAAAGGCGAAACATGAATTGTCTTCCGTGATGACCACAAATATTAATCTGCCTTTTATTACGGCTACGGCAGAAGGCCCCGCTCATCTTGATCTCAATCTGACCAGAGCGAAATTTAACGAATTAACGGCTGATCTGGTGGAAGCCACCATGGTACCGACCCGTCAGGCCCTGAAGGATGCCGGTCTTGATGTGAAGGATATCAACAAAATTTTGCTGGTCGGTGGTTCGACCCGTATCCCGGCTGTCCAGGAGGCAATTAAAAATTTACTGGGGAAAGAACCTTTCAAAGGGATCAATCCTGATGAATGTGTCGCTATTGGTGCGGCCATCCAGGGCGGCGTCTTAGCAGGCGATGTAAAGGATGTCCTGCTCCTTGACGTGACCCCCCTTTCTTTAGGTATTGAAACATTGGGTGGCGTATTTACAAAGCTAATTGAGAGGAACACCACGATTCCCACCTCGAAGAGTCAGGTTTTCTCCACGGCTGCCGATAATCAGACTTCGGTGGAAATTCATGTTCTGCAGGGTGAAAGGGAAATGGCCGCTTATAACAAGACCTTGGGCCGTTTCCAACTGACAGGAATTCCGCCCGCCCCGAGAGGAATTCCCCAGATTGAGGTCAAATTTGACATTGATGCCAACGGCATTGTTAATGTTTCGGCCAAGGACCTGGGGACCGGACAGGAGCAAAAAATCACCATTACTTCTTCTTCGGGATTAAGCAAGGATGACATTGAGCAAATGGTGAAAGAGGCAGAGAAGAATGCCGCCGAGGATAAAAAGCGGCGTGAAGAGGTAGAAGTGAAAAATCAGGCCGACAATCTCCTCTATCAGACGGATAAAGCCTTAAAGGATGCCGGTGATAAGGCTACGCCAGAAGATAAGGAGAAGATAGGCCAGGCGAAAGAAGCTTTACAAAAGGCGGTGGAAAGTGGTAATATCGAGGAAATCAAGAGTAAGACCGAGCAATTGACCGAGGCTATACACGGCTTAACCGCACGGATGTATCAGCAGGCGCAGGAGGGAGCAGGTGCCCATCAAGCCAACCCGGGTGGTGCGGCTGGAGCTGGTGCAGGTGCTGGCGGAGCTGCCGGGCAGGCTGGGGATAAAGATAATATTGTTGATGCCGATTATGAAGTCAAGGACGATAATAACCAAGGCACAAACTAAGTTTCCGGCTGTGAAACAGAATATGAAGAGCTGGAAAAATAATTGATGCATACGGCTTCCGGGGTAGTATGAAAAACCGGAAGCCGGTTACTGTTTTGCTAGTGGAGAGTGAGGTGACACCGTGGCGAAGAGAGATTATTATGAGGTTCTCGGCGTGGAGAAGAACGCCGGAGAAGCAGAGATAAAAAAGGCCTTTCGTAAACTGGCCAGGCAGTATCATCCTGATGTAAATCCCGGTGATAAGACTGCCGAAGAGAAATTTAAAGAAATAAATGAAGCATATGAGGTTTTAAGCGACCCCGAAAAACGTCAGCGTTATGATCAGTTTGGTCATGCCGGGACAGATCCGAACGGTTTTGGCGGTGGCGGCTTTGGTGGTTTTGGCGGATTTGGCGGTGCCGGTGACTTCGGCGGTTTTGGCGATATCTTCGATGCGTTTTTCGGAGGGGGTACGTCGAGCCGCAAACGGGGACCGGAGCAGGGCGCTGATTTAAGATATGACTTAAGCCTATCCTTTGAAGAGGCTGCTTTTGGGGTGGAAAAAGATATCGAGATTCCCCGTCTGGAGAATTGCCCCACTTGTCACGGTAGCGGGGCCAAGCCGGGAACCAGTCCGACCACCTGCTCCCGATGCCAAGGCACGGGGCAGATCCGGATTACACAGCGTACGGCCCTGGGACATTTTCAGACGATAAGATCGTGTCCGGAATGTGGCGGCGAAGGAAAGATTATTGCTAATCCGTGTTCGGAATGCCGTGGGAAAGGGAAAGTGCGCAAAAATCGCAAGCTGCATATAAAAATACCGGCGGGGGTTGATAACGATTCGCGGATCCGTTTGTCCGGCGAAGGTGAGCCCGGTTTGAGAGGAGGGCCGCCCGGCGACTTGTATGTGTTCGTTGAAGTGAGACCCCATAAATTATTTGAAAGGCACGGGAATGATCTCTATATGGAGTTCCCGGTTACCTTTGTGCAGGCGACTTTAGGTGCCGAGGTACAGGTGCCGACGCTGGAAGGGAAAGCGATGTTAAAAATCCCTGAAGGCACGCAGACCCATACTATTCTCAGATTAAAAGGGCAGGGTATTCCCTATTTGCGTGGCAACGGGAGAGGCGATCAACATATCAGGATTGTGGTGGTTACTCCCACTAAGCTTTCAGAGGAACAGAAAAAAACCTTGCGCCAGTTTGACGACAGCACTGATAAAAATAATTATCATCCCAAAGGCAAAGGTCGAGAAAAGGGGCTTTTCGAAAGGCTTTGGGATAGCCTGAAAGGGAAGGTAGAATAAAATGGAATGGCAGGAGATTGCCGTAACGGCTTTACCTGAGGCAGTAGAAGCGGTTGCGCAATGTTTTTATGAATTAGGCTCGGGCGGCGTGGTGATTGAAGACCCGACGCTCATAAAGGCGAGGATTAATGAAGGTAAATGGGATGCCTTTGAATTATCGGAAGAGATGTTACAGCGTCCTTATCCGGTTGTCAAAGGCTATTTGCCTGTTAACGCCGACCTTCCCGCGAAGTTGGAAGAATTAAAAGATTGCCTGGAAGAGATTCTGTCCCGTCTCGGAGAAGAGTCTCCCGGGGCTGTTCAGTTTTCCATTTTACAGGAGGAGGACTGGGCCAATTCCTGGAAGGTGTATTTTAAACCATTGAAGCTGGGTAAGAAAGTCGTGATTAAACCTACCTGGGAAGACTACCAGGCTCAGGAAGGGGAGCTTATTCTGGAAATGGATCCCGGCATGGCTTTTGGTACGGGCACACATATTACGACTTCCATGTGTGCCGCTTTCTTAGAAAAGTATCTGCAACCGGAGGACCGGGTCTATGATGTAGGCACCGGAACGGGGATTCTGGCAATGATGGCGGCTTTACTGGGGGCCCAGTCAGTGCTGGCCCTGGATTATGATCAGGTAGCGGTAAAGGTGGCCAGCGAAAATGTGGTGCATAACGGTTTGGAGAAAGTCGTCACGGTGCAACAGAATGATCTGCTTTCCGGAATAGCGGGTAAGGCAGATATCATTGTGGCGAACATTATTGCCGATATTATTCTGCGCCTCATTCCCCAGGTGCAGGTGCGCCTGAAACAGGGAGGGATTTTTCTCGCCTCCGGGATTATTGAGGAGCGGCGGGCGGAAGTAATAGAGGCTGCTAATAGGGCAGGGTTTACCTTGCTCGATGAACAAATTAAAGATGAATGGGTGGCGCAGGTCTGGCAATTACGGTAAGGTGTGGGCAAAGAAGACGAGCGCTGAGCCTCGAAAACAGGAAGTGGATAAATGCATAGATTTTGGGTACCGAAAGAAGCTATAAAGAACGGGCAAGCAGTGATTAAGGGAGAGGAATTCAGCCATCTCTCTAAGGTGCTGCGCTTAAATGCCGGAGATGCGATCCGCGTTTTTGACGGCGAAGGACATGAGTATAAAGGGAAGCTGATCGCCTTGGCCAAGGATGAAGCAATTGCCGAGGTAGGAGAGCCGTTGGCTTTGTCTAAGGAAAGCCCGCTTGATGTGTGGCTGGTTCAAGGGCTCCCCAAAGGGGAAAAAATGGAGCTGATTATACAAAAGGCCACCGAGTTGGGTGTGCGCGGAATTATCCCTTTAAAAACCCAGCGTTGCGTTGTCAAATTGGAAGGGAAAAAAGAGGAAGAAAGAAGGGTGCGCTGGCAAAGGGTGGCGCTGGAAGCTGCCAAACAGTGCGGACGGGCCTGCGTGCCGGAGGTACTGGCGCCTTGCAATATCCGGGACTTTTTAAGGTTTATCCCGCCCAAGCGGCATCTTTTTGTTCCCTGGGAGGAAGGCGGTTTATCCATTAAGGAGGTCCTTTCCCATCAGGGCAAGGGGCACGAGCCGATACCGTATTCGGCGTTTCAAGCTGATCCTCGGGATCAGGCTGATTCCCGCCCGATCTATCTGGTGATCGGACCGGAAGGTGGTTTGGCGGCAGAAGAAGTGCAGGAGTTAAAAAATAGCGGAGGGCTCCCCTTGACGTTGGGACCGCGGATTTTGCGCACAGAGACAGCCGGGCTGGCGGCGTTGGCAGTTGTGATGTTTGCTTGGGGGGATTTAGGATAATGAGTATAAAAGCAACCGGACGCAAACGGGTTGCGTTTCACACCTTGGGTTGTAAAGTCAATCAGAATGAAACGGAGGCTCTTTCCGCCCTTTTTCGGGAAAGAGGCTATGAGATTGTGGCTTTTGAAGACGAAGCTGATTTTTATGTGATCAATACCTGTACGGTGACTCATTTGGCGGACAGGAAATCAAGGCAAATGATCCGCCGGGCCGCGAAAACTAATCCTCAGGCCGACATTGTGGTGACTGGTTGTTATGCGCAGACTGATGCCGAGGCTGTGCAGAAGATTCCGGGCGTAAGCTTAATTGTCGGGACAAATGAGAAAGCCCATCTGGTTGATTTGGTGGAAGAGCTGCAAGCCGGGCAAAAAAGTGAAGACCACGATACAAATGAAGCTAAGCAAAAAAATCAAGTGAAGATCTATGTCCGCAAGTATCGGGAGTTAAAGGATTTTGAGGAATTCAAGGTTGATAAGGATGTTCAGAGGGCTCGCGCCTATCTGAAGGTGCAGGAAGGGTGTAATCAGTTTTGTTCATATTGTATTATTCCTTATGCCCGTGGGCCAGTGCGCAGTCGTACGTTGCAAAACACTTTAGAAGAAGCCGAAAAGCTAATTCGGCATGGGTTTAAGGAAATTGTGCTGACGGGGATTCACTTAGGCGCTTACGGGCTTGATTTGGGGAAAAAGCAGAATTTAGTCAGCTTATTGCAGAAACTGCTGGCCCTTGATCCCAAGGTGAGGTGGCGGTTGAGCTCTTTAGAACCAACCGAGGTTACCGGGGGATTAATCAGCTTACTGAAGGATTATGCTAATTTTTGCCCTCATTTGCATCTTCCATTACAAAGCGGCCATGATGAAATTCTTAAGGCCATGCATCGGCCCTACACGACGGCGCAATATCTGGAGACAATCAGGAAAATTAGAAAAGCAGTACCGGATATTGCGATTTCAACCGATTTGATGGTGGGTTTTCCCGGAGAAAAAGAAGAGCAATTTCAGGAGTATCTGGAATTTGTTGAGCAAGTGGGTTTTAGCAGACTGCATGTTTTCAAATACTCCCCACGCCAGGGGACGCCCGCGGCCCAATTTCCCGATCAGGTTCCCCCGCCTGTCAAAGAAGCGCGCAGCCGCAAACTCATTCGTTTGGGGAACAAGCAGGAAGAGCGCTATGCGAAGAAGTTCCTGTATCGGGTTGTGGACGTATTGGCTGAGGAGCAGCTTGCTGATTCCACCTGGGAAGGAAGCAGTGCTAATTATCTCAAGGTGCGTTTTAAAGGCACCTCCGCCGTCAGGGGTAAAATAATCCCGGTTATTCTGCAGGAATTTGCCGGAGGTTATTGTCTTGGCGACGTTTTCCAGTTAAAATAGTGTTTAGAAGGAGGTGTAGAGATATGAGCGATTGTCTCTTTTGTAAAATAGTCAGCGGGGAAATCCCCAGTAAAAAAGTTTATGAAGATGACCGTATTCTGGCGTTTTATGATATCAATCCTGCAGCTCCTGTGCATGTGTTGGTTATTCCGAAGGAACATATTGATAGTCTTGCTGAATTAAAGGATGAGCAGCTAGACATGATTGGATATTTACATGGGAAGATTCGTGACATTGCCCGCGATTTAAAGCTGGACAATGGTTATCGTGTTATAAACAATTGCCGCGCAGATGGGGGACAAGAAGTTGGCCATCTTCACTTCCACCTATTAGGCGGAAGAAAAATGCTTTGGCCGCCGGGTTAATTCTTGACCCCCTTCTACTATTGCAGTATAATATTAGATATGTGATTTTAGCCTTAGGCCTTGTTTTTTTGCAGCAAGTTTCGTCGTAATCATCTTAGTCTAGCAGAAAGAATAAACGCTTTTAAAAAGACAGTCGTAGTGGAGGGAGGGATAAATGAATGAGCGAAGTGAGAGTAGGCAAAAACGAAACTCTTGATAGTGCACTCCGCCGCTTTAAGCGTACTTGTCAGAAGTCAGGTGTTCTTGCCGAGTTTAGAAAGCATGAGCACTATGAAAAACCAAGTGTGAAGAGGAAAAAGAAATCCGAGGCAGCAAGAAAGCGGAAATTCAAATAAGGAATTATTTAAGAGTAGATCATTAAGAGTAATTTTCATTTTTGAGTAGTTTTAACAGCAACAGCCCGGTATTGACCGGGCTGTTTTGTATTATGGGGAAAAATAGGTTGAAATAGTAAGCGGGCGAGGGTTATAATGGAAAATGATTATTCCGTCATTTCAGACTATACCAATCAATTCAGACGAGAGACCCATGAGCTGGCAGGAGGAAGTAATAATGAGGATTTACCTGCGGGTAGTGAAAACAACCGCGCACATTTTAATAGTCTTGATGTTCACCATATCCTGTTTGGTGCAACCGGTTTTTGCATTTGATTTTGACATTGATTTAGACATTAACATCAGGGGATTCTTTCAGAAGAGAGTGCAGGCATGCGATCAATTTATTCAAAGTATAAACACCAAAGCAGATTCTTTTGTGGACAGAGTATCTGGTTCAGCTTCTTTCTTCACCAGGCAGGGTTTTTCCACCTTAGAAACCTTCACGGGATTAAGCGAAGAGAATGAGCTTTATCGCTATAGCAAAAATAATTGGCTAAAAACGATTGGTTTTGGGCTGGGTGCGTTTGAAGGAACAAAAGATTTAGCCACAGGGACGGTTTCTTTGCTGGCCTATTTGGATAGCTCGCCGGCACGGGCGATTAATCTTGCCTATAACCTGCAGGAAAGACCACAGGAATATAAAGAGAAAGCGATAAGCGCAGGAAAGACTGTTACCGGGATCATTGCGAATCCCCTGCCGTTGCTTAACGGAATTTATCAATTCGGTAAAAATACTTATATGGAGGTACAAAAAGATCCCCTCAAAAAGGGCAAGTTACAGGGTGAAATTGCAGTTTTTGGTGCCTCGTTATTGCTTGGCGCAGGGCAGGTCAGAACGGTGGCAGCGGCGGGTACGGCAACAAAATCAATTAATACAGCAAAGTCAGTTAATACAGCAAAGTCGATTATTACGGCAAAGTCAATTCACACAGCAAAGTCGATTAATCCTGTAAAGGTTGGCGGTTTGTTCGCTGCCCCCACTGCGCAGATAGGCCTGCTCACCAAGGCTTCAGCTCAAATATCCGCATTGACTGAAAAAGTGAGTATCAGATTCGAAGAACTATTCATGCAGATACCCACGTTTGAAGGGGTGTTGCTGCGACCGGTTCCTGCAGTAACTGCCGGGACAAGCGGAAAAAGCGCTCTGAAATCTATGCAGATCGGGATGAAGAACCTGGCAGTGCCACGGAGTGTTCAGGCTAATCAACTTCCGGCAGGTAACGGGAGAGGCACGATCACCTTTAAAGATCTCAACGAAGGCTTATTGGGGAATTCTCTAAGATATACCTATAAGGTTGGCGATGAAATCGATGGTGCAAAAATCACCGGAATAAATGGGAACATGCTTACTTTAGCCGATCGGCGGATCCTTTACCAGAATACAATTAATGAGGATGTGCCGCAATTATCCCGGTTTGTTAAGTTTGAACAGCAACAAGGTGTTTGGAAAGCAGACGGTGAAGTAGCGGACGGTGTATATACATTCGTCATTACCAAAGATATGCGGCTGTTAGTGACCAGTCGAAAATTTAATCATAGCTGGTTAACCGGAGGAGAGCCGGTCAGATATGCCGGTGAGCTTACTTTCAAGGAGGGGAAATTTCTCAACTGGAACAACAGGTCGGGGCATTACCTGCCCGATCCCGCTGATGCGATAAATGTCCGCCCAATTATCGAAGATACGTTTAAGACAGCGGATAGTTTTATGGCCATAGATTTATCAAAAATCAGGGAAACACTTGTGAAAACAATTAAGGCACAGGATGAAGAAGATTTTCTACTGTAAAAATTACTAAAGCCCTGTTGGATGTGATATGCTCCTCTTTGAGTAAACACCAGAAATAACAAAAATTCAGAGCTACGCAAAGGGGAGCTTTTTATGCACGGATGTAATTATTGCGACCGACAGGCAAGGACTCATCAGGGGATTGACCGCCAAACGCCCATTTTATCGGCTGAACCAGTTAAAACGGTTATTGCTGACACTGTTTTGGAAAGTGAGCCGATTCTGAATGGGCTTTATCATCGGTACAAAAAGGTTGCCTGATCGGGAACAGTAGAAGATACCCTTTTACAAAAGCTTGTTGCGCAAGCTTATTTTGTGCTGGGTAAAACAAAAATTCTCGGCATTTTCGCATACCGAGAATTTTTGTTGTTCCGATTTAATTTGGGGAATTTAGTCCCGAATCGCTTGCTAAGTTCCGTTTATTTCCATTTTGAATCGGCGGATGTAATTTTTGAAGTGGACAGGTGGAATTTAACTTTTCAATTGAGGAATAACAATAATATATCAAAAAAAGGCGCACTTTTATAATGCGCCTTTTTTTGATATACTTAATGTCGATTATGTGGAATTGATGTCAATAGAGGGAAGCTTTTTTTTGTTTATGGGCAAAAAATAAGTAATGCTGCTTAAAAGGCATATCTGCTGATGCCGAGTAATAATATTTATACAGGCATGATTCACAGGCAGCGTTCTTATTTAAATATATTTTGAAAAAAAGGAGGAGAAATATGACCGGGGAAAGTGCACAGATTTTAAGTTCTATGGTGTTATACATTGCCGTCGTAATCTGCATCGGCTTGTATTACGCCAAGCGTGCTAGCGAAAGCAGTACTAATTATCTGATCGGGGGAAGGTCACTGGGCCCTTGGATTGTGGCAATGGGCGCCGAGGCTTCTGACATGAGCGGATGGCTCTTAATGGGTCTTCCGGGTTTGGCATATTTTTGCGGGATCGCTGATGCGGGATGGACGGCCATTGGTTTGGCCATAGGGACTTATTTAAACTGGCTGTTGGTAGCCAAAAGGTTGCGTTGTTACTCCCATGTTGCCGGGGATGCCATTACCATACCCGATTTTTTCAGCAACAGATTTAGAGAAGATAAAAAGGTAATCATGACAATAGCTGCTCTTTTCATCATGATCTTTTTTACGGTTTATGCCGCAAGTTGTTTCGTTACCGTGGGCAAGCTTTTTAGTACATTATTCGGCGCTAAATATGCTTACATGATGGTGGCGGGTGCTTTATTCGTCGTTTTCTATACATTTATCGGCGGGTTTCTGGCCGAAAGCGCTTCGGATTTTATGCAGGGTTGTATCATGATCGTTGCTTTAACTGCTGTCGTAGTAACAGGCATTATCAATGCGGGCGGTATTTCGGCGGTTGTAGAAAATGTTAAAGCAATACCGGGCTTTCTGGACTTTTTCGGCATAGCACAGCCGGTTCTGGTGAATGGCGTGCAACAGGTGGAGGCCGGGATACCTTTGTTTGGGGCGGCCGGCGTTTACGGATTCTTAACGATTATTTCCACATTGTCCTGGGGCTTGGGTTATTTTGGGATGCCCCAGGTCTTATTAAAATTCATGTCCATCCGCAAAATAAGTGAATTGACTTTATCAAGGAGAATCGCGGTAATCTGGGTGGTAATCTCTCTTACGGCGGCGGTGGCTATCGGGATAATTGGCCGGGCGTTATACCCTGCTGAACTGCTCACGCGCGGTGGCGCCGAAAGCGTCTTTATCCTGATGTCGACTAATTTCTTTCTTCCCTTTATTGCCGGAATTGTGATGGCCGGGATTCTGGCGGCGACGATCAGTTCATCGGACTCCTATTTGCTTATTGCCGCTTCGGCCTTTTCCAAAAATCTATATCAGGGAATTATGAAGAAAGATGCTAGTGATCGGATGATCTTAATTGCTTCCAAGGCTACTTTGATTATCATTGCTATTATTGCGATGATTATTGCTTTAGACGAAAACAGTGTGATTTTCAAGGTCGTTTCCTTCGCGTGGGCCGGTTTTGGCGCAACCTTCGGACCGATTATGCTTTTTTCACTGTTCTGGAAACGGGTAACCAGATCCGGAGCAATTGCCGGCATGCTTGCCGGTGGATCGATGGTCTTTATCTGGAACCAGCTGATCAAACCGTTAGGCGGTGTGTTTGGAATTTATGAATTGTTACCGGCCTTTCTAACGTCTTGTCTCTTTATCGTGGTAGTATCTTTATTATCAAAGGAACCTGCCCAAGAGATACAGGAGGAGTTTGAACGGGTTAAAGCGGAAAGCCGGTAAAGAAAAGAAAAAAAGTACACCTGCGATGTGAAAAAAACTGCAACAAAAGAGGAGAGTCCGGAGGAAAATCCCGGGCACTCCTCTTTTGGCATGCCTGATAGTATATACTTCGGCTGATGTATAAGTGAAACCAGCTATTATACCCAAAAAATTTCCTGCGCTTAGAGTATAATTTTCATTGGCAAAGATAACAAAAAAACAGGAAGAGGGTAAAAACCCCCTTCCCTACATACAAACCAACCTGTATTATTTAATTTGAAGAAAAAAACAACTCAGGGGGTTTGTATGATGGAAAATATGTTATCAGAAAAAGGAATAGACTTCAATGCTTTAGAGAAAGAGATTTTCCAAATTGGTTGTGAAATTGCGGCCAACTTGTTCGAGCAAGTTCTAATCCGAATGGATGAACACCTTGAAGCGACACGGGATAAGAAAAAGTATCGCCATAAGGGAACCCGGGCAACGACATTAAAAACATTGATGGGAGAGGTTCCCTACAACAGAACCGTGTATGAAACAGAGTTTGAAAATGGAGAAAAAGCCTATGTCTACCTGCTGGATCAGGTTCTTAAGCTTGAAACATTTGGGAAGGTAACAGCGAGTTTGGTAACAAGGGTTGCCGAAAGTGCAAGTGTTTGCTCCTATCGAGAAACAGCGGCTAAGGTTAGCGGCATGACTGGGCAGACCATTAGCCATGGGGGAGCGTGGAATGTTATTCAGGAGCTGGGAAAAAGGCTTTCGGAAGTGGAAAAGGCGGATGCACGACTGGCAAAGGACAATCAAGGCAGAGGCAATATCGTTACGCCAATATTGTTTGAGGAAGCAGATGGAGTCTGGCTTAATATGCAGGGAAAAGATCGGCCGAAAAAAGGCAGAAAATGCGAAATGAAAATGGCGGTGGCCTATGACGGTTGGGAGTTAAAAGGGAAAAACCGTTATGCATTAAGGAACAAGGTAATGGTGTGTGGCTTTGAAGAATCAAAGGAATTTCAGAGAAAAAAAGAGGGAGCTATTGCGGCAAAATTCGATACCGATGAAATCACACTTAGAATTCTAAATGGGGACGGAGGAGGCTGGATCAAGGGAGGTCTTGTAGATGCAGATGTACATTTCCAACTGGATCCATTTCATAAAAACCGTGAAATTCTAAGAAAAGTTAAGGATACAAAGCATAGAGAGACAGTGATGAGATTGCTTTCGGAAAAGAGAGTTGATGATTTGCTGATATACATAAAAGGGATCATAGAGCTTGCAGAAGATGAAGTAGAAAAAAAGAAACTGAAAGAGCTGCATGAATATTTCAATAGCAATAAAGAAGGATTGATTCCCTATCAGGAAAGAGGACTGAAACTTCCGGCCCCGCCGGAAGGAATAGAATACCGGAACCTGGGAACAATGGAGCATCAGGTCTGTGATGGAGCTGCCAAAAGAATGAAACATCAGAAGGCGAGTTGGAGTAAACATGGAGCCGCAAATCTAGGGCAGATACTGTGTCAAAAAGCATGTGGAAAACTACGTGGGACCGTATTATCCCTTTCAAAGACAGTACTTCCGGAACGGTATACAGAAACAATAGAGGAAGTCCTGAGTGCGGCAAAAGCACCGTTAAGGGATGGCAAAGGCTATCAATATCCGGTTACGGGGAACCCCCTTTTTACAGGCACCTTTGTAACGAATGGACGGAAGGCCATACTTAACATGCTCAACGATAGGACGTGCTCGGAATTAATATATAGATAGTTGAAAATTTAAAGCCGAGAAGGAAGGAATGTTGAAAAAAATAGCGATTCTAAAAAGGGATAAGTACAGGTTTAAAGCTTGAATGTAGATAAGATAAAAAAATTGCCAACGATTACTTGACACTAACTTTCCTGCGTACAGTGTCGAAAAAAGCCGTATACTATGGTAATATTAATATATAAGAATATATCTATATAGAATTAAGGACAAAGGAAAAAAGGTATAATCGGTAGTGCCTGTAAGCGGAGACAGGTAATAGACTTGGTTTCTTGCATACACACATAAAGGAGTGGACAGCAATGGGAGAAGACAGAATTGTCGATTTATCTGTGCAAGATTTACTTGGCGCCGGTGTCATCCTTTGTTTATTTGGAGTTTTTGTCTCTGTTTTTGCTAATACTGATCCTCCTGAACGCTTGCTTACAATTAGTATCATCTTGCTGTTTTATTTTATCATCAGTGGGGCATGGAGTTTTTCTTGTCCCGGTCACATTTTGGGATGGGGAATACTGTTGAGTATGCCCGGGCTGCTGTTCCTGGCAGGATGCTTGTGGAAAGGATTCAATCCGTACTATTTGCTCTATATGGCGCTGATTTTCTTCTCTGTTTATCTTGGCGGATTGGTAGGAAGTAAAATCAGAGAAGTAAAATCTGAAAAGGCAGCATGAGAGAGCTGCGTAATGATGTCGTTTCAAACTTAGCAATAGAGATAATCAGGCCCCCGATGGTACTTAAAGGTGCTGTCGGGGGCCTTTTTGTATGGGCAAGGTATAGATTTATAAATATTTTTGTGAGATTTGCAGTTGGAAATAGTATAATGTAGTAAGGTTTGCGAGCCGGTAAATTGTGTAATAAAGAAAGGAGCAGTTGAGCATGCTGAAAATAGGTATTATTATTCATTCGCATACGGGTAACACTCTTTCCGTGGCGCAAAAGCTCAAAGAAAAGCTCTTGGCCGAAGGGCATTCGGTATCTCTTGAGCAGGTAATTGCCGTAGACGATCAACAAGTAAATCAAGCAAAGGTGGAGTTTGCCAATAAACCGGAGTTGGATGCATATGATGTCTTGATTTTTGGTGCGCCGGTCAGAGCTTTTTCACTTTCGGCCATTATGGCGGCGTATTTAACCCAGGCGGCATCAATGCAAGGGAAAAAAGTAGGCTGCTTTATGACCCAGCAGTTTCCTTATCCCTGGCTGGGCGGAAACCGTTCCATCAGGCAGATGAAAAACCTTTGTGAGGCCAAAGACGCACAGGTTGTTGCAACGGGGGTCGTTAATTGGTCCAGCAAGCAACGTCAGGAAAAGATCAGTGATACAGTGCAAAAACTAAGCCATGTAGCTAACTGAAAGGAGAATATCGCAGAAGAATGAGAAAGAAGAATGGACTAGTTATAACAGTAAAAGATATCATCGGGATCGTTATCGCACTTCTTGCCGGGGCTGCTATTGGCTATTTTGGCGTGCTCGGATCTCTTTCCGGAGCAGTTAATCCAACCGAACGCCTGAATGTTATCGGCGTGATCTCCTTGATTTACTTTGCGGTCGGAGCCGTCCTGGGTGTGTTACTTCCGCATTATTCCTGGAAATGGGGGCTTTTTTTAAGTCTGCCGGGGATTCTGCTTCTTGGGTCATCTTTAGTGAAAAATTTTAATTCCTCCCTCTTTATTTATCTGCTCTCGATCCTGCTTTTTTCCTGTCTTGGCGCCTGGGATGGTGCATTGCTCAGAAAGCGAAGGGAAAAAGCGCAGCCCCAGCCTCTAACAAAAAAGCAACGGAAAGCCGAACGGAGAAAGAAAGCGCAGTCCCAGCCCCTTCCCCCAAAGTCTGGTCAGACAAAGACAGAGCAATCCGGGGCCGGACCGTCTGCCGCAGATCAGCCTGAGGCGGCACAGATTAAGGGAGGGCCGTCTAAGAAGAATAAAACAAAGAAAAAACAACGCAAAAGATAACGGGATTATGGTGAACACATGCCGGAAACCCAAAGATGACATTCATTGCAACATTTAGCATTCTAATGTAGAATAGTTTCTGGTGTGAATTTCTTTTCACGAAGAAATGAGGGTAGGGGAAAAATGGAGATTAATACTAATCAGGCTCCGCAGAATGAGACTATTCAGAATGAAGTAATGGTGGATGATTTTGAAAGGCAAAGGCAAGAGTATCGAAACAGGCAATGCCTTATTCGAGGTTTCCTGGGTGGAGTAGGTGCTGCAATCATTGGCGCAATTATCTGGGCCGTCCTCACAGTTGTCACCGGCTATCAAAATGGTTGGATGGCAGTCGGTGTCGGCTTTTTGGTGGGCATGGCCATCCGGATAATGGGGAAAGGTATTGATATTTCCTTTGGCATAATGGGGGCAATTCTGGCATTTTTGGGTTGTATTCTTGGGAATCTCCTGGCCTTTTTAATCGTTATTGCGCAGGAATTAGGAGTGACAGTATCCACCGTCTTGACAATGATTGATTTGGGAATCATTAGCGGCTTAATGGTTGATACTACTCAGCCCGTTGATTTAGTATTCTACGGTTTGGCCATAGTCGAAGGTTATAAGTTCGCGATTAATAATGTGGTGGTCGAAAGTACAGTGGAAAATACAGTGGCTGAATAATATGATACATATTACAGATGGCAATCCCCCATTTTGACAACCTTAAAAGGAATGGGGCTTTTATCGTGCGCCCCGTGAGTACGAGCCAGATATTGCTGGGGCAGGATAATCTGGCGTTGATTGGGGAAGCGGCCGGTTGGATTAGTCCCACCTCCGCCGAAGGGCTAAGTTATGCTTTCCGCAGTGCGTTAGCCTTAGCGAAAAGCCTGGAGGAGAATTCAGCGCATTTCCTCCAGGCGTATGCCAGGAATAGCCGGAGTTTGTTCATGAATATCCGCCTGAAGAATCTGAAAGCACCATTTATGTATAATCCTTTCTTAAGGAAGGCCGCCATGAAATCGGGACTATTAAGCATGAATATTTATCATTATTTATAAAGTATTTACTTGCCATAGAACTGTAAAGGGTGTAAAATTTGAATTGTATTGATTATTGCGACAAGTTCCTTCTAAAGGGAAGGTTATGGCGCAACATTTAAGGAGGTAATTACTTAAATGACCAAAAGAAGGATTACCCTCGTGGCTGTTTTATTTACATTCATCTTACAATGTTTCCCCGTTACAGTTTTGGCGGCAGTAGACGCTGATACTGAGAAACATGGCTTATTGTATCGGAGTATCAGCTCATATTTAAGCGAAGAGTACAAAAATTTCAATGAAGGATTGAATTTAATTAAACAAACGGATACTTATAAAAAAGTAGCGGCAAGTAAATTTGGTCTGGCGGTAAAGCGTGATATTAAAAATTTCAGTATGTTGGGTGACCTTGGAAGTGCGGCCATCAATTACGGAGTGAATAGTTTCAATAAGGGAGTAGCGGGAACTAAAAACAATATCAATGCCCTTATTGCTCTACCTGGTGTATTGATGAATAAAGGTAAGGATATATTGACAACTAAGAATACCGTTCAATTGAATAAGGTTAGTAGCGATTTAGGGGTGAAAAAGGGTAGAGTTATCGATTTAGGGGCATTTGATAACGGCATCACCTCACTTCTGTCCAGCCCGATCAAAATAAAGAAGGATGCGCAAACGGGCCTCAACATAATAGTGATAAAAGGGAAGCCGAAGGCTGCAAATATGGATATATGCATCATACCTGGAAAAACACTTAATCTGTCTAATGCTTCATTACTACCGGATGCCCCAGCACACAGCATTATGCCGGAAAACGATATTAGGTAATTAGTGAAAAATAATAATTAGATCAATAATGAAAAAGTATCACCGGAAATACGGTGGTACTTTTTTTGACATCAATTTTTCTTTCCCTAATCTTGGAGAGAAGCAGTAAGTAAGGTAAAATAAGAGTTAATTAAGAGTGAATAATGAATAAAGAGATAAAGGAGCAATAAAGATATTATGGATACAGACAGACTAAACAAACAGCTTGCGTTCATTACTGAAGTAGACAAGGCCAAACAGATCCTGCGCAATACAATTTTAATGGATGCCTCCCGGCAGGAAAATGACGCCGAGCATATGTGGCATATGGCGCTGGGCATTTTGGTTTTTGCCGAATATGCAAATAAAAAAGAGCTCGACCTGCTCAAGATTCTCAAAATGGCCTTAATTCACGACATCGTGGAAATAGATGCCGGGGATACGTATGCCTATGGTAAATTCGATAGCGAGGTTGTGGCCGATTGTGAGCAAAAGGCCGCGCGGAGAATCTTTGGCCTGTTGCCGGAAGATCAGGCCCCTGAGTTCATTGCATTGTGGAATGAATTTGAACAGGCCGAGACCAAAGAAGCCCGGTTTGCCAAGGCCCTGGATACATTCATGCCTGTCTTGCATAATTATCATACCCGGGGAAAGCAGTGGCAGAAAAATAATGTTACCAGTGACAGGGTGCTGGCCCGCTGCTCTGCGCGGATGGCTCAAGGGTCGGAAAAGCTATGGGAATACGTGCAAGAGCTTCTGGATGATGCGGTTAAGAAAGGGTATTTAAAGCCGTAAGTTTAAGCCAAAAGTTAGAGCCATATGTCACTTGCTAAACCGCCGGGTTCATTTTATAATATAGCAGAACAATAAATACACAACACCATTGTAGGATGGAAGAACGGGAGGAGAGTAGCAGGATGCCTATTACAGAATTTTTAATTCGAAATGCGGAGTTGTATGGAAATGAGATCTGCCTCACGGAGATTAATCTGGATCTTCAGGAAAGGCACCATGTGATCTGGCGTGAGTATGAACTGATTGAAAACAATCCGGCTGGCGAATACCGTCGTGATATGACCTGGCGTGTTTTCAACGAAAAGGCCAACCGGTTTGCGAATTTACTTTTAAAGAGAGGCATCAAAAAAGGGGATAAGGTGGCCATCCTCTTGATGAATTGTCTGGAGTGGTTGCCGATATATTTTGGCATCTTAAAGGCAGGAGCGGTTGTGGTACCCTTAAACTTCCGTTATTCGGCCGAGGAAATTAGGTATTGTTTAGGCTTGTCCGAAGCTACTGCGATGATTTTCGGACCGGAGTTTATCGGCCGGATCGAAGCGATTTTTGATCACATCCCGCAGATTAAGACAATGCTTTTTGCCGGGGAAAATCGCCCGTCCTTTGCCGAGAATTATGACCGTCTGACGGCTAATTGTTCCTCTGAGGAGCCTCATATCAAACTGACAGACGATGATGATGCCGCGATTTATTTTTCTTCCGGGACGACCGGGTTCCCGAAAGCAATTTTGCATGCCCATCGCAGCTTGGTGTCATCCTGTTATACCGAGCAGAAGCACCATGGTCAAACACGGGAGGATAATTTCCTGTGTATTCCGCCCCTTTATCATACCGGGGCCAAGATGCATTGGTTCGGCAGTCTTTTGTCCGGCAGTAAGGCGGTGTTACTGCGTGGCATTAAACCGGAATGGATCCTGAAAACAGTTTCCGAAGAGAAGATTACGATTGTTTGGCTTTTGGTGCCCTGGGCTCAGGATATTTTGGATGCCATTGAAAGCGGTGCCGTTAAGCTTGAGGATTATGAGCTTTCTCAATGGCGTTTGATGCATATCGGCGCACAGCCGGTTCCCCCCAGCCTGATTCGGCGGTGGAAGGAATATTTTCCGAATCATCAATATGATACGAACTATGGACTAAGCGAATCGATCGGGCCGGGTTGTGTGCATTTAGGGGTAGAGAACATTCATAAGGTCGGAGCGATCGGCGTACCCGGTTACAATTGGGAAGTGAAGATTGTCGATGAGCAAAGATGTCCGGTTCCCCAGGGGGAAGTGGGGGAACTAGCAGTCAAGGGCCCCGGGGTAATGAATTGCTACTATAATGATCCGCAAGCTACGGCGGCGGTGTTGCAAGATGGCTGGTTATTTACCGGTGATATGGCGCGGATGGACGAAGAAGGCTTTATTTATTTGGTTGACCGCAAAAAAGATGTCATTATCAGTGGCGGGGAGAACATTTATCCTGTTCAAATCGAAGATTTTCTCCGCTCCCATAATGCGATTAAGGATGTTGCCGTGATTGGCTTGCCTGACAAACGCCTTGGCGAAATTGCCGCGGCGATTATCGAGCTGAAACCGGATCATGAGTGCAACGCAGAAGAGATTGAGTCATTCTGTACCGCTCTGCCGCGTTACAAACGTCCGCGGAAGGTTATTTTCGACCAGGTGCCGCGTAATCCAACCGGAAAAATTGAAAAGCCCCGTTTGCGGGAAAAATACGGGGCAACGAGTATCGTCGCCGTGCAGACAGAGGCATATCCAGAGGGTAAATAGCGGTAATTAAGAGAAAGAGAAAGTAATTAAAATAGAATAGAGAAAAAAGCAGGAGGTTATTAATGAAAGCCTTCCTCATACGCCATAAAATACTGACGATAATGCTTTGCATCGTTGTCCTGGCTTTTGCCCTGTATTTTGTCTGGTGGCAAAACAATGACATTGTTGTTACGCATTATAGTTTCGCAAGTAAAAAGGTACCTATCGGTTTGGACGGATTTCGGATTGTGCAGATATCAGACTTGCATAACAAGGATTACGGGCAAAGACTTTTTTCGCATATCGGAACTCAGCATCCCGATATCATCGTCATTACCGGTGATTTGATTGATAATCGGAGCGAGAATATTCACCCGACCATTGATTTACTTGAGCAAGCGCTCCGGCTTGCTCCTGTTTTTTATGTTTCCGGTAACAATGAAGAGTGGTCGAATCGCTATAAGGAACTAGCGGCACAGTTAACAGAAATCGGGGTTACGGTCTTAGAAAATGAAGCGGTGCGTGTCATACCCCAAAATGCCGATGGCTCTAGTGTCGGTTTTAATCTGATTGGCATAGCTGACCCGGAGTTTCTGAAAAACGAAGCGGGTTATGTTGAGAAACGAAAAAAGTCGCTCATCAAAGAGGCGATTGAGCAGAATATGGTTGCTGGCGAAAATATGCTCGCTGCTGATAAAACACCTGCAGATAGCGGTATGTTGCATGTTTTACTGGCGCATCGGCCTGAACTGCTGGAGGTTTATGCGGCGTGCAATGTTGATTTGGTCTTTTCCGGTCATGCCCACGGCGGCCAAGTACGGCTCCCCTTTGTAGGGGGATTAATTGCGCCCAATCAAGGCTTTTTTCCGAAATACACCAGCGGTCTCCATGTGCTGCAAAACACGACAATGGTGATATCGCGTGGGCTGGGAAACAGTATTATTCCCCTGCGCCTATTCAACCGGCCGGAGTTGGTAGTGGTAACGTTGGAAAGAGAAGCTGTATCTTGACAGCTTCTTTTTTTAATCCTTACCATGATTGCAACATTTTGTATTTTACAGTAGAATAATTTCATCAAGGAAAGTATTTTCCCTATTTATGTAATTACCTTACGAGAAAAGAAAAGGAGGCAGGCAAAGCGAATGAATGATAATCTTATTTTTGAACAAAATCAGGAGAGTAAACAGGAGAGTGCTGAAATTAATAAAGAACTAAAGTACATAAGTTACGCGTGGATTACGACTGCTGTTTCAGCTTTATTAACTGTTATTGTCGCTTTCCTTAGTACATACAGTGAGAACATAAAATATAGATACGGAATTGATCTATGGTCATTAATTGACGCTGCAATCGTAGCCGGTTTGGCGTATGGAATTTACAGAAAAAACCGCTATTGTGCGCTCACGATGTTTATCTATTTTTTTGTTTCGAAGCTCGGCATGTTTTTTGCAATGGGGAGCGGAGGGGCGGTTTCGATCATCTTTCTCGTTATCCTTTGCCGGGGAACAATCGCGACATTTCGCGTTTATAACTACAGGGTTAAAATTGGTGAAATACAGCCGAAGACAAGGCGAGGGATTAAACGCTACCTGGCCATAGGTGGCCTTACTGTTTTAGGTTTTGGCTTTATGTTCCTGATATTTATTGGGGTATATTCACCAAGCACCGAAGTTGTACCTGGTCAGTTTCTAAAAAATGAATATATGGAATTCATGAGGCAAGAAGGATTAATCTCTCTGCGGGAAAAAGTTGACTATTGGTATTCAGATGCATTTTATGATTTCCGGAAAGGGTTTTACTTCATTACAGATGAAAAAGTTGTGTTGTATAGCAGTGAATGGGCTGAACCGGCCATCCTCATTCCCTATTCCGAGATTGCCGATATTCAATACTATTATAGTGATTCAGTATACGAAGATAGTGCCATTGTCCTTTTTCTAAATGATTCTTCTGTCTTAGGCTTTCCGGTGTCCTCCGAAAACAGCGGAGATAAAAGGTTTGTGGAAAGAATGCTTCAACATTGGCAGAAAAAAGCAGACGGGCAAACTTCACACTCTACAGAAGCTTAATAAAATCTTAAAAGGGCAACAACAGCGGCACCGCTATTTCATTTTCAATTCAGGAAGGGAAATAACGGTGTTTTTCTTTGGGCATTCCGGGCATGAATAACGGATGAATAACCGATAAGCATGAATAACTGATAAGGATTGACAATCGCAAATTAATGCCGTATACTAAATTAGTAGGACAGTAATTTAGTAATTTAGTAAAAAACAAACAGCAAAAAGTAAATGAAATAAACAAGGGGGCAGAAAAAATGAAGATACCAACGATCCTAAAGCACAAACCGGTCATTGTTTCCGAGAACTATGAAAATGTGGATGGAAGATATGCTTACAATACCGATGCGAAAGGGCTTTCTTTAGGGCTGGCGCAGTGGAATGACCGGGGCAAGGTAGAGATTTCGGCGAAGGTTTGGCGGTACACCGGGGAAAAATGGTCCCGGCAATCGGAGGAATTACCGTTGCATCGTGTGCTGGACCTGGCTATTTTGGTTTGCCGGACGCAGCAGCATTTTCAGGAAGCATACCGGTACGAGAAATTATATGATCCGCAGAAGCCCGTGATTGACCGGGTCGGCTTGCAAGGGGATGCGATGACCGTAGCAGTATGTACCGAAAACGAGAAAATAGATGAAGACATCAAATTATTCCGTGATGCCCTCAGCCATGATGATGAATTGCTGGGTGAACGCCTGAGCACATTAGCGCGGATCTTAAAAGAGATGGGGTATTAAAGATGGATGCCCAAAGAAAAAAAGAATTGATTTCCCAGTATAAACAAACAAGACCAGACATGGGCATATTCATTATTCGCTGCAAAGTGAATAATAAGTATTACCTTGAGGGAACACAAAACCTAAAGGGAAGAATGAATGGCGCCAAAGCCCGGCTGGCAGGCGGGCTTCATCTGTATCGGGAACTGCAAAAGGAATGGAATGAACTAGGCGAGGAGAATTTTACCTTTGAGGTATTGGAAAACCTCGAATATGACAAAGAGGATGAAGCGAAGACCGATTATACGGATGACTTGGTTTTACTGCAAATGGAGTGGGAAGAAAAACTGGCTAAAGAGGGTTTGGTGCCTTATTCAAAACGGGTTAATTAAACTAAATTAAGTAAATTAATAGCGGAAAACAA
Source organism: Peptococcia bacterium (assembly GCA_050951585.1). GTDB lineage: Bacteria > Bacillota > Peptococcia > DRI-13 > DTU073 > UBA3937. The sequence goes on along the minus strand of JBMNJI010000007.1, from coordinate 218,934 downwards.
ACAATATCGCACTATGCTCATGGTGCGATATTGCGGTATAATGATATGTTGTATGGTGTAGTAATTACTTATCCATAATCCGAAGGAGATGGAGGCTTAAGATAGATGCTGAAAGAGTTAATCAAGTGTATCGGACAATATAAAAGGGAAACCCTGCTCACCCCGCTCTTTGTGGCTTTTGAGGTCATCCTGGAAGTGATCATTCCTTTGTTAATGGCCAATCTGATTGATTTTGGGATTGACATGGGGGATATGGGGGCCATCATCAAATTAGGGGCGGCGCTGATCCTCGCGTCCCTTATTTCTCTGGCCTTTGGCATTTTGGCAGGATACTTTGCCGCCACTGCTTCAGCCGGTTACGCCAAAAATCTGCGTCAAAGAATGTACTATGCGGTGCAGGATTTTTCCTTTCATAATATCGATAAGTTTTCGACGGGTAGTCTCGTGACACGCTTGACCACTGATGTAACCAATGTGCAAAATGCGTATCAAATGATTATTCGCGTCGCGGTGCGCAGCCCGCTCATGCTGATTTTTTCGTTAGTGATGGCCTTTAGCATCAATCCTCAGTTGTCGCTAGTTTTCATAGTCATTGCGCCCTTCCTGGGTTTTGGACTTTACGAAATCATTAAACATGCGCATCCGCTCTTTGTGATTATCTTCAAAACATATGACCGTCTTAATACTGTCGTTCAGGAAAATCTTCGTGGGATTCGGGTGGTGAAGTCTTTTGTCCGCGAAGATCACGAGATTAAGAAGTTTAACACTGTATCCGAAAAGATTTTTCAGGATTTTTCCACAGCGGAGAAAATTGTTGCTTTCAATGCCCCTTTGATGCAGTTTTCCGTGTTTTGCACCATGCTACTCATTTCCTGGTTCGGGGCGAAAATGATTGTGGCGGGCTCGCTAACGACCGGGCAGTTGGTCAGCTTTTTCACATACACGATGCAAATCCTGATGAGTCTGATGATGCTTTCCATGGTCTTTGTGATGATTATTATCTCGCGGACCTCGGCCAAACGGATTGTCGAAGTACTAGTGGAAGAGAGCGATCTCCACAATAATGAGCAGCCTGTGCGCGAAGTAAAAAACGGGGATGTGGAATTCCGCCATGTGGGCTTCAGCTATGCCAAGAATCCGCACAAGCTCTGTCTGAAGGACGTAAACTTAACCATCAAGTCCGGTGAAACAGTGGGGATTATCGGAGGTACGGGCAGTGCCAAAACGACCCTGGTGCAATTAATTCCGCGTCTTTATGATGTGACCGAAGGTGCGGTATTAGTCGGCGGGGTCGATGTGCGCGACTATGATCTGCAGGTGTTGCGGGAAGAAGTAGCCGTAGTTCTGCAAAAAAATCTGCTCTTTTCCGGAACGATCAAAGAGAATTTGCGTTGGGGCAATAAAAATGCCACCGAGGCAGAAATAGAGCGCGCCTGCCGGTTGGCGCAAGCCGATGAATTTATCCGTGCTTTTCCCGACGGATACGATACCTATCTCGAGCAGGGAGGGGCTAATGTTTCCGGCGGGCAGAAGCAACGGTTGTGTATTGCCCGGGCGCTCTTAAAGAAGCCGAAAATCCTGATTCTGGATGATTCAACCAGTGCGGTGGATATGCGGACGGATGCGTTAATCCGTCAAGCCTTCCGTGATGAAATACCGCAGACGACCAAGTTTATTATCGCCCAGCGCGTCGCTTCGGTGATGGAAGCCGATAAGATTATTGTCATGGAGGGCGGACGGGTGGAGGCGGTCGGCACCCATGACGAACTGCTGAAAAATAACCGCATTTATCAGGAGGTCTATTATTCGCAGCAAAAGGGGGAAAACGGCCATGATGTCGCGTAAACAAACAGTGAAACGGCTTTTCTCCTATATCACTCAAAAACATAAGGCGCGCTTTTTCTTCGTGCTAATCTGCATCCTCTTGAGTACCTATGCCGGTGTGGCGGCGTCCTTGTTTTTGCAGACCCTGATCGACGATCATATCATCCCGCTACTTAATCAGCCCGCCCCGGATTTTGGCGGACTATTTCTCGCTTTAATGCAGATGGCCGGCATCTTTCTTGCGGGTGTCGTGTCAACCTATCTCTATAATCGTTTCATGGTGGTGATTGCCCAGAATGTCTTAAAAGAAATCCGGGACGAGATGTTTGCGCATATGCAGGCCTTGCCGGTCAGCTATTTTGATACACACGACTTTGGTGACGTCATGAGTCGTTACACCAATGATACTGATGCCTTGCGTCAGATGTTTGCGCAAAGTTTGCCGCAAATGTTTTCTTCAGTTGTCACGGTAATTGCCGTGTTTTGTGCCATGGTTGCCACGAGCATGCATATGACAGCGGTAATTCTTGTGATGTTAGTGGTGATCATGTTTGTGACGCGGATCATTGCCGGGAACAGTGCCCGCTTTTTCGTCAAACAGCAGGAGTCTTTAGGGAAGACAAATGGCTATATTGAAGAAATGATCAACGGGCAAAAGGTAGTGAAGGTTTTTTGCCATGAGGAGGAGGCCAAGGCGAATTTTGATGTGCTGAATGAAGAGCTTTTCCGGAACGCCGCTTCCGCCAACCGTTTTGCGAATATCCTGATGCCCGTGCTGGGCAATCTGGGATATCTTCAGTATGTCCTCATCGCCATCGTGGGGGGACTGCTGGCCATTAACGGGGTGGGCGGTATTACCTTAGGGGCCATCGCTGCTTTTCTGCAGTTAAGCCGGACGTTTAACATGCCGATTGCCCAGCTTTCCAATCAGCTTAATTTTGTTGTGATGGCTCTGGCGGGGGCTAAGCGTATTTTCGAACTGCTGGATGAACCGGTGGAAGTGGACAATGGGTATGTGCGGCTGGTCAATGCCCAATTTGTCGGGGATACGCTCATGGAGACGTCGGAACGTACAGGGCTGTGGGCCTGGAAATATCCACACCATGACGGGACCATCACCTATACCCAGTTGAAGGGCGATGTCCGCTTCTTTGATGTTGATTTCAGCTATGACGGGAAGAAGACTGTATTGAACAATATCACCCTTTACGCGAAGCCCGGGCAGAAGGTTGCCTTTGTGGGAGCAACAGGGGCCGGAAAAACGACGATTATGAATCTGATTAACCGTTTTTATGATCTGGCCGACGGCAAAATCCGTTATGACGGAATTAATATCAATAAGATCAAAAAAAGTGATTTGCGCCGTTCGCTGGGAATTGTGCTGCAGGATACCAATTTGTTCACGGGAACGGTAAAAGAGAATATTCGCTACGGCAAGCTGGATGCCACGGACGAGGAAATCTATGCGGCGGCCCAAAGAGCGAATGCCCATGACTTTATTACGCGGCTGCCCAATGGCTATGATACTGTTTTGTCAGGTGATGGGGCCGGGCTTTCGCAGGGACAAAGGCAGCTTTTGTCTATTGCCAGAGCCGAGGTGGCGGATGCACCAGTCATGATTCTGGATGAAGCCACCTCCAGTATCGATACCCGCACGGAAGCGATTGTGCAAAAGGGAATGGATACACTGATGCAGGGGCGCACCGTCTTTGTGATTGCCCACCGGCTTTCGACGGTACAAAACGCTAATGTGATTATGGTTTTAGAAGATGGGCGGATTATTGAGCGGGGCACCCATGAGGAGCTTCTGGAACAGAAAGGGAAGTATTATCAGCTTTATACCGGTGCGTTTGAGCTGGAGTAAACTAGTTTATTTTGCTATAATAAGATATTAATGAATTTCTAAGTTGAAGCGATGAGGAGGAAAACGCTTGATATACAACAATATCTTGGAGGCAATCGGGCATACCCCCATTATTCGTTTAAACAGAATGGTTGACTCTGATAGTGCGGAAGTCCTGGTAAAATATGAAGGCCTGAATGTGGGCGGTTCAATCAAAACCAGAACGGCCTTCAATATGATTCGGGAAGCGGAAAGACAAGGTAAAATCAACAAGAACACCATCATTGTTGAACCCACCAGCGGCAATCAGGGAATCGGGCTCGCCCTGGTTGGGGCGGTAAGAGGCTACCGGACAATTATTATTATGCCGGATTCGGTCAGCGAAGAGCGAAGGAAACTGGTTGAGCATTATGGGGCCGAGGTGAGACTGGTTCATGATGCCGGAAATATTGGCGCATGTATTGAAGAATGCTTACAGACGGCCCTCAAGATGGCCATGGAAAATCCCAATGTCTATATTCCCCAGCAGTTTGAGAATGAAGCAAACCCAATGGTGCATCGTCATCATACCGCTTTGGAAATTTTAGCACAGGTGGCGGGCCCGATTCATGGTTTTTGTTCCGGGGTGGGCACCGGTGGCACGATTACCGGGATAGGAGAAGTATTAAAGGCGCAAAATCCCGACATTGTCATTTGGGCGGTGGAACCGGAGAATGCGGCGATCCTTTCGGGAGGGAACATCGGCACCCATTTACAGATGGGTATCGGTGACGGCCTTGTGCCGGCTGTGCTGAACACCAAAATTTATGAGGGTATCTGCATCGTCTCCGATCAGGAAGCGATTCAAACGGCCAAGGATTTGGCCCGGCTGGAAGGGCTGATGTGCGGTATTTCGAGCGGTACCAATGTGGCCGCGGCTTTAAAAATGGCGAAGATGTTGGGAAAAGGGAAAACCGTAGTCACGATCCTGCCGGATACAGCCGAAAGATATTTTTCTACTCCTTTATTTAAGCAATTAAGTAACCCCAAGGCGTAACATATATATTATAAGAAGCCACGGTGCTCTTAAGTGAAGAGACCGTGGCTTCTTATTCTTAATCTCAGTTTTTTTCGTTAATTCTCGAGTTCCTCCAGCAATCTGGCGGTATGGTAACCTTCTGCTACCGCATCAATGACTTTGGCCGGTCTTTGGTTGTCGCCAATGGTAAAGACCTTGGGGATTTTTCCGATGAGTGCTTGTTCCAAACTTCGGTCGGCTTTGAAGCCCACGGCCATAATCACCGTATCGCAAGGGAGAGTAGTTTCCTGCCCTTCCCCTGTACTTACCGTGACTTTACCGGTATCCATGGCGGTGAGCGTTGCCCCCGTCATTTGTTTGATGTTGGAATCAGCCAGTAATTTCTTGATGGCCAGATCGTTGTTGGTCGCATGTTTTACCTCAAGAAGCAGTTCTTTCAGTTGTTCCACAATGGTGACGTCCTTGCCCTGACGATCAAGGAAGAGGGCGGTTTCGCAACCGACAAGACCGCCGCCAAGGACAACAACCTTCTCGCCGGGGCAATTGCCGCTGATGAGTACTTTGTTGGCTTCAAGGACGGTCATTTTGTCCATGCCGGGAATATTGGGGATGATGGGCTGGGCACCACCGGCAATAATCACCGCATCCGGCATCAGTTTGAGGATTTCCTCCGCCGTGGCTTCTTTGTTCAGGCGGACAGTGACATTGCTTTTGTAAAGCTGCACTTTGAGGTATTCATTATATTTGGCGACTGCTTCTTTGAAATCGGGTGACCCTGCCGCCCGTAAAGCTCCGCCTAATTGATAATCTTTTTCCCATAACTCCACGTCAAATCCCCGCTTGGCGGCAGTGATAGCAGCAGTGATGCCGCCGGGGCCTGCCCCCACCACCAAAACAAAAAGGTTTTCCCGGGCCGGTGTAAGCGCAAATTCTTTTTCCATGCCCAGCGTTGGGTTCACGGCACATTTAAACCGTTGATTGGTCAAATTGGCGTAAATACATTCATTACAGCCGATACATGGGCGGATATCTTCATTAAACCCGTGTTTCGCCTTGTTTGCCCATTCCGCATCCGTAAGCGCCGGGTGGCCAAGTCCGATTAAATCAGCGATTCCTTCCCGTACCACTTTTTCGGCAAGGAAGGGGTCACCCAGTTTCCCCTGGACGAGCAGAGGAGTTTTGATGCCGGCTTTTTTAGCGGCTTCCGCTAAATACAGCTGAACACCTTCTTTTTGGTAGACCGTGGTGACCGCATCATACCAGTTTTCATATGTACCTAAATCCAGATGGAATACGGCAAATCCGGCATCATCCAGCACTTTCAGCATTTCGATTCCTTCTTCGAGGGTGCGCCCGCCCGGAATGCCGTGGTCGATAGTGAGCTTTACAAACAGGGGGAAATCTTTTCCGCAATTTTCCCAGCAGGCATCGCGCAGCTCATAAAGGATCCGCAAGCGGTTTTCCATGCTACCGCCGTATTCATCCGTCCGTTTGTTCCACAAGGGGGTCAGGAACTGGTCAATCAGGTAACCGCCGTAAGCGTGGATTTCGATGGCATCGGCTCCGGCGTTTTTGGCCAGCAGGCAGGAATAGCCGAATTTGTTGACCAAGAATTTGATTTCATCGACGGTAAATGGTTCACAGATTAAATTAGGGAAGAAAAACGCCGGCACGGCGCTGGCGGATTTAGGCGGAGTGAAGGGGTCCACGAAGGCCACCCGGCCTAATCCTAAAGAAAGTTGGGAGCATAACTTGGCACCGTATTGGTGGACCTTATCGCATAAGATACTGAGACGTGTTGCTTGCGAGTACGTTTCCAGAACATTGGGCATCGGTGCGAACTCAAATTTGGTGGTGACCGTGGTGGCGGTGGGATAAATTAAGCCAAAGCCTCCTTTCGCCCGTTCCACATAATAGTCGATCTGCCGGTCCGAGTAACCGCCGTCGGGGTCCGTGTGGGAAAAGCCCATCGGGTCCATGACCACACGGTTTTTCAGTTCCAAATTACCGAGTGTTACTTTTTCAAATAAGGTTGCCATCTTGCGTCTCCTTTTCTTTTGTTTTTACTTTGTTTTTACTTCTTTATGGTTTAAATGTCTTTAGATTTGTTTAGCTTAATTCTTTGCATAAATAAGGTAGAATATACGGTATAGAGTATAGTAATATCAAGTAATTATGGCACGTCAACCGGGGGAGTATTGAGATGAGGTGGTAGTTTGAGCGGAAAACGGATTTGGGAAATAGATTTTCTCAGGGCCTTAGCCATAATCCTGATGATTGTCTTTCATCTGGTTTTTGATTTAAGCTATTTTGCTGGACTCAAGATCAATTATTCAAGCGGGTTCTGGTACTGGGAGGGCAAGGCGGCGGCCTTACTTTTCATCTTTTTAGCGGGAATCAGCAGTGGCTTCAGCAGAAACACGGTCAAAAGGGGCCTGAAGGTGTTGGGGTTCGGGCTCGTCATTACGCTGGTCACATTTGTTGTTTTTCGGGAGCAGTATGTCCGTTATGGGATTCTGCATTTACTGGGCACCGGCATGCTCCTGTTTCCTTTACTGAAAAGATTACCGGCTGTCTGGCTGGTGCTCGGAGCGGCAGTGATCGCTGTTGCCGCGCTTCCTATGCGGGATATTTTGGTGGAGACGAGCATCTTTCTGCCTCTCGGGTTGATGTATGAAGGGTTTTCCACCGTAGACTATTATCCGCTGGTTCCTTATTTTGCGGTATTTCTCCTCGGCATTGTTGCGTATAAAAAATTTTATTACCAGAGAAAGAGCCTTTTTCCTTTCGATCCTCATGAACCCCGTGTCGGGAAATATATTACGCTGATTAGTAAAAATTCCCTGGCCATCTATTTGTTTCATCAACCGGTTTTATTGGTGATAATCTATCTGATTAAATGGCAGTGATCTTGTTCTGGTTTGCCATGGGGATGAATATGTTTTAGCAATTTTAGGCAGTAATATCAATAACGATATTACTGCCTAAATTATTTGCGGCAAAATAATTATTTAAAAAAAGGGGAAATGGAATAAGCCGCGCTTACGGGAAGTTAGCGTAAAACAAAAAAAATTAGAAAGGGAATGATGGACTAATGACGGAAAAGGTTTTAGAAAAAACTGAAGGACGGGTAAGTTATCATGACTCAGTGGAAGAGATGTTGAAAAGAATCAAAGAGGACGGTCTCTCCAGTGTCTTTTCCAGATGGCCGGTCCAGGATAAGCTACGCTGCAATTTTTGTTTACAGGGGTTGAGCTGTCAGTTGTGCACCCATGGACCTTGCCGCATTAGTGACAAGGTGGCGGGTGCCGATAAAGGTGTTTGCGGAATCGGGGCCGATGCGATGGCGATGCGGAATTTACTTATGCGTAACATTATGGGGGCGGCTACATACGCGCATCATGCTTTTGAGGCCTTTAGAACCTTAAAAGCTACCGGAGAGGGAAAAACATCTTTCACAATTACGGACAGCGAAAAGCTGAAGTGGATGTGCGAAAAAGTAGGGATTAATCCCAACCAGGAGACAAAGCAATTGGCTATTCAGTTGGGGGAACTGTTGGACCGTGAATTGAAAATCAATCCCGATCAGGAAAGTGTGATGCTCGAAGCATTTGCCCCCAAAAAGAGAAAGTCTTTATGGCGGGAGACGCACCTTTATCCCTCGGGGGTTCAGCATGAGGTCGAGAATAGTATTGCCAGTTGTTTGACAAACGTCGACGGAGATTATGTCTCCTTAGCCAGGAAAGCCCTGCGTTTGGGGGTGTCTACTATTTATACCGCGCAAATTGGTCTCGAGATGGTGCAGGATATCCTTTTTGGGACGCCGATGCCTCATGAAGTTGATGTTGATCTGGGGATTATGGATCCGGACTATGTGAATATTGTTTTTAACGGGCATCAACCTTGGATTGGCGTTGCCACGCTGCAAAAAGTCCGGCAGCCGATCTATCAGGAGCGGGCCCAAAAGGCCGGGGCCAAGGGAATCCATGTTGTCGGTTCCATCGAAACGGGGCAGGAGCTCCTGCAAAGATTCCCGGTAGATGATGTTTTTGTGGGTCTGATGGGGAACTGGCTGTCCATTGAACCGCTGCTGGCGACCGGTGCCGTTGATGCACTGGTGATGGAAGAGAACTGTTCACCGCCGGCGATTGATCAATATGCGGAAAAATATCAGGTTGCCCTTATCAGTGTCAGTACCATCATCGGAGTGCCGGGCACGGAGCATCAAATGCCGTATTATCCGGCCCAAGCAGATGAAATGGCCGAAAACTGTATTAATATTGCCGTGGAAAATTTCCGGAAGAGGCACGGCAGAATTACTCCTTTAGTGCCCAAGAACAAACAAAAGGCCATTGCGGGTTTCTCCACGGAGGCGGTTTTAAAAGCGATCGGCAATGACCTGAATAATCTGGTTGATGTACTGGCCAAAGGGCAGATTAAGGGTGTGGTTGCGCTGGTCAGCTGTTCTACCCTCCGCAACGGCCCCCAGGATTGGAACACTGTTAATCTGGCGAAGGAATTAATCAAGCGTGACATCCTCATTGTGGCCGGGGGTTGCGGAAATCATGGTTTAGAAGTAGCGGGGATGTGCAGTATGGATGCCGTCAAGCTGGCCGGTAAAGGACTGCAAGGGGTATGTAACGCCTTAAAGATTCCCCCGGTTCTTAGCTTTGGCACTTGTACGGATACAGGGCGTATCTCCATGCTAGTCACGGCCTTGGCTGATCATCTGGATGCGGATGTCTCTGATTTGCCGATTGCCGTTACCGCACCGGAATGGATGGAGCAAAAAGCAACCATTGACGGAATCTTTGCCGTAGCATATGGCGCTTATACGCACCTTTCGCCTACGCCATTTATTACTGGCGCCGGCGATCTGGTCAATTTACTGACAAAAGATGTCGAAGGGATAACCGGCGGCAAGGTCGCCTTGGGTGATAACCCGGTCGAAGTGGCGCAGGATATCGAAGCGCACATCCTGAAAAAACGGCAAAGACTGGGCCTGCAGTGACATTAATGCAAAAAATATTTTTTCTCTTGACATTGCCGTAACGTAAAGGTTTATGATAAGGGTGTCAGGAGGTGATTCGCATGGAGTATACAGTGCAAAAGCTGGCGAAATTAGCGGGCATCAGTTCACGAACGTTACGTTACTATGATGAAATTGGTCTTCTAAAGCCGGCAAGGATCAGTTCATCCGGTTATCGTCTTTACGGCAGGGCGGAAGTTGACCGCTTGCAGCAGATTTTGTTTTATCGTGAACTTGGTATAGAGCTGGAACAAATCAAAAGGATCATCACGGCTCCCTCTTTTGACAAACGTGCCGCTTTGTGCGAACATCATGCTAGACTTCTTGACAAAAAGAAACGCCTGGAATTATTGATTGCTAATGTGGAAAAGACCATTGCCGAAACGGAGGGGAGGATCAGGATGACGGATAAAGAGAAGTTTGAGGGCTTTAAGAAAAAGATGCTGGCAGAGAACGAAGCAAAATATGGTCGGGAAATTCGGGAAAAATATGGCGAGGAAAATGTTGCCCGTTCCAATGAAAAATTTATGAACATGACCGAGGAGCAGTACGCGGAGCTTCAGGAATTGACCGAGAGGTTGAATGAAACGTTAAAACAGGCGGTTGCCGGCGGCGAGCCCGCAGGCGAACTGGCGCAAAAGGCTTGTGAGTTGCACAAAAAATGGTTGCTCTTCTTTTGGCCACAGTATTCCAAAGAGGCCCATATGGGACTGGCGCAGATGTACGTTGACGATTCCCGCTTTACGGCCTACTATGAAAAAATTGCCCCCGGCTGTGCCGCGTTTTTGCGTGATGCCATGCGGATTTATACGGGAATAAAGGCGTAAGGTAGAGTTAATAAAGGAATAAGCCTCTGCATAGTGCGGAGGCTTATTCCTTTTGGGTAAGATTATTAATTTGGTATACGGCAAAATATGATATAATTTTCTTAATTTAGATTGTCTTTTTACAAGGGAGGCAGGTTGGTGAAAAAAGTGGATAAGAACCCCGTTTTGAGCGGGATCATGGGTTTGTGTGTTGGGGATGCCTTAGGAGTCCCCGTTGAATTTACCAGTAGGGAGTCCTTAAGAAAGAATCCGGTAACCGATATGCGCGGTTACGGAACATATCATCAGCCGGCGGGAACATGGTCCGACGATACCAGTATGACCTTATGCCTGGCCGAAAGTCTTGCCAGGAGTAATCAGACAAATAGCAGCGCCATGATCGAAGGACCGGATTATGCCGGGATTATGACAAACTTCCTGAAGTGGTATCAGGAGGCTGAGTTTACTCCGCACGGCGAGGTTTTTGATGTGGGGCATTCAACGGCCGCCGCCCTTGAACGTTTTTCGTCCGGCACAGCCCCCTTAGAATGCGGCGGCACAAGTGAAAGGGACAATGGAAATGGTTCGCTGATGCGGATTCTGCCCTTAGCCTTTTATCTGCAGTCAATCTACGGAACAGAGTTTGGCGAGCCGGTCTATCAAAAGCAGATGGAGGATGCTTTTACGATTATTCATAATGTTTCGGCCTTAACTCATGCCCATAAACGCAGTAAGATTGCTTGTGGTATTTATCTTTCCGTAGCCTCGAAGCTGCTTGAAGCAATGGAGCTGAAAACAGCTGTGGGCATGGGGATTTATCAGGCGTTTAAGTATTATCGGGAACAGCGTGAGTATAAAGATGAGTTATCTTATTTCGAACGGCTTAGCAAGGATGACTTCGCCAACCTGGAGGAGGAAATGATCAAGAGCAGCGGTTATGTTGTGGATACACTGGAGGCGGCCCTCTGGTGTCTCTTGAATACTAACAACTACCGGGACTGCGTCTTGAAGGCGGTGAATCTGGGAGAAGATGCCGATACTGTGGCTGCTGTTGCCGGAGGATTAGCCGGATTATATTACGGATATGAGAATATTCCTGCCAAATGGTTAGACACAATTGCCAAACGAGGGTACATCGAAGTGCTCTGTGATAATCTGTATACCGCTTGTAATAGAAGATCAATCAGCAAAATCTGCAACTATATCCCTTATTTTAAAACGGCGACGAAGGATAGTGTTTGCGAATTTTCACCCTATCCCGTTTATAAGCAGGAATTTCTTGATTTTATTCAAACAGTGTATCATACCAACTTGATTAGTTTTAACTATATGGAGATTATTGAGCAACATGGGCTTGATAGTACAGGTGAAATGGTCCGGGCCATTGATTCGGCGGATTTTGAATTGCTCAAAGCCATTCTTACAGGCTATATACGGCAGGAACGTTTTTGCGACGGATTATGGGCTGATGCGGTGGGCGACAAGGTATTTTTGAACATTTTAATGAGAATGCAACTGTTTTAATGGGAAGGGCAGGTTCGGTTTTGCAAAACGGCATAAAAAGAGCCCAGGAAATTGCAGGCAATCTGGCATTTTCCTGGGCTTTATTATTTTTAATGAAAACAAAACTGATGTGAAAATTGAGTTTCATTGAGCGACAGAAAAAAGTCTATGAAGGAAGCGAATTAATGCGGTCGTAGTATGTATATAGCTTTTGCACGCCGTTTTCCAAAACATAATAATGCCAAATATAAGGCAGTAACAGGACGATAAATACGCCCATTAATAAATATACACCCAATTCGTGAAATAAGAAGGCGCAACAGGCCGTCAGCAGGGTAAATAGGGCGAAGGCTAGTGTGACAAGTAAATGACAAAGCCGTTCGTGTTGAAGAAAGGCAATCTGGGTTAAAAGATCTTCTTTGATGCTTCTTCTTTCTTCCTGAGACAGGTTCTTTCTTGTCTGTAGATCAAAAAAACCGAGAGTATTTTTGAGGCGTCTCTTCATCATAAATGCTCCTTCTGGTGAAATCATGGAATATTACGAAAAGCACTATAGCATATCGTCTATCTGCTGTCAAGGCAAGTCACGCCGGCGTTTGTTTATCGGCGCATATCATGCCGGCGCGTCCTCCCTACGACGAGGGGCGGCAGTGTTGCAGTGCCGGAGTGATTCCGGCGTGAAGCGTCGTTGAGAGATACGCCGTAATGGCTTGGAGGCGGGCGAACGGATTATGAGAAGGCAGAAAAATGGTTTTTTCAGGTGCAAAACAAAGAAAAAACATTTATAATGATAATGTGAAAATAATTATTAATTATTATAGAAATATTATATTTATTGGAGAGAGGGATGACCACTGTTTGAATATTCTCGTTGATAAACTAAAAGAGGTTTTATTTGCCGTATTACCTATTACCGGTATTGTTTTGTTGCTACATTTTACGATAACGCCCCTTGATACATCAATGCTCATCAGACTACTAGTGGGGGCCTTGTTCATTATTATCGGACTATCAATCTTTTTAAGTGGCGTAGATATGGGGATCACGCCTATTGGCAATGTGATGGGTTCAACCTTAGCTAAAACGAATAAAATTACGATCGTGGTATGTGCCGGGTTGGCCCTGGGTTTTTTTATTTCCATTGCGGAGCCTGATTTGCATATTCTGGCCGGACAGGTGGAATTTGTCTCTTCCGGCCTGATTTCCATGCTGAGTATTGTGGTTGTTGTCTCGTTGGGGATTGCCTTAATGGTATCATTAGGTCTGAGCAGAATTGTGTATAATGTTTCTTTAAGCAAAGTCCTCACGGGTTTGTATGCACTGATTTTTGTACTGGCAATCCTTACTTCACCGGAATTTTTAGCCATCTCTTTTGATGCTTCGGGTGCAACAACCGGAGCCCTGACGGTTCCCTTCCTGTTGGCCCTGGCCATGGGCGTTTCCATGTTAAAGAGGGATAGTCAGTCTTCCGAGACGGATAGCTTCGGCTTGGTGGCGATCGCCTCTGCCGGGGCAATTATCGCCGTAATGCTGATGAGTATTATTTCAAGACCGGAACAAATTACGGCTACGATGCAAATTGAAGAGGGTGCAACTACCTCAATTCTGCTACCTTTTATCCAGTTAATTCCGACGGTGGCCGAGGAAATACTGCTGGCCTTGTTCCCGATCTTATGCATTTTTATTGTTTTTCAAAAGATTGCTTTTAAATTATCCCGGAATGCGGTGCGTAAAATAATGATCGGCGCTATTTATACGTTTATCGGTCTGGTTTTCTTCTTAGTAGGTGTTAATGCCGGTTTTATGGATGCGGGAAGGGCTGTGGGATACCTGGTGACGTCGCTGGATAATAAGGCGTATGTGGTCATAGTGGGTTTCCTGCTCGGGCTTGTGACTATTCTGGCCGAACCGGCCGTGTATGTTTTGACACATCAGATTGAAAATGTGACAAGCGGATATGTGAAGAGAAAAATCGTCATGGTTGCTTTAGCGCTGGGGGTTGGCTCGGCGGTAGCTTTATCGATTATCCGGATCCTGGTGCCGGGCCTTCAATTATGGCATTATCTCCTGCCCGGTTATGTGATTTCGATCGCGCTGTCGCACTATGTGCCGCCGTTATTTGTGGGCATGGCTTTTGATTCGGGCGGGGTGGCCTCAGGTCCGATGACGGCCACTTTTATTTTGGCTTTTGCCCAAGGGGCTGCTGAAGCAATCGAAGGAGCCAATGTCTTGGTTGATGGTTTCGGGGTGATTGCCATGGTGGCGATGACGCCGATTATCGCTTTACAAGTCCTCGGGGTATTATATAAAATAAACTCTAGGAAAAGAGGTGTCGAAACAGATGGGTAATGATGTAGAAACACAGTCAGCACATTACGAACTAATCAGCATTATCGTCAATTTCGGTTTGGGGAGCAAAATACTGCAATGTGCGAAGCATTGCGGCATTACCGGCGGCACCGTTCTCTTAGGGAAAGGGACAGTCAATAACCACATTCTGGAATTCCTGGGCTTGTCTGATGTCAGGAAAGAAATCGTTTTTATTGTGGGAGACAAAGAAACAGCCGATGCTACTCTTAACAAGCTAAACGACGATTTTAAATTTGAAAAGCCTAATCATGGAATCGCATTTACTACTCTGGTTTCGCAGGTTATCGGCAATAGAGGTTGTAAATGCGAAAATCTGAAGGAAGGAAGAGGTGTGGAAAATATTATGTATCATGCTATTACGGTAGTTGTGGATAAAGGCAAGGCAGAATTTGTCATTGATGCGGCAACCAAAGCCGGCTCTAAAGGCGGGACGATTATCAACGGCCGGGGCTCGGGAATGCACGAAATCAGCAAGGTCTTTGCCATGGATATTGAGCCGGAAAAGGAGATTGTGCTTATCCTGGCCAAAAAAGAGACCACCGAAGCGATTGTCACTGCCATCAGGGAGCAGTTAAAAATAGATGAACCGGGGCACGGGATTATTTTCGTGCAGGATGTGAATAGGACCTATGGGATATATGAGTAACAGGCCCAGAACCGCAATAATTACCGGCGCCTCAAGGGGTATTGGACGCAAGACAGCGGAGTTGTTTGCGCAAAATGGTTACAATGTCCTGATTAATTATCATCAATCGCGGGAGGCCGCGGAGGAACTGCAAAGAGAGTTAAGACAATCCGGCGGTGGCGGACGGGCCGAACTTTTTCGGGCGAATGTGGCCAATTATGACGAAGCCAAGGCGATGGTGGATTTTTGTCTTGCCCAATACGGGGCGGTTGATGTGCTGGTCAATAATGCGGGCATCAGTCAGACGAAATTATTTACCGATCTTACGTCTGCCGAGTGGCAGGAGATGATGCGGGTTATTCTGGACGGGGTTTTCAATTGCACGCAAAACGCCGTTCGATCCATGATTCATCAGAAACAGGGCAAGATCATCAACATCTCATCTATCTGGGGGATTACCGGTGCCTCCTGTGAAGTGCATTACTCGACGGCAAAAGCGGGAATTATCGGTTTCACCAAGGCCCTGGCGAAAGAGCTCGGACCTTCGAATATTCAGGTTAATTGCGTCGCGCCCGGCGTAATCCGGACGGATATGCTTAACGAATATACCGAGGAGGATTTGGAGGAATTGCGGCAGGCGACCCTGGTGAAAAGATTGGGGATACCCGAAGACATTGCGAGAATAATCTTGTTTTTAGCCTCGGAAAAGGCTGATTATATAACCGGACAGGTCATCAGCCCGAACGGAGGATTTTTGGTTTGAATAGTAAACGAGCACAGATAAAAAAAGGGAGTGTTAGCATGAGTCAGGTCAGAGTACGTTTTGCCCCGAGTCCGACGGGTTATTTACATATTGGCGGGGCGCGGACAGCCTTGTTTAATTGGTTTTTTGCGCGGCAAAATAACGGCAAATTGGTTTTGCGTATTGAGGATACGGACACGGAAAGGTTAAAAGAAGATTCAGTGGCCCAGATTCTGGATAGTCTCCGGTGGTTGGGTCTGGAATGGGACGAAGGACCGGAAAAGGGCGGAGACTATGGGCCCTATTATCAGTCCCAAAGGCAAAGCTTTTATCAGGCGGCCGCTGAAGCCCTATTACAGAGCGGTAAGGCCTATTATTGCTTTTGCAGTGAGGAGGAACTGGAAAAGGAGCGGGAGGAACAGCGCCGGGCGGGGGAGGCCTTCCGTTATAGCGGGAAATGCCGTCATCTTTCGGCGGCGGAAGTAGAGGAACGTTTAGCGCGCGGCTGTAAAGCGGTGATCCGGGTAAAACTGCCGGCAACGGGCGAAATCGTGGTGCAGGATTTGATCCGGGGAGCGGTGACCTTTAAATATGAACTGCTGGACGATTTTATTATTATCAAATCGAATGGGTTGCCGGCCTATAACTTTGCCTGTGTGGTGGATGACCATGCCATGGAAATCAGTCATGTCATCAGGGCGGAGGAGCATTTATCCAATACGCCGAAGCAGCAGTTCCTCTATGAAGCCCTGGGCTATCCACTGCCCCAATTTGCCCATTTGTCGATGATTCTGGCGCCGGACCGCAGTAAACTGAGCAAGCGGCACGGGGCGACCAGTGTTAGTGAGTTTAGGGATTTAGGCTGTCTGCCGGAAGCGATTATCAATTATTTAACCCTTTTAGGGTGGTCGCCCAGTGAAGAAGAGGGGGAAATTCTGACTCCGGAGCAGACAATCAGTTCTTTTTCCCTCGAAAGGGTCTCGAAAACAGCGGCGATCTATGATACGCAGAAATTAATCTGGCTCAATGGTCAGTATCTGACGAACTACGATCCCGAGAAGCTGTTGCCTCATGCCTTGCCCTTTTTGTATGAGGCCGGGCTTATTGCCGATAGTAAAGAAGCGGAGCAAAAGCATGCTTATCTGGTGGCGGTATTAAAGGCAGTACGGGAAAGGGTCAGGACATTAGCGGAGTTACCGGACGCTTGTCAGTACTTTTTTGCGGAGGTTACTTCTTATGAGGAAAAAGGGCAAAAAAAATATTTCTTCAAGCAGAGTGCCGGTTCAGCCACAGTAACGGGTTCAGGGGCAGGTTCACATGTGGCGGCAGGTACGGGTGCGGGTGACGATGTGGCGTCCTTGCTGGCCCTGGCATGTGCCCGACTGGCCGGAGTAAAGGATTTTACCGTCGATAATACGGAGCTTGCTTATCGCGATTTGATTGAGGAGTTGCAGATCAAAGGGGGCCAGTTGATTCATCCGACGAGGCTGGCTTTGACGGGACGGACTGTCGGCCCCGGCCTTTTTGAGGTCATGGCTTTATTGGGAAAGGAAAAGTGTCTGGCTCGTTTGGAACAGGCCATTAACTTCATCAAGACAAATAAGAGCAGGGAAGAGCAGGCTTAAGGAGTACTAGAACAAGTAAGAGGACGCCTATGGGCCATAAGAACAAGTAAGAGCAAGCTTGAGGGATGTAGCACGCGGAAATCCCCGTTTGATTGGATAATCCGGCGATATCCATTCTTGCGTCCGTCTTGTATTCCCTGTATAATTAGATTTGTTGCTTTTGTGGCCCCATGGTCAAGAGGCCTAAGACGCCGCCCTCTCACGGCGGAAACAGGGGTTCGAATCCCCTTGGGGCTACCACATTTAAAACACCACAATCAAAACAATACTTGACACAAGATAACCCGTCTCTTCAGGAGGCGGGTTTTTTGTATTTTTGGCATTGCATATCATAATGGATAAGTTTCGGGTTAGACCAGACCGAGGAGCAGTCCGCCCCGGTAAACGAGGAAGGCGACGAGCCACGCCAGGACAAAGGTGTAGGCAACCGCAAAACTGGTCCATTTCCAGGAACCAGTTTCGGCTTTGATGGCGCCGATCGTTCCCGCACAAGGGATATAGAGGAGGGTCATCACCATAAAACTGTAGGCGCTTAAGGCTGTCCAATTCATGGCTAAGACAGTGGAGAGGGCTTCCTGCCCGGTGCCGTAAAGAACGCCCAGGATACTGACGACGGCTTCCTTGGCGACGACACCAAAAAGAAGGGCGGAAGCAGCTTCCCTTGTACCAAAGCCCAGGGGGGCAAAAAGCGGGGCGAGCAGGGCTCCTAATTTACCCATGAAGCTTTCCGGGCCGGCATATTCCACACCCCAGGGGAAGCTGGCCAGCACCCAGGAGATCATGACCATCGTAAGGATAATGGTGCCGACTTTCTTAAAGAAAGAAAGGCTTTTTTCGCCCATTTGGATCAGGGTGTCTTTCAAGGAAGGCATGCGGTAGGGCGGAAGCTCAATCAGAAGGGGTGAAGTTTCCCCGGGGAAGAGATACCGGCCGAAGATTCTAGCCGTGATCACGGCTAGAATGATGGCCAGCAGATAAAGGGAGAACATAACCAGGGCCTGGTGTTTCTGAAAGAAAACCCCGGTAAACAAGGCATAAACCGGCAGACGAGCCCCACAGGACATAAAGGGGATGAGAAAGACGGTAATCAGGCGATCCCGGGAACTTTTCAGGGTCCTGGTGGCTAAGATCGCCGGTACGTTGCAACCGAAACCCACCACCAGCGGAATAATTGCTTTCCCTTCGAGGCCCAGCAAACGCATATAGCGGTCCATTAAATAGGCGCCCCTCGCCATATAGCCGCTGTTTTCCAAAAGGGAAATAGCCAGGAAAAGGCAGAGGATGATAGGCAAAAAGACGATTATTCCACCTAGTCCGCCAATTAAGCCTTCAATGAGGAAAGAAGCCAGCAAATCATTGGTAATCAGGATAGCCAAAAGCTCCCCCAGGCGGGTAAAGAAGCTTTCCAGGAGGCCGACCAAAGGGCCGCTCGCCGTGAAGGTAAGTTTAAACACCAGTAAAATGGCGAGGAAAAAGAGGGGCAGGCCCAGATAACGGTTCAGGGCGATCCGGTCAATGTGATCGGAAAAGGTAGTAGCCTGCAAAAGGTCGGGGCTGTTGATCACTTGCTTAAGAAGTGTGTCAATAAAAGCATATCTTTTCTCAATTAAAACCGTGGTCAGGTTTTCACCCTGGTTTTTTTGCAGCCGATCAAGGCTTTGTTTACGAAAAGCACAGAGCTTATGATATGCTTCGGTTTGTGCTTCACTAATAGTTTCACAAAAATGGATTGTCTGCAGGAATTCTTCGCCGTCTTCCAATAGTTTTAGCGCCATAAAGCGCACAGAATATGAGGTGGGGGTTAATCCCAAAGCGTCAATAGCTTCTTCCAGCTTTTTTATTTCTGCTTCAATTATTTCTCCGTAGTCCGGCTGAAAAGCCTGTTTCGGACAATTGAACGGTCTTGGATATGGCGTTTTATCTGGGGCGACAGCTGTCTCTATCAGCTCTAGCAATCCTTCGCCGGTGCGGGCAATGGTAGGGATTATGGGCGTTTTAAGGAGAGCGGCAAGTTTGGGAACATTAATCGTAATCTCATTCTTTTCCGCCTCATCCATCATGTTCAGGGCAATAATCAAGGGAACCCCCATTTCCAGCAGTTGTACCGTCAGATAAAGATTACGCTGTAAATTGGTGGCATCAAGGACATTAATCACCGTGTCGGGTTTTTCCAGTAGCAAATAATTCCTGGCGACCATTTCGTCTTCGGTGTGCGCACCTAAACTATAAGTACCCGGCAAATCAATCACATTAATCTGTGGATGATTTAAAAGGGAACCTTCTTTTTTTTCAATGGTGACGCCCGCCCAGTTCCCAATCCTTTGCTTTGCCCCGGTTAAGCTATTAAAGAGGGAGGTTTTGCCGGTATTGGGGTTTCCGGCTAAAGCGATGTTTTTCATTGTGCCACCTTTTCGACGAAAATTTTGCCCGCCATTTGACGGCCAAGGGCAATGCGGCTGCCGGAAAGAGCAATGAGCACAGGGCCCCAGCCGTCATTGCGAATCACGCTTATTTCGGTGCCGCGGTTAAGCCCCATTTCATTTAACCGGGTTTTTAAGCCGGTTCCGCTGGGAATCTTTTTAATCACTACTTTACTGCCTTGGCGTGTTGAAGCAAGAAGCAGTTCCTTTTCACTCATTTTCGGTCACCCCGTTATTCCTAGTTGTCGTTCTTGTTTTGTCATTATTGGTTTGTGTGTTTCGCTGGCAATTCTGATTTAAGTAATTTGTTTGCTTTTTGTAAATTGAGGTCGCTGCTGATTTCATAGTGGCCGTTTTGCAGATAAGAAATCATTCCGGTAAGCGCTTCAGGGCTAATGACGTGCTCAATCCGACACGCGTCCTTATTGGCGATTTCCGCATCAACCTGGAGTACTTTTACGAAGAACTCGCGGATAATTTTGTGCTTCTTTTTCACTTTCAGGGCAGCCAGTTCCCCTTTTTTCGTCAGCGTAACCGGACCGTATTTTTCTTTAAGGACTAAGTTCTCCGCAATTAAAGTATCAATTGCTTGCGTGGCACTGGCCTTAGCAATGTTTAAAGAAGCGGCGATATCGGTAATGCGGACAGAATGGCCTTTTTCGGAGAGCTGCAGAATTATTTCCAGATAATCCTGCGTAGAAGGGGTAAGAGGGTTATTTACCATTGCATGGTCACATCCCTATCAGTTGTTAGGTTTACCTAACTCCATTCTAAGCTTACTTGTATGGGCGGTCAATAGTGAAAAAATTTTAAGCTTATTACAGAAGCTCCCGATGCGGTGGAGACGGGATTTATTATAAAATTGTATTAAATTATATTAAATGATGTTATAATATGGTCTGTAAATCATGAAGGAAAACCTTGGAACCATCGGAGTTTTACTCAATCAAGGGGAGGTAATCGTAAAGTGCAGAGTTGGCACCTCCAAAAAGTAAAAATAATTGCCTGTATTACATTGCTTGCTATTGGGGTATCGGGCATATCTTCCCCCGCCTTCGGGGTTGAATTTAAGCTCAGAGAATTATTTCAGAATAAGGTCAAAGCCAGCGATAAGTTTATCAATAGTTTTACTGAAAAAGCAGACACGCTAGTTGATGTATCAGCGGGGTTAGTCACCCTAATAACCAGAAAGGGCTTTTTCACATTGGAAAGGCGAACAGGACTCAATGAGCAAAATCTACTCTATCGGGAAAGCAAAAAAAATAGTTTGGAGACAATCGGGTTTGGGTTAGGGGTCCTTGAAGGGACAAAAGATTTTGCTACCGGGACGGTATCTTTGCTTGCTTATCTGGAGAGTTCACCGGCACGGGCGATTAACTTAGCTTATAACATCAAGGAAAGACCGCTTGAGTATAAAAAGAAGGTAATTGACGGTGGGAAAACAGCTGCCGGGATCTTAGCCAATCCCCTGCCGCTTCTTGGCGGTATGTATCAATGGGGGAAAAATACTTATCTGGAGGCCCAAAGGGATCCGCTTAAAATGGGCAAACTCCAGGGCGAAGTAACTGTTTTTGGCGGTACATTGTTACTTGGGGGAGGACAGTTTAAAGCGGCGGGTAAGGCTGGTAAAGCTTTCAGTGCCGCGAAGGTAAGCTTTGTAGCTAAAGCAAATACTGGTGTTAACTGGGACGCATTAATTTCCGATCTTTCAAAGATTAAAGGCTTTGTTACGGCCCCTGTTTTAGCCGCATCCTTCGGGGACTCATTAGGAGTAACTGCAAGATTCAAAGGGATAGTCGGTAATCTGTCAGGGTATCTAAAGACCAAAAAATATCCTATCGAAGTAGAAAGGCTTAATAATATTTTAAATAACCCCGAATATTCCTTGATTAAGGAAATAGATAAATCGGTTAGCCTCAAAAATGATTTGCGAATGTGGGGAAAGCAGAATTTCAGAAAGTGGCAGACAGGATTATTACCGATAGAAAAAAAGGCCATTAAAAGTTATACGGAAGACAACGAAATGCTGAATCTTATACTAAGAAAAGAAATTAAGTCTGTATATGCGCAACCATTGTATTACCAGATTGATTTAATTACGTCGGCTTTAAAACGATCGGAAGTTCCGGAAAGCTTTTTGGCCTTTCGGGGAACATCCAAATCGGCTTTAGGTAAATATGCTCACTTAAAACCGGAAGAATTAATCGGTAAAACTTTTGAGGAAAAGGGTTTTATGAGTACGAGCCTGTTTCCAAGGGGGGAGTTTATCGATTTGGAGAGCGGGTTACATATGACCATAAAAGTACCTCAAGGGACGAAAGGAGCATATCTTGGAAGCTTGAGTGAATTTCCACTTGAAGAAGAAATTTTGTTTCCACCAGGGCAAAAGATGATTATTCGAGAGGCGAAGTATATAGAAAACCAAATAATTTGGCCGGATGGCATACAGATCGTAACGGAAATAATTCCATAAGCCCCTGAAAACGTTACGGGCATTTGGTTGCCGGCAAAACCACCTATGTGAAATTGGCATAGGTGGGTTTTTTATTGTAAAATAGGATAGGGAGAAGCAAGAAAAGCTTTAAAATAGATTGTCCGGAGGAATTTGCGCGGTGAGAGCTTTTATCGGGATTGATTTTGCACCGGAAGTTAAAAAGGAAATCTTTAACTTGCAGCAGCGGTTGCGAAAATATGCGCTAAGGGGCAGATGGAAGCATTCCGACAATTTCCATCTCACGCTGAAGTTCTTGGATGAGATAAGCTTGACGCAGCAGGCGCAAATTAATGAGGCTATGCAAAAGGTCTGCCTGGGGCAAAAGCCTTTTAAGCTAGCGGTAACAAGTCTCGGAGTGTTTAACGGTAAAGAGGCAATCCGGGTTTTATGGCTGGGATTGACCGGCGATTCTTTTTGGAGCTGAAGGGATTACAGCGGCAAATTGATCAAGCTTTGGGACCATTTACATACTACGGGGTTGACTTGGACAAGATTAGGAAGATGCTTAATCATAGAGATAATAAGGAGGAATAAACGATGAACGATAAGGTATGTAGTTCTGCTGAGCGTGCGATGAATTTATTTAAAGAGGGTTACAGCTGCTCGCAAGCAGTAGTGGGTGCATTTTGCGAAGAAACAGGAATGGATTTCGAGACGGCGATGAAGCTCTCTTCATCCTTTGGGGCCGGAATGGGAAGGCTGCGGGAAGTTTGTGGCGCGGTAACGGGGATGTTTATGGTCGCCGGTCTGCTTTATGGCTTTTCGGATCCTGCAAACAAAGAAAAGAGAGTAGAGCATTACAAGCTGATTCAATCACTTGCCCAGCGGTTCAAAGAAGAAAACGGGTCGATTATCTGTCGGGAATTAACGGGGTTAAGCACTGACGCGCATAGCTTGATTCCCGAGGAAAGAAAAGGGGAGTACGCTAAAAAGCGTTCATGCGTTGAAATGGTAAGGCAAGCGGCCACGATGCTGGAAGAGGTTATAAAGGATAGATAGGGCTAAGTAGATTAGTACTATTGTCCCACCCCCTAATATCCTATTCACAGAATTGCTGACATTTAATACACAATAGCATAATATTCTAATATGGGAAATGAAAAATGAAGGAGTGGTTCTTGTGTCTCGTAGATTGACCCAGAGGAGTAAAATGGAAATATCCAAATCTACTTTAGGAGGATATTTTTATGCTATTAGTTATTACTTCGGTTCTTGTCTATGACAACGTAATCATGGCTATCGTCACCAAAAAGTAATGCTAATAATTTGCTTTTGTCATTTTTTCAATAATAACTACACAAAATGGCAGGAAAATGTTGTATAATATCGTTATGAGGTTTTTTCTGTAAGAGGGGTTCAATGGATAAAAATTTACACCAAGGGCATCGACAGCGGGTGAAAGCAAGATATCTTGAGGAAGGATTAGACGCTTTTGCTGACCATCAGGTACTGGAGATGCTTTTGTTTTATTGCATTCCGATGAAGGATACGAATGAGCTGGCCCATAAAATGATTCGGGAATTTGGCTCACTGGCGGGCTTGTTTGAGGCTGATGCGAAGGCAATTTGCGAGCGGTGCCAAGTCAGTGAGAATACAGCAATTCTGGTTTCGCTGATCCCGAAGCTTGCCGGTAGGTATTATAAAGGGAAATTAGGGGACAGGCCTGTTTTAGGTAATCCGCAAGCGGCCGGGGCTTATATTAAGACCCTTTTTGCCGGCAGAACCTATGAGGCTTTTTATGTGATTAGTCTGGATTCTCAGAACAGGGTTAATCATGCCTCGCTGGTGCACGAGGGCACCATTAATGAAGCTCCTGTTTACCCAAGATTAATCGTCGAAGCGGCTTTGCGGCATAAAGCTAATACGATTATCGTCGCTCATAATCATCCGGGCGGAAGCCTGCGCCCTTCGAAGGGCGATATTGAAGTGACGAAGACAATTAGGGAAGCTACAGAAGCGATCGCGATTCGCGTGGTTGATCACATTATTGTGGCCGGTGATCAGTTTTTTAGCTTTGCCGACAATGGGTTGTTGTAGAATGGGGTTGAATATATTAATTCAAAAATTAGTGTTAGGGGAGGCGTAGCTATGAATACAAATCATTGCATTTTTTGTGACTATCTAAAGAACCAAAAGATCATCATGGAAAACGAATTGGCCTTTGCCATATATGATACTTTTCCGGTTAATAAAGGACATGTGTTGGTGATGCCGAAAAGGCATTTTGCCAATTTCTTTGATGCCACAACGGAAGAAGTATCGGCTTTCAATGATTTGTTGCAAAAAGTAAAAGGTTTGCTGGATGGAGAATTAAAGCCGGATGGCTATAACATCGGCATTAATATAGGGGAAGCCGCCGGTCAGACGATCTTTCATTTGCATATCCACTTAATCCCCCGGTATAACGGGGACGTGGAAAATCCCAGAGGCGGAGTCAGAAAGATCAAAAAGCCACTTGTGGAGTATGACGGCTAAAGGAGCGTTGAGCGTTTCAAAGTGAAGCAAAGGGGATTAGATTGATGGGGCAATATTCATTTTTACAAAATGATCGCTTCAATCGAAATTGTGTTACCGGTGACCATGATCATTTGTATGACCGGTTAAAAGTGGCAATTGCCAAGGCGAAAAAGGTCGATATTGTTGTTGCCTTCTTGATGGAGTCGGGAGTACGGCTACTAGTGGATGACTTTAAAGAGGCTGTGGAGAGAGGGACGATTTTAAGGATCCTTTGTGGAAATTACCTTAAGATAACCCAACCGCAGGCTCTTTATTTATTGAAGGATGCCTTGGGGGAACAGGTGGATTTGCGCTTCTATAATGTTGCCCATAAATCTTTCCATCCGAAGGCATATCTATTTGAGTATGAAGATGATGGCGAAATATTTGTCGGTTCGTCCAATGTCTCCCGTTCTGCCTTGACCGACGGGATTGAGTGGAATTACAGGATTTCGGCCAAGACTAGTCCGGAAGATTATACACATTTTAAGCAGACCTTTGAAAATTTGTTTCTGAATTATTCAATTGTTGTTGATGATCTGGAATTGCGGCGGTATTCGAAAAGCTGGAAAAGACCCAAGCTTTTCGAGGACCTTGAAAAAATGGAAAGCGGCTCGGGAGAGGAGCAGCCGAAAAAGCATACCAGCGCCGCCGAGCTTGAAAAGGCCTATCAGAAAGGCCTAGAGGATACTTATGGTGAACAAGGCTTCGTAGGTACTTCCGGTTCTAATGCGAAAGATGTAGTAACAGGTAAGATCATCTCTTTTCCTTTGCCTATGGGTGCGCAGATTGAGGCATTGTATGAATTAAAGAAAAGTCGGCTCGAGGGTTGGGAGAAAGGTTTAATCGTTGCGGCGACCGGGGTCGGGAAAACTTATCTGGCTGCTTTTGATTCAAGGGAATTTCCCCGGGTGCTTTTTATCGCCCATCGGGAGGAAATCCTTTTTCAGGCGGAAAGGACTTTTCAATGCGTCCGACCGGAAAAATCAACCGGCTTTTTTAGCGGGGAGCGGAAGAATCAAAACTGTGAAATACTGTTTGCGACTGTGCAAACCATTGGGAAGGAAGAGTACCTGCACAGCGGCTTCTTCCAGCGGGATGAATTTGATTATCTTGTCATTGATGAGTTTCATCATGCCGTTGCGGATGGGTATAAAAAGGTGCTGGCGTATTTTCGGCCGAAGTTTTTGCTCGGGCTCACCGCAACACCTGAAAGGCTGGATAATCAGGATGTATTTGCATTGTGTGACTACAATGTAGTATATGAGGTACGACTCAAGGAGGCCATAAATAAAGGATGGCTTGTCCCTTTCCGGTATTACGGCATTTTTGACGAAACAGACTATGGCTCCATTGAATATCGTCAAGGCAAGTATGATGAAAAGCAATTGGAAGAAGCCTTAAAGCTTCATAAAAGGGCTGATTTGATTTTGCAGAATTACCTTAAGTATAAGAGCGAAAGGGCGTTAGGGTTCTGCGCCAGCCGAGGACATGCCTTGTTTATGGCGGAATATTTTGTGAGGCACGGCATTAAAGCCTGTGCCGTAATTAGCGGAGGCGGATTAAATGCAGCAATGACGTAGCGGCTTAGCGAAGAATAGCTTGACAAATAATGACGGCGCGTCATATTTACTGGAGCGTCGGGAAGCTCTTAAAAAATTAAGGAATTCAGAAATTAATGTAATCTTTTCGGTGGATATGTTTAATGAGGGATTAGACATTCCGGATTTGGATCTGGTGATGTTTTTGAGGCCAACCGAATCACCGACCGTGTTTCTGCAGCAGTTAGGCAGAGGACTGCGAAAAACGGGAAAGAAGAATTATGTGAATGTGCTAGACTTTATCGGTAATTATAAAAAAGCGAATCTGCTTCCCTTTTTCCTCACGGGAGATGGCAGAGGGGGCATCGGACAGCGGTCAAGGACGGTAATCTTGCCGGATGAGGAAGAATATCCGGAAGGTTGTTTTGTGAACTTATGATTTTAGGTTGGTCAACCTCTTTAAGCAGATGGCTGAGGCCCAGAAAGAGCTCTTTGAGCGAGTGAAGGAGGAATACTTCAGAATCAAAGAGGTGCTTGGGGAGAAACCGATGCGGCTGGCCATGTACACATATTTGGATGAAGGAATTTATGCGGCTTTACGAAGTAGAGCCGGAACAAATATCTTCCGTGATTATCTTTCGTTTCTGGATAAGGTGGGCGAAATTTCAGCGGATGAAAAAGCTTTACTGGGGACAGTTGCCCATGAGTTTTTGCGGGCAATAGAAAAAACCTCTATGACGAAAATGTATAAATTACCGATATTTTTGGCTTTTTATAATCATGGAGATATGATGCTATTTATTGACGAAGAAGATATCTATCACAGCTTTCAGGAGTTTTATGCCAATGCCTCAAATGCGGTGGATATGCTTCGGGATAAAGGCAGCCGGGATTATAGAACCTGGGGTAAAAAGGAATTTGTGGATTTAGCCCGCCGGAATCCAATGCACTTTTTGCAGCAATCCTCTCCGGAGTTTTTCCGCGAAGAGGCCCAGGGCTTTGCCCTGAATCCAGCTTTAGAAGAGTATTTGCATAATCCTGCTTTTGTCAGGCACTTCAAGGATATCATCGATTACCGCGGTAGGAGGTTTTTCAAGGAACGGCTGGAGAAAATCCAGACTGAAATTGGAGGGGCATAAAGTTGTTTGTCAAAGGGATAGAAAGCTTATTAGATAAGTTTGTTTAGCTTGTGCCTAATACATTGCCGAAAGGCGGAAGGTTAAGTCTAAATAAAACGATTCCCGTTATCATGGCATTGAATAATATTTATAATCATCTTCACAAATCTAATTATTTTATTTAAGCGATTATGGTAGATTGTGGGCTAATGGTGATTATCCTAAAGGAGATGAAAAACTTGAGCAGTAGTAATGCAGATAGATTTATTACGATTTATAATGAGCTAGACGAATATATGAGAAAATATCTTCAAGAAGATGAGCGAGTTCCACATACTGAACTAATTAAAAAGATGGTTCAGAAAAGTAGTGTTTTTAATGCGCATAAACATGAATTAAAAAGTTTTGCCAGTTTGAGAAATGCTATAGTGCATAATCCTGATAAAAAGAATGCTGATCCAATAGCTGAACCTCATAGTGCTGTCATAACAAGGTATGAAAGTATCAAGAATCAAGTTCTAGATCCCCCTAGGGCATTGGATACAATAGCAGTAAAGGCAAGTAATATATTCATTGCTACCTTAAATTCAAATGCATTAAATGTTATGAAAGAAATGAGTAAAAACACTTATACGCATGTACCGGTGTTGGATAAAGGAGTATTAATTGGAGTGTTTAGTGAAAGTACATTATTTTCATATATTATAAAAAATGGAGTGTTGTTTATTGAGGATGATGTACTTATAAAAGAGTTTGAAGAATTCATACCAATTGATAAACACGAAAGTGAGTGTTTTGAATTTGTTTCAAAAAAAGCATTGGTAATTGATATTGAAAATATATTTCAAATTGGTCTTAAAGATCAAAAAAGGATTTCTGTTGTTTTTATAACCGAGAACGGTAAGCCAAAGGAAAAAATACTAGGGATGATAACGGCATGGGATTTGGCCGGATATAATCCAGAAGGGGTTTTTAATAAATGAATACGCAAGGATGGACAAGAGGACTGATAAGCCATAATAGTCCGATAGAAAAATTCATTAGTTTTGTCTGTAATACAATTTCAGAGGAATTTCAATTTAGTTCTGCGATAATTAAAGGGAAAAATGGTTACTTAGTTAGTTTTGATAACTATAAGGTAAGAGTCACAATACAAGAACTAGAATATATGCAGAAAAGAGATCCATATACTCTTGATAAATTCATTTTAGAAAATTTAAAGACACAAGGTCTAAAATTTGATGTACATAGGAGCCAATACATTGAATATTGTTATGGGATTATTTACTAACTACTCAACGAAATGTAAGATATGCAAAAGTCGACAAACATCTCTGGCATAAATGGTGTAACTTTATACTAATTGAGGGGTGGCTACCGTCCATGTGGTTTATTTTATTAATTATCATACTATGCATAATTCTTCGCCTTTTCAGACCAAAAATTAAAGGGCTTATTGGAGAGAAGAAAGTTGCCGGTATTCTATCCATACTTGATCCAAAGGATTACAAGATAATAAATGATCTCATGTTAGAGGTTGAGGGTAAAACTTCACAAATAGACCATGTAGTTATTTCAAATTATGGTATCTTTGTTATAGAAACAAAGAATTGTTGTGGTTGGATTATTGGTGATGATTTCAGTGAATATTGGACCCAAGTGATTTACA
Source organism: Peptococcia bacterium (assembly GCA_050951585.1). GTDB lineage: Bacteria > Bacillota > Peptococcia > DRI-13 > DTU073 > UBA3937. Next base: position 189,811 of record JBMNJI010000007.1, on the reverse strand, counting down.
AAAGAAAAGAGAAATTCTATAATCCGATAAGGCAGAACTTTGGGCATATTCAAGCGCTAAAACACCATCTTAGTGAATATCCTGATATCAAATACATAACAATAATTGTGTTTCCTATCAAAGCGGAGCTGAAGATAAAAACTAAAACCGATGTTATTTATACAGTTAAGCTTATAAAGACTATACGTAAATACAAAGAGGACAACCTATCTGGATCAGAAAAAGAAGCAATCTTTAATAAACTACTAGAACTAAATATCAAAGACAAGGAAACGAGAAAGAAGCATGTTGCAGATATAACTATTAATAAACAAGAAAAGGCAACCCTAATTAATGCCGACATATGTCCAAAGTGTAGAGGTAGGCTTATACAACGTAGTGGAAGATATGGGCAGTTTAAAGGGTGTTCAAATTATCCCAAATGTAAATTTAAAGTAAACGTATAAATAGTATGATTATTATTAGCACATCAGATAGGGAGAGATGACAACTATGAAGATTTATCAAGTAGACGCATTTACTGACAAGCCATTTAAAGGAAATCCCGCTGCTGTTTGCATATTGGATGATGCTCAACAGAACAATGGATGCAGGATGTTGCTAGTGAGATGAATCTAGCGGAAACCGCCTTTCTTGTTCCAATGGAGCAAGGATTTAGTTTGCGCTGGTTTACGCCTAGTTCAGAAGTTGATCTCTGTGGGCATGCAACATTAGCCAGTGCCCATATTTTGTGGGAAAAAGGATACTTGAAACAAGAGCAGGAGGCTAATTTCTATACGAAAAGTGGACTACTTACAGCGAAAAAAATCGATAGTTGGATTCAACTGAATTTCCCGGTTACACCGGAAGAGAAAACGGATGCCCCTAAAGAACTTATCGAAGCACTGGGTATTAAGCCAATCTATATTGGAAAAAATGTCTTCGATTATTTAGTCGAAGTTGATTCAGAAGAGACGGTGAAAAGTATATTGCCAGATTTCACAAAACTTTTGCAGGTACACATGAGAGGAGTAATTGTTACAGCAAAATCAAGTGAATATGATTTTATCTCACGGTTTTTTGCACCTGAAGTTGGGATATTTGAAGACCCGGTGACTGGTTCGGCCCACTGTTGTCTTGGCCCTTATTGGCAGAAAAAGCTTGGGAAAGATAGTTTCATTGCATATCAAGCATCAAAAAGAGGTGGCGTATTAAAAGTACAGGTAGCTGGCGAAAGGGTATTAATTTCGGGTAAGGCAGTAACAGTTCTGGAAGGTAATCTAATATGATGTGCTTCAAACAAGTCTCGGATGTATATTTGTTAGATGGTATTGAACATATTGAGATGCTGTATAAAAGCCCCTCAATGTGTGATTGATTCAGATTCTAGGAGTTGAGTTGAGAACTATGGTGCACAAAGTTATAAAATACGATAAACTTATTCGTGACAGAATTCCGGAGATAATTGAGAAACACGGCAATAAGGCGATTGTCGAAGTATTAGACGAGCAGGACTATGCGAAGTATCTAAAGCTAAAGCTGGCAGAAGAAATGCAGGAATATCTGGACAGCGGCAGTGTCGAGGAATTGGCTGATTTAGTGGAAGTTGTGTATGCCTTGCTTGATTGTGCAGGAGTTTCACATGCTGAGTTCGAAGCAATAAGAAAAGCTAAGGTTGAAGAAAGAGGCAGCTTCACGAAAAAGCTGCTGCTACGGGAAGTAATCAGCAAGTGAATGCTATTATATTTTTCTAATGAACCATGACTGAAAAAATGGAGGTGTTTTATTATGACTGCGAAATTCAAGAAAAAATATCTTATGGTTGCGTCGTTAATACTTGTGGTAGCAGTCGGAGCTGTGCTCTTTATAAATCACAATTTACAAGAGTCAAATGTCGGTGGCATTGTAGCAGATGACACTAATTTAGACGAAAATGATTCTGCAGAAAATAGCAGCCCTGAGTCTTCGTTTAATATCAAAGAAGAGTATCAGTTGGCGGATGGCAGTAAACTGCTTTATAAATCGGCTGTTGATGATGATTATGAACGTCTTATCACCATCGCTTCTGAAAAAGGGGAAATAGTAATTTGCGATAATCCGTATTGTTCGTCCCCGGTAGTATCGCCTGATGGTACCAGGTTTGCCTATATGGATGTTTTCGAATGGGAAGAATTAGGTGAGGTATATCTGTATGATCTTGAAAAAGGGCAAAGTGCTTTAATCCTTCAACAAAAGCAGGAAATAAAAGACCAACATACACCCAAGGTGTTATGCTGGCTGGATAATAATCGTTTATTGGCCATAATCGGTTTTGCTTATGGGACGGTAAGCGTAGGGGGAGAATTGTATCTTTATGATGTGGAGCAAGGAGAACTGAGGTTAGTATTGGAACCGGGAGAACGGGAGGAAATTTGTGGTGTTACAGTCTCTCCTGATGAGGTAGCAATTGAGTATGCCAGGTTCGATGAGGAATGGAATCATGCGACAAGAGAAACAAAAACATACAAGCTGCATGAGTTTTTAAGCCTCATTTTGTCATAAAATAAATATAATTAACTATTGATATTATGACAAAAACCGCATACAATAATAGTAAAGGAGGCGGGATCATTATGGCCGATACGATGATTAATCTAGGTGAAAAAATAAAGGCTTTAAGAGAGCAAAGCGGTTTTACGCAAAGTAATCTTGCTAAATTTTTAAATGTTGATCAAAGTTTAATCTCGAAAATTGAAAAGAATGAACGCTCCATTACTTCCGATATGCTTGATAAATTATCCGCATTATTTGGCATCACTGTAGAGAGCTTTAATAGCGAATTGATGCCTGCAAATCGGATTTCATTAGCCTTCAGAGCCAGTGAAATAAACGGAGATGATTTTGAGACAATTAGCGCCATAAATAGAATCGCATTGAATTTAAATTTTATGACGAAATTATTGGGAGGCGGACGAATTGATCGATAAATTAACTCTTTACATAAAAGCATTAAGTTTACGTAAAGAGTTGGGTGAAGATACTACCTCCCCAATCGATATATTTTCGTTGGCTCACTCAATCCCGCAATTAACTTTAGTCTTTTATCCGATGGGAGAGCATTTAAGCGGAATGTGTATAAAGAATGATGGCTATCCGGTTATTGCCATCAATTCTTCTATGTCTGTTGGGAGGCAACGTTTCTCACTGGCTCATGAATTATATCACTTGTATTATGATGAGAGTGAACAATCTACGGTATGTGCAATAAAGATTGGGAGCGGGAATGAAGTTGAAAAGGCTGCTGATCGGTTTGCTTCCTATTTTCTTATGCCACCGGTCGCTTTATCTGATGCATTAAGAAAAATACAAGGTGGTTCAATAGAAGATATAGGAATAAGGGAAATTGTCAAATTAGAACAATATTTTGGGCTAAGCAGACAAGCTTTATTATATAGATTAATTGAAGACAACATTTTAACCTCACAACAAGCTGAGCAGTTTCGGCAAGGAGTAATTTGTTCGGCCGTAAATTTGGGGTATGATGATGCTCTTTATAAACCTCTTCCGGAGAATAAGCGATATAAAACGTATGGATATTATATTCAACAAGCCGAAGAGTTACTTCAAAAAGACCTTATTTCAACCGGCAAATATGAGCAGTTATTGCTGACGGCCTTCAGACCGGATCTTGTTTACGGGGATGAATGCGAAGGGGGCGAATTAAATGATTAATTCGCTCTTTTTCGATAGTGACTGCATTTCAGTATTCTTATGGGTAAATGAACAAAATTTATTGACTTTGCTTTACCCTGGAAGGGTTGTAATTCCCAAGCCAGCGTACGACGAACTATCATATCCAACTACACCCCATTTAAAGCGGCGAATTGATTACTTAATTAACCATAAGCAGGCTAGTATGGCAACTATCAATGTTAACAGCGAAATGTATGCTTTGTATCAAAAACTTACAACATCACCAGGCGAAGGTCATAAGATAATTGGCCCGGGAGAAGCTGCTTCTATTGTGCTGGCAAAAACTAACAACGGAATCGTAGCGAGTAATAACTTAAAGGATATAAGTTCGTATATTAGTGAATTCAAGTTGAAACACATAACCACTGGAGATATATTAATTCAAGCATTAGAAAAGGGCTATATTACAGAAGATGACGGAGATGCTATTTGGGCTTTGATGCTTGCGAAACGTCGAAAATTAGGAGCACCATCTTTTTCTGAGTACATTAAACTAAAGAAGAAGGATACATAACAGGCAGTATTCTACACATTCCCGATATACACATACTTCAAATATTGCCGGGCGAGTTCGGCCAGTTCTGTCAGTCTTTGCCTACTAACGGGCTGGGGATCCTGCAGCTGATAATCCGGGTGGTGTCTGGTGAGATGGAGGGGAATATCCGCGGAGATGGAGGCCAGCCACTGGGCAAGCGCCGCAATCTCTTTCTCGTCATCGTTCAAGCCCGGGATAAGCAGGGTGGTTACTTCCACATGACAGGCGGGGGCGCAAAGAGCAATGGTTTGCTTGACGTTATCCAGCTTTCCTTTGCACATCTTGTGGTAGAACTGCTCGGTCATGGCTTTCAAGTCAATATTCATGGCATCGATATAGGGGAGCAGTTCTATGAGCGGCTCCCTATTTATATAGCCGTTTGTCACGAGCACATTTTTTAGTCCCTTTTCGTGGGCAAGGACCGCGCAGTCATAGACAAACTCGTACCAGATGGAGGGTTCATTATAAGTATAGGCGAGACCGATATTGCCGTATGCCGTGGCTTTTTGGGCGGTGATGACTAATTGTTTGGGAGTATAATATTCAGCCGGGGGCTGCTCCTGGGAGATGCGCCAATTCTGACAGAAGGAGCATTTCAGGTTACAGCCGAAGCTGCCCGCCGAAAGAAGGAGCCTGCCGGGATGGAAACGTTTTAACGGCTTTTTCTCAATGGGGTCCAGCGCCAGTGCGGTCACCTGACCATAATTCAGGGAGAAAAGCATCCCGTCAATATTGCGGCGCGCCATACAAAGGCCCGTCTGTCCGGGCTTTAGTTCACAGCCGTGGGGACAAAGCTGACATTTGACGTTCATCTCTGCTCTTTTCTCGTAGAATTTGGCGGGATAAGTCCCTTGCCGAGCCATTTTCTCCACCATCCTCTTCTTTCATTTCCATACTGGTTCTTTTATATCCATATCATCGATACAGGCCTTTTAATGCGCGCGTTAATACGTTGCGCTTACTTGTAGCGGGTCACGGTAAATTTGCTGATTTCATATGTACCGTGCGGGTCAATCATCGCTTTCCGGCAGGCAATGTCCAGTTGTTCCTCAACGGTGTCTACACCCTCGAGGGCGGGGAGCAGGAGGCCTCTGCGCCCGCCTTTGCTGACAATCACGCCATATTTCCTGGGATCGAGCTCTGCCTTGCTTTGCACAGGCATTGGCTTCCCCAGGACATCAACACTATATTCTAAGAAGGGCAATTCCTCTGCCGTGACGGGTTCAAAACGCGGATCCTGGGTTCCGGCGCTGATGGCATTTTGCCGAATCTCCTCCGCAATACAGGAGGTGGTGGGCCCGGTAGTGCCGATACACCCCCGCAGGTCACCGAATTTTTTCAGGGAGACAAAGACACCGGCTTTATCTAACCACAAGCTTTTGATTTGTTCATTTTTCTCCATGTCATTGGGCTTTGTACCGGCATCATTAGCGAGGCTTGCCAGGAAATCCTCCTTTTTCAGGGGCTTGATCCGTCCGGTTTGCACATATTCCTCCAAGGTTTGTCTGGCCAGTTGCACAAAGACGCTGCCGGTCTTTCCGTTTGCGGCCAGTTTTTCTTTCAGTTCAGCCAGGGGATTACCGGTTGATCGGGAGCGGTCATGTCCATGCGCTGGTCCATGGGTTTGCCCTTGCGGCTTAAATGTGGCCACGCAGTAGCCGATGCCGAAGGGTGCTTCATAGGATAAGACCTGTGTCTCCGGATTTTGCCCCTCCAAGGCGCCGAGCAGCACAATCAGCGAACGGTAACCGCATTCAGCCGCTTTTTCCCGCAGTTCATGGTTGATGGTGAACAAACCGGGGAAGTCTCCCTGCCGGAGTTTTTCCACCAGCTGCTGGTCAAAGGCGGCGCCTTCGGGGCACGCCCCATAAGGGACTTTCTTCATTGACCCGGTGGGACATGTCGCCGCTAGCGACGACGACGATTTTCCGGTCAAGGTTTTCCGCCGCCTGCCTGATAATCTGCCCCAATTGGTAGAGACGCTGCAGGTCGAGGGCGGAAGGCGCCATGGCGATCAGCCGAAAGTCTTTGTAGAGCGAGCTCAGATAATAGAGCGGCACGACCGCACCGTGATCGAGGGTGTTTTCCAACTGATTGCGGCGCATGGTCGCACTGTCCAAGCGGCCGCCGGGGAGCCGGGCCGCCTTCATCAACCGCTCCATTTCCGCCAGCAAGCCGTATCCTGGTCGAAGGAAAGCTTGAGGGAGGCCCCGAACCGGCGCAAGTCCCCTTCCAAAACGGGACTGTTGTACATGAAGACATAGTCACTGAACATGGGGGCATGCGGCGAGAGGAGGACAACGGTATCCGGCCGCAGTCTGTCGATTTCGGCCGCCACCATCTTTAGTGCGGAGATAGTTTTGGCTGCTTCCGCTTCCTGACCTTTACCCACTTCCGGTACAATTACCGGGGGGTGAGGCAGGAGATAACCTGCCCCCAAAACGCCACCCGCCTTATTCTCAGGATTAAGCCTATTTGACAATGCCAACACCGTCCTTCCCAGAGCGTTTATATTTATTCTATTAAGGATATATTCTGGCTTTATTATAACGCATCAGGAGAAATTTTTTCGCTTGTTGCAAGAGTTATCTCCCATATTTTTTCACTTTTAATCTTCCTATTGAGAAAAATTGCAGTATAATAGAATGTAAAGTGCTTTACTGGCGTGTCGGCTCAGGATCGAATCGAAGGTGAGAAGAAAATGACCAATTTCCTGGTTAGAATGTTTGTAAAAGACTATCAAAATCTGCAAGATACGGAAGTGCGTACCCGCTATGGCAACATGACCAGTCTGGTCGGCATTATTGTTAATCTGTTTCTTTTTGTGATCAAATTTATCGTTGGTCGCCTCTTTCACAGTATCGCCATTACCGCGGATGCCGTGAATAATCTTTCTGACGCCGGTTCATCCATCATCTCACTTTTGAGCTTTAAGTTGTCCGGGATGCCGGCCGATAAGGAGCATCCGTTTGGCCATGAAAGGATGGAATATCTGGCCTCTTCCCTTGTCGGCTTTTTTATCATTATCCTGGGCTTTGAATTATTGAAGACCTCTTTTGCGAAAATTCTCCGGCCTGATGTGATTAGCTTCAGCCTCTTAACGGTGTGCGTGCTGTTGTTTTCCATCGGCGCGAAGTTTTGGCTCTACAAATTTAATGCGGGGCTAGGGGACAGGGTTGATTCCTCGATGATGAAGGCTACTGCTACCGACAGCCTTTCCGACGTCCTTGCCACATCCGCCGTCTTACTTTCCACGCTGCTCAGTCCTTTATTTGGTATTCAGCTGGATGGCTACATGGGTGTGGCTGTTTCCCTGTTGATTATTTATTCCGGCATTAATATCATGAAGGAAATGTGGGATACCTTGTTGGGGAAAAAGCCTTCCGAAGAATTGGTTCAGCAGCTCGAAAATACGATCAACAGGTATGGCGGGGTCTTGGGAACGCATGACCTGGTTATTCATAATTATGGACCGAGGCTTTATTTTGCCACTGTTCACGTGGAAGTCGATGCGCGGGAAGATATCTTAGCCAGCCACGATTTGATTGACAATATTGAGCGTGAGGTGGCGCGCGAGCTGAATATCCATTTGGTAATTCACATGGATCCCCTGACACAGGACGATCCCGATGTCTTAAGACTGCGGGATATGACGGTACAGATTGTTTCGGATATTGACAAATCCTTAACTATTCACGATTTTCGGGTCGTGAAAGGGGTGACGCATGACAACTTAATCTTTGATGTGGTCATTCCGCATCAGTATGCCCCAAAGGACCGGGAGATTATCGAGAAAATCACCGCGCGAATTAAAGAACAGGAGGAAAACCTCTTTCCAGTCATCACCATTGACCGATCTTTTGTTTAATGTATTGTTTCAATTGAAATTCCGCGTTTCATTATGAAAATAACAGCTTGGCATAAGATTTGCTTTTATTATATAATATAAGCAAATCTGTTAAAGGGGAGTAACTAGCTGATAAAGTCAACACCCGGCAGAGAAAAAAACCTGCCTGGCTTTATCCTTTGATCCGTCAAAGAAGTAAGACCTTTAGCATTGTTTTATCGTTTGATAAAATACTGTTCAAGGTCTTTCTTTTATATATCAGAAGATCTATGGAGATTTTTCTAAAGGGGGGAGAGACTATAAAACAAGGTTTGGCAGATGAACAGCGTTACAGTTTAATGACGACTAAATTATAGTAGTATATGGATAACCGGAGGCAGATCTTGTTTATCTCGATGAAGGGAGAATGATGGTGATGTGGTTTGCAAAATCACAGGAAGAAGTTTTAGATGAGCTTAAAGTAAATCCGGCAAGCGGGCTGACTTCGGTGGAGGCTGCGGTCCGACTTGAAAAATACGGGAGAAACAAGTTGCGGGAAAAGCCGAAGAAAAGCCTTTTTGCTTTGTTTCTTGCTCAGTTACAAGATATGTTGATTTATGTCCTCCTCGGTGCGGCGGCCATCACGATTGTGATTGGCGAGTATGTAGATGCCATTATTATTCTGTTTGTGGTGGTTTTAAATGCGGTAATCGGCGTGATTCAGGAATACAAGGCGGAAAAGGCGATTGAAGCGCTGCAGAAGCTAACCAGCCCCAAATCGCTGGTGCGGCGTGACGGAGAAACGATCGAGATTAATTCGGAGGACATTGTGCCCGGCGATATAATCATCCTGGATGCCGGCCGCTATGTTCCGGCTGATTTAAGGTTGATTGAAAGCGTCAACTTACAGATTGATGAGTCGGCTTTGACGGGAGAGTCGGTGCCTGCCGAGAAAAATGCCCGGGAATTGTTTGAAGAAGAAAACACGCCGGTGGGCGACCGAATAAATATGGCTTTCATGTCCACCCTTACTACTTATGGGCGGGGTGAAGGCGTCGTCGTGGGGACAGGGATGGAGACGGAAATCGGGAAGATTGCCAAAATCCTTGATGAGGATAATGAAGAATTAACCCCGTTACAAAAAAGGCTGGAAGAGCTGGGCAAGGTGCTGGGTTTTGCGGCGATTGGGATTTGTGTACTGATGTTTGTCATTGCCCTTGTGCAACGGCGTGATTTGTTTGAAATGTTCCTGACGGCCATTAGTCTGGCGGTGGCGGCGATTCCGGAAGGCTTGCCGGCTATTGTGGCGATTGTTCTGGCCCTGGGGGTTACCAGAATGTCGAAGGTCAACGCCATTGTCAAACGGCTTCCCGCCGTGGAGACCTTGGGTTCGGTGAATGTGATATGCTCGGATAAGACGGGAACATTGACCCAGAATAAGATGACGGTGGTCCGGTTCTATACCTATGAAAAGTTAAAAGAGGTGCCCAAAGAGGGGAGTGGCTTTACCCCGGAAAATGACGAACAAGAGATGATGAAGACCTTTGTACTTTGTTCCGATGCCACCTATGAACACGGGCAAAGTACCGGTGACCCCACCGAGGTGGCGCTGGTGGTCCTGGGTGACCGCTACGGCATGCCGCGGAACAAGCTGCACAGTGAATTCAAGAGAGTAGGCGAGAAACCCTTTGATTCCGACCGCAAGCTCATGTCTACCTTAAATGAGGAAAGTGGGCGCTATCGCGTACATACGAAAGGGGCGCTGGACAACCTCCTCAAGATCTGTTCCACTGCTTTGGTAAACGGGCAGCTTGTTCCCCTGACGGAAGAAATGAAGGCGACCTATTTAAAGGTCACGGAAGAGATGTCGGATCATGCCCTGCGGGTGCTGGGGGCGGCCTATAAGGATACCGACCGGATTCTGGAGCCGGAAGAAATGGAAGCGGACTTAACTCTCCTCGGTCTGGTGGGGATGATTGACCCGCCCAGATTAGAGGTGAAGGATTCCATTGCGGAAGCCCATAAAGCGGGTATTACCACGATTATGATTACCGGTGACCACAAGAATACGGCAGTGGCCATCGCCAAAGAATTAGGCATCGCCGATTCGATTGAGCAGAGTTTGACCGGCGTAGAAATTGATGCGCTTTCGGAAGAAGAATTTATGCAGAAAATCAACCAATATCGGGTTTTCGCCAGAGTTTCGCCTGAGCACAAGGTCAAGATTGTCAAAGCGTTCAAGGCCCAGGGCAAGATTGTCTCCATGACCGGGGACGGCGTCAACGATGCTCCTTCTCTGAAGTCGGCCGATATCGGTGTGGCCATGGGGATCACCGGCACGGATGTCTCGAAGGGCGCCAGTGATATGATTTTGACGGATGATAATTTTACAACCATCGTTAATGCCATCAGAGAGGGTCGCAACATTTACGCCAATATCCGGAAGTCCGTTATTTTCCTGCTTTCCTGTAACTTAGGAGAGATTATTGCCGTCTTTTTCTCGGTATTATTCTTCTGGCCCATTCCCTTACTGCCAACGCAAATTTTGTGGATTAACCTGATTACGGATACCTTACCGGCGATCGCCCTTGGTGTTGACTCTGCGGATAAAGACGTGATGAAGAGAAAACCGCGTGATCCCAAGGAAAGCTTTTTTGCCAGAGGGGCTGGGGTGAGGGCTGTTATAGCCGGCTCGTTAATCGGTGTTTTAACTTTAGCGGCCTTTTACTTTGGTTTGCATGAATACGGATTCGGGCTCACCTCCGAGAACATCTCGGAAGAAGTATTAAGCTATGCCAGAACGATGGCTTTTGTAGTGCTGGCGGCTTCACAGCTCTTTATTGCTTTGAGTATGCGCAACTTTGCCAAACCGGTCTTCCGGATCGGCCTGTTTACCAATATGAAATTGATTGGCGCGATTATTGTTGGTTTCATCCTGCAATTTAGCGTTATTACGATTCCCTTTTTAGCCGGGGCCTTCAAGGTCTCAATGCTTTCCTTGAATGACTGGGGACTGGTGTTTCTCTTTGCACTGGTGCCGTTCTTCGTGAATGAATTGCTTAAGGCCTTCGGCAACCAGGCGGAGCAATCGTAGACCAGGCGGAGTAATCATAAAGAGGATACACTTCTTAGAAACGCAGAAAGTAAAAGGAAATTGCACAAGCTGAAAAAAGCGCTATAATAAAAATTAATAGAATGCATTAAACATAAAGCGTAAAGCAGAGCAAAAAGCATTACTACTTAGCCAAAGGTCTGCTTTATGCTTTTTCCGGGAGGAGGATTTTGATGGTTAAAAAACAGTTTAAAGCGGAATCAAAAAGGTTACTGGATCTAATGATTAATTCAATTTATACGCATAAGGAGATTTTTTTAAGAGAATTAATCTCCAATGCCAGTGATGCGATTGATAAACTCTATTACAAGGCCTTAACAGATAACTCTGTGAATTTTGACAAAGACAATTATCAAATCAGAATAAGCTTTGACAAGAACACGCGCATACTTACTGTTTCCGATACGGGCATTGGGATGACCCAGCAGGAGTTGGAGGACAATCTCGGGGTGATCGCCAGAAGCGGTTCATTGAACTTTAAAAAGGAAAATGAGCTCAAGGACGGTTATGACATCATCGGTCAGTTTGGTGTCGGCTTTTATTCTGCCTTTATGGTGGCCGATGTGGTGACCGTAATCAGTAAGGCCTTCGGCAGCGAAGAGGCTTATCGCTGGGAATCCAAAGGGGTAGAGGGTTATTCGATTGAGTCATGCGCGAAGGAGACCGTCGGCACAGATGTGATCCTGAAAATTAAAGAGAATACGGAAGACGAGAATTATGATCAGTTTTTGGATGAATTTAGCCTCCGGGCGCTCATCAAAAAGCATTCCGATTTTATCCGCTATCCGATTAAGATGGATGTGACCAAGACCCAACCGAAGCCGAAAGAAGAAGGCAAGGAACTGGAATTTGATTACTATACGGAAGAAGAAACCATCAACAGTATGGTGCCCATTTGGAAGAAGAACAAAAACGAACTGACCGCCGAGGATTACGAGAAATTCTATGCCGAGAAGCACTATGGTTTTGACAAACCGCTTAAATACGCCCATATCAGTGCCGAAGGAACGATCAGCTATAAGGCGATTCTGTTTATTCCCGAGAAAATGCCCTTTGATTTTTATACGAAGGAATATGAGAAAGGGCTGGAGTTGTACTCGAACGGTGTTTTGATTATGAATAAGTGTGCCGAGCTGGTGCCGGATTACTTTAGCTTTGTCAAAGGGGTCGTTGATTCCGAGGATTTGTCTTTGAACATCTCTCGCGAGATGCTGCAGCATGACCGTCAGCTCCAGATTATTGCCAAAAATATTAAGTCCAAAATCAAAAATGAACTGGAAGATTTATTGAAGAACGAAAGAGAAAAATATGCGGAGTTCTTTAAAATCTTTGGGCGGCAGTTAAAATACGGCATTTACAGTGATTATGGCAGTAATAAGGATGTTCTGCAGGATTTGTTAATCTTCTATTCGTCGAAGGAAAAGCAGATGGTCACCTTAGCCGAATATGTTTCCAGAATGCCGGAAGAGCAAAAATACATCTATTACGCGGTGGGCGACTCCGTAGAAAGGATCGAAAAGCTGCCACAAACGGAGCTGGTGGCCGATAAAGGCTATGAAATCCTCTATTTCACCGATGATGTGGATGAATTTGCCATCAAAATGTTGATGACCTATCAGGAAAAACAATTCAAATCTGTTTCCGGCGGTGATTTGGGCCTCGAAAAAGAGGGCGAGGACAAAAAAGAGGAGACCCAGGAAGATGAAGGGGATAAAGAACTGTTTGCGCATATGACCGGTCTTTTGGCCGGGAAAGTTAGTGCAGTCAAGGCTTCGCAGCGATTAAAGAGCCATCCGGTCTGTCTCTCGAGCGGCAGTGAAATCAGTATTGAGATGGAGAAGGTTTTGAACGCCATGCCTTATAATGAACAAAAGGTGAAGGCCGATAAGGTATTGGAGATCAATGTCCATCATGAGGTCTATCAGGCCTTAAAAGACGCTTTCGCAACGGATCAGGAGAAACTGAAGCTTTATACCGGGCTGTTGTATAATCAGGCTTTGCTCATCGAAGGTTTGCCCATTGAGGATCCGGTGGAGTTTACCAATAATATTTGTCAAATGATGAAATAAGCAGGGACCAAATTACCCTCCGAAAAGTTAGTATATCTAGTTAGGAGGGCTTTGGTACTTCAGATGGAGGTATCAGAAAAGATGACGTATATTTTTGGTCACAAAAACCCGGATACTGATTCGGTAGCGGCGGCCATTGCCTTAGCGGATTTAAAAAACAGACTGGGGATGGCGGCAGAGCCGGGTGTTTTAGGACCAATCAACAAGGAAACGCAGTTTGTGCTTGATTATTTTGGCGTAGCTGTCCCAAAAACTATCGCTAATGTCAAGACAAAGCTGAAGGATTTACCATATGACCGGGTGGAGAGCATCGGTCCGCAAAAATCCCTTCTTTCGGCCTATAAAATCATGGAGAAAAAGAGCATCAAAACCCTGCCCATTGTGGATGAGGAAAACATCCTGCTGGGGATCGTCACCATGAAGGATATTGCCATGGGCTTGATCAAAGGTGATTTTTATCATCTGCGAACCAAACTAGCCAATATCGTGGAGGATCTCGAAGGGATTCTGCTGGTGGGCGATGGGCAGGCGGAGATAGAAGGGGAGATTACCGTCATTTCCTATTATTACAATACGGTCGTGCAGGAGAAGATTATTCGGCCAAACAGTATTGTCATTGTGGGCGACCGCTATGATGTGATTGATTATGCGCTGGAGGTCGGCGTAAAACTGCTAATCATCACCGGCGGCAAGGAAATACCCGCCAAGTATCGGGAAAAGGGCCAGAAAAAGCAGGTTCCCATGTTATTAGTGGAGAAAAGTACCTATGCCACGGCCAAGCAATTAAATCAGAGCAATTATGTCTCCACCATCATGAAAACGAAAGACCTGGTCACCTTTACGGAAAATGAATATCTTGGCGAGGTCAAAGAGGAATTAATAATCCACAGGCATTCCAATTATCCCGTGGTGACAGAAGGAAATGCGTATCTGGGCTTTGTGGGGCGCAGGCATATCTTAAGCCCGAACCGGAAGAAAGTTATTCTGGTGGATCATAATGAGTACGGGCAAAGTGCCGAGGGCTTAGCGGAAGCAGAAATTGTGGAAGTAGTGGATCATCACAAAATCGGCGATATTAATACCGCTGCGCCGATTAATTTTCGCAATGTTCCGGTAGGTAGCACTTGTACGATTGTTTATGATCTATTCAGAAAAGAGCAGGTCTCTTTGGAACGGCCGATCGCCGGTATGCTTCTGGCCGGGATTGTTTCCGATACCTTATCCCTGCAGTCACCGACGACCACCTCTCTTGACCGGGAAGCGGCCGAAGAATTGGAAGAGTTTCTCGGGCTCGACCGGCAGGATTTTGCGCTGGAGATGTTCAAGGCGGGCAGTTCACTGGAGGGGCAGAGCATTTCGGAGATCTTTTATAAGGATTTTAAGGAATTCACCGTGAAAGAGAAAAAAATCGGGATCGGGCAGGTTTTCACCCTCGATATCGAAGATATCTTTAACCGGAAAGAGGATTTTCTCGCTTTTATCGCTAATATACATCAGCAGAACAATTATTACCTTACGCTTTTGTTAATTACGGATATTTTACGGGAGGGTTCCTATCTTTTATACAGGTGCAATAACGGGAGGCTTTTGGCGCATACTTTTAATCAGGAGGCCGGGCAAGGGGCTTTTATCGCAGGCGTAGTGTCGAGGAAGAAGCAGGTGATCCCCCAGGTGATCGACGCCGTAAATAATGCTGAGATGTAAGTCACTTGCACCTTCGCGGGGAATAATATATGGGTGTGGAGGTGTTGTGTTTGCAATACGGGGCATTGTTGACAATGTTATTGCCGGTGGCAATTCTGGTTATTATCGGGTTTATGGTAAAATACCGGCGCGCTTACTGGCTGATTTCCGGGTATAATACCATGTCCAAGGAAAAGAAACAGAACGTGGATATTGAAGGGCTGGCCAATTTTACGGGCAATTTTTGTTTTGCCCTGGCGGTACTTATCGGCGTTGCTTCAGCTTTATTGGTGGGCGGATATGATATTGCGGCCGGGGTGCTGTTTGCGTTCCTGCTTCCCCTTTCTATTTTTGTGATCATTAAAACGCAACAGTATGACCATAATTCGCGCAATGCGGACGGCACGATGCAGCGTAAGTCTCTTTTGAAACTGGGCTTGACGATTGCTTTTTTAGTGATTGTGGGTATTGGGGCCGGCGTGCTTTTATATTTCAGCTATCAGCCCACCGAACTTCTGATTACGGAAGAATATGTGCAGATTAAGGGAATGTACGGGGAAAAGATCCCTTACACGGAGCTCAAGGAAGTGGCGCTTATTCAGGAGATCCCAGAAATTACGGCCAGAACCAATGGCTCATCCATTGGCGAGAGAAGGAAAGGGCATTTTCGCTTAAAGGATCTCGGCGCGGCAAAATTGTTTTTGGTAAGTAGCCAGCCACCATATATTTATCTGGAAAGGAACGACAAGAAGCCGATCATTATCAATTTCGCGGATAAGGAAGAAACAGAGAGAGTTCATGGGGAGTTGGATGAGGCCTGGCAGCAATAGGTAAATGCTGTCCGTAATAAAGGTGACAATCTTGATTTGATGATTCATATAATAAGACGAGCTGCAAATAATAACTGATGATAAATGTTTTACTGAACTGAAGGAGGTAGCAAAGATGAATCATCATCTCACGCCATGGCGCCCTTTTCGTGAAATTGATCATCTTAACAGGGAAATGAACAATATTTTCGGGAATTTGCCGTTTGGCTTCTTTGGGCAATCCACCCCGCGGGTAGACGTGTACGAAACAGCAAACGAGGTTGTTTTAAAGGCAGAAATCCCGGGCATCTCCAAAGAGAATCTGAATATTTATGTTGATGAAAACTCCATCAGGTTATCCGGAGAAACAAAAAGGGATGAAGAGTTTAAAGATGATAACGTCTACCGGACAGAGAGGGTTTACGGGAGCTTTTCCCGGACAATTCCGTTGCCGGTGGAGGTCAAATCAGAGCAGGCCAAGGCGGAATATAAGGATGGCGTCTTAAAGATTACGGTTCCCAAAGAAGAACCGACGAAAATGAAAGGTCGCCGGATTGATATCCAATAGGGGAAGCCAACAGGGCGCTCGTAATAGCAACTATTACGGCGCCTTTTTCATGCAGAACAGAAAGGATCAGTTTCACGTCACTTAGCATGACAAAAACATGGGCTCAGAGCCAAAGTGTAGTGTCAAAGTGTAGTGTTAAAGTGCATGCCAGACATAATTATGGAAATAGTATAAAATTATGTGATATAATATGAATTCGAAGGGTACAATACTAGAAAGCGGAGGGAAAAATGGCTTCAAGAAAAGACGGAAGAACTGGAATAATAAAAATGCTCACGGCAAGCACCTTAATTTTAATCATCCTGCAATGTTTCCCTGCTGCGGCTTTCGGTGCTGAATTTAATCTCCGAGCAAGGACACGAAACGCCGTCGAAAAAAAGGAGCAAGTGCTTACATCCATAAAAACAGGCGTGAATTACTACTTTAATGAATCCTTAGGTAAGATTGAGGAATTAACCGAAGATGGCTTTTCACTCTTTGAAAAGCGCACCGGCTTAAACCAGAAGAACAGTGTTTATTCAGCCTTTAAATATACTACTTTACATAAGATCGGTTTCCAGTTAGGGATAGTTGAAGGGGCGAAGGATGTAGGCTTGTTGGCCACGGAACTGGTGGCGGATACTGTTACGGCGCCGGTGGGATTACTCAATACAGGTTATAACATTAAGGAAAATCCCGAAAAATACAAAAACATGGTTACTTTCGGTGCGGCTTCTTTATTTTATACATTGGCCAATCCGCGACCGCTCGTGAATAATGTTTCGCAGAGCATTAAGACTACGTTGGCCGAAGCCAATAAGAGCCCCTTGAAAAGAGGCCAATTAGAAGGGAAAATTGTGGCGGGGGTCGGGGCATGTGTCCTGATAGGGGTAACAGCTGCCCCGGTAAGATCCGTCTCGCTGGCTAATAAGCTGGAGAAGCTTACGCAAGTTGGCCGCACCGGGCAATTCATATTGCCACAGCGGTTGTTAATCGTTTCCAATCTTAAAGTTGCCCCAAAGGCCACTGGTATTTCTTCTTCACAAATTAATGTTGCCTCAAGAGCAACTACCGTTATTCCTAGCCATAAGCTTATCTCGAATACAAAAGTCGGCGATCTGTTTGACGGCGTGAAAATAACAAAAATCGATGAAAACAGGCTCACTTTAGCAAATGGTAATAAGCTATACGAAAATGTGCGATTAGTAGAAGGAGAAGATGTTTTGGCGAAAGTTGATTTGGCCAGGTTTAAACCCAAGAATAATCTCCTTGTCGATGAGTTGAATAATCCTGTTCAAGGCCGCTTTATGTATGTAATTGATCATAAAGGTAATCTATTGATGACTAAGTCTAAAAAAGGGAAATTCCATAGTCAATTGGTCCAAGGGGGCCCGGTAAAGTATGCCGGAGAAATCTACTTTGAAGATGGCATCCTCACGAAGATAAACAGGGTATCCGGACATTATTTACCCAGGATAGAAGATTTTGATGCCAATCTCCCCATCTTTCAGAAGTATTTTCCGGCTGTGACTAGAGACTTGTTTAGCCCGGATTTACCCGATTGGGCTGGGGGTTTAACTTAACGCTGTAAGCCATAGGGGAGGCAGTTTTTTCTCTTCTTTTATTTAATTTTTAAATTGAAGGATGGACCGGGATACGCTATAATAAAAGAGGAATAGATTGAAAATTGAAAAAAGACATAATGTGCTACAAGAATCAGAAACACACACGGTTAGAGCGGTATTTAGGGAATATGACATAATAAGGCGGTTGTGTAAATGAGATTAAAAAATGCGAGATTAGTCAAAAGCCTATCAATACTTATATTGTTTACAGTGCTGTTGCAATGCTTTCCGACAGCTACTTCGGCATTTGAGCTAAAAGACCTCAAGGATAGTGTCCGTACTTTTGTAGAAAAAAGAGATAACTCATTAAATACAATTAAGAATACAGTAAATAAATACTACAATCTCACAGATACAATAACCACCAAATTCGTCAGAGGAGGGGTTTCTACACTTGAATCAAAGAAAGGAGTAAACTCTGAGAATAAGCTATATAATATCGTCAAAGATTATTCCTTGGAGAAGATCGGTATTAAATTAGGCGGAGGGAAAGCGTTAAAGGATACCGGCTTATTTGCGATTGATTTAGGTGCAAAAATACTGACATTACCAATAGGAATAGTTGACTTGGGTTATAAAATCAAGGATAATCCGCAGAAGTATAAAGAGTCTCTCAGTAATGGAGCGAAAACGATAGCCGGTGTTATCTTAAACCCTTTACCGGTTGCGAAAAAGCTATATCAGGATCTTGTTACCGTACCGGATGTAGCAAAACATGATCCGTTAGAAATGGGTAAATTGAGGGGCGAATTTGGCACCTATGGTGCTATGGCTGTTTTACCGGCTGGGAATGTGAAAATGCCGAGCGCGTTAAAAAAAGTCCTAAGTACGGCTAAAACAAGCACTTTAACTAAAACGTCTGCATTAGCGAATAAAATTGATTTTGGGATATCGCTTCCGAATATTAATTTAGGCTTTGCGCCCAGTCCTGTTTTAGCCGGTTCAGTGCGTGGGACCGGCGGGAGCAGTGCGATAAAATCGGTTACCAGCTCAGTAGAAAAAGCAGGTAAAAAGTCTAATGCTCTTCTAACATTTAAAGTTGGTGATATATTTGACGGGGTGAAAATAACGGCAAAGAAAGGGAATACGCTTACCTGGGGTAAAAAAACATTATATGAAAACACACTAATAAGACCTGGTGAAGATATTCTTGCTCCGATTAATTATGTTAAATTAAGTATTAAGGATGGAAAACTTTATAATGGGCTTGGGGAAAAAGCAGATGGTGCGTATTTATATGTATTAGATCATAAAGATAAATTATTGGTGGCAAAAGCTGAGAAGTATATACATCATAGCCACTTAGGCAAAGGGAAACCGGTTCAGTTGGCGGGGACTTTCGTGGCGGAAGAGGGTGAACTTCTGTTTTTTACAAATATTTCCGGACATTATAAACCTGCTATAACGGCTTTCAAAAATGTGTTACCTACTTTACAGAAGTATTTGCCCGACTTAACAGAAGGTAAATACCATGGCGCCATTTTGAAAAACGTTAAATGATTTTTTATATGTTTATTTACTTGATGTCTTATATTTTTTCAGTATACTACTACTTGGTACTGATAAGGCATAATAAAAGTAAACCTCCACTGTTTAAAAACAATGGAGGTTTTACTATGTTGATGAATCTTACGATAATCCTTCTTATTACGCCAGTGTTATCAGCAGTTCCCCGGATTTGACGATTTGTCCTTCTTTGACGGCAATGGATTCAACGGTGCCTTCCACCAGAGAAACAACGCTTGTTTCCATTTTCATGGCTTCAATGACGGCTATTTCCTGGTTGACCCGCACTTTATCGCCGGGTTTGGCCAGTATTTTGATGACCTTGCCGGGGATACTTGCGCCGATTTCCAGCGGATTGGTGAGGTCAGCCATTCTGGTGACAGCCTGCTCTTTGGCTGCCGCTTTCTTTTTGTCTTTGATTTTCACGACGCGCACGCTGTCATTTACTTCAAAGTGCAGGGAGACATAACCGTCTTCGTCCATTTTGCCGATTTCGCGTAGCTTGATGACGAGGATTTTCCCGTCGGCAATTTCAATTTCGCAGGTTTCTCCTTCTTTGATCCCGTGGAAGAAGATATCACTGCCCATGCGGCTGAAGTCACCGTACTCGCGCAGATAGGTCAGGTAATCGTCAAAGACTTTCGGATAGAGGGCGGAACTTAAGATATCCTGCATGGTCGGTTCAATATTGTGCTTCTTCGCGAGGTCATTTTTAATCTGCTCAAAGTCTTCCGGTTCCAATAGCTCTCCCGGTCTGACCGTAATCGGCTTTTCACCTTTGAGGACAATCTTTTGCAGCTCGGCGGGGAAACCGCCCTCCGGCTGACCCATCATCCCCTGGAAGTAGGCCACGGCCGAATCGGGGAAGGAGAGTCCTTTGCCTTTTTCGAGGATGTTTTCCGGAGTGAGATCATTTTGGACCATAAAGATGGCCAGGTCGCCGACCGTTTTTGACGATGGCGTTACTTTGACGATATCACCCAGCATGTCATTAACCCTTTTGAACATTTCTTTCACTTCGGTAAAACGATGTCCTAAGCCGAAGCTTTCCACCTGGGGTTTGAGGTTGGAGTACTGTCCGCCGGGGATTTCGTATTTGTAGATTTCGGCGGTACTGGATTTCAACTCCGACTCGAATTGTGCATAGACCGGTCTTACGGCAGCCCAATAATCGGAAAGCTGCTGCAGGTCATCGAGGTTGATGCCGGGGCATCTGGGGGTATTCTCCAGGGCAGCCGCAACAGAGTTCAGAGCCGGTTGGCTGGTTAGTCCCGACATACTGTTAAAGGCAGTATCGACAATGTCCACACCGGCTTCAGCCGCCATTAAAACGGTAGCCACGCCGTTGCCACTTGTATCATGGGTGTGTAAGTGGATGGGCAAACCGACTTCTCCTTTTAATGTCTTGATGAGTTTATAGGCGGCGTGTGGTTTCAGCAGGGCGGACATATCCTTAATGCCGAGGATATGGGCACCGGTTTTCTCGATTTCTTTTGCTTTCTGCACATAGTATTGCAGTGAGTATTTATCCCTTTTTTCATCGAGAATGTCACCGGTATAGCAGACACATGCTTCCGCCAGTTTCCCTTGTTTTAAGACTTCCTCGATGGCGATTTCCATCCCTTTCAGCCAGTTGAGGGAATCAAAGATGCGGAATAGGTCGATCCCGGTCGCGGACGCTTCTTTAATGAGGGCGCGGATGACATTATCGGGATAGTTTTTGTAGCCGACGCCGTTTGCTCCCCGGAGCAGCATTTGAAAGAGGATGTTGGGGATTTTTTGACGCAGTTTTATGATCCTGTCCCAGGGAGATTCCTTGAGGAAGCGGTAGGCAACGTCAAAGGTTGCCCCACCCCACATCTCCAGGGAGAAAAGGTCTTTTCCGAGGATAGACGTTGCTTTGGCGATTTTCCACATATCGATGGTCCGAATGCGGGTGGCCACAAGTGATTGGTTGGCATCGCGCATGGTTGTGTCCGTAAGGAGCAGCTTCTCCTGTTTTTTAATCCAGTCCACAACGCCCTGGGGACCCTTTTCGTCAAGGATTTGTTTTGTGCCGTACTGATTCTCCGGTCTGACTAATTTAGGTACAACCGGTACATCAAATTCTTTCTTTTCTTTAACCTCGTTGATGACTTTTTCACCAAGAAAAGTTAAGATGCGCTGTTCAATATCGACTTTTGGCGTTATTTCAAAAAGCCCGGGGTTTTCGGCAATAAAGCCGGTGTGGCAATTGCCTGCCAAAAAAGTAGGATGCTTGAGGACGTTGATCAAAAAGTCGGTATTAGTTTTCACGCCTTTGATTTTCAGTTCCTTGATGGTTCTGACCGATTTCCTGACCGCATCTTCAAAGGTCCTGCCCAGCGAGGTAATTTTGACGAGCAGGCTGTCATAATAGGGGCTGATGACGGCACCTGTGAAGCCGTTTCCGCCGTCGAGTCTGATGCCAAAGCCGGAACCGGTGCGGTAGACATCGATTATTCCGGTATCAGGCGCGAAGTTGTTGACAGGATCCTCCGTGGTCACCCGGCATTGAATGGAGTATCCTCTGGGCCGAACATCTTCCTGGGTATAGATGCCGATTTCTTTGGAGGCAAGAGGATAGCCTTCGGCAATCAGAATTTGGCTTTGCACGATGTCGATACCGGTTACCATCTCTGTAACCGTATGTTCCACCTGAATCCGCGGATTCATCTCGATGAAGTAATGATGACCCTCGTTATCCAGCAAGAATTCAACGGTACCGGCACTGCGATAACCAACCGATTTGGCAATCTTCACCGCGTCGTTACAGATAGCCTGTCTTTGTTCGTCGGTGAGACACAGGGCCGGAGTGAACTCGATTACTTTTTGGTGCCTTCTTTGAATCGAGCAGTCCCGTTCAAAGAGGTGAACCACATTGCCATACTGGTCACCGAGGATCTGCACCTCAATATGTTTCGGGTTTTCAATATATTTCTCAATGAAAATATCGTCAATCCCAAAGGCCTTTTTCGCTTCGTTTTTGGCCGTTTGGAATTCCTTCAGGAGATCTTCTTCCCGCCGGACAACTCTCATTCCGCGTCCGCCACCGCCGGCAGATGCTTTTAGAATGATCGGGTATCCGCACTGGCGGGCAAATTCCAGGGCTTGCTTTTCCGATTTGATGGCCTTATCAACGCCGGGAATGGTCGGTACATTTACTTTGTGGGCAACCAGTTTTGATTTAATCTTATCGCCCAGTTTATCCATCATTTTGTAAGTTGGTCCGATGAAGACGATGCCGGCCTCTTCACAACTTTTGGCGAATTCGGTGTTTTCCGACAAAAAGCCGTAGCCCGGGTGAATGGCATCGATGCCTTTTTTGCGCGCCAGCTTGATAATCTCTTCAATATTTAAGTAAGCTTCAACCGGTCCTTTGTTTTTACCCACTAGGTAAGATTCGTCCGCTTTGGTCCGAAAAAGTGAATTCTTATCTTCTTCGGAATAAATCGCAACCGTCCTGATCCCCAGTTCGGCACAGGCCCTGAATACTCTGATGGCAATCTCACCTCGGTTGGCCACTAAAACTCTTTTAAATTTCTCCATTGTTTTATCCCTCCATATGGTTATAACAGACGTGCTTTAGAATGCTAGTCAACATATTAGTAGAATATTATACTTAAATAATAATTATAACGATTATTTCGTCAGCTGGGAAGGTCTTTTTGTCTTGAATATTGTATACATTTTTTGCCTGGGGTTTAAATCTACCTAGGGTTTAAAACTTTTTAAGCGGAGGGCATTCGTTAAGACAGAAACTGAGCTGAGGGACATGGCGGTCGCGGCTAACATGGGGTTGAGCAGTGGTCCGCCCAGGGCATGCAGTAGTCCTGCGGCAATGGGAATACCGGCCACATTGTAACCGAAGGCCCAGAAAAGGTTTTGCTTGATGTTTCTGAGCGTGCTTTTACTCAGCTTGATGGCCGTGGGGACAGCGAGAAGGTCATTGTGCATCAGGACAATATCGGCTGATTCCATGGCGATATCTGTGCCTGAACCGATCGCGATGCCGATGTTGGCCTGGGCCAGGGCGGGAGCATCATTAATGCCGTCCCCGACCATGGCAACAATGCGGCCTTCGTTTTGCAGTTTCTTTACTTCTTCGGCTTTATCCTGAGGGAGAACCTCGGCGAGCACCCGCTTAATGTTCACTTGTCCGGCAATCGCTGCGGCTGTTTTCTGGTTATCACCGGTAAGCATCACGACTTCGATGCCCATGGACTGAAGCCTGGCGATGGCTTGGGCACTGCTCTTTTTAATGACATCGGCCACGGCAATAACGCCGGCAATCTTTTCGTCAATCGCGATATACATGGGGGTTTTTCCTGCGGAGGCCAAACGGTCTGCTACCTCTTCCAGTTGCAAAGGCTCGATGCCCCGTTCGCGGAGGAGTTGCCGGTTACCCAGGATTACCTGGCTGTTGTTAAGCACTGTTTCTATTCCTTTACCGGGGATAGCGGTAAATTTGTCCGGCGCGAGCAATTCGATCCGGGCTTTTTCTGCTGCCCTGATGATTGCTTCGCCCAGGGGGTGTTCCGAGTTTTTTTCCGCAGAGGCGGCCAGCTGTAAAAGCTGTTTTTTTCGTTCATCTTGAGACCAATCTTCAATATTTTGGGCACGGTCAAGCACCTTATCCAGCCAGTGGGCTTGTCTTTCAGAAAGGGTCGCTTGTGATAAGTTTTGTGATAAGCTTTGTGATAAATCCTGTGATAGGTCTTGTGCTAGGCTTTGTGATGAGTCTTGTGTTAAGTCTGTGGGCGGGGAAATGGTTTCCGGTGTGTTTTCCGGTGAAAGCTGCTCCGCCGGTTCCGCCGGAAGGTCGGTCACGGAAATAAGATCTGTCACCTCAGGAATCCCTTCTGTAATGGTGCCTGTCTTATCAAAAATGATTGTCTTAATTTGATGGGCCGTTTCCAGTGCTTCGCCGCTTTTAATCAGGATGCCGTGTTCCGCGCCTTTACCGGTGCCCACCATGATGGCGGTGGGGGTGGCAAGTCCAAGGGCGCAGGGACAGGCAATGACCAGGACGGAGATAAAGATGGTCAGGGCAAAGGTGGCAGATTCTCCGGCAAAGTACCAAATGAGTGCCGAGAGGAGGGCAATCCCAAAAACAATCGGCACAAAATAGCCGGAGACAAGATCGGCCATTTTGGCAATGGGCGCTTTGGAGCCTTGGGCGTCTTCGACCATTTTCACGATTTGGGCAAGAACAGTATCACTGCCGACTTTGGTTGCCCGGAAGGTAAGCGAACCGTATTTATTAATCGTTGCACCGATTACTTCGTCACCGGCTTTTTTCTCCACAGGGATACTTTCGCCGGTGAGCATTGATTCGTCAATTGAGGAATGACCATCGATGACGATGCCGTCCACCGGGATTCTTTCCCCCGGTTTAACGAGGATAGAATCACCGACCTGGACTTCTTCCACGGGAGTTTCTACTTCCTGTCCGTTCTCGATGATGATGGCTGTTTTGGGGGTAAGACCGATGAGCTTTTTTATGGCTTCGGAGGTCTTGCCCTTGGAGATTGCTTCGAGGGTTTTTCCTAACAGGATGAGGGTAATGATGACCCCGGCTGTTTCGAAATATAAGTCTTCCACATGCCCCAAAGAACCGCTGTATACTTTATAGATGGCATACAGGCTATAGAGGACCGCGGCGGAAGTGCCCATGGCAATCAGTGAGTCCATATTGGGGCTTCTCTGCCAGAGCGCTCTGAAGCCATTGGTATAAAAATGTCTGCCCGCAATTAAAACAGGAAGAACGAGGGCAAGCTGCACCAGGGCATAACGCAGGGGATATTCCATTGGAAATAGCCACTGGGGGATTGGCCACTTGAACCACGGAAACATGGGGCCCATGGCCAGATAGAGCAGGGGAATGCTAAAAAAGGCGGCGATATAAAATTTTCGCCACAGTGCGCGAATTTCTTTTTCTTTTCTTTGCCGGTCTTCATCGGCGGCTTTGCTGCTTTCGCTTTCGAGTACCTGGTATCCCGCCTGGGAGATGGTTTGTTTGATCCCGGCAATGCTGATGATGTCCGGTTCGTATGTCACAGTAGCTTTTTCCGTGGCAAAATTAACGGAAACACCGGCTACGCCGTTTAGTTGGCCTACTACTTTTTCAATTCTGGCGGCACAAGCCGCACAGTGCATTCCTTGAATAGGTATCGTTATTTTTTTCATGGTAATCTCCTCGTATATCAAAAATATGAATATAAAACCATACTAATAGTATATTGTCCAACAAGGGATCATAGCAAGATAAAAATCCCCTGCTATCTTTGGCAGGGGATTGCAAAAAGCTATGCGCTTTACTTAAAGTAGTTCACGCCGGCGGCAAAGATTCCTTGATCCTTGTTGCCGGGGATATTTATCGCTGTATTCGCGGTAATTCGTTCATTATGGGCCATTTTCCCGAGGACACGGCCGTCGGGGCTCGTTATCCCTTCAATTGCCTCCATGGAACCGTTAGGGTTAAAGTCCATATCGTAGGTGGGGACTCCGGCCGGAGTCACATATTGGGTTGCCACCTGACCGTTCGCGAAGAGCGTGTCGAGGACTTCCTTGCCGGCAATAAAGCGGCCTTCACCGTGAGAAACCGGCAGGACGGCCAGATGACCCGGTTCCACGTTATTGAACCAGGGCGAAAGTCTGGACACTACCTTCGTATAAAGCAGTTTGGAAACGTGCCGTCCGATGACGTTGTAGGTGAGGGTGGGGCAGTTTTCATCAATCTCTCGGATTTCACCATAGGGGACAAGCCCGAGTTTAATTAGGGCCTGGAAGCCGTTGCAGATTCCCAGCATCAATCCGTCCCGATTTTTGAGGAGATTCATGACGGCATCCCGGATGCGGGGATTGCGGAAGACGGTGGCGATAAATTTGCCGGAGCCGTCCGGTTCGTCACCGGCGCTAAAACCACCCGGGATGGCCACTATCTGCGCCTGGGTAATTCTTTGAGCCATCTTTTCCAGTGATTCATCTATCTCACTTGAGGTCAGATTGCGGATGACCATTGTTTCCACGCTCGCACCCGCATCAGTAAAGGCTCTGGCCATATCGTATTCACAGTTGGTTCCCGGGAAGACGGGGATAAAGACCCGTGGTTTGGCAAAGTCAGGTTTGGCAGAATATGCTTGCGCACCTGAGGAAACAAGAATTTGAGATTTCGCCTGCAGGAGGGGCGGGGTTTGGAATTGCTTGCCCGCTACCAGTCCGTCACGGGGTGCTTCTGTTGCGTCTACTTTGACCCGGGTGGGGAAGATTCTTTCCAGCGGGCTTTCCCAAGCTTGCCGGATGTCCGCGAGGATAATGCTCTCTTTGCCCAGCGTAATGGCCGGTTCTTCCTGTGTTTGGCCGATTACCTGATAGGGGAGACCGGCGAAAAGACTTTGCACATCCTGACCGGGGGCAACCTCCAGGAGAATGGAGCCGTATAGGGGGGCAAACAAGCTGGCAGGGCGACTGAGCTTATCTTCTGCAAAGGCGAAGCCTACCATATTGCCCAGGGCCATTTCACTCACCGCCGCCGCCATACCGCCGGAACGCACACTGCGTGCCGCAAGAATCTGCCCGTTTTGGATCAGCCAGTAGAGGGCGGTGTAATTTTTGTCTAATTGCCCAAAGTCGGGAAGCTCATTTTCGTCAAAAGGCAGTTGCAGTAAAACAACATCATGCTCCGCTCCTTTGAATTCCGCGGAGACGGTTTTGCTCATATCATCCGCCACATTAACGGCAAAGGAGATCAGCGTGGGCGGCACGGTCAGATCTTTGAAAGTGCCGGACATGCTGTCTTTACCGCCGATGGAGGGCAGCTTCAGTTTCATTTGTGTGACATAGGCGCCCAGGAGAGCGGCCAGTGGTTTACCCCATTTTTCAGGGTAATCACCCAGTTTTTCAAAGTATTCCTGGAAGGATAGACGGATTTTCCGGTAATCTCCGCCCATCGCTGCAATCTTTGCACAGGATTCAAGGATGGCAAAGACCGCACCGTGGAAGGGGCTCCAACAGGCAATTTCCGGGTTATAGCCGTAAGACATGAGGGTTCCGGTCGTTGTTTCGCCATCCAGGACCGGGATTTTGGCGGCCATACCTTCCTGGGGAGTGAGTTGCGTTGCCCCGCCTAAGGGCAGTAACACGGTATTTGCCCCGATGGTACTGTCAAACATCTCCACCAGACCCCGTTGGCTGCAATGATTCAGGTTGGCGAGATTGGCCAGCCAGGCTTCCGAGAGCTTGGTCGCTAGATCCATATGCCCTATTTCTTGCGGCAAGGTTTTAAAATAAGCATTTTCTTTTTGCGGCGAAACCACATACGCTGAGGCGTACTGTTTGGCCCCGTTGGTATTCAGAAAGTCCCGGCTGAGGTCAACAATGCTTTTTCCGCGCCAGGCCATGATTACTCGTTTATCCTCCGTAACTGTGGCGACAGTTGTCGCTTCGAGGTTTTCTTCCCGCGCCAGGCGGATGAATTCCGCTTCATCAGCTGCGGCTACAACGACGGCCATTCTTTCTTGTGATTCCGAGATAGCCAGCTCCGTACCGTCAAGGCCTTCGTATTTTTTCGGCACTTTGTCGAGGTTGATAGCGATGCCGTCGGCTAATTCGCCAATCGCTACCGATACGCCGCCAGCCCCAAAATCATTACATTTTTTGATCATCAGGCTGACCCGGGGATTACGGAAGAGACGCTGGATTTTTCTTTCGGTGGGGGCATTCCCTTTTTGTACCTCCGAACTGCAAGTGCTGAGGGATTCTTCGGTATGCTCCTTGGAAGATCCGGTCGCCCCGCCGCAGCCATCACGCCCGGTCCGACCGCCTAACAGGATAATAACATCGCCCGGCACCGGGCTTTCCCGTTTCACGTTTTTTACCGGGGCGGCGGCAATCACCGCGCCGACTTCCATTCTTTTGGCGACAAAATTCTCATGGTATATTTCCGCAACCTGTCCGGTGGCCAGCCCGATTTGATTGCCGTAGGAACTATAGCCGGCGGCTGCACCGGTGGTGATTTTTTTCTGAGGCAGTTTGCCCGGCAAGGTATCTTTAATGCCGGTACGGGGATCACCGCTGCCGGTAACCCGCATCGCCTGATAAACATAGGCTCGGCCGGAAAGAGGGTCCCGAATCGCACCGCCCAGGCAGGTGGCGGCACCGCCGAAAGGCTCTATTTCCGTAGGATGATTGTGGGTTTCATTCTTAAACATGACCAGCCAGTCTTCCGGACCGTTTGCCGTATTTACTTTCACCACAATGCTGCAGGCGTTATTCTCTTCCGATACTTCCTGGTCATTCAGATAACCGGCCTTCTTCAGGAGCTTCATGGCGACAGTGGCCAGATCCATTAAACAAATTTCGTTCTCCCGACCGGGTTTAGTCACTTTGAGCCGGGAGCTTGCGTAGTCCTGATAGGTTTCCCGCAGCAAATCGGCATAGGGCCCTGCGGCAAAATCGATCTTTTCCAGGACCGTCTGAAAAGTGGTGTGCCGGCAATGATCCGACCAGTATGTGTCGATCACCCGAATCTCTGTGAGCGAGGGGTTACGTTTTTCGGTATCTTTAAAATAGTCCCGGCAAAATTGCAGATCAGCCAGAGACATGGCCAGTCCCAATTTGTCCCTTAAATCCTGCAGTCCGCTGTCCGACAGGGTAGTGAATTCGGAGAGGATTGGCACATCCGCCGGGGTTTCCATTTGGGTGTACAGGGTAAGCGGTTTGTCCAAATTAGCTTCACGGGTTTCGATGGGGTTAATGCAATAATCCCGGATCCGCTGGAAATCCTCTTCGGAAAGTGCCCCTTCGAGGACAAGCAGTTTGGCTGTTTTCACGACAGGCAGTTCACCGCGGGTCAGAATCTGGATACATTGGGCGGCCGAGTCGGCTCTTTGGTCATACTGCCCGGGCAGGTATTCAATGGGTAATACTCTTTCGCCTTCAGCGAAGGAGACCTCCTCCAGGTAAATACGGTCAACCGTGGGTTCCGCAAAAATAGTATCCCGGGAGGCGGCAAATTCCGCCGGGGTTATTCCTTCCACATCATACCTGTTAATGATTCTCAAGCCGGTTAGTTCATCGATATTCAACATCATCCTGAGATCAGCAAACAGTTTTTGCGCTTCGATATCGAAGCCGGGTTTCTTCTCCACAAAGATGCGTAAGACCTTAGAATCGTTCACTGAATTTCACCTCATCATTTTAAATATTCCGTCATATCTATGAGATAATTGTATACTACTTAATCCACCACATTATAATAATAAATGATTAAGGGGCAGAAGTAAACTGCTGCCGTGGTCGAAGAATTAATTAGTGCCACTTCTCTTTTTATGGTAAAATTTTAGATAAGAATCTCCGTAGAAAGGGAAATGTGTGTTTATCATGTGGAATAAGTTTGAGAGTAAGGCAAACAAAGGAAATATCGGCTTATTAACAGTGCTTGCTTTTTTAATCATCGTTGCCATAATCATTGGCGTTTTGAGCCAGAGTCCGTATTATAAAAAAAATGTCGTTACTGTTTATGGAGGACTGGATGTCAGTCAGGAGCCGGTACAAATGGCCTGCACCATGGAGGACTTTACGAAATTCTCTGATCAGTATAATTTTGCTTTTGTGGGCAAAGCAGATTATCAAATGGTTGGGAAGGTAACAAGCATTAATTATTTGCCGGATGGTGATTGGAGCACGCTTCTTTCCCAATATGACTTTGCCATGGTGTGGGGGAAACTGGCTGATCAGGAAATGGAGAAATATTATCGATTTAGTCACGAAGGGCGGATTTGCAACATGACTTTTCGGGAGGATTGTCCCCTTTCCTCAGATTATATTAATGATCATTTTGCCAACAACCATCTTATTCACGCCGATGAGGATGTTTTGTACGGCTTAAAACAGGTACGTGCCGGTGATATAATCTATTTGGAGGGTCATCTGGTTGATGTTTCGGTTTTTGATGAAATCGGACAAAGCTTTTGGAAAACCAGTTTAGATCGAACTGATCCCGACTGTGAAATAATATATGTGGAGAAAGTGGTGATCGGGGAGAAAGTCTACGGGCAAAAATATTTGTAAAAGAAAGGTGGAACCGGGAAGATGGACGCAGAAAATGCGACAATGTCTGAAGAAGAAATTAAAGAGTATTTCGCGAAAGATCAATTTGCCACTTCTATCGGCATCAAGCTGGTTGAGGTTAAACCGGGCTATGCTGTTTCCGAATTAGAGATTACCGAGCGGCACTTCAATGCGTTAAGAATTGTCCAGGGCGGAGTGATGTTTACGCTGGCTGATTATACTTTTGCCGCAGCCTCCAATATGTGCGGGCAGGTTGTGGTGGCGGTGAATGGAAATATTACTTATTTTCAGGCAGGGCAAGGAAAGAAACTGATTGCCAAAGCCACCGAAGTATCGACGCAAAACCGACTGGTCACCTATAACGTGGATATTTTTGACGACCGGCAGGAGTTAGTGGCCAGGTTTACAGGCCTGGGTTATAAAAAGAAACAGCTTATTCCCCATTTAGCATAATTCATTTATAATATATTTAAGGGAACTCACTAATTTTAAGAAAGGCAGAGGTATTTAACTAATGAAGATAAACTAATTCAGCTCATAATCTGAAGAAGATATTTTGTGGCGGCGGACCGGGCGTTTTTTGTTTGCCTAGGTGATGATTTGTCATGGCGCAAACACCGGTTAGCGGCACACTTATTTTGCTGGATTGGTTTAATGAAAGGGTAATAAATAGATGAGGAATTGATAATCTGGGGTCTACAGTTATCTTTTCTTTTTCATTGATCTTTCCGGCGCTAGCAAAGGAGAGATTTTTTATGCTACTGATAGAAGCTATCAATATAAAGAAATATTTTGCCAACCGTTTGATTCTCGCTTTTGATCGTTTCGAGATTCATTCCGGTGACAAAATCGGGATTGTCGGACAAAACGGGGCAGGTAAAACGACCTTATTAAATATCTTAGCCGGTGAAATAACGGTTGATGCAGGTACGGTAAGAAGGTATTGCGAGCCGGCTTATCTAAAGCAGCTTTCTGCTGAAGAGGACGGGCGATCCTGTAATGCGCCCGAAGCGCAGTCGGATATTGAAGCAGATGAAGCAAATGCAGCAAAGTCGGATATTGAGGTAGATGAAACAGATGTAGCGGATGCTGTGCCGGGGACAAAGCAAAAATTGCTCAAGGAATTGGGAGTACGGGATAAACTCGAGTTGAGTAAAGTCAGTGGGGGAGAACAGACCAGACTGAAGATAGCCGAGGTATTAAGTCGGGATAAAGCAGTGCTTTTGGCTGATGAACCAACATCTAATCTTGATTTTCAAGGAATCAGATTATTAAAGGAAAAGCTGAGAGAAGTGGATACCTTGCTTCTCATCAGTCATGACCGGACATTATTGGATGAATTGTGCCGGAAGATTATTGAGATTCGGAATGGGAAGCTAACCGTTTACGAAGGAAATTTCTCGGCTTATCAAGAACAAAAACGAGCTGAAGAGGAACGCGCCCGTTTTGAATATGAGCAATACCTTGAGGAAAAACGCAAACTGGAGAATGCGGTGCGCGAACAGTCTGAACGAGCTAAACAGATCAAGAAAGCGCCTTCACGCATGGGTAATTCCGAAGCCCGCCTGCACAAGGGAGCGGTGAAGGAAAGGCAGAAAAAGGTGCATCAGACTGTCAATGCTCTGAAAACGCGGCTCGAAAAGCTCGAAGTGAAGGAGAAGCCCAGGAAAAGTGCCCAGGTGAAGTTCGATTTTTCTTTAACCGAACCCCCACGGAATAAAATTATTATCTCCTGTGAGGATTTATGCTTTAGCTATGATCAAGACAACGAGATATTCCGGCATGCAGGCTTCAAGCTTTACAACGGGAGCAAGACCGCCCTAATCGGCGAGAACGGTTCCGGAAAGACGACGTTATTAAACCTGATTCATGAGCGCAAAAACGGGATATACGTTGTACCTAAAGCAAGGATCGGTTATTTTTATCAAGGCTTCGAGAATCTTGATTATGACAGGACGATCATCGAGAACGTCAGCGCAGAAAGTATTCAGGATGAAACTGTAATGCGGACCATCCTGGCGAGATTATTCTTTATTGGTGATGATATTTATAAAAAAGTGGGGGTACTGAGCGGCGGGGAAAGAATCAAGGTATCCTTTGCCAAACTATTTGTCTCCAGGGCGAATGTTTTACTATTGGATGAGCCGACCAATTATCTTGATCTTACTTCACTTGAAGCGTTGCAGAAGATCCTTGGCGAATATGCGGGGACCGTCTTATTTGTGTCCCATGACCGTGCTTTTGTGGATGCGGTGGCGGATCGCTTGCTGATTCTGGAGAATCAACAGATTACGGAGTTCGAAGGAAACTGGCAGGCCTGGGAGGAAAGCCGCCAAAAGGCCGCCGGGGTTGAGAACGCGGAAGAGGAATTAACGGAAGCAGTTTTGCGGATGCGTCTCAGTGAAATCATTGCCAAAATGTCTTTGCCCGGAGCCGCCAAGGAATTGTTGGAAGAGGAGTATCAAAAGACCCTTCGGCAACTAAAAAGGGAAAAATAATAAATATTGTAAATTATAATGCAATATAGTATTATTTAATTAAATTATTTACTGGAGGTGCAAATATGGGGGGGTTAATTTTTTTAGGCGGGCTTTTATTGATTCTTGCCATCATTGGTATTATTGTGGGCTTAGTTTTATTTGTTATCCAGGCTTTTGGTTTGTACGAAATGGCGAAAAGAGCGGGACTGGAGAACAGTTGGCTTGCGTTTGTGCCTATCGCCAACTATTTTATTATGGGGAAATTGATCAAAGAAATTAAAGTAAGTCAATATGTCATTCCAACCGCCGAGATTGTTTTACCGGTTGCCATGGTTGCCTTATTTGCGTTAGGCCGGGTCAGTGTGATTGGAAATTTGATTTGGCTGTGTGTTTTTCTCCTTTATCTGGCCGCTTATTATAATCTTTATTCTTTATATCGTCCCAAGGATGCGGTTATGTTTACAGTTTTCAGTATTTTCGTGGTCACTGTTCCTTTCTTCATTTTCATCATGCGTAAAGACCCCATGGTTACTGCAGAGCAAAATGAACCTGCTTCCGTGTAAGTAATCAGGGGACAGCAAAAAAAGAAAAACAAAAAAAGAATAAGACTGATTTGCCCGGGACTGGTTCAATTAGCCCCGGGCTTTTGTGTATGCATTCTTGCATAGTCTGTTTCCGCTAAAATCAATAATTTGGTATAATATTAGTATTATTGTATAATGAATTGTCAAACAATAGACAAGGGGGTGCGTTCTTGAATAATGTTGACAGTTTGAAAAAAATCCTGGACCGGCAGAAGGGGATTGTCACAGATTTAGACGGTGAGATCCAGGAGTTAGAAAAAAGCGATTTAGTGCGCGATAATACCCAGTTAAAAGCGGAATTAGCGGCAAACAAAGAAGCCCTGGAAAAAGTCAGTACTGACAAGGCTCTTTTGGAGGCGGAAAACCGCAATTTAAAAAATGCTTTATATGAACAGATCTATAACGAAAAAATGGCCATCCTGAGGATGAGTTCGGAAAAGCTGCAGGTTTATTTTCAAAGCAATTGTGAGCAGGAAATTAACCGTCTAACCACTTTTGAACTGGCGACGAAAAGACGGATTGAGGAAATCACGGCAACACTGCGCGAAAACCGGATTGCACTTGAAGACGAAATATACGCCCAAATCGCGGCGTTAAATGAGTTACTGAATAAAAAGATTACTCTGATGCGGGAGGAATTAACCGAGAAGAACCATTTGCTTCGTCTTGATACGGAAGAGCATTATCAGAAGCTGCGGGAAGAACCGTTAACGGAAGAGCAAATGAAAGGGGTTATCAAAAAGAACAACATCGAAGCACTGATCGGCCTTAATTTTCTTAATAAAGTGGGGATTTTGCTTTTGCTCATCGGCATCATCACCGCCTCCCAATATACCTTTTTTAAATTGCCGGATATTTATAAGGGGATTTTCGGCTTGTCATTTGGGGCAATTCTGTTGATCGCCGGAGAGATGCTCAACAAAAAAAGACCCGATATCTTTTCCTTGGGGATAACCAGCGCCGGGATTGCCACTTTATTTGCGACCATCGCCCTTAGTTATTTCCAATTAAAAATAATCACCATGTATCCGGCCTTATTATTATGTGTCTTAACGACAATCGGAGCGTTTGTCCTGGCTTTGCGCTATAATGCCCAGACGATTGCCGCTTTTGCCTTGCTTGGCGGGTACTTGCCCCTTCTATCTATTGCCGGCGAGAAAGTCCTCGTATATAGTGCCATGGGTTACTTTATTATTTTAAATTTCTTCGCTTTATTCATTTCCACGCGAAGAAAATGGACAGTCTCCTCTTTTCTCGGCTTTTTTCTGAATGTGGCGGGAACAATCTATATTGTCCGGTTGTTGTTGGGTGATCGCCCTTATGATACTCCATTTAATGTCCATGATTTACCGGCTTTATGCTATGTGGTGTTTGCTTTCGTTATCTATACGCTGATTCCCATTTGCAGTACATATTATAAAAGGACAGGCTTTAAAAAGTGGGAGATTAGCTTACTGGCTTTAAATACGGCCATTAGTGCTCTCTTATTGTATGCGGTTTTTTATGCGGTGAATTTGGAGGACTACACCGGCTTGCTCGCGATGCTTTTTGCCGTGCTCTATCTGAGCTTAGGGCGTTTTTTACAGCGACAGTTAACCCGGGAAAAAAGTGCCCAAGCGCTCTTTTATCTGACCGGCTTAACCTTTGTGGTGCTGGTGATTCCTTTTCAATTTGGCAAGGTGTGGCTGTCCTTAGGCTGGCTGATTGAGGGAACAGCGTTGATCGTCTACGGCATTGCGAAGGAACAGGCTGTTTTCCGGAAGGCAGGGGCAGTGATCTTTGCTTTATGTCTTGCCGCCTTCCTCTTCTTTGATGTACTGGGCGATAAGCTGCTGTTTGGTGATGATTATCTCTTTGTTTATAAATATCTGGCGGTGACGCTGGGCACGCTGCTTATTTTAGGGGCGGCCTATCTAAAAAGAGCTTTGGCGACACGGGGGATTACCTGGTTTAAGTATGGCACAACGCTGAACCTCTGGTTTTTCCTGATGTATCTGATCGGCGAAGAACTGGCCATCAAGTTGGAGGATGCATTACAATACAGTTTCTGGGATGCAGACTACCTGATTAATGCCCTCATGACGGTGGTCAGCTTCCTGCTTGCTTATCTGATTCCCCGGATCAGACTGCTTTCTGACGGCGTCATGAAGGGTATTTCTGTTTTCATTTATGTGCTGAGCTTCATCTCCCTGTTTGGATTAAATGAGCTCGCTCCCAATCAGGGCTTTTGGCAAACCGATGTACCATCTTCCCTGCTTATCACGGGGACTTTGGTGCTGGTAATCATTAATGTTTTGGCGATTCTGGCCATGCGTGATTTGGTCTCCCGCTTAGTTTTAGAGAGAAAGCTCGGTTTGGAATGGTATCCGTTAATTCTTTCGGCTTACTTTTTATTCACCCTTACCCAAATTTTAATCTCGCAGTACGATTTGGAATTTACCAATGGGGCGATTAGTATTATTTATGTGATCACGGCTTTATCCCTCATTGTTTTTGGCTTTATGAAAAGGTATGCTTTTCTGAGACGTTGTGCTCTGGCTTTGGCCATTATGGCGGTGGCCAAGCTTTTCCTCCTTGATTTATCGTTCTTATCTGAGGTGGCCAGAATTGTTTCCTATTTTGCCTTTGGGCTGACCTTGCTGGCGATCTCCTTTGTCTATCAGTATTTCAGTAAAAAATTAGAAGTTAAAGGAGAGATCATGCCCGATGAGAAAAAAACAGAAAATATTCAGTTGTAGAAAAGCCCAAAAAAGGACAGCATTCTTTGTGCTGTCCGTCCTGATCATGGTTTTCCTGTTCCCTGTTTATGCGACGGCGGCGGGCAATCCTGCGGAATCGCAGGCGGATGATTTCCGGGGAAGCGCCGTGCTGAAAAATGAGGGTGATAAACAATACAAGGGCGTCAGGCTCACCGCGGAGATTTACCGGGCCGCCCAGGAGAATCTTGCCGATTTACGCATTTTTGCGCAAGGCGGCCAGCCTGTGCCGTATTTTCTGCACCGCTTTTCACCGCAGGTAACGGCGATCAATGAAAGCTATCCCATGACGCGCGTTAATTCTTTTACGAAGGGAGAATTCTTTTATTATGATTATGCCGTAAAGGTTCCGGAAAATGAAGATGTTCTGGCTACTTCTCTTCTGGTGGCCACGGAAAAAACCGACTTTGCCAAACAGGTGGAAGTATTCGGCAGTTATGATAATCAACATTGGGAAAAAATAACGGACGTGATCCTCTACCGGGTGGAAGGAAAGGAACAGTTGGAAATCCCCCTGGGACCACCCGCCCGGAAATTTACCCATTATCGTTTTAAAATCGCCAATAATTTGGAGAAAATCTCTTTTTCCGCCGTGACCTTAAACTACAATGATGTTACTCTTTCGCGGGAGCGCTTCACAGATACATTTAGGCCGGAATACACGGTGGAAGAGCAGGGACAAAAAACCTTAATCAAGCTCAGCGGACTGCAGAATATTAAACTGGACAGCATCACCCTGGAAACGGACAGTATCTTTAAACGGCGCGTCATCTTCGCGGATATCTATGAAAAAATGCTGTATAATTTGCACTTCCAGGAGACGGAATATAGTGATTTAATTCTTCCGCTGGCCGGGTTCAGGATGAATACGGATACGGCAGTCTTAGTCATCGAGAATAATGACGATCAACCGATCGAAGTAAAGCAAGTCCTGGTGAAATATTATGCGGATGAGGTCATTTTTAACGGGGCGGGAAGGGCAGAGTTTGTCCTTAAATTTGGGAATCAGAAATATACGGAACCGCCCGCTTATGATTTGGTTAATTACCAGGAGCAGATCCTGCAGGAAGGATATGACCTTTTACCTTTACGGGATTTAAAGATTCTTCCGGCGGCGCCGACCACGGCCGACACACAACCGCAGGGTCTTGATTCCCGACTTCTGTTTAATGCAGTGATTGTGGCGGTGACGCTCATTCTCGGGGTAGTCATCATCCGGAAACTAAAGAACTCTTATTGAGAGCGGAGTTTTTTCCTGCCTTACCCGTTATTCCTGCCGCGAGTGGAATGTAAAAAAATATTGTATACATGAATTGAAAGTATGGTAGTATAAAATAAAATATTGTATATTAGAACAAGAAAAAATTCTCGGCCAGGTTATATTACAGGCCTGTAATTAAATAACGGATAGGGGAAAGGGAGGAGTATTTCATGGGGTTCAATGAAGCGGCGCAATATCAGATTAAAAGAGCAATTAATTTGCTGAAGCTTGACGAGGAAACGACGAAAGCCTTGCTGGAGCCGAAAAAAGCCTTGGAAGTGAGTTTTCCGGTTAGAATGGACAACGGGCAGGTGAAAGTATTTAAAGGCTACCGGGTACAACATACCGATGTTTTAGGCCCGGCCAAAGGCGGAATCCGTTTCCATCCCAATGTGGACTTTAACGAGGTTAAAGCGCTGGCCACTTTGATGAGCATAAAATGTTCCGTGATCGGCTTGCCATACGGAGGCGGTAAAGGTGGCGTTACCTGTAATGTCAAGGAAATGTCCGAAGGGGAACTGGAAAGGGTGAGCAGAGGGTATATCCGGGCGATTGCGCAGATTATTTCCTCCGACAAGGATATTCCGGCCCCCGATATGTATACCAATCCCAAGATTATGGGCTGGATGATGGACGAATTTGCCGTCATCAAACAATACAGCGATTTTGGGGTGATTACGGGGAAACCGTTAAGCGTGGGCGGTTCTGCGGGCAGAAGCAGTGCCACGGCCCAGGGCGGCTATTATGTCGTGAAAGCGGCCTGTGAAAAAGAGGGGATATCCCTCAAAGACGCCACATTTTGTATTCACGGTTTCGGGAATGCCGGCAGTTATGCGGCCAGCATTTTTGCGGCAGAAGGATGCAAGATCATTGGGATTGCCGATTCAAAAACAGCCGTTTATGATCCGAAAGGTCTTGATGTGGAATTAGCCCAAAAGGTCAAAGCGGAAACGGGTTCCCTCAAGGCTTATCCGGGAGGAAGGCAAATTACGCCGGATGAACTCTTGACCAGCGAATGTGATATCTTAGTACCGGCTTCGCTGGAAGGTGTCATCAATGAAAAGAACGCGGCTCAGATCAAAGCAAAAATGATTGCCGAGCTGGGGAATGGTCCGATTACTCCGGAAGCCGATGCGGCGTTGACGGCGAGAAAAATCCCGATTCTGCCTGACATTTTAACGAATGCCGGCGGGGTTACCGTCAGTTATTTTGAATGGGTTCAAAATAGAATGGGCTATTACTGGTCGGCGGAAGAGGTTGCCGAAAAGCTTGAAACGGCCATGACGAAAGCCTATGATGATATTTATCAATTTAAAAAGGAACACAATTGTGAGGATTACCGCGTAGCCGCTTTTGCCATTGCGATTCAGAGAATTGTGCAGGCAATGAAAGACAGAGGCTGGCTCTAAAAAGGCCGAGCGGGGGGCTGGGGGGGCTGGCACCGTGGGTCAATCTGCGGTGTATTAGTAACGGTCCAGCAAAATGTAAGCTCCAGACTCCGTATGACCAAAAGGAATCGAGCTCACTCATCCTTGGGTTCGGGCAATGCATGACGATGTGGTGTCGTTCTGGAGCTAACATTTTCGTAGGTACCGTTGCTCTTATTGGATTATGTATATACTCAGGTAGCTTTGCCGAAAAATGCGTGACTAGTGGTGAAAAAAATGGTAAATTAACAGGAGTAAGGAGGTAGGTAGAGTATGAAAAATTTCCCAAGGCTTTTTAAGCTTGTAGTGATAAATATTACCGTTCTGACCTTATTGGGAAGTTTGGCTGCCTGCACCAAGGGGGAAAAAGCGGTAGAAAACCCGGATGAAGCAAAAGCAGTCATTAATTTATATCCTGCGTACACGGAAGAAAATGGCGTGCGCAAATGGGGGTTAATTAATGCCCAAGGTGATTTTGTCGTTCAGCCGGCCTATGATGGGATGGAATGGCAGGCCGGCAGCCGGTGGGTCCAAATTTTCGTCAAAGGGGTAGAGCAGGGGCAAGCTAGCGAGGAGAATAGTCTCTTTACTCCCCAGGAACGGTTCAAGGTCGGTCTCATTGAACGTCACAGCGGGCGGGTCATTCTTGCTCCCAATAACCTGGCAATTGGGGAGTTTTCTGAAGGCTTGGCTACGGTTCAGGTATCAGAAAAGAAGTCGCTGGTCATTGATGAGCAGGGAAAAGTAATCTTTGAAACGGAGGCTCTGCTGGGCAGTTTCCATGAAGGACTGGTCAAATTTCAGCAGAATGGGGAGCAACGCTATGGCTATCTCAATCAAAAGGGGGAGATGGTTATTTCGCCTGTCTATTTGGGAGCGGGGGACTTTAGCGGTGGTAAAGCATTGGTGATGCTCGCCGACGGGCAACAGGCTCTGATTGATATGCAGGGGGAAGTGCTCTGTAGATACAATTTTGCGCAGGTGAAGGGGATGGCTGAAGGTTTGATTGGCTATTTTGACAGTGTTACGGGGAAATGGGGTTATGCTTCCCCGGACGGGAAGGAAGTGCTCGCCCCCACTTTTGCCTATGTGGATAATTTTGCGGACGGACTGGCTGTTGTGGCACAGGAAAAATGCGGCGTGATTAATCAGGCCGGTGAATTTGTGATCAAGCCGGAGTATAATCAAATAATCTCCTTAGAGGAAGGCTATTATGCAGCTTTACAAGGAGATCTATTCTTGCCTAACCCCAAATATTTTGCGAAGGCGATTTTCAATCCGGAGGGGAAACAGATCACTGATTTTTGCTACTATGAGATTGGTCCTTATCAAGACGGTTATGTGTCCGTGTGTGACGGTAAAGCCACCTATTTTCTGGACCAAAACGGGCACGAGGTAAAAGACCTGCCCAAAGTAGCGGATTTGGGCAGGTTAGAAAAAGATGGAGATCTCATCAGGGCGCAATTCGCTGAGGAAACGCGGTACTATACGCAAGACGGAAGCTTAGTGTGGGCACCGCAGGCAAGTCACAAGTTCGGGAATCTGCGCCTGAAAAAAGAGAGGTATCAACCCGGCTGGACGGTGGTCAGTTATTACCCGCAGGTAGAGGGTTTACAGAATGTGGCGCTCCAATCCGCCATTAACAGGCAGATCAGAGAAGCAGTAGAAAACAATCTACATACCGTGGAGACGGAGGATGTTGAGGGGAGTTTTGCCGTTGACTTCACGGAAGACTATCTCTTGCATCGTTACGGTGACTTATTGGTGATCAATTATCAGGGTTATCTCTATCCTGTCGGCGCCGCCCATGGTGTGCCCACAGCCAGGTATAATCATCTTAATATTCAGGATGGCACATTCTATCAGTTGAGCGATTTATTTCAAAAGGATGCACCGTATTTGGAGAGAATTACCGGCCTGATCAATCGGCAGATTCAGGAGTGGAGA
This sequence comes from Peptococcia bacterium, assembly GCA_050951585.1. Lineage (GTDB taxonomy): Bacteria > Bacillota > Peptococcia > DRI-13 > DTU073 > UBA3937. The sequence continues at coordinate 148,842 of JBMNJI010000007.1, read as the reverse complement.
GAGGCGGGAGATGAGACGATCGGGCTGGAGAACTTTGCCGGTTTTGCCGGGGAGCCCGTTTACGAACTGACCCCGGAAGAGCTGAAAATTTATTTTCGATATTTTGAGCTGGAGGCACCCACCGCTGCCGGGATCATTGAATTTGCCATTCCATATGGTGAGCTGAGCGATATTTTGGATACACAGGGGGCTTTGTGGCGCGCTTTTCATTAAGCTTTTATTCTTCCACCAGTTCGCCGTTGGTACGAACGGTGACTACTTGCCAGGGAATTATTTTACCGCTGTTCTGCATGGCCGTTTTCACGGCATTGACCAGTCCGCCGCAGCAGGGTACTTCCATGCGGAGGATAGTAAGGCTTTTGATTTCGTGGGCCTGGAGAATGGCGGTCAGTTTTTCGGCGTAATCAACGGCATCTAATTTGGGGCAGCCAATCAGGGTAATTTTGTTGCGCATAAAATCCTGGTGAATATCCGCATAGGCGTAGGCTGTACAGTCAGCGGCAATAAGCAGGCTGACGTTTTCCAGGTAGGGAGCATTGACGGGGACTAGCCTGATTTGGCATGGCCACTGGCGCAGCTGCGATTCGTTTTGTTTTGGATTCGGTGCGGGTGTGTGAGCGGGGGCGGGATCAGTTTTTAGCAGTTTTGTTTGTGTGCCGGGACAGCCGCAGGGCAAGGTGGGAGGGGTCACGGCCTTTGCTGTGGCCTCCATTTTCGCCTTGACTGCCTCTTCATCGTAAGGAGCGGCATCTTTTTCCTCGATGGTGATGGCTCCGGTGGGGCATTCGGGCAGGCAGTCACCTAAGCCGTCGCAGTACGTTTCGGAAATCAGCCTGGCCTTGCCGTCAATCATTTGCAGGGCTCCTTCGTGGCATGCGGCTACGCAAAGCCCGCAACCGTTGCATTTTTCTTCATTTATCGTCACAATGTTTCTTTTCATTATTCTTACCTCCTTAAGGTTATTTTTGCTTTTTCTTTTCTGCTAATCTAAGTATAATAAAGGTGAATTGAGAAAGCGGTAACCATGGTTACCAAAACGAAAAAAGCCTCGGAAATATTCCAAGGCCGTAAACTACTGCAATAAGGCATTTTTCGCCTTTGCTTTGATGATTTTCTTTAATCGGCTATGCTCAAATCCTCTGCATTAAGAATGTCCTTGATATTTTTTGTTTCATGATCTTCATATTTCATAATTTTGCCCTCCCACGTTCTGATGGTGACATAACCGGCGCCTCTGGAAATCATGTAATTCGGGAAGAGCGGCACTTTCCCGAGACCAGCGGGGGCATTGACAATATAACTGGGGATAGCCAGGCCGGATGTATGTCCGCGTAAATACTCCATTATCTCAAAGCCGTCGGCAACGGAGGTATTAAAATGCGATGTTCCTTTCACGTGTTTGGCATGGAAGATATAATACGGTCTCACGCGGCATTTTAATAATTCATGGTTTAAGACTTCCATAATATATTTATCATTATTGATTCCATTTAATAAGACGGCCTGATTGCCGATGGGGATGCCGGCATTTGCGAGCTTTTCGCAAGCTGCTTTCGCATCAGGCGTCACTTCGACCGGATGATTAAAATGTGTATTGACAAAGATCGGATGATATTTTTTAAGCATATTACAAAGCTCATCTGTAATTCTCTGGGGCATAGTGACCGGAGTTCTTGTCCCTAAACGGATTATTTCCAAATGGGGGATGGTTCTTAATTGCCGGATAATCCATTCCAGATATTGATCGGAAAGGCACAGGGAATCGCCGCCTGTTAAAAGCACATCTCTGATCTCGGGATTTTCCCTCACATAATCGATTGATTCTTGAATGATGGCTTTTGCTTGTGGGCGGTCTTCATGACCGATATTTCTCCTGCGTTGGCAATGACGGCAAAACATCGCACATTCATTTGTCACATTTATGATAATGCGGTCCGGATAACGCCTTGTGATGCTTCCGGCGGGGTTTGTATACTCCTCGCGCATAGGGTCGGCCTCCTCACAAGGATCGGTTAATTCCTGATAGACCGGAATAGACATCAAGCGAATCGGGTCAAATCGATCATCGGGATTGATTAAACTGGCATAGTAAGGGGAGATCGCCCAGCGAAATTTGCTTCCTACCTGGGCAATTGCCTGTTTTTCTTTGGCGGTTAGAGGAATGATTTTACTAAGAGTATCAACATCGGCAATCCGGTTTTTCAGTTGCCATTTGTAGTCATCCCAGTCCGCCTCAGTTCCGTTAAGTACCTGAAGGATTTTCTCCTTTCTATTGTCGAGTATTTCCATCATTTCCAAACCTTTGGGGATGGTTGGTCTGATTTCTAAGTAATCAGTAATTTTACTTTTCAGTTCAGCAGCCCTCTCCAGAGAAATTTGCCTTTTCTGTGTGTTCAACACAAGTTACCAGTCCTTTCTTTGCAGGATATTTTTGCCCGCATATCTGAAAAGTATGAGTATTAAGTGAAACATGAGAGCAAGTGAAGGCTTCGGCCTACACATTATCATTTTAATACAAGTTGGAGGTTTTTGCAAAATATTTCTGAAAGGAGAGCGGAAATGTATCAAAAATGGCTGAATAGCTTAACCGGATGTCCTTTATTTCGGGGAATCACTGCGGAACAGTTGGGGGAAATGCTTAATTGTCTGCGCCCTCAGCTCGTTAATTATGAAAAAAAGAATCACATTGTCGCCCGGGAAGGAGAACAATTACAGGGTATCGGGGCAGTACTGGAGGGTGAAGTAGCGATCACGAAGGAAAATGCCGAAGGGAACCGGATCATGCTCACTAAACTTGGCGAGGGGGAGCTTTTCGGGGAGATCATCGCCTTTTCGGAATTGCAGGTCTGGCCGGCGACAATTGTCACCTTGAAGCCCAGCCGGGTTATTTTTATCCCTGTTGACAAGATTGTCACTGAATGTCCCAGGCAATGTTCGAGCCATCGGGAAATGGTCGTTAATCTGTTAAGAATTGTTTCTCAACGTGCTTTACTATTGAACAAAAAGTTAAATTACCTTAGTATGAAAAGTTTGCGGGGAAAAATCAGCACATTTTTGCTGGAGCAGTACAAAAAATGCGGGCAGAAGGCCTTTTTACTGCCGCTTTCGCGGCAGGAGTGTGCGGATTTTCTTAATGTATCGCGTCCGGCGCTCTCCCGGGAAATGGCCCGCATGAGAGATGAGGGGATCATCGATTTTTATCAGCAGACTGTGAAGATTATTGATCTTGAAGCTTTAAAAAGGCAAATTTTATAGGGATAGTATGCGTAGCGCGGGCGATGGTCTTCTTTTAGGAAAAGAGTGGATGAAAGAAAAGCAGGGAATTTATTTCACGTGTTGAATTATTATTTAAGCAGTAAAGAAGGGAGTCTTGATATGAGAGATGGACAGACAATCTGGTTGATTGATGCGGCGTATATGTTTAATGCGCAACGCTCCGTGAGCCCGGATTATAATTTTGATTATCTTAAGCTTAAAAACAAATTAGAAGAGGAGGGTCCGCTGAACAGAGTTTATTATCTAAACTCGTCGCAAAACCCTCCCAATGACAACCAGAATGGTTTCCATTCCTGGTTGAAAACAGCCAGACCGGATGGCCCGCAGTTTATAGTGAAATTATATAAATTGAAGGAAGAAGAATATAAATGCCCACATTGTAAGGAATATTTTAATTCTCAGGTCCAAAAAGGGGTAGATGTCGGGCTGGCTACATTAATCGTCAAGCTGGCTTATCAGCAGAACTATGATAATTTGATTCTCTCTTCGGGAGACGGTGATTTGGAAGATTCCGTCGCGCATGTGAAGGAGTATTTGCAAAAAAGAATTGAGTTATGCGTGTTCAAAGGGGGCGTTTCGCCTGATTTGCAATCATATGCGGACACCGTTTATTGGATTAATGATTTTGCCCAGCAGGTGGCGAAATAAGGAATTAGACCAGCAGATTAAAGAGTTCATTATTTCCATTGAGCTCAGTATATTGAAATCCTTTGCTCTGCATTTTTTTCAGTAAAACGTGATAATCTGCCTTTTTGTTCACTTCAATTCCCACTAAGACAGGGCCTTTTTCCTTGTTGTTTGTTTTTGTATATTCAAAATGGGTAATATCATCATTTGGCCCAAGAATATCAACAACAAATTCACGCAGAGCACCCGGCCGCTGTGGCATCCGAATAATAAAGTAATGTTTCAGCCCTTCGTAAAGAAGGGATCTTTCTTTTATTTCCTGCATCCGTTCGATGTCATTATTACCGCCGCTAATGACGCAGACCACATTTTTCCCTTTGATTTTCTCCCGGTAAAAATCCAGGGCGGCAACAGGCAGGGCCCCGGCCGGCTCCACCACGATGGCATTCTCGTTGTATAATTCCAGGATGCTTGTTGATACTTTTCCCTCCGGCACCACAACAATATCGTCCAGCACATGCCGGCAGATCTCAAAATTTAAGTCTCCGACCCGTTTCACCGCTGCGCCGTCCACAAATTTGTCGATTGTCTCGAGAGAAACCACCTCATCTGCCTCCAGGGATTTTTTCATGGAGGGTGCCCCCTCGGGCTCGACCCCGATGATGTTGGTGGACTTGCTGATATTTTTGATATAGGAACCGATACCGGAAATGAGTCCGCCTCCGCCAATTGTGGCAAACACATAATCGGGGGCGGTCTTGCTTTGGTTCATAATCTCAATCCCTACGGTTCCTTGCCCGGCAATGATCTGCGGATCGTTGAAGGGGTCAACGAAGATTTTGTTTTCCTTTTCACAACATTTCTTTGCTTCGCAGGCTGAATCGTCAAAGGTGTCCCCGATCAAGACTGTTTCCACATATTCGCCGCCAAAACGTAAGACTTGGTTGAGTTTTTGCCGGGGCGTGGTTGCGGGCATGAAGATTTTCCCGGGGACCCGGAGAAAGTGGCAGGAATAAGCAACGCCCTGGGCATGGTTGCCGGCACTGGCACAGACTACTCCGTTTTTGAGAAGATCCATGGGGCAGCTTTGCATCAGGTTGAATGCTCCTCGAATCTTGAAGGAACGGACAACCTGCAAGTCTTCTCTCTTCAAGAAGACGTTGCATTCGTACCTTTCTGACAGGATCATATTTTTTTGCAGAGGTGTTTCCTGAACGACTCCTTTTAAGGCTTGATTTGCTTTGATCAGGTCTTCCATTGGGATATAGTTCATTTTTTCAATCTCCTTTTCATTATTATAGGATTTATTAATGATTATCATAAAAAAATCTCTCGCCGTTAAGACGCCATGACGCATCTTAAGGACGAGAGATTATCTTCGTAGTACCACCTTAATTCTCCGTAGATTCACACCTACAGATTCAGCGAGTCGGGAGCGCATGCCTGGATGCTCCGAACCCCGGTCATATAACGGTGACCATTTACTATGCTTGTGCTGAGAAGACAGCTCACACAGTACCCGGCGATAGTTTACTCGGGAAAAACCTTTCAACCTGCAGTTCAGGAGTGATCATGAATATCCTTTTATCACCGGATTTCAGCGTTCCCGGCTCTCTGTGGATAAAAAGTGATATTTTTATCTCCCTCAAAACTTTTCAGCCTATTATTTTAATTAATTAAACCTTATCATACTGCAAGAGCTTTTCGAAAGTCAAGGGGCTCTTGAAAAATTTTCTGCCCTATTTTTCGACAGTTATTTTATAATATTTTGATAAAAAGCCATTTCTTGCAGGAAACCTTTGTTAATTGTGACAAAAATTTGAGCAGGAAACTATAGGACTATTGTAGAAATTTATATATAAAAGTTATGGTACTAAAACCCGGGGAAAAAAGATTAAGATAGAATAATTTTAGTGTTTTGGCATTGGGGAGGAAATGTAATATAATATTACTAGCAAGATTGTCTCTCGCCAGGGGCGGGATTTCGGAATTTTTTGCGGGGCACGGAGAAGTGGGGGGATTATTATGAAGAAGAGCATTTTTATCTGTTTTTTAGATGCAATACTATGCATTCCACTTACTGCCATGAGTTCTCAATTTGAATTGATGCAGGACAAAACTATGAATGTTAAACTGCTGGAGACAGGTTTGTCTGCTTTTGCCTTAGTGCTGACAGTATATGTCCTATACGTCTTAAAGCAATACCTGAAAAAACGGCTTCATTTTATGGATATAAACAATCTAATCTTATTATCGATTTCGATTCAGGTAATCGTGTCGATTATGGGTTGGTTTTCCACGTTCTTTCCGGAAAACGATGTATTTATCAATTTCCTTGTTCTGGCAGCGATGATTGTTACGGGGATAATGTACACGATCGCCGGGGTAAAGCTGCTGAAGCTGCCTAAGAATCCATACGGGATCCTAAAACCGTTTTGTTACCTGTATATTGTTATGGGGCTTGGGATGGCGTCAGTTTTCTTATTTCCTATTGCCCTGTTAGCTTCGATGATGGGAGATCTTCTTTTAGGGGTAATCCTGATTAAGGAACTGCAAAAAGATAAAGAAATTTCGATGATGCCGTTGTGCCTGTAACGGATAAAGGGCCATGCTGCGAAAAAGAATCACGCAACTTAGCTTTTGGGGAAGGATGTGTATTTTTAATGGAACGAAACATTAAAAAGACACTTATTTTTATTGGGCTGACTTTTTTTCTAAACTATCTCCTGGTTATTCTTTTTTTTGTTTTTGGCGGAACATGGAGTATGCCCGGTTCACTTGTTGTTCCCCTTTTTTATATGTTTATTCCTATGCTTGTGGCTATTTTTGTCCAAAAATATCTTTATCAGGAACCTCTCCGTAAACCGCTCGGTATTTCATTTAAGATCAACAGATGGTTTTTTGTCGCCTGGCTGTTTCCCATACTGCTTGCTTTTGCCACATTAGGCGTGAGCTTATTATTGCCGGGGGTAGAGTTTAGCCCGGAGATGAGTGGGATGATCCAAAAATATGCCGATCTTCTTTCTCCGGAGCAAATTGAGGAAATGAAAGAGCAAGCGGCTGCTTTACCGGTGCATCCTCTTTGGCTTGCTTTGCTGGAAGGATTGCTTGCCGGTATTACAATTAATGCGGTGGCCGGTTTTGGTGAGGAACTGGGCTGGCGGGGATTTCTGCAAAAAGAGTTGGGATATTTGGGCTTTTGGAAATCATCATTGTTAATCGGCTTAATCTGGGGAGTATGGCATGCGCCCCTAATTTTGCAGGGACATAATTACCCAGAACATCCTCTGGCCGGTGTATTGATGATGACGGTGTTCACATTGTTATTTGCACCCCTTATTAGTTTCGTACGATTGAAAGCACGCTCAGTTATTGCCGCGGCGGTGATGCACGGTACGCTCAACGGAACGGCGGGGATAGCGCTTATTGTGATTAAGGGCGGGAATGATTTGCTGGTGGGAGTGACAGGTTTAGCCGGTTTTATCGTGCTTGCCCTTTGCAATGTTGTGCTGTTTTTTTGGCTGCGGCATCAATCTCGGAAAGGAATTGTTCTAAGCAATGAATGAATCTGCAAAGAGTGGTCGGGACTGTATGCGCAAGAAGAGGCTTTTCGCCGTATTCTCGCTGGCGTTTTTTGTCTTTGGGTATGTCTTTTGGGTGAACGGATATGTCCAAAAAGCCGGCTCCCGGAATATTACCGCAGCGGAGGAAGCTCCTCAGGCTGATGCTATTCTTATTCTCGGGGCCCGCGTTTTTGCGGATGGCAATGTATCCTTGATGTTAAGAGATCGTTTAATGGTGGGGTTGGAATTGTACGGCCTGGGAAAGGCAGAAAAAATATTGGTTAGTGGGGACCATGGGCAAAGAACCTATGACGAGGTCAATACCATGAAGGATTTTTTGCAGGATAACGGGGTGCCTTCGGCGGATATTTTTATGGACCATGCCGGCTTTAGCACTTATGAAAGCTTATATCGGGCCAGAGATATTTTTCAAGCCAAAAAAGTGCTTATTGTGACGCAAAAGTATCATCTGATGCGAGCCTTATTTATTGCGCGGGAATTAGGACTGGAGGCTTATGGGGTAGCGGCGGATAAGCATATTTATCAAGGCGTAATGTTCAAGAATGAATTAAGGGAAATTGCCGCCCGAAATAAGGACTTTATCGTGGCGAAATTCTTACATCCTGAACCTACATATCTTGGTGACGTAATACCGTTGACCGGAGACGGGAGTGTTACGGATGACCGGATTTAGGAATGAATGATTGGGTTTTGGGGAAAAGGAGGGGTTATGATGAAAAAATTAGTTTGGGGGCTCGTTTTTGTACTTACCTGCACTGTTTTTTTGACGGGCTGTGAAAACATCGAGGGAGAGCAAGTAAAAAACATCGGCACCAAGATTGGCGAAACAGTGAGCAACTTTTTTTCCGGCGTAGGGAAAGGAATAAAAAAAGAGATAAATGTTGAAGTTGAGTTGACCCAAGAAATGTCGGACCAAGGATTGACCATAACAAGCACCAAGGTGGAAGGAAAGAAAGACGATCGCAAGAACCTTTCGGTGTATTTTATTTCCGGCAACAATTTTCAGGGCAATCTCCTGGCGAAAGCTTTAGATGAAAAGGGGGAGGAAATCGGGAGAGCAACGGTCTCCGTCAATTTAGCCAAGGATGATGCCCAGTATGTGGTTTTTAGTTTTCCGAAGGAAATGGAGTTGTCGCTGGTCCACAAATATATCATTGAGCTTAAAAAGTAGGAAAGAAATATGTTAAAATAACAACGATAGTATTAATTTTCCTAAACGTAAATGATGGACGAAAAGAGGTTGTTATATGGAACAAGCTTCTTCATTGGTACGAATTATTGCTTTTACTCCGGAGCCGGAAAGACTGTCGGCTTCAGCCGCCGGTATTTCGACGACCAAAGGGACGGCCCTGGAGATTTACGGAAACAATCAGGATTTAGAAAAAGCGCAGAAGTTAATCAAAAATGTTTTGCGCTTAGGTCATACTACAACGATTGAGCATGCTTGTTTTACGCTGGCTTTTGAGAATGTGTCGGCTTTTGTGGAACAGTTTGTGATTGAATTCAGGCTGGCGTCTTTTACGGTTAAGTCAAGGCGTTATGTGGATTTCAGTCAAATGGGTTATTATCAACCTGTATTCAGATTCGCGGAAGCGGCCGGAGAGTCAGTACGGCAGAAAATCCATAATTTATACAATACGCACATCAAAAAACTATTTTCTGAATATGAGTATTTTGAGGCAAACGGAATTCCCCGGGAAGATGCCCGGTTCCTTTTGCCGTATTGTTATCGCAGTAACTTTTATTGCACCGTGAATGCCCGGGAATTGCACCACATCATTTTTGCTGCTTTATGGGGCAGGGGGAGTAAATATCCTGAGTTGCAGCAGATCGGGCAATCACTCTGGGGACAGGCCCGTCAAATTGCACCGGCCATTTTTGAAACCATTTTACCGGAAGGCCGCGACGATAAGGAGCAACGGATACGTGAAGTTCTCCGGCAAACGGTTGACGGCTTTGGTAATCTTGCTTTAAATAAGCGAGACGATTTGGCCGCCGGGGAAGCAAGTGAGGCGGCGGCTCTTGCCGGGAACCCGACTGCTGCTGATCTGGCTCCCGGGTCCTTGTATTGGGCGGAGCCCTATTGCGAGCTCTTATACTCTCCGCAGAACCCGGAAAAAATCGTTACTGCCGCTGCATTAATTAAATACGGGCTCTTTGAAAGCACCGCGGCGCAAAAAGCCGTGGAAGAGCATGACGAATTGCGGCAGAAGATCCTGGCCATTATCTGTGAAGATAATCGGAAGCGCGAATTAGAACAGGTCTCTTTTACCTTTAGAATTAATAATATAACTTTAGCGGGACTCACGCATCTGGTGCGTCACCGCATGCAATCGGTTAATGTGCCCTCTTTTACGGAATTCGGCTTGAGCAAGGGATTTGTTTTGCCCGCCTCGATTCGGGAAAACCCGTCCTTACTGGCCAGATATCGTGCTATTCTTGAAGAGCATCATAAGGTGTTTAATAAGTTCAGGGAGGCCAGAGTGCTCGCGGAGGATTTGGTGTATTTTTACTTAAGCGGTAATCTGGTGGATGTGGTTACGACCATGAACGGACGGGAACTTTTCCATTTTCTCCGTTTACGCACCTGTACCAGGGCCCAATGGGAAATTCGCGCCATCGCGAGGGAGATGTTAGGCCAGTTACGGGCGATTTCTCCGGCGTTATTCCGCCGCTTTGGACCGAGTTGTTATGTCATGGGCAAGTGTCCGGAAGGCAAGCTCTCCTGTGGGCGGCAGGCTGAAATGCTGGCGCTGTTCGGCGGGGAAGGCGGGACGAATTAATCCCGGCGGAAAAGAATACGCTAAGAGATAAGCCATCCGTTATCCAAGGCACAGATGGATGTAGGCAAGGGCTCTGTTAAAAAAGGCCCTGTTAGATGGCATCGGTTATCCATGTCACCCGTGAGATATCCGGAGAGGAAAAAGGTTGGGAGGAATCAGCAGATGAAAAAGATTGCTTTATTGACCAGCGGTGGTGATGCCCCGGGGATGAATGCTGCGATACGGGCAGTTGTTCGCACGGCGATATATTTAGATCTGGAAGTTTTGGGTGTGCGCAGAGGATATACAGGCTTAATTGAAAAGGATTTTATTAAAATGTCGCTCGGTTCGGTCGCTGACATTATTCAGCGGGGCGGGACAGTACTGCTGACAGCACGTTGTGATGATTTTCTTACTCCGGCAGGGCGACAAAAAGCGCTGGAGCATTTGCGGGAAGAAGAAGTTGAGGGGTTGGTGGCCATTGGCGGTGACGGGACTTTCCGGGGTGCTCTGGAGCTGGATAAACTAGGGATGCCTACTATTTGTATTCCCGGTACGATCGACAATGACATTCCGTGTACTGCCGCCACCATCGGCTATGACACAGTAGTAAACACGGTTGTTGATTCGATTAACAAGATTAGAGATACGGCCACTTCCCATGAGCGGATTTTTGTCATTGAGGTAATGGGGAGAAGATCGGGCTTTATTGCTTTAGAAGCCGGATTAGCCGGCGGAGCGGAATCGATTATTATCCCGGAAGTTCCCTTAAACATTGATGCAGTAGTAAAGAACATTAAACGCGGGAACCGCAGAGGGAAGAAGCATAGCATTATTGTTGTGGCGGAAGGAGCCGCTGATGCGATGGAGTTAACGAAGGAAATCAATGAAAAATCAGGTTTGGAAACCCGTTTGTCCATTTTGGGCTATATTCAACGGGGCGGAACGCCTAGTGCAAAAGACCGGCTGTTGGCCAGCCGCATGGGGGCAGAAGCCGTGAATCTCTTACTGCGCGGCGAAAGGAAAAAGATGGTGGCCCTTGACGGTGAGCTCATTCGGAGTTTTGATATCGATTGGGCCATCAATCAGTCTAAATCGATTAATCTGGATGATTACCGCCTGGCAGGGATTCTTTCGATTTAAGGGCAATAGTGAAGGCAAAAAGTTCAGGAAAAATTCAGTAAAAAAGATTAAGAAAAAAAATAATCAAGAAACAAAGGAATAGCGTGATCATGGAAAAGGACTTTCAAAAACTGGGACTTGCTTCCGAGCTTGTCGAAAACTTAACAACGCTGGGGTTGAAGACTCCGACTGCGGTCCAGGCGGAAGCAATACCGTTGATTCTGGCCGGAAAGAACCTGCTGGTCCAGTCGCCTACGGGGTCAGGCAAAACGCTGGCCTATCTCTTGCCGCTCTTGACCGGGCTAAACGATACGACGAAGGATTTAGAGATTCTGGTGTTGGTTCCTTCCCGGGAACTGGCCTTTCAGGTGACCAGGGTAATCCAGTCTTTAGCTGAAAAGCTGGGAGTGGCTGTCCTTACCGGGGGAGCAAACGTGGAGCGACAGGTCCAGTCGCTGAAGGACAAGCCTAAGGTTGCCGTGGGAACGCCAGGGCGTGTGCTGGAACTTTTCGGGAAGAAAAAAATCAATGGGCAAACGATCAAAACAATCGTCATCGATGAAACAGATAAAATGTTTAGTGCCGGTTTTATGGATGATGTCTTGCAGATTATGAAAAAAACCTTACGGTCGCGACAGGTTCTTTTTTTCTCAGCGACTATGCCGCGTCATGTGGTAAGCCAGGTGGCTGAGCTCATTACCCCGGCCCCTGAATTTATCTTGATTGACAGTGCCGGCAGTGTGCCGCCGCAGATTAAACATCAATATTTCCGGGCCGAAAAAACGAGAAAACTTGCCGTCCTCGACAGATTGCTCAGGATCTACCAGCCCCAGAAAGCGATGGTCTTTATGGAGCGCAACGAAGGAGTGGCCTTCATGACCCAATACCTCAGGGATAAGGGGTATGAGGCGGGTGGCCTGCATAGTGATTTGGGCGAACAAAAGCGGAAAAACCTGCTCTCTGCTTTTCGGGAGGGACGGATTTCTTTGCTTGTTACTACGGATCTGCTGGCTCGCGGGATGGATGTGGCGGATATTGATTATATTTTTAATTATGATTTGCCGCGGGATACCAAGCAATATCTCCACCGTGTCGGGCGCACCGGACGGGCGGGAAAGGAAGGGACTGCGGTGACGCTGGTTTCCGAACAGCAGAAATTTAATTTTTATAAAATAGGACGGGATTTGAAAATAACCCTGGAGGAAATGGGTGTGGATGAAAAGCGGATTTTTCCGGTCCGTTACCGCAAAAAGAAAATATGAAATGAAAGGGCTAAACGGATATTAGCCAAGATCCGGCAGCGCTTCCCGTCTCTTTCCGGAAAAATGGAGCATGCCCGGTGGTTAGTGGAAAGACGCTTGCGCCGCAGACCAAAGCAGCGGTCCGCGAAAAAAGAACAGGACATGAAAAAACACCGGTGCTTAGGGAAGAAGTGTGTGTTAAGATAGTGTATGGCAAGTATTATTGAGGGAGTGATGAAAGTGGAAGAATTGTACACAAAAATGCAGGAATACTTGGGGATGGATACGGAAATTCCTTTCCAGGAATTCGAGGAGTATTATCGTAAGGTGCTGAATTATTTGAACAGCAATTATGAGCAAATGAGCAGGGAGGAAAAAATCAAGGGTAAATTTGTGGTGGCGATCGTTGAGAGTAACAGTCTCGCTCGCGCCAGGAGAAAAGGGCCGGAAATGAAAAAGTACAAAAAGATCCAGGAGAAAATGGCGTTTTGGCGTGAAGCCATTGTCTACAACTTAAAGAAAGACGGTATGACAGAAAGAGAAATAGATGAAGAGCTCGAAAAATTAAATCAGCAAGGTCAATAGCATCTATTTGCAGGTTGCAGGATGAGAGTTTTACCGCCGGAGGAAGGCGGTTTTAACTTATAGGCGGTTAAAATTAAACATAAAATGAGTGCTGGAGATATTTTTGTTGGAGGTGACTTTACTTGGCTGAGGTTTATGATTATCCACCGGGAAAAGACCAATACAAGAAAAGGCCGTTCTTTAATCCGGCTTACCGCAAGTGGGTTCTTTTCGGACTAATCGTTTTTCTTTATTTGTTCTTTCGCTTTTTCATCACATTTAAGCTTGACTGGACCTGGTTTAGCGTCTTAGGATATGATGCGGTTTTTTGGCGTACCTTTACCGGCAAGGTCTTTGTGTCGTTGGGGCTTTTTTTGCTCGGCTTTCTGCTTACTATTCTTAATGCCTTCCTTTGTTTTAAAATCGCGCGCAAACCGCTTCGTGTTTGGTATCTGTTAATTCCGGCTTTTTTCGTAGGTCTGCTGACCGCGATGGGCAGCAGTCAGTTATGGATGCAGATTTTGCAGTATCTTCATGCTGAGCCTTTTGGCATCACCGATCCGCAGTTTAAGCTGGATATTAGTTTTTATGTTTTTCAGTTGCCGATTTTCTGGCTGGTTTACCGGCTGGGTAATATGTTATTAGTGCTGAATATTGTCGTGGCCATCTTTTTATATTTAGTATTATTGCTGGGCGGTTTTGAGTCTTCTTCCTGGCAGTTTGTGGGCAGGGTTTTTACAGGAGAGGAAAAACGTGCTTTTCGGCATGTCGGCTTGTTATCGGGCCTTTTTATTGCCTGGCAGGCAATCCAGTATAAGCTTACCGCTTACGGCTTAATGTATTCCCAGGAAGGCGCCGTGATTGGGGCAGGGGCAGCGGACATTGAAGCAAGGCTTCCGGCCGCTCACCTTATGCTCATCCTCTCCCTGGTTGTGGGTATTTTTGTTTTCTTCTCCCTGCGCAAACACATGAAAAGAGCGTTTCTTTCCGTGGTGCTTTATTTTCTTGTTGCCGCAGTGCTGACGGGATTTTTCCCGGAATTCTATCAAAAAATTGTGGTGGATCCTGATGAAATTACCAAGGAACTGCCTTATGTAGAGCACAATATTAAGTATACCCGTCAGGCCTACGGGCTGGATAATCTTACGGAGAAGGAGTATCCGGTCGGAGAAATTACGGCTCAAGATATCAAGAACAACCGCGATATTATTGAGAATATCCGGCTTTTGGATCATCGGGCGACCCTAAGCATCTACGGGCAGCAACAGGAAAACCGTTATTATTATCAGTTTAAGGATGTGGATGTGGACCGGTATCTCATTAATGGTAAACCAACGCAGGTCTTTTTGTCCGCGCGCGAGCTGAATAAAGGCGCCCTGGCGGAAAACATGGGGAATTTTAATCAATTAATGTTGAAATATACGCATGGTTTTGGACTAGTGATGAGTCAGGCCAATACGGTCGATAAAACCGGGCTGCCACAGTATTTGATTAAAAACATCCCGCCGCGTTCCGAGGTTGGCGAGGTGCAGGAACCGCGGGTTTATTTTGGCGAGGCCACCAAGGATAATGTGATTGTCAAGACCGGTTTGAAAGAATATGACTATCCCATGGGGAACGATAACCAGGAATATTTATACCAGGGAAAATTGGGCATTCCCATGACGCCTGTCAATAAAGTACTCCTGGCTCTGCGGGATTTTCAGTTCCGATATTTATTATCCGATTACATTACGTCGGAGAGTCTATATTTAGAAACACGCAATATTATGGACCGGGCGCACCGCATTGCTCCGTTTCTCTATTTTGACCAGGATCCGTATCTGGTGATGAGTGAAGAAGGTAGATTATTTTATTTGCTAGATGCTTATACGGTAACGGATAAATATCCGTATTCGCAGGTGGTAGATAAAAAGAGTGGCTTTAATTATATCCGCAACAGTGTTAAGATTGTGGTTGATGCTTATTCCGGGACAATCGATTTTTACCTCTTTGATGAGGAAGACCCGCTGATTCGTGTGTTTAGTAAGATTTATCCCGGTCTTTTCAAGAGCAAAGAGGAAATGCCGCCAGATTTAAGACAGCATATCAGGTATCCGGAGGATCTTTTCAATGTCCAATCGCTCATCCTGAAAGATTATCACATGACTAATCCGACGGTCTTCTTTACCCGGGAAGACAGATGGGCTTTAGGCGAAGAGGTCTATTGGGGTAAGGCACAGTCCCAGGAGGCGTATTACAGTATTATTCGTTTGCCGGAGGAGGAAAAAGAGGAATTTGTGCTGATGCGCAACTTTACTCCCGCCACCAAGAAAAATATGGTTTCCTGGTTGGCCGCCCGTTCTGACGGGGAGAATTATGGCAAACTGCTCTTATATAATTTCCCCAAAGGGATTCAGGTGCCGGGCACGGCGCAGGTAGAATCCCAGATTGATCAGGATCCGGAAATCTCCGCCCAGTTATCTTTGTGGGAGCGGGGAGGCAGTAAGGTGTTGCGGGGTAATCTGCTGGTTTATCCCATCGCCGGTTCTCTTTTGTATGTGGAGCCGTTGTATATCGAGGCCGAACAGACCAAATACCCGCAGTTGAAGAAGGTTTTTGTTTTCTATAAAGACACCATCGTGATGGAGGATACGCTGGCTCAGGCCATTGAGAAGCTGTTCGGGGCTGGCGGCGGGACAAAGGATAAGGGACCCGGGCTTGGCGAGGAAAATGATCAGACCGGAGGGACAGGGGACGAGGCAGACATTGGAGCCGGAAAAATTGATGAAGAGAGAATCCGTACCCTGGTCAAGCGCTTAGTCCAGTTAGAAAATGAGGCGAACAAAAAAATGCAGGAAGGTGATTGGGCGGGATTTGGCCAGGCACAAGAGGAAATAGAAAAAGTAATCGGGCAAATCGATGAAGCTGTTCGGTAAAGCTTAGCTCGGTAAAGCTGAAGAAAAAAGCATAAAAAAAGACAGGAGATTTAGAGACAAAATGACAGGGACGCAAATGACGAAGAAACAGTTGCAGGATTATCATACGCACACTTTTCGCTGTAAACATGCGCAAGGAGATGTGGAGGATTATGCCTCCTTTGCCGCACAACATGGGTTTGAGGTACTGGGAGTATCAGATCATATTCCGTTTCCTGACGAGTGGGTTCAGGAAGTAAGAATGGAGATGGAGGAACTGCCTGGTTATGTGCAGGCGATTGAAGCGGCTCAGCAAAAATTCCCCCAATTAGTAATTCTCAAAGGGTTGGAATGTGAATATGAAGACAGATATCTCAGTTATTACCGGGAGGAGTTACTAACAAGGTGGAACTTTGATTACCTGATTTTAGGGCAACATCTTTTCTACTGCGAGGGAGAATTAGTCTATCATTGGAAGGGCATGCGCGGTTATAAGGAGCTCAAGGCTTATACACAGGAAGTGGTTAAGGGGATTGAGTCGGGTCTTTTTGCTTTTGTGGCTCACCCGGACGTTTTTGGCGGCTTTTATGAGCTCTGGGATAAAGAGGCGATAGCCTGTTCCCGCTATATTCTTGAAGCGGCGGAGGCTTATCACGTTCCGCTCGAGATTAATTGCAGCGGCTTTCATAAAGACAAAATCCAGACCCGGCAAGAGCTGCGCTATCGTTTTCCTTTGGAACGCTTCTGGGAATTAGCCGCTCATTATGACATTCAGGTAGTGCTGAATACCGATGCGCACCAACCGGATCAATTGGGGGAAGGCTGGCAGGAAGGTGTGGCCTTGGCTCGCAGGTACGATTTGCAGATGGCTGATTTATCGTATTTGAGTCACAAGTCTTAACTTTTTTAGAATAATCCGCTATACTGATAAAGGAAGAAGGAAGGTTTAAGAAAGAAAATAATTTAGGTTGGGATGTGGTGTAGTTTTGGCAAATGTGAAGCAGGAAATAAAGGAATGGCTCCTTACCATCTTAATCGCCATTGTCATCGTGGTGATTATCCGGATGTTTCTACTTGACAGCAGAATAGTGCCTACAGCTTCAATGGTACCAACAATTCAGATCGGTGATCGGCTCTTTGTGGAGAAGATTACCCATCGTTTTCAAGGGTTGGAAAGAGGAGATGTCGTTGTTTTTGCGCCACCTCCGGCTTCTAATCTGGAGGATGAACTGATTAAGCGGGTGGTCGGTCTGCCCGGGGATACCCTTGAAATGAAAGATGGTAAACTTTATGTAAATAATGAACCGCTGGATGAACCTTATATCGCCGAGCCGATTCAGTATGAATTTCCTAAGCTGGTGGTTCCCGAAGGGAAAATGTTTATGCTGGGGGATAACCGTAATCGCTCCTATGATTCCCACGAATGGGGATTTGCTGATATCTCCGCTGTCAAGGGGAAAGCCTGGGTTACTTATTGGCCCATTAGTAGATGGAAGTATTGGAAATAGGATGGGAATAACGTGAAGACAGTAATCGTTGATGCGGATGCTTGCCCGAAACCAAGCCGGGAAATCATCAGCGCCCTTTTACAGAAATATCCCTGGGAGATGGTGACGATCGCTTCCTTTAATCATCAGATCGGCGGGGAGCAGCGCCATATTGTGGTGGGAAATGAGCCTCAGGCAGCTGATTTAGCCGTAATGCAGCTGGCCGGGCGAGGGGACATCGTGGTTACGCAGGATTGGGGTCTGGCCGCTTTGGTGATGGGCAAAGGGGCAAAGGCTATTTCGCCCCGGGGGATGATTTACGAGGAAGACAAAATGGACTTTATGTTGGAGGAGCGTCATTTTAAAGCGCAATTTCGACGGCAGGGCGGGCGCACGAAAGGCCCGGCCGCCTGGTCTTTGGACGATAGTAAACGTTTTCAAAGGAATTTGGAAAGGATGCTGCAATTATCATAATATGGATGCTGCTTATTCTTATTAATTAGAAGATGGGCAGAAAGATTGAAAGCAAGCCAAAACCGAGGAGCAAAAAGACAGGGTGTAACTTCGTAAATAAGGTTAGTATTACGGCGATAAAAAAGAGCAGAAAACCGGATATGTCAGTGGTAAGATCAAAACATAAGAGTAAACCGGCTTCTACGATAAGGGCGACAACAACAGGCCGCAGGCCTAGAAAAGCTCCTTTGAAGTAGGGGCTGTTTTTATTTTTCAGGACAATTCCCGCGAGGGTGGAGATTAACAGAAAAGAAGGCAGAACGACACCGAGGGTTGCGCAGACAGAACCCAAAAAACCGGCCGTCTGATAGCCTACATAAGTGGCGGTATTGATGGCGACGGGACCGGGAGTCATTTCGGCCACAGCCAGAATATCGGTAAATTGCTGTAAGGTCAGCCAGGCGTGTTTGGTTACCACTTCTTTTTGGATGAGGGGTAGCATCGCATATCCTCCGCCAAAACTGAAGGCCCCGATGAGAAAAAAGGTTTTAAAAAGTAGCCAGAACATTTTTTAGGAAACCTCCTTTGAAGGGTCATTGGGCGGGGCGAAGCGGTAATACAAAACCCCCGTCAGGGCCCCCAGGATAATGAGAATAATCGGATGTAGGCCAAGCAGGAACAGCGTGACCAGCGCTGAGATACTGATGATCAGGGCAAAGGAGGAATGGATGACCTTCTTGCCCATTTTGAGACCCGCACCAAGGATTAATGCGGCCACGGCCGGTCTGACCCCGGCAAAAAATCTTTTCAGGATCTCATTATCTCCTTGTGAAGCTAAAAAAATGGCGAAAAGCAAAATTATCGTAAAAGAGGGCAGAACGGTACCAAGCAGAGAGACAAGGGCCCCCGGGAGGCCTTTCAGTTTATAGCCGATAAAAACAGCGGAATTGACGGCAACCGGGCCGGGGGATGCTTGGGTAACAGCGATCATATCAATAAACTCCTCTGCGGAGATCCATTTTTTGTTGGTGACTACCTCTCTTTCAATTATGGGAATCATGGCAAAACCGCCGCCAAAGACCAAAGCCCCTACTTTAAAGAAGGTGAGAAATAATTGAAGATAGAATTGCTGTTTTTCATGCAGCTTTGACATGGTGAATCCTCCTTAACTAAGGCTTCCGCCTGCTCTAAGAGAGCCTGGCGCAAGCCTTCTTCATTGGAAAGCGGTTAATCATGCACCTCTTTTTGTGCATTAACATAGTTATAAAAACAACTGAAGAAAAAAGAAAGGTGGCGAAAGAGCGATGGGCATGAACCAATTATTACAGGCTTTTAATTATCTTCCCCAGATTGTTGAAGGTCTAAGGAAAATGAACGAAGAGGAAAAACAAGACTTTGTTGACAAACTGGCTTTGCAAGGTGAAGAGAGAAATAATGCCTTGCGGATTCTGGATCGTTTTCAGAAAGGAGAGGTTTTAACGAAAGAAGAGCAAGAGGCAGCCCAGGGGTTGTTTTTAAAGGCTTTGGAAATGAACGAGCTAAGTATGGCCGACTTATTTAAATTATAAATCAGGGACGCACTAAATATAAAGTCATTCATAGTATGTAATAGTGAGGTTGTGAAAAGAGGTGAAAAGATTGGCCAGTATGCAATTTAGGTATGACGGGTTAAGGCGACCCGAACCGAAGCATATGTGTTTTTTTGGTCCGCGTTATCGGCGTGATTATGGGCCGTCTCATTCCGCTGAAGCTCCGCGGAAAGAAGGGAAGGAAATAACTGAGCAGCAAGTAGAGCAGGCAGAACAACAGGCAGAGCAAGCTAAGCAGGCAGAACAAGCGGGAGAGGCAGGAGAAGCAGAGGAAACTAAGCAAGTACAGCAAGCAGAGGAAGTAAAGCAACAAATGCAGCAAGGGTCGCAAGGGGCCGAGCAAGGCAAGCAAAAAGCCGGACAGCAGGCCAAGCAAACGGAACAGCTTTTCCCGCAGGAAGCATTTGCCCAAAAACAAGCCCAGTATTCCAAGTTAAAGACAGATTATCAGCAAGGAGAGCAGGCTGATCAAAAACAGTCACCCAGGATGGTTAGTGATATACTGATTGAAAATTTAGCGCAGACGGAAGGGCAAATTGTGCGCGTCAAGGAGCAAATTGATTTCGCCAGAATAGTTTTAGATGAGTTTCTCTTTAAAATGGAGAGTATTCTCCAAATTCTGGAGATCGTCAGAGCGAATGATACGAAAAGTGCTTCCCTGACTACAGCAAAGGCTGCTTCTTATAAGTCTTCCAAGGACTCCATTGATGAGTTGTTGGAGTTATTTCAGGGCCCGGTTTTTCAGAAGCTTTTACGGCAGATTTTCATTCAAGTGTTTGTTCCGGAAAGCAGCGGAACGAATTTTGCCCGACAAACATAGGATAAAGCAGGGGAAAACCAGGAGCAGATTAAAAGGTTTGGGGGGTATTTGGATGAAGAAGGAGGGATGCTTGGATGGGAGATAATCTGCAGGAGTATTACTTTTATCCCGGAGATAGTGCCCAAAAAAATGCACAGCTTGATGAAAGTACAATTACGGTTAAACAGACCGAGGAAAAAGTTTGCAGTCAGGATTATAAGCCCAGACAGGAGCAGACAGGGAAAAAGGACAATGAGGTCATCTCATTGTTCGGTTTGAAGATATCTTATGCAAAGGCTTTTGGGATAACCTTTTTAATTATCTTTTTACTGCTGTTTTTCCCAGGCATAGGGGTATCAAGTTCTTCAGTCAGCAGCAAGGTAAATACAGCGGGAAAGGAAAAAGGTGATCCCAAGGAAAACAGCAAAACATAACAAGTTCGTACAGGAAGGAGGTAGCCAAAATGTTTGAAAATCAAAATGAGATTAGTTCTAATTTTTATGGAGGATGCAGTTGGATTTGGGTAATCTTCATCATCCTCTTGATAATCTGTATTATCCCGTTTCTTTTCAGACCGTTTGTATATTAGTCTTTGAGACGCTTAGTTCGTCTTGGTGAGTCATAAGATTGCACCATTTCCATAGTAATAGCATAAGATGGAGTAGAAAAACCAACTACAAAAGATCAAAGGAGGTTTACTATTATGGTTGAAACAAATGCCCCCGGTGGTGGCTGCGGTGGTGGTTTCGGTTTCGGAAGAAATAACTTTGCGATTCTCTTTCTGGTGATTTTAATTCTCTTGCTTTTCCCGAGCTTTTTCGGGGGGGTCGGTTATTAGTCGGTCCGTTCTCCAGATAAAATAAAGAAGGAGCTGCGGCTACGCTTAAATCGTAGTAGCA
The DNA here is from genome assembly GCA_050951585.1 of Peptococcia bacterium. Lineage (GTDB taxonomy): Bacteria > Bacillota > Peptococcia > DRI-13 > DTU073 > UBA3937. The sequence goes on along the minus strand of JBMNJI010000007.1, from coordinate 127,542 downwards.
GTCTCCTTTTTATTGTCAGGAAGTTTACTTTGTTTTTCCACAGGAGCGTCCGTCGCCCACCAGGTAAAGCTGAGAGCCTCATGGGGGCATTTTTTTATACAGGCGCCGCAGCGGATACATTCCTGGTGGTTGGGGTTCTCCCATACCGGTACCTGCATCGGGCACGCGTTTGAACAGGTATTACAGCCGGTGCATTTCTCTTGATCGATGTTCAGGTGCGCAAAAAAGCTTATTTTATTGAATAGTGCATAAAAGGCACCCAGCGGACAAAGGTATTTGCAAAAAAAGCGGTGGATCAATAAGGCACTGCCGAGCGTGAGCAAGAGTAAGAGCATTTTCCAGCCAAACAGAAAACCGACCATCCTGCGCAAGCCTTCATTACTGATCAACAGAGGTATACCGCCTTCCAGTGTTCCGGCCGGACAAATCCATTGACAGAAATAAGGGGCGGCATTGCCGAATTGGTTGGTGAGCGTGAGGGGAAGCAGAATTACGAACAGAAGGAGGATGAGGTATTTTAGATATCTTAGGGGCCGGTCTATCTTTGGCGGAAGGATCATTTTCTTCGTTTTAATTTTATAAATCAGCTCTTGCAGGAAACCAAACGGGCAGAGCCAGCCACAGATAAATCTCCCTAGCAGAGTGCCGAAAAAAGTGAGCAGGCCGACGACATAAAAGGACATCAGATATCTCGCACTGCCCAAAACCGCTTGTAAAGCGCCAAGGGGGCAGGAACCAATGGCCCCGGGGCAGGAGTAGCAGTTGAGCCCCGGCACACAAAGATATTTCATTTTTCCCCGGTAAATTGTCCCCTGCCAAAAGCCGGTCAGATGACTATTGGAGATTAATGTGGTGATTATTTGCACAATTCTTCTTTTCACTATCCCACCCCGATACATTCAAGACAAATATTGATCGCTTTTTTCAGTACGGTAAGATGCTCACTTCTCATTAAGCCGATGCCGATAAAAAGGAGGGAGGAAATGAGCAAAACGAATTTTGTATATTTGTGAACCGCTTTAATTTTCATGTTATTTCTCCAATGCGTTTAGTCTGGTGTTGATCTCCTTAAGATAAGCCTTGACCAGATCTTTCGCCTGAGGGACCCCCAGGATGGGGTCGCCGACATAGCGGCCTTCTTTATCCACAAAAATGGTCGTAGGGTAGAAGTCTATTTTTGTCAGTAATTTGTCCCGCAGGCTTTCATCGGGAATGAGAATCTCATAGGATACTTTAGTGACCCGGACAATATCCTGGGCAAGCGCAAGTTCCTCTCTCGCATCTGTACAAATCCCCAGGATGTTCACGTTTTTCGGTAATTTTTTATGTACTTTAGCCAGTTCCGGCATTTCAGCGATACAGGGATTGCACCAGGTGGCAAAAATATTAATCATCGTTAAATCATATCGGGCAAAGATGTCCTGGGTAATATTTTGTCCGTAAAGGTTTGTTGTACTAAAGACACTAATTTTTGCCTCGGTCTGGGCATCAGTTTCCTGGTTTTCCTGCTGATTATCCTGTTGGTTTTCTTGTTGATTTTCCTGCTGGTTTTCTGTTTCCCCGTTATCGCTCTGGTTGGGCTGGGGATCAGTTGCCGGGAATTCTTCTATGTCAAAGTTATCAATATTGAAAGGGTGGGAATTTGTTTCCTGGTTTTCTTCTTGGTTTTCTTGCTGGTTTTCTGTTGCATTGGAACCGGTAGAATTGGTCTGGGAATCAGTTGGCTGGTTTTCTGTTTCACCGCAACCGGTAAAGAGCGTAGTAACAAAAAACAGTAACATGATCAACAAGGCAGATTTTCTTTTCATAAAGACCCTCCTTTTTCTGCCTGCACGAAAAAAGCTTGGCGCAAGACTGGTACTATCTTAATTATATCATAATGCACCAACACTGTTTAAACGCATATTATAAATAGTGCCGGGTAAAAATGATCGCTTGACAAGAATAGGGCGGCTTCAAGAAATAATGCCAAAGAAAACATCAGAGGAAAGAGGGAGGTGGACGTACGTTGCGAGTAGAGGAAATTGATTTGATGTCTGCGGAAGTGAACAGGCTGAAAGAAAAATGCACCTACTTCCGCACGTTATTGGATGAAGGAGCTTACAAGCTGGATTCTGTGATAAAAATAATCGATAATGTCCGTGCTCAGGAAGTAGAAATAAGGAATGCAGGGGCTGATGAAGCGGTTCTTCAACATATGGACCAGGAACAAATCGATCAGTTTCTGGAGATGTTGAAAAGCCCTGCTTTTCAGAACATAGCCCGTCAGTTGCTCGTTAAATTAGTCAGTCCGGCCAAATAAGGTAACAAAACAAGATAAAAAAGGCACAACAAGAAGCTGTTCTATAATCGCGGATTATAAGACAGCTTCGATTGTTTGTGTATGTAACTTACTACTAACCTAATTACCGAAGTTTTTGAAAGCAATCACGGCAGTAAACAGGTCTTACACCGGTTGGTTTAAAAGGAACCTGTGTTTCTACACCGCAATCTGAGCAGGTAACAGTGTAGTATTGACGTTCACCTTTGTTGGCCTGTTGCTTACGCAGTCTCCGACAGTCAAGGCAGCGGGCTGGTTCATTCTGGAACCCTTTTTCGGCAAAGAATTCCTGTTCCTGAACGCTAAAGATGAATTCGTTCCCACAATCCTTACAAATAAGCACTTTGTCTTCCATTTCAGCATGCCTCCTGAGTTAGATTTTCCTGCTTACTTGACGGAGTTACCTAATCTAACCCAAGGACATCAGTTCAGATAGATTAATTAGCTACCTTCAAGCAAATTGCAGGTTCCATATAAAATAAGTATACACTGAAAAGAATAATTTTTCAATTTATTTTAGGCAACTTAAAGAAATTATTTTTAGGTAAATATTTTTTTAAAAATTAGTAAAACTAACAGCATGAATAAGAATTTTTTTATATATGGGCTCTTAGGTTGGAGTATAGAAGTATTGTGGACGGGAATAGGCTCCTTGTATAAAGGGGACCTAATGTTGTCGAGCCATACATATTTATGGATGTTTCCGATCTATGGGCTGGCGGTGTTTTTGGAGCCGGTGCATGATCAGATTGAGGACTGGCCCTGGTATGGGCGAGGCTTAGTTTGGGCTGGCCTGATCATTATGATCGAATACGCGACCGGTTGGTTATTACGCAGTGTTTTAGGGGAATGTCCATGGGACTACAGTATGGCTACTGCCTATCATCTGCAAGGCTTGATTCGTTTTGATTACCTCCCGGTCTGGTTTATGGTCGGACTGATCTTTGAGAGAATACACAGGGCCTTAGATCAGTATTATCTCCGGGATTAAGTTTTTTACATCTGCTCAGTATTATCATATCCCAGAGATTGAGGATTTTAGCTTTGATTTGTGCGCCGTATCTTGCCAAGGCGGCCAAAAAGCTTTAGTATTTTAGCTGTGAGTTTCATGCATCGTTTGGAGACAAGGAGGAATCAAGGAGATGCGTTTCCGAAAATCAATTGCCGGGAAAAGGATTGAGGAGATGCCCGGGCTTATTAAGGAGGAGCCGGAGCTTCTCAAAGGGAAATGGCAGGAGTGTTTTGGCAATAGCCATCCTCTTCATGTGGAGTTGGGGATGGGGAAGGGCGGCTTTATCACCACGATGGCGGCTAAATTCCCCGAGGTAAACTTTATTGGCATTGACAGGATTACCGATATAATGCTGAAGGCGGCGCAAAGGGAGTTTGTCGCGTTGCCGAACTTACGTTTTCTGAATGTGGACGGGGCGTTACTGGAGCAATATTTTTTACCTGCAGAGATTGAAAGGCTCTATCTGAATTTTAGCGATCCCTGGCCGAAAAAGCGCCATGCCAGGAGGCGTTTAACGAGTCCTTTTTTTCTGAATATATATAAAAGACTTTTAAATGGAAAAGGGGAAATCCACTTTAAGACAGATAATGTGGCATTTTTTGAATACTCCTTGCTTCAGTTTGGCGAAGCCGGTTTTTCGTTACGCCGCATCACTTATGATTTGCATCATTCCGGTATTGTTGGTAATGTGCAGACGGAATACGAAAAGAAGTTTTCCGCCCAGGGTATTCCGATCTGCCGTTGTGAGGCGTTACCCCCTCTTTTTGAGCATGCCTCAGGTTCAGTTCTATCACCAGGGAACGCTGTAATGAGTTATGATAAAATAATTGATAGAGAGTGAGGGGTGTGAACTAATGCGTTTACCGGAAAAATTTACAGCAGAGATGAAGAGCTTACTGGCGGACGAATGGGTCCCGTTTTATCAGGCATGGGAGGAAGGGGTGCCCTATCAAGGGTTACGCGTCAACACCCTGAAGATCAGTTGTGCGGATTTTTTAGCGCGGACAGGCTTTGCCCTCAAGCCCGTCCCGTGGACGACGGACGGCTTCTATCTTTGCGGTGAGGAGCGACCGGCGAAGCATCCCTATTACCAGGCCGGGATCTATTATTTACAGGAGCCGAGTGCCATGAGTCCGGCCGCCTGTCTGGGGGTCAAGCCGGGCGATAAGGTTCTGGATCTCTGTGCCGCTCCCGGCGGGAAATCAACCCAATTAGCCGCCGCTTTACAAGGAAAAGGGTTACTGGTCAGCAACGACAACAGTGCGGAAAGGGTGAAAGCCCTTGTCTGGAATCTCGAACACTGGGGGGCAACGAATGCGGTCGTGACTAATGAGGAACCGGCAAGACTGGCCGAGGTATTTCCGGCGTTTTTTGATAAGATTTTGGTGGATGCGCCTTGTTCCGGGGAAGGAATGTTCCGCAAAGACCCGCGGGCGGTCAAAAGTTGGAGTACCTATAACAGTGAGCTTTGCTCGGCGATGCAAAAGGACATTCTGGCGCAGGCTGTGCGGATGTTAAAGCCGGGAGGCCGGATTGTTTATTCTACTTGTACCTTCTCGGTGCGGGAGAATGAAGAGGTGATGGCGCACTTTCTGGCAGAACACCCTGATTTTGTCCTGGGGGATTTACCGCTGGATTTCGGGTGGGAAGCGGGTTTTTTGGTTTCCGGAAGAACGGACAAAACGCGTCGCTTATGGCCGCATAAGGTTAAAGGAGAAGGCCATTTTCTGGCTATGCTGGAACAGACACAGACGCAACATCAGTTGCAGACGGAACAGCAAGAGCCACAGGCACAAGAGCAACAGCCGCAACCGCAGCAACAACCACGGACACTGCAGACGCGGGCGCAGAAGCAGAAAGACGCATTCATGGCGGAAGCCGTACCGGAGGCGGTGGCCTCTTTTCTGGCGGAAAATTTGTTTGCACCGCCGGAAGGTACGTTTCGGCAAATGGGGCAGTATGTTTATTTGGTGCCTGCAGAGCTTCCGGAGTTAACCGGGTTAAAGGTCATGCGCTATGGCTGGTTTGTGGGCACGATGGACAAGGGACGTTTCACCCCTTCGCAGGCTTTGGCCATGGGGCTGAAAAGCAGTAACGCCAAGCGGCGGGTCAGCCTTTCCCTTTCCGGCCCGGAGGTAGCCAAGTATCTCAAAGGGGAAACCCTGTTAGGGGAAGGGGAAAAAGGTTGGACTCTGGTTTGTCTGGAGGAGTTTCCTTTAGGCTGGGCCAAACAAACAGGGGATTACCTGAAGAATTACTACCCGCCCGGTTGGCGTCTGACCTAAGGCGAAAAGCACCCAAAGGCACTGAACCGGCAAACTGCCGGTACGCTTAGGCTGAAAAGATGGGGTGAGAAGAAATAATTGACTAAAGGGGAGTTATTCCGATGCGTTTAGCTTTACCGAAAAGAATGATCAGGACAGTTCAACGGGCGGTCATTGAATTTGATTTATTGGAAAAAGGGGACAAAGTCTTAGTTGGCCTTTCGGGAGGCAAAGACAGTACCTTTCTTTTATATGCCTTAGCGGTGCTCACAAAACATCTGCCTTTCCCGGTAGGAGTGGAAGCAATGACCATAGATTTAGGCTTTAAAAGGGTGGAGGAGATGGATTGGAGTTCGCTTCAAGAAATATGTGACCTGTTGCAAGTCCCTTACCGGATCCAGCGCGTGGAGTTGGCTGAGGATATTCTACATCATCCGGATCAGACACCATGTTCGCAGTGTGCCTATTTCCGCCGGGCGATTATACATAATTATGCAAGGAAGCATGGCTTTAATAAGGTTGCTTTTGCGCATCACTATGATGATGCGGTTGAAACGTTTTTGATGAGCATCTTATATTCCGGGCAGGTGACAACCTTTTTGCCGAAAACATACTTAGAAAGGACAGGCGTTACGGTTATCAGGCCCTTGATTTATTTACGGGAAAGGGAGATTCGTTCGTTCATTAATAAGCTAGGGTTTACCCCGGTGCCAAGCCCGTGTTCCCTGGATGGCTATACGAAAAGAGCGGAAATAAAAGAGTTAATCCGGCAATTGCAAAAGAAAAACCCGCATACTTTTGTTCATTTGGCTGCCGCCATGCGGGAGGGACGGCCGATGCAATTCTGGCCCCGGGAATTAACGAAAGAAGAGATCAGGGAAAAGAGCCGGCAGTTTTGGTACGGCCAGGACAGGTAATTGTCACTAAAGAGGCAAAACAAAAAGGGGGTGCAGGATAAATGGGAACCCATCGGCCTAATCTTTTTAAGATGCCGCCGGAAATAGCGGCTGCTCTTCAGGCGGGGGAAGAATTAAGCGAGGAGTATGTTGAAGCCCTTCTTCCCGACCATGGTGTATTGATCGAACGGATTATTTCTACAGGGCAAGCCTCGCCGGAGGGTTTTTGGTATGACCAGGAAAGAGACGAATGGGTGGTGCTGTTGCAGGGAGAGGCGAGACTATCATGGCCGGACGGTAGAATCTTAGAGATGAAGGCAGGGGATTGGGTTTTTCTTCCTGACCATGAAAGGCACAGAGTAGAGTGGACAACAAAAGAACCGCCGTGTATTTGGCTGGCGGTTCATGGTCGAATCAAGTGATTTCAAGGGACTTTTCTGCTTTGGGATTACAAATGGGCGATGATGTTCAGGGCATAGTCAATTTCTGCTTCGGTATTAAAATGACTGAAGCTGAAGCGAACTGTTCCCTGGGGGAAGGTCCCCAGGGTTTGATGGGCGGCAGGCGAACAATGGAGTCCGCAGCGGGTCAGAATTTGATAATCCCTGGCCAGACGGTGGGCAATGTCCGCATTGTCTTTGCCCGGGAAATCAAGGGAGACAATGGCGGTGCGGTTCTCGACTGTCTCCGGGCCGATAATTTTGATGCCGTTCATATTTTTTATCCCGGCAATGAAACGGGCAGTCAGGGCCAGTTCTTGCTCACGGATGGCTGGCAGTCCATGCCGCATGAGATATTTTAGGGCGGCGTTCAGACCAAAAACCCCGGGAATATTCATGGTGCCGCTTTCGTATTTATCAGGCAGGAAGGGGGGGTGTTGCAGCTCTTCCGAAAGGCTGCCGGTGCCTCCTTCCAGTAAGGGAGGCATTATTTCTGCCAGCCGGTCCGTAAGGAGAAAGCCGCCGATGCCCATCGGTCCCAGCAAACCTTTGTGTCCGGTAAAGGTGAGGGCATCAGCGCCTAATTTTTCCATATCCAGCTCTAAAAAGCCAGCCGTCTGCGCAGTGTCAATAATAAAATACAGGTTGTTCCGGCGGCAGAATTCGCCGACTTGCTCCAACGGGAGAATTGTCCCGGAAACATTGGAGGCATGGGTCATCAGGACCGCCTTGGTATTCGCTTGCACCAGACTTGGCAGTATCGCAAGATCAAGATTACCGTCCGGGGTGCAGGGGACTGCAGAATAGGATATCCCTTTAGCCAGCATCGAATGAAGCGGTCTTAACACGGCATTATGCTCCAGTGAAGAGAGCAGGAGATGATCGCCCGGCTGCAGGAGTCCTTTTATGACAACATTTAAGCTTTCCGTAATATTTTTGGTAAAGACCACATTAGTGGGCTTGGGGAAACCAAACAGCGTGCAGAGTAGTTCCCGGGTTTCCAGTACTGTATCTGCGGCGGAATATGCACTGGCATAGGAGCCTCTGTTGATATTTGTACCAATATCGACGAGAAAATGTCTGATATGTTCAACTACTTCCGGGGGTTTGGGATAGGAGGTAGCCGCATTGTCAAAATAATGTTCCGTCATGGGATGTCACTCTCCTTAAGGCTTCTTTTTTTAAGGCCATCTTTAGTTACCATTATAATGTATGCAATTACTCTTGATAAGGGAAAATTATGTGGAGGGGCATAAGGGAAAATTATATCAAGCGGCAAGATTATAGTAATTACTAATATTTGCTATATTATTGTTCAATTATTGCTATAATACTACTTAGAAGGAGTATTGCCGGAAAAGCGATACAGGGAATTCGGCAAAGGAGGGGTGTATTTTGGAGAAGAAGAAATTTTTTGAGCAGAAAAGGGGGATTATTTGCACGGGTGCCTTGGTCGGGTTACTGGCAGTAGTGCTGATGCAGGCCGGGAATCCTGCCAATATGGGCATGTGTATTGCCTGTTTTATCCGGGATATTGCCGGCGCTTTAGGGTTGCATCAGGCGGCGGCTGTGCAGTACCTGCGGCCGGAGATAATCGGGATTGTGCTGGGCGCGGCGCTCATGGCCCTGGCGGGCAAAGAATTCAGTGCCAAAGGCGGGTCCTCACCGCTGACGCGTTTTGTGCTGGGCTTTTTTGTGATGGTGGGGGCACTGATGTTTTTAGGGTGTCCTTTACGGATGGTTCTGCGTTTAGGCGGCGGTGATCTCAATGCTTTGGTTGGGCTGGCCGGTTTTGTTGTCGGGATCGTCATCGGTGTTTACTTCTTAAAGCGCGGTTTTACTCTGAATCGGAATTATTCATTGCCGAAGATTGAAGGAGCTCTCTTTCCATTATTAAACATTGGTTTATTGGTGTTACTTTTTATGGCACCGGCCTTTATCTATTTCAGCAGCCAGGGGCCCGGTTCTTTGCATGCGGCAGTTTGGCTCTCTTTGCTGGCTGGACTGCTGGTGGGGGCATTTGCCCAAAAAAGCCGGCTCTGTATGGCGGGCGGCATCCGCAATTGGCTTCTTTTTAAAGATACATATCTGCTGAGCGGTTTTCTGGCGATCTTCATTATTGTCACTGTCGGTAATCTTCTTTACGGCAATTATCAATTAAGTTTTCTCAATCAGCCGATTGCGCATAATGACGGTTTATGGAACTTTTTAGGCATGGCCCTGGTCGGTTGGGGTTCGATTCTGCTTGGCGGTTGCCCCTTAAGACAATTAATCATGGCGGGTGAAGGTGATACTGACGCGGTGATGGCTTCTTTGGGGATGTTGGTGGGAGCCGCTTTTTCGCATAATTTTGGTTTAGCGGCCAGTGCCGCCGGACCGGCCGCCAATGGGAAAATTGCCGTAATCATCGGGTTGACCGTTGCCTTTCTGATTGCATATTTTAATAGTGAGGATTTAAAAGTGCTGACGAAAGGGGAAATGAAAGTTGATGCAAATTGATGCCCGGGGTCTATCCTGCCCTCAGCCCGTGATAAACACGCAAAAAGCCTTAAAGGAAAATCCTGACGGGGTCGAAGTGCTGGTTGATAATGTTACAGCCAGGACGAATATTGAGCGGTTTGCCCGCCTAAACGGCTATCAGGTGGAAAGCCAGACGGAAAATGATAGCTTTCTCGTGAAGATATGGCGGTAATGATGGAATATGTGGCGCTGTTTCATACCCAGTCAGGAGCATTAAAGTATCATCGTTATTTAACCACGTTGGGCATTAAGGGAGAATTAAAACCGGTGCCCCGAAAATTGAGCTCCAGTTGCGGAATCTCCTGTGCTTTTCGTCATCACGGTGATTTCAGGATCTTAATCACGGATGATGTTGACAAGATCTATTCCGTAGAAGCTGACGTGTATGTGCTGAAATACGAAGCACCGGAGTAAATACCGGAGTTCATAAAAACACAAGCTGAAAAAAAGTAAACTATTCATAAATACCCTCACTTCTTAATATAGAGTAATATACAGTCTGGTCAGGTAGAGTAAGATCATTCTGGTCAGGTGTGTACATTGTCAGGAAAGGAGTGAGGGAATGGATAGTTTACTTTCTTTCTGGGGCATGTCAATAATCTACCTCAAACTGCTTCTTCTTGTAGCGGCGGTAGCACTATTTGTGATCCAGGCGGTAGGTCTTTACGGCATGGCTGAAAAAGCGGGGGTTACGCCGCGTTGGGTTGCCTTTATTCCTGTGATTAATGCGTATATTTGGGGAAAAATCATCAAAGAGATTAGAGTTAGTGACTTTGTCCTTCCACGTCCGGAGATTGTTTTACCGCTTGCCCCGTTTATTTATGCTCTGCTCTATCAGGTTCCGTTCTTAGATCCGCTTTTCTTGCTATGTCTTTTGGCGCTTTATGCGACCGGGTATTATTTTCTATATTTATTATATCGACCGGATAGTGCCGCTGTATACACGATCATCAGTATTGTCTTTCCTTTTGTGGTCCCCTTTTTCTTCTACAGTTTGCGCAATGAAGCACCTTTAACAGCGGAAGAAAATACTGCGTCGGACGCGGGAACGGACGCTTGATGCGGAAAAAAGCTGGCTTACTTGATTTCTAGAAGTAAGATTATCTCAAAGTAAATAAGGATGTTAGGTAAAGAAACTGTTTCCATTATTTGGGGGGAGCCTGGGGGCTCTCCCTTTTCTTTATTTGTTAGTTAAATTTGTATTCATCTTTCACAGCATTACGGCGGTTGAATTTGTTGGGCATTAAACTTGCATAAATAGAGCATGGTCGTATATTTGGCGAAAACAAGGGCAGAAGAAATCTCAGAAGAATGAGAGCATAAAAGGGGGCGACAAGGCATGGCGGTTGATCTTCACATTCATACTAATGCAAGCAGTGACGGGCAATATACTGCGCAAGAAATAGTGGAAATGGCCCAAAAAATAGGCTTAGAGACGATTGCCATCACGGACCATGATTCGGTGGCGGCTGTGGAAGCCGGGATGATGTGGGGTGCGAAATATAAGTTAGAGGTTATTCCCGGTTGTGAACTATTTTCATTGTACAAAGAAAGAACCTTGCATATTTTGGGCTATTACATCGACCCGCTTAATCCGGAACTCCAGGACATATGTCAACGGGCCGCTGAGGATAGAACCAAGCAAATCGACCGGCAAATCGAAGTTCTACGTGCGGGCGGCTATTATTTGGAAAAGGAAAAAGTACTCGGGCTCTCTCCCGGTAATCCACCTTTGTATTCTAATTATGTTGAAGCAATTTTTGAGGATGAGAGAAATAAAAACAACCAGATTGTAAAAGAATATAAGCAAAAGAGTATGGGGATTATTGATTTTTGTCACGATTTCATGTGCTTGGGGAAAATCTTTTATATATCCCAATATATACCGGATGCTGAGTTAGTCTTAAAGGTTATTCAGCAAAGTGGGGGAGTCCCTGTACTGGCTCATCCGGCGATTAATTTAAAAAAAGATGATTATCAGATTCTCGATGAGCTGGTGGAGATGGGGCTGGTTGGTTTAGAGGTGTATACCAGCCATCACACCCCGGAAGATGAGCAATTCTATGCAAGCATTTGCCGGGAAAAAGGACTCATCTATACCTGCGGCAGTGATTTCCACGGTTTTTACAAGCCGCACGTTAAGATGGGGGATATCAAGAATAATACAAAGCAGGTCGCTGAGGCTTTAAAAGCCACCTGGGAAGCGAAACGGAAAACAACTCACAACATCTAAAGAAGAGAGGAAAATCAGCAAGCGATGAATGAGGATTTGGATGAATTACGGCGTAAAAAAGCTTTTGTGCTGGATATGGATGGAACTTTTTATCTAGGTAATCAGCTTATTCGAGGTGCCCTTGAGTTTATCCGCCAACTGAAAAGCCAGCAAAAAGAGCCGGTTTTTTTTACAAACAATTCGTCCCACTCCCGTGCTTTTTATCAGCAAAAGATTCAGCGGATGGGTCTAGATGATCATGAAGTGCCGGTCTATACCGCGGGGGATGTTTTAGCATACTATTTGCACCGGGAACACCCGGGGGCAAAGGTATATGTAGTGGGCACAGACAGTCTGGCCGAATCCTTGCGCGGGCACGGGATTATTCTCGCTAATCAGGATGTCGATGTGGTGGCGGTTGGTTTTGATACTTCTTTGGTCTATCAAAAAATTGAAAATGCCTGTACCTTGCTAAGGTTAGGGGCCGCCTTTATCGCGACGAATCCGGACTTAAACTGCCCGGTGGAAAAAGGTTTTTTACCTGATTGCGGCTCAATTTGTGCGATGATTGAAGCTGCTACGGGAAAAAAACCGTTCTATCTGGGCAAACCTTTTTCTCCTGCTTTGGAATATCTCGTTGCGCAAACAGGTTTTCGGCCGGCTGAAATGGTTATTGTCGGAGACAGGCTTTATACCGATATTGCTTTTGGGCAAAAATACGGGATTACTACGGTTTTGGTTTTATCGGGAGAGACCAGCCGAAAGGACCTTCAAGAAGAGAAAAACGCTGTATATCAGCCGACATTTGTTCTTCCGTCCCTGCGGGAACTTGCGGCAATCCTGTAAAAGACAAATACGGCCACTGGTTGGCATTAAAATTGCATTAATATTTTGTAATAAATTTTGTAATAAATAAAAGAGGAACAAACAACATTTTCATTTCTTTTACAAACAGGAGGGCAATTATGTTAGACTTAAAACTTTTGGATCAGAATCTAGTGATGATTAATCTGGAAGCGGATACTCAGCAGGAGGCTCTGGAAAAACTGGCGGGGCGTCTTTATGAAACGGGGTATGTCAAGGATACTTATGCGCAGGCGATCCTGGAAAGAGAAAAGGTTTTCCCCACCGGGCTTCCCACTGAAGGGTATGGCGTGGCGATACCCCATACGGATGTGGAGCATGTTCACAAGCCGGCCGTAGCTTTGGGGATTCTGCAAAAGCCGGTCAAATTTAATCTGATGGGCGATCTCAATCCGGAAAGTCAAGTCGATGTGCAAATCATGTTCATGTTAGCGCTCAAAGAACCGCATATGCAGTTGGAATTACTGCAAGACATTATGGAAATGATTCAGGACCAGGAACTGTTGAAAAAGATGGTGGAAGCGAGAAAATGTCGAGGCATTAATTCAAACGACGGAGGAATATGCCAAAACAAAGGGGGTGGCGTAACAACTTCTTTGCCCGGCGTTGGGTGATTCTTTTAAAGGAGGTGATGCCCGAAAGAAAGACGAGGTACCATAAGATATGTTTAGCCCCTGGGACTTTTATTACTATTAAAAAAAAATGGAGGCGTACAAATGGCAAAAGTAAAAATCATGTGTGTATGTGGAACCGGTATTGCTACTTCAACTGTGGCGCATGACGGGATTGAAAAGATTTGTAAAAAACACGGTATTGACTTTGATATTATTCAGTGCAAAGCGTTAGAGGTTGCTTCCAAGGTTTCGACTTTTAATCCGGATATTATTGTTGCCACCACCCCGGTTTCCGCGAAAACTTCTGTACCAGTCGTTTCCGGACTTCCCTTGTTAACAGGTGTTGGCCTTGAAAAATTAGAACAAGATGTTATTGCTGTTATAAAGAAATAAGTGATTTAGCAGTAGACTAGAAAAAAACGAGATATGGAGGGAAAAAAATGCAAGCTGTACTAAACGTCATTAATTTTATCCTCGATTTAGGCCCCTCTGTAATGATGCCCATTATCATTACGATTCTTGGTCTGGTTTTACGGCAGAGTTTCGTGAAATCATTCCGTGCCGGTTTAATTATCGGGGTTGGGTTTGTCGGTATTAATACAATTATCGGATTATTAACCGGTACTTTAGGCCCTGTAACCCAGGCTATGGTGCAAAACATGGGCGTTTCCCTGGATATCATGGATGTGGGTTGGCCGATTTCCGCCGCCGTTAGTTTTGGCTCCGTAGTTGTTCCAGTTGTTATGCCGGCCATTTTGATCATTAATGTGATCATGCTCGCTTTAAACTGGACCAAAACTGCTGACGTCGATGTTTGGAATTATTGGCAGATTCTTTTCTGCGCATCTATTGTGTATCATACAACCGGTAACAGCTGGTTATGGACAATTGTCGCTACCATTATTTGTACTGCGGTGACTCTGGTTCTGGCCGATCTCTCGGCTCCAATGATTCAAAGATTCTTTGGTATGCCCGGTGTATCATTGCCTCACGTTGGTACCGTTGGTTGGTATCCGGTGGCGCTTATCTGCAACAAAATATTAGATAAGATTCCTGGGATTAACAATATAAAGATAGATCAGGAAAAAATCCAATCAAAATTTGGTTTGATTGGTGAACCGTTATTTATTGGTATCGTACTCGGCGCAATCTTAGCGCTCCTGGCAAAATACAATCTGGCCCAGACCTTAACCACAGCCATTACGTTAGGCGCATGTATGGTTCTCTTGCCGAGAATGGTTTCGATCCTGATGGAAGGTTTAATTCCTCTGTCGGAAGGCGCCAGAGAATTCTTAAAGAAGAAATTCCCGGATCGCGAATTCTATATTGGTTTGGATACCGCTGTTGTTATTGGTCATCCGGCTGTAATCGCCACCGCTATTATCATGATTCCTGTTGCTGTTCTTTTAGCAGTGGTTCTTCCTGGCAACCGTCTGCTCCCCTTCACAGACTTAATCATGTTAACCTTTATTCTGTCCTTCGTTGTTGCAGTAACTGATGGAAACATCTTCAGATCATTAATCATCAGCTTACCGATCGTAGCACTTTGCTTACTGATCGCTACAGATTTCGGACCGGTGCATACGGTCATGGGACATGCTGCCGGCTTCGATTTCCCGGAAGGCGCGAATATTATCAGCAGTCTGTATGGTGGAACCTTGCAGATTCCGTGGTTGATTTGGAAACCTTTTGCTGTTCTGTTTAACTATGTTCCAATGTAATAGTAGCTTAGCTTGATTGATGTAGTTTAATGTTCTCTATACCGCTCTCTATCTATAAGCTTTCGGCAATATAGATAGAGAGCGGCTTCAAGCTTAATCTTGAAGCTTATAACCAGCCTAATAAGGGTGTATCCTGGTTTGTAAAAACATTTCATGAATCATTGCTGTTTATCAATAAATTCCTTGTCAAAGTAATCTCTGTCTGAAGGAACACCCTTATTAATATATCAAAAATACCTAGGAGATGATCACATGGAAGCTGTAGTATTAAGAGCACCAAATCAATTTGAGGTAGAAGAGGTTGAAAAGCCGGCTTGTCCGGAGGATGGTTTTGTAGTCAAAGTTATGGCTGTTGGACTCTGCGGTTCCGATATTCGTACTTTTGGCTTTGGTCATCCTAAAGTAAAACTGCCTCATGTCATTGGACATGAAGTAACAGGAGTAATTGATGAAGTTGGAGCAAAGACAACTGATTTTAAAGTCGGGGAAAGAGTTTTAATTAATCCGATTATTCCCTGCGGCGAATGTGCGTACTGTAAGATGGGCTTAGGAAATCAGTGCGCGAATATTACTGTTGTCGGCACACAAATCCCTGGTGGATATGCTCAATATGTTGCTGTACCAAAGCTGGCTATTACTAACGATTGTGTTTTAAAAATTAGTGATAATTTAGCATTCGAATATGCTCCATTGGCAGAAACAGCTGCATCTGTAATTTCTGCCCAGAAATATGCCAATGTGCAAGAAGGGGACACCGTTCTAGTTGTCGGTTCAGGCCCAATCGGTTGTCTGCATACTGAGATTGCCAAAATCAGAGGCGCCAAGAAAGTTATTATCTCAGAAATCAGTGATTCACGGTTAGACATTGCGAGAAACTTTGACGCAATCGATGTTTTTGTTAATCCTTCAAAAGAGAACCTAAAGGAAGTAGTTTTAAGAGAAACCGATGGTTTAGGTGTTGATGTAGTAATCTGCGCAAATCCTGTTGGGAAGACTCAAGAAGAAGCATTTTCGCTGGTTAGAGCCAGAGGTAAGATAATTTTCTTCGGTGGATTGCCCAAAGACAATTGCCATATTACCGTTGATAGTAATGATGTTCATTATCGGGAAATTGCTGTTTTTGGCGCATATGCTTACACGCAGAAAGAATTTTATACCGCGATGGAATATATCGAAAGCGGCAAACTTCCTTCCGAGAAATTCGTAACGAATATTTTACCCTTAAAGCAAATCAAAGAAGGTATTGATATTGCGAAAAAAGGTTTAGGTATTAAAGTGGTTCTAAAACCTTGGGATAATTAAGAAATGGTAAGCAGAAGCAAAACTGGATGTACAAGAGATAAGCTAAAAAAGAGAATAGGGGGGGCGAATCATGATTAAAGGAATAGCAGCATCCCCGGGAATTGTTGTCGGCAAAGCGCATCTTTTAAAGGAATATCCCATTGTTATTAACGAGCAGAAAATAGCGGTGGAACAAGTTGAAGCAGAACTTGCCAAGCTGAACGAGGCTATAGACAAATCCAAAAGGCAACTTGAAGTCATCCGCGATAAAGCCGAAAAAGAAATGGGTGCCGATAAAGCCGAGATATTTAATGCCCACCTTATGATGCTGGAAGATGAAGTGTTTCTTGATGAAATACGGGAGAAAATCAAGGCAGAATCGATTCCGGCCGAATATGCTCTTACTTTAGTTGTCGCAGCTTATACGGAAATGTTTCAAAATATTGATGATGAATACCTTAAGGAAAGAGCTGCAGACATAAAGGATATTGGAGACAGGCTGGTGCGGAACATCCTCAACATTCCGATGCAGAATCTGGCGGATCTCTCCGAGGAGGTAGTGATCATTGCCCGGGATTTGACTCCTTCCGATACTGCCCAGATGAATAAAGACTACGTGCAGGCTTTTGCTACGGAAATGGGTGGGAGAACATCTCATACGGCAATTATGGCCCGTTCCCTGGAAATCCCGGCAGTAGTTGGCACGGTTGGTTTGTTAGATGCGGCGAAACCCGGCGATACGGTGATTGTCGACGGCAACAAAGGTGTTGTCTATTTGAACCCAGATGAGGAGACTCTACAGCAGTATGCCAAAATGCGCGAGGAATACCTTCTTTATGTGCAGGAATTGAAGGAACTGAAGGATCTCCCCGCCGAAACGAAAGATAAAGCACGTAGGGTTGAGCTTGCCGCCAATATCGGTACACCGAAGGATTGTGCCGGTGCTTTAGCAAACGGAGCCGAAGGCATTGGTTTATACCGGACTGAATTTTTGTATATGGATCGGTCGGCATTGCCTAGTGAGGACGAGCAATTTGAGGCCTATAAAGCTGTTGCTGAAGAGATGGCTGGCAAACCAGTGATCATTCGTACTTTGGATATTGGTGGCGATAAAAAACTATCCTATCTGGATATGCCTGAAGAAATGAATCCCTTCTTGGGTTGGCGCGCCATTCGGTTGTGTTTGGATCGACAAGAGATTTTACGCACACAATTAAGGGCAATCATGCGCGCAAGCGCCTATGGCAAATTACGCATTATGTATCCGATGATTTCTAATGCGACGGAGATTCGTAAGGCTAATGCTATTTTGGCGCAGGTCAAAGCAGAATTAGACCAGGAAGGTATCCCCTATGATCATGAATTACAGGTAGGCATCATGATTGAAATTCCTGCCGCGGCAGTGATTGCCGATCTGTTGATCAAGGAAGTCGACTTTTTCAGCATTGGAACGAATGATTTAATTCAATATACGATTGCTGTTGATCGGATGAATGAACACATCTCTTATCTTTATGAACCATTACACCCGGCTGTCTTACGGTTGGTGAAAAACGTTATTGATGCTTCTCATCGTGCCGGCAAATGGACAGGAATGTGCGGAGAAATGGCTGGAGATGTAGCAGCGGCACCGATTCTCTTGGGATTGGGGTTAGACGAATTCTCGATGAGCGCTGTTTCCATCCCGCGGGTGAAAAAGGTGATCCGTTCGCTGACTCATGCCGAGGCGCAGGAACTGGCCCGTAAGGCGTTAGCCGCAGAAAATGCAGAGGAAATCCGGCAATTGCTTCATGTAGAATAGGGCGGATTAATGCAGAAATTAATTACTATCCCGCTAAGTCTAAAACACAAACTGAATAAGAAGCGAGAGCTTTTCTTTGTAGCTAAAATGAGAAAATATTTTCATCAATGAATGAAAATATTTTCTTTATTGATAGATGTTAGACAATATCTTATGCTAAAGATGAGGTGAGGACATGGACGCAGAAGTTTACAATCAATCTACATTTTTAATCTTAAAAGCGGCTTATCTCTATTACCTGGAAGATAAAGCGCAAAACGAAATTGCCGCACTATTAAATATTTCTGTTCCCACCGTTTCCAGATTGATTAAAAGGGCGAAGGAAGAAAAAATCGTCGAATTTGTGATTCGCGATCCTTATCTTGAATGTATAGAACTAGAACAAATGTTAAAGAATAAGTATCGATTGAAGGAGGTTATTGTGGCACCTGCCAGTAACATCCAGCAATCGGAAACCCTGGATCCCGTTAATGTAAACGAGAGCGGCGATAATGTCAAAAAATTAGTAGCCTTAGAAGGGGCGCGCTATATTCAGCGGATTATTACCGACCAGGATGTATTAGGGGTTACCTGGGGGAAAACAATCCACCACTTGATCCATTACCTTAACCCCTGCCAGAAAATTAATGCTGCTTTTGTGACGATGCACGGCAGTATCTCCTTTTGTAAAAACGAACTGGATGTCCGAAATCTTGTTTCCAGGATGACCATGACCTTTGGTGGCCGTAACTACTCATTATTGGCGGAAGGCTTAATGAGCAATAAGGAGATCACCGATTCGATCAAAAAAGAAAAAAACATCGAAAGGGTTTATGCGATGTTTGATAAAATTACGATTGCCCTTAATGGGGTCGGGGCATTATATCCTAATCTTACTTCAATGCTTTCCAGCCCTGATTATCTTGCCCCGCACGAGCTGGCTGAATTACAGCGCCATAATGTGGTGGGGGATATTGCCCTCAGGTTTATCGACGGCGATGGGAACGAATGTAATACCGATTTAAAAGAACGTACCATTGCCATTGAATTAGACACTTTTAAAAAGATCAAGACCAAGGTTACCGTTGCTTCCGGTAAGGCGAAGACAGAGGTGATACGTGCCGCCATTAAGGGTGGTCTGACTGATGTCCTGATTGTTGATTATGCCCTGGGAAAGTCCTTGCTTAATTAATATTTTTGTTAACTTTTTGGCCGGGCCCGCCAAAAAGTTGATATAAATAAATCAAATACGTACTTAATTTTGGCAAAAGGAAAATAGTAATAGGGAGGTTTAAAAAAATGTATGTAGATCCATTGTTTATGCAGTTTGCGGATGGCATTGATAGGGAAGATTTTGTGATCGCAACCTATTACATCCAAACAAATCGTAACGCCGAAGCAGTAAAATATGCTTGCGCTGTTGCGGTAGAACAATCTTCAGGTACCTGGACACCGGTCCCGGGCGAAACTCACGAGTTGAGAGAAAAACACTTAGGCCGTGTGGTTGGCATCTATGAAATGCCCGCTTTTATCGGCGAATTGCCCCAGACCGTTTTGGAAAGACAATTCCTGATTAGGATTGCATTCCCGGTTAAAAACATCGGACCTATTTTCTCGATGATGTTAACAGTTTTTGTTGGTAACGTTTCTTACATGGGTAAATTAAAACTGATGGATATTGAGTTCCCGGAGACATTCCTCGCTCAATTCAAGGGCCCGAAATTTGGTACACAAGGGATACGCGACATTTTAGGTGTACAGGACAGACCTCTTGTTAATAACATGATTAAACCTTGTACCGGGTTAAATCCCAAACAAACTGCCGAAATCGCTTACGAAGTTGCCTTAGGCGGTGTTGACATTATTAAAGACGATGAATTGACAGCTGACCAGGCTTATTGTCCATTGGAAGATAGAGTAAAAGAGGTTATGAAGGCTCTGAAAGCGGCTGATGAACAAAAAGGTGAAAAAACTATGTACACCTTTAACATTACCGACAGAACCGAAAAGCTCAGAGACAATGCTCTGCGGGCTATTGAAGCCGGCGCTAACGGCTTAATGGTCAACACCTGGACAGTTGGTCTTGATGCTGCCAGAATGTTAGCAGATGACCCTGATATTAATGTACCGATTCTTTCTCATCCCGATCTCCAAGGTGCATTAGCAGTTTCTGACTACTCTGGTGTATCTGTTCTCTTAGCAAACGCTAAGTTACCTCGTTTAGCCGGTATGGATATGGCAATCATCCTAAGCCCGTATGGTAAGTTCCCCTTCAGCATGGATTCGTTTATTAATACTGCTTTTGCGATGTCCAGTCCGTGGAAGAATATTAAACCGATGATGGTTATGCCCGGCGGTGGCACTACTCAAGGACATATTGAAGAGATTATGGACAAATTCGGAAACAATGTGATTATCGCTGCCGGCGGTGCGGTAATCGGGCATCCGATGGGTACTGTGGCCGGTGGGAAAGCCTTCAGACAAGGTATTGACGCTGTGATGAAAGGACAAACCTTGAAAGAAGCTTGTCAGGATCCCGCCAATAAGGAACTGAAAGCAGCTATTGATGCCTGGGGCATTTATGGCGAAAAAGATATCTTTGATCTGAAAAAGAAATAATAAAGGGCACACCAAAATAGTATAACATTATAATTCAGAGCTGGGGCAAAGGAAATTTTCCCAGCTCTGAATTGCTTATAAAAATAATTACTTAATCTAATAATAAGAAGAAGGAAATGCTAGAAATGCAAGGACAAGGAATATATTAAGGGCAGATCATGCCTCGAAAAACAGAAAAAGGAGAGTGTTTGCGATGCTGTTAAAAAGTGAACGGGAGCAAGTTATTAAATATGCTTTAAAAGCTCAATCAATGGGATTAATCGCACTGACCTTTGGAAATTTTAGTTTACGTGATCCTGAGAGTGGCTATATCTGTATTACACCTAGCGGCATGGATTATGAGGACCTTGATCCCTCCGATGTTGTAGTGGTTGACGAACAGGGAAAAGTGATCGACGGTGCGCGGACACCTTCTATTGAGACACCGATGCATACGATGGTTTATCGCAAGAGAAAGGATGTTTTTGGTGTTGTGCACACGCATTCTGTCTTTGCGACGGCATGGGCGTCATGTGATGTGGAGTTTCCATTAATCGCCGCGGAGTTGGCAGCTTTAGTGGGAGAACCTGTTAAAACCGCACCATACCGGCGCATGGGGACAGTAGAACTGGCAGAAATTGTGACGGAAACTCTGCAGGATAAGTATGCGGTGTTAATGTCCAATCATGGGATGTTAGCGGTAGGACCGAATATTAATACAGCCTTTTCTCATGCGGTCATTGTGGAAGAAGCGGCCAAGATCACGTTCTATGCGCAAATGATGGGGCACCTAAAAGAGATGGAGCAAGAGGAATGCAAAGTACTGCGCCGGTGGATAAGCGAGAAATATGGGCAAAGGTAAAAAATAAAAACAAAATATGCCGGTTGCTGGCACTTTTTTTGCAACGTTATTTCTATTAAGTATATTAACAACGCACTTAAAGGGGGCGTTTCGGTGGATGAGCAAATAAAGGTCTATAAGTACAAGACAGGAAAAGTTCTTTTATCTTCCCTTGGTCCGGTGCTGTTAATGACTTTTCTGCTGGTTGCGAGCATTTTCGCCTATCTTGATGACCGCCAAAATCTGATCTATCAATCTTTAGTAGTATTATTACCGGTTTTACTGCTTTTTGAGGTATTTGCCTTAAATCAGCCGACGAAAATTATGGACGACCAGGAAAAGATCAGTTTTCATGCTTTTGGGCAGTCTCATGTGTTTAAATGGGCTGAATTAAACTATTTAAGAATAAAAAAGTTTCCTTTAACAACGAAGATTCTTCTGCGCATTGGGCCCAATCGGTTTTTGCGGGGCCGTTATTGGTTATTTCCCAAGGAACTAAGTAATGGCGATGAGCTCATGGCTAAACTGGTACAGTGGGAAAAGAAATTGCATCCGGAAGAAGAGCAACGCTCCTTGCCGAAGAAGGTTGAACCTAGAAAAAAGACAGCGCAGTAGCAATAGTACAAAGAACAGTGGAAAAAGCGGAAAAGCAGCAGAGAATATAGCAAAAGCGAAAAAAGGAGGCGCGCAAGTTAAGGTGCTCACGATTGATTTAGCGGGAAAAGTAGCGTTAATAACAGGTGCTTCTAGGGGAATCGGGCGTAGTATTGCCTATGTTTTTGCCCAATGCGGGGCCAGGGTGGCGGTTAATTATGCGAGCAGCAAAGAAGCGGCATTAGAGCTGGTACGGGAGATTGAAACAATGGGCGGGCAGGCCGTTCCTGTGCAGGGCAATATTAGTGAGCCGGAAGAAGTAAAGAAGATGTGTGAGCAGGTTGGGCAGAAATTCGGCAAAATTGATATTTTGGTTAATAATGCGGGGGTTACCTCCAGAAAGAATATCGAGGAATTATCCTTTGCGGAAATCGAGCAGACAATGAAGGTCAACCTTTTCGGACCCTTTTATTGTGTAAAAGAAGTATTGCCTTATATGATCACGTCAGGAAACGGTTCCATTATCAATATTGCTTCCACCGGTGCCTATACGGGCGGCGGAGGCGGGCCTCATTACGCCGCGTCCAAAGCGGCGATGGTTGGCTTTGCCAGGAATTTAGCACGATACCTGGGACCGAAAGGCATTCGGACAAATGTCCTTGCCCCAACGTTAATCGTTACTGATTTTCTGATGAAGCTTTATCCTGCGGCGGAGGATCAGGAAAAACTGATCAAGCAGGTGCCCATCGGCAGACTGGGGCTACCGGAGGATGTTGCCTATATGGCCGCTTTTTTGGCTTCTGATTTGGGCAGTTTTATTAACGGACAAGTAATTATCCTCGATGGTGGCCGTACATATAGTTGAAAACTCTGGTCTGACTCTAGACATAGGGGGAAAGTAAATGAAAGAGCAGTTGCTGCAACTAATCAATAAGGAAGATAAAAAAAATCCTTTTACTGATGAGGAGTTGGCAAAACGGCTTTTTTTAAATCGCAGTGAAGTAACTCAGTTGAGGCAAGCCTCCAATGTGCCGGATTCCCGGGAAAGAAGGAAGCCTTATCTGATCAAGGAAATAAAAAAAGTTTTAGCGGCATCCCCTGACCTTTCCGAAAGGACTTTAACCAACGAAATTAATAAGCGTGGTTTTGCCATCTCCAGATATAGCATTTCCAAAATGCTGAACGAGATAAAAAAAGAAGAACCGGGCAGACAAGCAAGCGGTGACGGCACCGGGCAAAAGCCTGCGGAGAAGCCTCGGGAGAGTGAGCATGCCTTGCCGGAGTTGTTGAATACTACCCGAAGCAGGTTAACTGATTCTTCGCATGAGGTGTTTGGTGACAAATTCCTTGATCCTTTCTCGACAATGATCGGTTGGGACAGAAGCCTGCGGGTTAAAGTGGAGCAGGCCAAGGCCGCGGTGCTTTATCCCCCTAATGGCTTGCATACCCTGATTATCGGGCTGACCGGGGTCGGAAAAAGTGAACTCGCCGAATCAATGTATAAATTTGCTTTACTCGTGAAAAATCTTAAAGCGGGGCAGTTCCCTTTTGTTGTGTTTAATTGCGCGGATTATGCGGAAAATCCTCAGTTGCTGCTGGCCCAATTGTTTGGTTATAAAAAAGGGGCTTTTACCGGGGCGGAAGCGGATAAGGACGGTTTAGTGTCCAAAGCTGACGGGGGTATCCTTTTTCTGGATGAAGTACATCGTTTGCCGCCGGATGGTCAGGAAATCCTTTTTCAACTAATTGATAAAGGAAAATACAGACGGCTGGGGGAGACCAGTTCCACCCTCTCCGCGCAGGTCATGCTTATTGCCGCGACAACGGAAAATATTGAAACCAGCCTCTTAGGGACCTTTCGGCGCAGGATTCCCATGATCATTGAATTGCCTCCTTTATCAGCCAGACCGGCCGAGGAAAGGTTTGAAATTATTAAAATGTTTTTCCGGAAGGAAGCCGCCCGCATTAATAATAAGATCACCGTATCATATACGGCGATAAAGGCGCTTTTGGTTTATGACTGTTTAGGAAATATCGGGCAGCTGCGCTCAGATATCCAGGTTGCGTGTGCCCGCGGCTTTTTGACCTATATGGCCAAAGCGAAGGAAAACAGAGCTGATGGGATTTTTGTTGATATGGGTGCCTTACCGACACACGTCGGCAAGGGAATGCTCAATGTGACCTGGAATCGCACCGAAATCGAACAGTTTATTACAGACGATTTGGTTTTTCACCCGGACGATTCGGTCAATGCTCATTCGGCCGATCAACTGGAAACAGTGGCTAATGATGATCTCTACAGTCTGCCGGACGAGATTTATAAAAATATCGAGGAAAGCTATCAAAAATTACTGGGTCAAGGCTTTTCCAATGAGGTAATCAATAAGATTATCGGCGATGATTTGGAAGCAAAGGTCAAAAATATTATTGAGAAAATCAAAAAGAATAAGAAAAAATACATCAAGGATGATTTAAAACTGATCGTCGGACCCAAAATTGTGGAAATGGTACAGCGGATGCTCAAAATAGCCACGGCGGGGTTGGGCGAACTCGATGATACTTTGTTTTATTGTTTGGCTACCCATTTGAATGCTTCAGTCGAAAGAATCAAAAGCGGTAAACAAATCACTAATCCGCAGATGGAAAATGTAAAAATAAAATACCCGAAAGAGTATAAAATCGCCCAAGAAATGGCTTCGCTCACCAATTATTATTTAGGGATCGAATTACCAGAGGAAGAAGTGGGCTTTATTGCGATGTACCTAAAAACTCTCTCAAAAAAGGATGTTAAGGCGCAGGATACGATTGGTCTGATTGTGGTCTCACATGGTCATGTAGCAGAAGGAATGGCTTCGGTAGCCAATCGTCTTTTAGGAGTAAATCTGGTGAAAACTGTGGAGATGGCCCTGGATGAAAAACCGGAGGTAGCCTTTCAAAGGACTTTAGATGCGGTGGTGCAAGTAAATCGGCAAAAAGGTGTATTACTATTAGTAGATATGGGTTCGCCCCTCGGGTTTGGCCTGCAGATTACGCAGCAGACCGGCATAAAAACCCGTACCGTGGCTAGGGTTGATACTTTGATGGTGATTGAAGCAGTTCGCAAGGTCCTTATTCCGGACGCGGACCTCGACTATGTAGCGGATTCCTTAATTAAAGAAAAGACGGCCGAATTAGGGTTTTTGCAGGAAACCGTGACCTTTGGTCAGACCGAAATGGGGATTATTAGCTTATGCCTGACCGGAGAAGGTACAGCGAAGTTGATACAAAAGAAGATAACCGAGCGCATTAACGAGATTAATCCGCAGATCAAAGTAGTCACTTTAGGTGTTTT
Source organism: Peptococcia bacterium (assembly GCA_050951585.1). GTDB lineage: Bacteria > Bacillota > Peptococcia > DRI-13 > DTU073 > UBA3937. Next base: position 102,254 of record JBMNJI010000007.1, on the reverse strand, counting down.
GGATGAAAAAGATATTTTGGATCAGATTGAACGGATCAGACGGAATATGAGTGTTTTGGCCATCGTCGGAACGGTTAACCCCAAGTATCCGGAGGTACCGTTTATTCCCGCGGCCGAGATTCTTAAAGGGGAAGGGCTAGCTAAACTAACGCATCTTGTCAATGCCGGTCTGAATCAATTGAAAGGAGGCGGAGATTTTTATCGGGAAGGCGCTTCGTTATTCCGAAGGGAGTTAATTATTTTAGACGCGTCGGTGAAAGACAAATATGAGGCTCTGGTGATGCTAAATGATTTATTAGTCAAGGGAGGCTATGTAACCGAGCAGTATCTGAAGGGAGTTTTGGAAAGAGAAAAACTGGGTTCTACTGCTCTGGCCAATAATCTGGCGATACCGCATGGTTTTCCTGAAGATATTATCTTGCCGGCGATTGGTGTTTTAAGAGCAAAAGAGCCGATTGACTGGGGTGATGACGCCAAAGTATCAATTGTCTTTATGCTGGCGATTAATGAAGCATCGAAGTATGAATTCCGCCGGGTTTATAAGATCATTAATAATAATTGCATCATTGAAAAGCTGAAAATGGCCGCGAACGAAGAAGAGGTTTTTAATATTTTGGCCCTGCAGAAAGAATATGTATTGGGCCCTGCCTAGGCGGTACTAAAACTTCTGCCTGCGCTTAAGGAGCTTGGCACAGATAATTTTATTATAAGATTAGGAGGAAAATGATATGATTAAAAAAGAGATTACCGTAATGAACAAAACAGGATTACATGCACGTCCGGCTTCGATGTTTGTGCAAAAGGCCAGTAAATTTAAGTCCAGTATCATGATTGAAAAAGAGGATAAAACAATTAATGCGAAAAGCATTATTTCTGTTTTATCAGGCGGCATTGCGCAGGGAACAAAGATTACGCTGGTGATTGACGGTGAAGATGAACAAGAGGCAGAAAAAGCTTTGGTGGAATTAATTGAGAGTAATTTTGGAGAATAAAAATGGCTACGATAAAGCGGATTCAGTGCGATTTTTATTGTAATGGCTGCCAACAGGAGGGGGCACATGAACTTGTTTACAGTAATAATGTGCTGATCTATGCCGAATGTGCAAATTGCGGAAGGGTTGTCCCTTTCAGCGAAGATACATTACTGACTATTTATGCGAAAGAGATGGTCCAGCGGATATTGACGAAGCCGCAGCGTTTAAGTCAGGAATTGAAGCGGGATTTGCGGCATGCCATTCTTTCTTTGCCTGTACGGGTGATTACGAAGCCTTATCGCCTGGTCAAAGAGGTTGAGGAAGTCGTCGATGAAAACAAAGGAAAAGGAAAAAGTTCAGGGATAGAGTCGAATAAAGATTTTAGTGTTGAAGATGTGACAGAAAAGGAGCGCGAAGCGCGAAGAAAGGAAGGAGTGAAGGAAATGGCAGAATTTGATGATGCTATTGTAAGGGTTGTTGAATATATGGCGATTTCCGCCAGAACTGCACCTAAGGGAAGAGGGCAGGACTTTATCGGGATCAAAATTATCAGCGGTGAGGCTGTGGCCAAGTTTGCCGATGAAATGGTGCGTTACGGAGAAGAAACCGGGAGAGAGAAATATGACCGCGATGGCGAAAATGTGCGGAATTCCAGTGCGATCTTATTGCTGTCGTTGGATAATCCTGCGGTAGGAGGGATGAATTGCGGTGCCTGTGGTCATGACCAATGTGCCGATTTAAAAAAAGTCAAAGGAGCGGAATTTGACGGACCCCTTTGTGCATGGCGGTTGATAGATCTAGGGGTTGCCTTGGGCTCGGCGGCGAAAACAGCCAGCCTGTTTAATGTCGATAACCGCATCATGTATCGCATCGGGTCAGTAGCGAAGAAATTGGGGTTAATTCCCGGAGAAATAGTTGTCGGCATTCCGGTCTCTGTCTCAGGGAAAAATATCTACTTTGACCGGAAATAGAGGAAACAAATGATTATTCGTCAGGTACTTGTGCTGAACGAAGCGGGACTTCATGCCCGCCCCGCAGTACTTTTTGTGGATCTGGCTTCTAAATTTCAGGCTGAGATTCTGGTGGAAAAGGGAGACAATGTTTATAATGCCAAAAGCATTGTTTCCCTTCTTTCTGCCGGGATTGCTCAAGGGGATAAAATATATCTGATTATCGAAGGTGAGGATGAAGAAGCCGCGGATATGGCTTTACAGGCTTTTTTTAAATGAAGCTTTTGCACGCTTTGTTTGTTTATGTGGATGCGGAGAAAAGCTCAGAACTTCAGTAATGCGGTAAGTTTACTGGAGGGCTGAGCTTTTATTTATCCCGATACAGTGTCAAATGTGAAATTACACCATTCAGGATGTATGTTTTACGCCCGAGATGCAAAAGCAAATAATTGACAGCAAAATAGTAATTACCGCCAAGTCAAGCCTGGGTAGTTGCGGAAAAGAGACAACAGAAATCAACCGAAAAATCTTTTTATTATCACACACGGAACTAGGTTTGACAAAAGATTATTCAATGGCTGCTGTGGAAGGGAAAGCTCTAAAATATTTTCCTAATTCCATGTCCCGGATTGCCTATCTGGAAACAGGGATAGCGGCGGGTTGGTGGTTGCGAACCTCATACACTGAGTTTCATACTACCGCATGGTCAGTGGGCTTTGATGCAACAATGGGGAGTGTCAGCGTAGAGCACACTAATGGAGTAAGACCGGCTTTTTGCATTGACGGGAAAACATTGATTGAGACCAGTGATGACGTAATTAAAGGAGAGACTGTGTATGTGCTAAAGCTTTGATGTACACCGCTAACTTTTTGAAATGGTTTTTGTGAATATTTACCCCAAAAACCAACAATTATGTTTATACAGAACCTTATAATTCCCAAATATTAAAATTTATAGAAGGATTATAGATGTTATTGTCTAAATATACCTTAGATACAGATAAACGCTAATTATAATTGGAAAGGAGGCTTAGAATATCAATTCTTGATAGCATCTGCGGCGGTGGGGTGCAGGGAAACACTATCGTTTGTTGATAAAAATTTGATTCTGTTATTGGAGGTGAGCCGCAAATGACACGGCATATTAATCTTACCAGCATTATTTTACTGATAATAGGAATTACTTTAGTGTTTTCGGGGTGTGGATTAGTGCGAAAAATTAATAAACCGGAAGAAATCAGAGATATTGCTTATGACGTCAATAAGAATCATGGCTACACGGTCTATCTCGAAGAAAACGCCAAATTTGTCCCTTATCTTGTCTTAACGGACGATTATAACGGCAATGTACTGCTTTTGCGAGAACATATCCTGAATGAGGTAATGATTTTCAACCCAAATGATAGATATAACGGGTATTATGAAAATTGCGTTATTGATAAATTCCTCAATGAAGAATTTATGAACAGTTTTACGCCCGAGGTGCAAAAGCAAATAATTGACAGCAAAATAGTAATCACCGCCAAGTCAAGCCTGGGTAGTTGCGGAAAAGAGACAACAGAAATCAACCGAAAAATCTTTTTATTATCACACACGGAACTAGGTTTGACAAAAGATTATTCAATGGCTGCTGTGGAAGGGAAAGCTTTGAAATATTTTCCTGATCCCATGTCCCGGATTGCCTATCTGGAAACAGGGATAGCGGCGGGTTGGTGGTTGCGGACCTCATACACCGAGTTTCATACTACCGCTCTGTCGGTGGGTTTTAATGCGGCAATAGGGGATGTTTGCGTAGAACACACCAATGGAGTAAGACCGGCTTTTTGCGTAGACGGGAAGACATTGATTGAGACCAGTGATGACGTAATTAAAGGGGAGACTGTGTATGTGCTAAAGTTTTGATTTACACCGCCAGCTTTCTTGAAATGGTTTTTTGTGAAAAATATTAAAAATTACTTTGGAGGTTTAAGTAATGAAAAAACGTATTCTTAGTGTTTTGTTAGTTTTATCGATGATTTTATCGCTTGTTCCTTTTAGTGTTTATGCAGGTACTCAGACCGGAGAACAGTCAGTTGATGGTTCCGAGCTTGCAAGAGAACAATGGCTTGAATATATTGCAAATAAATCAGAAAATACAAATGATCAAGCTGATGATAATCAACTGTTTTATAAAATTTATAGAAAGACCATAGATGTTATTGTCTAAATATACCTTAGATACAGATAAACGCTAATTATAATTGGAAAGGAGGCTTAGAATATCAATTCTTGATAGCATCTGCGGCGGTGGGGTGCAGGGAAACACTATCGTTTGTTGATAAAAATTTGATTCTGTTATTGGAGGTGAGCCGCAAATGACACGGCATATTAATCTTACCAGCATTATTTTACTGATAATAGGAATTACTTTAGTGTTTTCGGGGTGTGGATTAGTGCGAAAAATTAATAAACCGGAAGAAATCAGAGATATTGCTTATGACGTCAATAAGAATCATGGCTACACGGTCTATCTCGAAGAAAACGCCAAATTTGTCCCTTATCTTGTCTTAACGGACGATTATAACGGCAATGTACTGCTTTTGCGAGAACATATCCTGAATGAGGTAATGATTTTCAACCCAAATGATAGATATAACGGGTATTATGAAAATTGCGTTATTGATAAATTCCTCAATGAAGAATTTATGAACAGTTTTACGCCCGAGGTGCAAAAGCAAATTGCGGACAGCAAAATAGTAATCACCGCCAAGTCAAGCCTGGGTAGTTGCGGAAAGGAGACAACAGAAATCATGCGAAAAATCTTTTTATTATCACACACGGAACTAGGTTTGACAAAAGATTATTCAATGGCTGCTGTGGAAGGGAAAGCTCTAAAATATTTTCCTGATCCCACATCGCGGATTGCCCGTCTGGAAACAGGGATAGCGGCGAGTTGGTGGTTGCGGACCTCATTTACTGAGTTTGATACTACCGCTTGGGCGGTGGCTTTTGATGCGGTAACAGGGGGTCATTGTGTAGAACACACTAGTGGAGTAAGACCGGCGTTTTGCCTGGACGGAAAAGCATTGATTGAGACCAGTGATGACGTAATTAAAGGGGAGACTGTGTATGTGCTAAAGCTTTGATGTACACCGCCGGCTTTCTTGAAATGGTTTTTTGTGAATATTTACCCCAAAAATCAACAATTATGTTTATGCCGAACCTTATAATTCCCAAATTTTAAAATTTATAGAATGATTATAGATGTTATTGTCTAAATATACCTTAGATAAAGATAAACGCTAATTATAATTGGAAAGGAGGCTTAGAATATCAATTCTTGATAGCATCTGCGGCGGTGGGGTGCAGGGAAACACTATCGTTTGTTGATAAAAATTTGATTCTGTTATTGGAGGTGAGCCGCAAATGACACGGCATATTAATCTTACCAGCATTATTTTACTGATAATAGGAATTACTTTAGTGTTTTCGGGGTGTGGATTAGTGCGAAAAATTAATAAACCGGAAGAAATCAGAGATATTGCTTATGACGTCAATAAGAATCATGGCTACACGGTCTATCTCGAAGAAAACGCCAAATTTGTCCCTTATCTTGTCTTAACGGATGATTATAACGGCAATGTACTGCTTTTGCGAGAACATATCCTGAATGAGGTAATGATTTTCAATCCAAACCGTGGTTATAACGGGTATTATGAAAATTGCGTTATTGATAAATTCCTCAATGAAGAATTTATGAACAGTTTTACTCCTGAGGTGCAAAAGCAAATAATTGACAGCAAAATAGTAATCACCGCCAAGTCAAGCCTGGGTAGTTGCGGAAAAGAGACAACAGAAATCAACCGTAAAATCTTTTTATTATCACACACGGAACTGGGGTTGCGGGAACATGCAGGTGCCGCTGTGGAAGGGAAAGCTCTGAAATATTTTCCTAATTCCATGTCCCGGATTGCCTATCTGGAAACAGGGATAGCGGCGAGTTGGTGGTTAAGAACCTCATACACCGAGTTTCATACTACCGCTTGGGCGGTGGCTTTTGATGCGGTAACAGGGGGTCATTGTGTAGAACACACTAGTGGAGTAAGACCGGCGTTTTGCATTGACGGGAAAACATTGATTGAGACCAGTGATGACGTAATTAAAGGAGAGACTGTGTATGTGCTAAAGCTTTGATGTACACCGCCGGCTTTCTTGAAATGGTTTTTTGTGAATATTTACCCCAAAAATCAACAATTATGTTTATTCGAAACCATATTATTCCCAATTTATAAAATTTATAGAAAGACCATAGATGTTATTGTCTAAATATACCTTAGATACAGATAAACGCTAATTATAATTGGAAAGGAGGCTTAGGATATCAATTCTATAACAAAAATCCATTCGTTATTGGAGGTGAGCCGCAAATGACACGGCATATTAATCTTACCAGCATTATTTTACTGATAATAGGAATTACTTTAGTGTTTTCGGGGTGTGGATTAGTGCGAAAAATTAATAAACCGGAAGAAATCAGAGATATTGCTTATGACGTCAATAAGAATCATGGCTACACGGTCTATCTCGAAGAAAACGCCAAATTTGTCCCTTATCTTGTCTTAACGGATGATTATAACGGCAATGTACTGCTTTTGCGAAAACATATCCTGAATGAGGTAATGATTTTCAACCCAAATGATAGATATAACGGGTATTATGAAAATTGCGTTATTGATAAATTCCTCAATGAAGAATTTATCAACAGTTTTACGCCCGAGATGCAAAAGCAAATTGCGGACAGCAAAATAGTAATCACCGCCAAGTCAAGCCTGGGTAGTTGCGGAAAAGAGACAACAGAAATCAACCGAAAAATCTTTTTACTATCACATACGGAACTGGGCTTGCGGGAACATGCAGGTGCCGCTGTGGAAGGGAAAGCTCTGAAATATTTTCCTAATTCCATGTCCCGGATTGCCTATCTGGAAACAGGGATAGCGGCGGGTTGGTGGTTAAGAACCTCATACACTGGGTATGATACTACCGTTTGGTCGGTGGGCTTTGATGCGGCAACGGGGGGGGTTGGTCTTGATTACACCAATGGAGTAAGACCGGCGTTTTGCGTTGACGGGAAAACATTGATTGAGACCAGTGATGACGTAATTAAAGGGGAAACTGTGTATGTTCTAAAGCTTTGATGTACACCGCCGGCTTTCTTGAAATGGTTTTTTGTGAATATTTACCCCAAAAATCAACAATTATGTTTATGCCGAACCTTATAATTCCCAAATTTTAAAAATTATAGAAAGACCATAGATGTTATTGTCTAAATATACCTTAGATACAGATAAACGCTAATTATAATTGGAAAGGAGGCTTAGGATATCAATTCTATAACAAAAATCCATTCGTTATTGGAGGTGAGCCGCAAATGACACGGCATATTAATCTTACCAGCATTATTTTACTGATAATAGGAATTACTTTAGTGTTTTCGGGGTGTGGATTAGTGCGAAAAATTAATAAACCGGAAGAAATCAGAGATATTGCTTATGACGTCAATAAGAATCATGGCTACACGGTCTATCTCGAAGAAAACGCCAAATTTGTCCCTTATCTTGTCTTAACGGATGATTATAACGGCAATGTACTGCTTTTGCGAAAACATATCCTGAATGAGGTAATGATTTTCAACCCAAATGATAGATATAACGGGTATTATGAAAATTGCGTTATTGATAAATTCCTCAATGAAGAATTTATCAACAGTTTTACGCCCGAGATGCAAAAGCAAATTGCGGACAGCAAAATAGTAATCACCGCCAAGTCAAGCCTGGGTAGTTGCGGAAAAGAGACAACAGAAATCAACCGAAAAATCTTTTTATTATCACACACGGAACTGGGTTTGCCGGAATATGCAGATGTCGCTGTGGAAGGGAAAGCTTTAAAATATTTTTCTGATCCTACGTCGCGGATTGCCCGTCTGGAAACAGGGATAGCGGCGGGTTGGTGGTTGCGAACCTCATACACTGAGTTTGATACTACCGTTTGGTCGGTGGGCTTTGATGCGGCAACGGGGGGGGTTGGTCTTGATTACACCAATGGAGTAAGACCGGCGTTTTGCGTAGACGGGAAAACATTGATTGAGACCAGTGATGACGTAATTAAAGGAGAGACTGTGTATGTGCTAAAGCTTTGATGTACACCGCTAACTTTTTGAAATGGTTTTTGTGAATATTTACCCCAAAAACCAACAATTATGTTTATACAGAACCTTATAATTCCCAAATATTAAAATTTATAGAATGATTATAGATGTTATTGTCTAAATATACCTTAAATAAAGATAAATGCTAATTATAATTGAAAAGGAGGCTTAGGATATCAATTCTATAACAAAAATCCATTCGTTATTGGAGGTGAGCCGCAAATGACACGGCATATTAATCTTACCAGCATTATTTTACTGATAATAGGAATTACTTTAGTGTTTTCGGGGTGTGGATTAGTGCGAAAAATTAATAAACCGGAAGAAATCAGAGATATTGCTTATGACGTCAATAAGAATCATGGCTACACGGTCTATCTCGAAGAAAACGCCAAATTTGTCCCTTATCTTGTCTTAACGGATGATTATAACGGCAATGTACTGCTTTTGCGAGAACATATCCTGAATGAGGTAATGATTTTCAACCCAAATGATAGATATAACGGGTATTATGAAAATTGCGTTATTGATAAATTCCTCAATGAAGAATTTATGAACAGTTTTACGCCCGAGGTGCAAAAGCAAATAATTGACAGCAAAATAGTAATCACCGCCAAGTCAAGCCTGGGTAGTTGCGGAAAAGAGACAACAGAAATCAACCGAAAAATCTTTTTATTATCACACACGGAACTAGGTTTGACAAAAGATTATTCAATGGCTGCTGTGGAAGGGAAAGCTTTGAAATATTTTTCTGATCCTACGTCGCGGATTGCCCGTCTGGAAACAGGGATAGCGGCGGGTTGGTGGTTAAGAACCTCATACACTGGGTATGATACTACCGCTCTGTCGGTGGGTTTTAATGCGGCAACGGGGGATGTTTGCGTAGAACACACCAATGGAGTAAGACCGGCTTTTTGCGTAGACGGGAAGACATTGATTGAGACCAGTGATGACGTAATTAAAGGGGAGACTGTGTATGTGCTAAAGTTTTGATTTACACCGCCAGCTTTCTTGAAATGGTTTTTTGTGAATATTACCCCAAAAATCAACAATTATGTTTATTCGAAACCATATTATTCCCAATTTATAAAATTTATAGAAAGACCATAGATGTTATTGTCTAAATATACCTTAGATACAGATAAACGCTAATTATAATTGGAAAGGAGGCTTAGGATATCAATTCTATAACAAAAATCCATTCGTTATTGGAGGTGAGCCGCAAATGATACGGCATATTAATCTTACCAGCATTATTTTACTGATAATAGGAATTACTTTAGTGTTTTCGGGGTGTGGATTAGTGCGAAAAATTAATAAACCGGAAGAAATCAGAGATATTGCTTATGACGTCAATAAGAATCATGGTTACACGGTCTATCTCGAAGAAAACGCCAAATTTGTCCCTTATCTTGTCTTAACGGACGATTATAACGGCAATGTACTGCTTTTGCGAAAACATATCCTGAATGAGGTAATGATTTTCAACCCAAATGATAGATATAACGGGTATTATGAAAACAGCAGTATTGATAAATTCCTCAATGAAGAATTTATCAACAGTTTTACGCCCGAGGTGCAAAAGCAAATTGCGGACAGCAAAATAGTAATCACCGCCAAGTCAAGCCTGGGTAGTTGTGGAAAGGAGACAACAGAAATCAACCGAAAAATTTTCCTACTATCATACACGGAACTGGGGTTGCCTAAAGAGTCAATTGCTGCTGTGGAAGGGAAAGCTTTAAAATATTTTCCTAACCCTACGTCGCGGATTGCCCGTCTGGAAACAGGGATAGCGGCGGGTTGGTGGTTGCGGACCTCATACACTGAGTTTGATACTTCCGCATGGTCAGTGGGCTTTGATGCAACAATGGGGAGTGTCAGCGTAGAGCACACTAATGGAGTAAGACCGGCTTTTTGCATTGACGGAAAGACATTGATTGAGACCAGTGATGACGTAATTAAAGGGGAGACTGTGTATGTGCTAAAGCTTTGATGTACACCGCCGGCTTTCTTGAAATGGTTTTTTGTGAAAAATATTAAAAATTACTTTGGAGGTTTAAGTAATGAAAAAACGTATTCTTAGTGTTTTGTTAGTTTTATCTATGATTTTATCGCTTGTTCCTTTTAGTGTTTATGCAGGTACTCAGACCGGAGAACAGTCAGTTGATGGTTCCGAGCTTGAAAGAGAACAATGGCTTGAATATATTGCAAATAAATCAGAAAATACAAATGATCAAGCTGATGATAATCAACTGTTTTCGCCTTCTTCCAGCAATACCGTAGTACTTGATGGAACGGGTATTTCCGCACCTGCGATTAATTTAAGCGGAGCTGCTTCCGGTACTTCAAGATATACTGTCCTTGTTTTAGACCAGTCGGGAAGTATGGCTGGAACTCCAATAACTACGTTAAAAACAGCTGCGTTAAAATTTTGTGACGCTGTTCTCAAAGCGGAAGGTGATAATTATGTCGCTGTTGTTGCATATGATTCAAAGGCAAGTACTAAGTGCCAATTTTCAAATAGTTATGCGACGCTTGAAACCGCTATAAACAATATTTATGCCCGTACTACTACAAATACAAATGAAGGCTTACTATTTGCCGATGATTTATTGAGTTCTATTGCGGATGCACCGGGTGTGATAAAAAATGTCGTATTATTATCCGATGGGCTGCCTAACGAAGGTTCATATTCGTATTCAGGAAATTATACATACGATGACTATTACTATTACTATTATGCAAACGAAGTATATGATACAGCCACTACTTTAAAGTCGAAAGGTTACAAATTATATACCTTGGGTTTTTTCCATGACCTCACCGGGGCGACATTAACTTTTGCCCGCAGATTTATGAGTGATTTGCAGAACTCAGGATATTACGATGTTGTTGATCCGGAGGAGTTAGAATTTGTGTTTGGCGAAATTGCCTCGGATATCATAAAGAAGTCAGGAATTTTCCGTTATCCGGGGAGCGGCCGCGATTATTCGGCGGTGTATTATTATGACGACGGCTATTTTACAAAGAGCGCGTATAACTATAACCCACATTTGGCTACGATGTCTTTCTGTCTTGAATTATCTGCCTGCGGCAGTCATGATGTCGGCGGTTCATATGAGAATAAAAGTCTGAATGCCCAAAACCTTCTGGCGGAAATCGGTTTTTCAGATATTGAAACAAATGAATGGTTCGAGGTAAAACCAACCAAAGACTCTATCGGAGCAATTGCGGCACATAAGACTATTAAGGATGGCGGAAAACCATATGAGTTAATTGCCTTAGCGGTCAGAGGCGGAGGTTATGAAAGCGAGTGGGCCAGTAATTTTACAATTGGAGAGACTGGGAAGCATCAAGGATTCTCGGAAGCTCGAGATCAGGTTCTGGAGTTTTTGGATGATTATATCAGCAAAAATGCTATTTCCGGCGATATAAAGCTGTGGCTAACCGGCTACAGCAGAGCCGGAGCAACCGCAAATCTAGTTGCCGGTAAAATAGATGATGGATATTCATTCAATAACTGCTATTTGATGCGGTCTGATTTATATGCATACACTTTTGAGACTCCTGCCGGGGCCTTGATGTCAGATATTAATAATCCTGTGTATAAAAACATCTTTAATATTATCAATCCTAACGATCCCGTTACAAAAGTTGCTCCGGCTTATTGGTCATTTGCCCGTTATGGAATAGACCAAAAGCTCCCGGAAAATGTAAGCACTAATGAAGCAATATACCCAAATCAATTAGCCAAAATGCTGGAGAGATATGACACCCTGGTCAGTGAATATGAACCTAAACCGAAATATATTGTTGATGATTTTAAGATGAAAAAGTTGATACCGGCATTTGATTGGCCGCCGTTTGAATTTGTTGATAATCCTAATGACAAACGCACACAAGAACAGTTTTTAACTCATTACATCAATAATATAATCATAGGGGAATTTATTAAAACACGCACCTTTTACGTTTCTAATTATCAAGATGGCTTAAGAGATTTACTCAGTATTTATTTTGGAGCGGATGCAGTAAAAACTGAAAAATTAATTCCCATTGTTAAAGAAAAGTTTAAAAACAATTGGGGCCAAATTATTAAACCTTTTTTTATTAACAATCCTTTTAAATCAGCATCTGAAAAGGAAATAGAAGCTTTAGAAGTAATAGCAAGGTTTTTGTGCGAAAGTCTGGATGAGGCAGATATTGCTTATGACGAGACAACAGTAAGAATAGCGGCAGTGCCTCTAGCAGACCTATTGGCAGCGGTGGCATCGAATCACCCGAATTTGGCAGGTACGATGTTTAAGAACATTGATGGGATAGGTTCCGCCCATTTTCCGGAAATCTGTCTTGCCTGGCTGCAATCAATGGATTCTAATTATACCGAGGGTGGGGCGGCGTCTTTCTGTAATGGGCACTACAGAGTAATCAGAATTAATTGCCCTGTTGATGTTGAAGTGTATAATGCAAACGGCGCTAAGGTTGCGGCTATTGTAGCTGATACACCGCAAGACGTTGGATACAGCATTGTATCATCAATTAATGAAGATGGAGAAAAGATAATTTACCTTCCGGCAGACTCAAGTTATAGCGTGAAAACTACGGCAACCGGTGAGGGGACGATGTCTTTCTCCATAAACGAGTATAGCCCGCAAATAGGGAATAACACAAGGCTCGTAGATTATTATGACATTCCTATAACAGCAGGGATGGCCTTTACCGCCAATATCCCTTCGTTTAGTGCTGATGAGTTGGCAAACGGGATTGAAAACGGTTCATCGGTTGCATATTCGCTTAATAATGATTCTACCGGTGAAACAGTTCCAGCGAGTTCAGATCTTTCAGGTAATCAGGCAACAGAAGCATACTTTATGGTTAACGCCTATGCGGAGGACGATTTGTGTGGGGTTGTGACGGGGAAAGGGTTAAGACAACTCGGAAATTATGCGCAAGTAAGTGCATTTGCTTATAATGGATATGAATTCGAAGGTTGGTATGCAGGAGAGCAAAAGGTTTCTTCGGAGGAGAACTATCGTTTCAGAGTAGAGGCTGATATTGAGTTGGTTGCCAAATTTACAGCAAATACGTATGCATTGACTTTATCGGCAGGTAATGGCGGCAGAATTACAACGGGGGCAAGCGGCGCTTATGAAACAGGTACGTTGATACCTCTCACGGCAACTCCAAACAGTAACTACCGTTTTGTAAACTGGACATCATCAGACGGCGGTTATTTTGAAGATGCTAATAGTGCCACGACAACTTTTGCAATGGCAGGAAACGATGTGACGGTAACAGCCAACTTTGAATTAGTGTCACCATCCTCATCGCTTGTGGGCAGGTGGAGTTTCGATGAAGGGTGCGGTACAGCAGCGGCGGATACAAGCGGGAACAATCTTAACGGAGTAGTAAGCGGAGCAACATGGGTAGATGGTAAGGTGGGCAAAGCCTTAAAATTTGACGGAGTAAATGATTATGTGGAAATACCGTATGACCCAATCTTAAACCCCAAAAAAGCCATCACAATAGAAGCGTGGATAAATCCTTGCAGTACGGCAGCAGACCAGCGGATCTTGTCTAAATCGCCTTATCCTAATAATGACTATAGTATGATTCGGGCAAGCAATAACAGAGTATTGGTATCGGTGAAAATGGGTGGGACGGTGCAATCAGCTTATTCTCCTGCTAATTCCGTACCGGTGGGAACCTGGACTCATGTTGTTGGGACATACGACGGTCAAAGGATGAGACTATATATCAATGGTACCCAAGTAAATAGTTTTGCCGTTTGCGGTGAAATAAACGCTCATGAAACACCTTTAATGATTGGGAAAAATGCGACAAGCGCGTACTTTAAGGGCATGGTTGATGAAATATGTATCTATGACAAGGCCTTGACAGCAGATGAGATCTTGAGCCATTACCAAGCAGCAATGCCCACGGCAGTAACCGCTATTGAAGCGGAAACTACAGATGACGGGAAAAAGGTAGTAGTAGCTTTTGACAAGGAAATGGCTGACCTTCCGGCTGCTCCGGCAGGGTTTTGTTTAGCAGTGGATGGAGTGGAAAACCCAATCCAGTCGGTAGGTCTTAACGCAAGTAAAGACCTAGTAGAATTAACTTTAGCCAATACTATTTACACCGATTCAACTAATATAAAGCTGTCTTATACCGCAGGAACAATTAAAGCGGAAGACGGGGGCGTTTTAGCCAGCTTTAGCGATATGCAGGTTACAAATAAAAGTACAGTTGATAAAGTAATATCATCGCTTGTGGGCAGGTGGAGTTTTGATGAAGGGTGCGGTACAGCAGCGGCGGACACAAGCGGGAACAATCTTAACGGAGTAATAAATGGAGCGACATGGGTAGATGGTAAGGTGGGCAAAGCCTTAAAATTTGACGGAGTAAATGATTATGTGGAAATACCGTATGACCCAATCTTAAACCCCACAAAAGCCATCACAATAGAAGCGTGGATAAATCCTTGCAGTACGGCAGCAGACCAGCGGATATTGTCCAAATCGCCCTACCCCAATAATGACTATAGTATGATTCGGGCAAGCAACAACAGAGTGTTGGTATCAATGAAAATGGGTGAGACGGTGCAATCGGCTTATTCTCCTGCCAACGCCGTACCGGTAGGGAGCTGGACTCATGTTGTTGGTACATACGATGGTCAAAGGATGAGACTATATATCAATGGTACCCAAGTAAATAGTTTTGCCGTTTGCGGTGAAATAAACGCTCATGAAACACCTTTAATGATTGGTAAAAATGCGACAAGCGCGTACTTCAAGGGAATGGTTGATGAAGTATGTATCTATGACAAGGCTTTGACAGCAAATGAGATATTGAGCCATTACCAAGCAGCCCAAGATACAACAGAATAAGATTTGTTGAAAAGCTTTTTACTACAGTTTCGGCCCCCTTTTTCAAAATAAGGGGGCCGTATTTTTTTGCATTTTTATTTCCATATTTCTACCCATCGCAGGGAAAATATAGTATAATGTTGAAAGATAGAATTATGTGTCAATTCTGGGAAAAGAGTGGGGATTCTCCATGAATAAGATAGCTTTGGTAATAGCTGATGAGGATAAAGATTATGTCAGCTGTCTGGTAGATTATATAATGTGCGCGCACAGTGCAAAGTTTGCGGTTGCTTCTTTCACTGAAACAGCTTCTCTTCTGGCGTATCTGGAAGAAGGGTTAAATCTGCCGGGGATCGTTTTGGCCGGGGGAAAATTTATTCCGCTGCTTGAGCAGATTGCGCCGGGAAAACGGGGCTTGGTTATTGTATTATGCGGTGAAGGGCAAATCGGGGACAGACGAGCCATTAATAAGTTTCAATTCGGGGAGAAAATTGTCAGTGAGATGCTCCGGATTTTTGCGGAAGAGGCTTCCCTGGAGTACTCTTTTCGGCAAACGCTTACACACCAAAAAACAAAAATTATGGCGGTTTTTTCACCAGTTGGCGGGGTAGGTAAGACCACCATTGCGGTTGGAGCCAGTGTGCAAACGGCTTGGGAAGGAAAAAACTGCTTTTATCTTAACCTGGAAAACATGGCTTCTACCCCGCTCTACTTTACGGGAGAGCAGGAGGAGAATTTTTCCGGTATTCTGTATTATCTAAAAAATAATTCAAAAAACTTATCCTTACATTTGGAAACAGCAAAATGTATTGATCCGGTCACTAAAATTGCCTATTATCAGCCCCCGGACAACATCATTGATTTTAAGGAAGATATCGCTGCGGAACTGCGGCTTTTGTTGCAGGGATTAAAGGCAACCGGCCAGTATGAACGGATTTTTGTGGATATGTCTTCGGAAATAAATAAGAACAATTTAGCGGTATTACAGGCTTGCGACCAGATTGTGTTAGTAGCGGAGCAAAATATGAGTTCGCTTCTCAAAATACAGAAGCTTTTTCAAGATCTACGGTTACTGGCAACACGTCAGGGTTGGGATATTAGCGAAAAATTCAATCTTGTGCTGAACAAAGTAAGGCGTGGGGACGACATTCCGGATGAGTTAGAAATGCAGTATGTTGAAGAGCAATATGGGCTGTATGGCAAGGGGGTTATGGGGAGAATCCCGCTGGTGAAAGGCTTAACGCTCTTCCAGGAGGGGCTTTATCGGCTTGATTTGAATACGGAATTTGGAAAGGTCATTTACCGGTTGCTGGAAGTGCTTTAGTGGATAGTTTTGGGGCGGAGGTAAGAATATGTCAGTGCAGGTTAAACCCGAATTAATTCAGGAGATTAAGCGAATTATCAGTGATCACCTGGATCTGCAAAAAGAATTGGGTGATGAGGAAATTGAAGAAGTCATCACCAGGGCCGTCTTTGAAAAGGCGAAGGAAACCTATATCAGTGTTGAAGAGAAACAGTTTTTAGTCCGGTATATTTTTAATTCGATGCGGCGCTTGGATATTATTCAGCCCCTTTTGGATGACCATACGGTCACCGAAATCATGATCAATGGTCCGCATGATATTTTTATTGAAAAAGAGGGAAGAATCAGTAAGCTTAACTTGGCTTTTGAGAATAAAGAAAAACTGGAGGATGTGATTCAGTCCATTGTGTCCAAGGTAAACAGAACGGTCAATGAGGCTTCTCCCATTGTGGATGCCCGTTTGGCCGACGGTTCCAGGGTGAGTGTGGTTTTAGCGCCGATTGCTTTAAACGGACCGATTTTGACGATTCGTAAATTTCCGGCCCAACCAATGACGATGGATCAACTGCTTGCTTGTGAGAGTATTAACCAACAGGCGGCAGAATTTCTGGAGCGTCTGGTCAGAGCAAAATATAATCTCTTTATTTGCGGCGGCACCGGTTCGGGGAAAACCACCTTCTTAAATGTTTTATCGAATTTCATCCCGGCAGACGAACGGATTGTCACGATTGAGGACTCGGCTGAACTGCAGATTACCGGTGTGAAGAATATTGTGCGTCTGGAAACGAGAAATCCCAATACGGAAGGGAAAGGGCAAATTACGATCCGGGATTTAATCAGAACCTCCTTGCGCATGCGCCCCGATCGGATTATTGTCGGAGAAGTCAGGGGCGGCGAGGCCTTGGATATGCTGCAGGCCATGAACACCGGACATGACGGCTCCTTATCTACCGGACATGCTAATTCCACTGTGGATATGCTGAGCAGATTGGAAACGATGGTCTTAATGGCGGCGGGCTTTCCTTTGGAAGCGATCCGGCAACAGATTGCTTCGGCCATTGATGTAATTATCCATTTGAGCCGATTAAGGGACAAATCGAGGCGGGTTTTGGAGATTAGTGAGGTAGTGGGCTATCAGGATGGGGAAATTAAACTGAATCCTTTGTTTGTGTTTAAAGAAGCAATAGGGCAGAATGGGATGGCAACAGAGGCAGAGGCCGGGGCAGAGATCGGGGCCGGGACGGAGATAAATAATGCGGCAGCAGAGGAAAAAGTGGTGGGGACCCTGGAGAGGACGGAGAATCCTTTGCAACACACCTTTAAGTTAAAAATGTCCGGTTTTCCAGAAGAAATCTAACGGGGCGAAAAGATTCAAGATAGTGAAAGCGTGCAGCGAACGATATTCGAGGAAGGAGGCAGAAGGATGACGGTAGTTTTTTTGGTTTTGGGCGCAGGTCTTCTCTCCATCGGTTTATATCTGGGGATGGAGCTCTTGCCGAAAAACGGAAAGCAGACAAACAGGAAGGCGGAACAAGAGGCACTATGGCCGCAGACAGTTCCGATTTCCGATCACCCCGCTACGTCATTAAATCCCCAAGAGATGCTTCCTGATTATGATCAATATACCATGAGCAAACAGGAATGGCTTTTCTATGTCCTGTGGGGGGGAGTATTCTGCTTTTTCATTGCCTACGTTTTTTACAGGAGTTTTGTCTTAGCGGGTTTGGTTACTCCGCTGGGCCTTTTCTATCCACGGCTCAAAACCAGGGAGATTATGAGGCAAAGGAAAAAAGAACTAGCCATGCAGTTCAAGGAAGCCTTATATGCCATTTCTTCGTCTTTGAGCGCCGGACGTTCGGTAGAAGAGGCTTTTAAAGAGTCCTTACAGGATCTTGCGCTAATTTATCCTGATCCGCAAACAAACATTATTCAGGAATTCAAATTTATCGTCCGCCGCCTGGAAATGAATGAAACAATTGAGCAGGCCCTGAGTGATCTGGCGCGCAGAGCCCATTTGGAGGATATTGAGAACTTTGTCGATGTTTTTGTGATCAGCAAAAGAACCGGGGGAAATATCGTGGAAGTGATTAAGAATTCCTCGACGATTATTGGGGACAAACTCCAGATTAAACAAGAGATTGAGACCTTGTTGGCGGAAAGAAAGTTTGAACGAAAGATCCTGAACATTATGCCGATTGGCATGATTCTGCTCCTCAGTTGGGCGACCGGTGATTATATGGCTCCGGTGTTTGAAACGGTAGCGGGTCATGTGGCGATGACTGTGGCGATTCTGCTTTTCGGGGCGGCTTTTGTGATCTCCGGGAAGATTATGAAGATTGAGGTGTAAGATGTTTACCATTCTTTTTTTGGTCTCAATTGTGCTGTTGTTCTTGCTCTATTGGCATGCGAAAAGAAAATATGCGCCGTTATTTGCCTCGCTCCCTAAGCAGGAATTCCCGCTGAAGGAAAGTTTCCTGCCGATGGGACATGCTCTTTTGCAGTTACTACATTACTCTTACACGACAAATTATGATCAAGGGTTATACAAACAGCTTTTAGAGATCTACGGTTCGCAAAACGCGCGTTTTAATTTGCAGGTGCACTGGGCGAATAAATCAGGGTACTTTTTACTGGGCGTATTACTGGTCACCTTATTCTCTGCGGGCTTGGGCGAAGTTGATTTTGTGACGGGCGTTTTTTTGCTCGCCTTGCTTGTGGCGGTGTTTTTTGCGCCGGATCATGACTTAAAAAAGAAAAATGCCGCCCGTAGATTATCGATCCAGTTAGATTTTCCGGATTTTTTAAATAAGCTTATTCTTTTAATCAATGCGGGTTTAACCGTTCCCAACGCCTGGGAAAGAATTGTGGCGACCAATAAAAAGGAAACACCGCTTTATGAGGAGGCCGCCAGGGTCATTTACGAAATCCGCGGGGGCAAAGCTGAATACCAGGCTTATGAAGATTTTGCGCGACGGCTGAGGGTACCGGAAATAACCAGATTCTCTGCTGTGGTACTACAAAACATGAAGAAAGGCAGTGCGGAACTGGTACCTGTCTTGCGTTTACAAGCCGCCGAATGCTGGGAAATGCGCAAAAATGCCGCCAAAAGGCTGGGGGAAGAAGCCTCGACGAAGCTCATTTTTCCCATGATGCTGATGTTTCTGGCGATTCTGCTGATCGTGGCATTGCCGGCAGTCTTAGCCATGCAAGGTTTGTAACAGAAAGACGATTGTCTTTGGACAGTATTGAAAGGGGGTGGAAGAAATGAGACGCTTTTTTAGAAGCTTAAGGAAAAGAGAGGACGGGATGGGAACCGTAGAAGTGGTCATCATTGTGGCGGTTCTGGTGGGCGTGGCGTTACTTTTCAAAGCGCAAATTACCGGTTTTGTTCAGGAAATAGGAGATAGAATATTTAGACCTGATGCGGTTGTTCAACCATTAGTGCCTGATACCTCCGGTCAAAGCGAGGAGGAAAATACTACAGGGCCTAAGTAAGCGTTTGCGGCGTCTGACTTCACTCAGCGCCAGGTCAAGCTTTGCTATCGCTTGCTCTCCAGGGCAGGCTTGGCAAAAGAGAAATTAACTTCGTGCATCCCGGGTGTTTCCGGGAGAGAGGAGTGAAGTCACCCCGCCATGGCCTATTTTGTTTTTTCGGGAGGAACTCATGAAGAGAAGACATACTTGCAGGAATGAGCAGGGAAGTTACACGGTCGAAGCTGTCATCATTATGTCGACAGTCTTTTTTGCGGTGTTTCTGCTTTGTTTTTCGTTTATGCTGATGTACCATCGGGTCCTTTTAACGAAAGCGGCTCACGAAATTGCCGAACAGGCAGCCAATGAATGGACCAGAGGAAGCAGTCCGTATTACCGCATCTTTGAAATAAACAGTAATGGCCGGTTTGTGGAAAAAACAATCGAGGGAGCACTTGATGCGGAGAAGCTCCGGGAATCCTTTCGTCATGAGGAAAAGATTACTAATGCTGTGGAAGAAAAGCTGGCGCTCATGTTGAAAAAGACCTTCCCTAAGCTTTTGCGCTGGATCAAGGAACCACAGAAAACAACGGTGAAAATTTCCTTTGAAAATGGTCTCATCATGCAAAAGGTCTTCGTAGAGATTACGCAGGAAATGAAGATTCCCTTTGGTCAACTGAAAAAGGTTTTTGACGGAAAAGCGGAGGCGGTGTTACAGGCGCAAAGTACGGCCGTGATTACTGATCCGGCCGAAACGATTAGAAATGCAGATTTAGTGATGGAATATGCGACCAAGGTAAACGAAAAGCTCGATTTTGCCAAGCTCGTGGAAAAAGTAACTAAGGCCGCTCCGCAGGCGGCCAAGGGTAATTAAGTTCCCCATTAGGGTAATTAGCATCTTCATAGAGAATTAAAAAGTAGGGATTTTTGTGCAAAAAGGAATGAGTGAGGAATTTAAAAAAGAAAATGGAGCCGTTTCGGTTTTTCTATTACTGATCTTTTTAGGACTGCTGATGCTCGCGGGTCTGGTTGTGGATGTCAGCAGGGTTATGGTAGCGGAAAGAAAAGTGCAGACGGCTTTAGATACAGCGACCCGTTCGGTTTTGGCCGCCTATGATGAGGAATTGGTCGGGCAGTATGGAATATACGGGGTTTCCTTTTCCCCTGGGCAGGCCGAGGCGTTGAAACGTTATTTTGTCGTCAACCTGGCCGAACGGCATGCCGGTTTTCGTTTACTTAATTTTGACCTGCAGAATGTTCAATTAACCGGTCAGGTGGAAAATTATCTGCTCAATGACGAGGCTTTTAAAAATCAGATTATTGAATATATGAAATATAAAGGGCCGGTTCTGGTTACCCAAAATATAGCGGACATTTTTTTAGCAGGAGCTTTTGGAAAAAAGGCTGATTTACTGGAAAAGGCCGGGTCCACCGGGACTACCTTGAAAGATATTCTTAGTTCCCGGGAGAAGATGAATGAGGTCATCAAAAACTGGCTGGAGGATGTGGCGCAAGACACATTAGACAAATTGCTCAGCATGAAAACCCTCGAAAAAGGGCTAAAAGACCTGCAAGATCAACTTGCAGAGTACGAAGAGGGCTTAAAGACGCAAAATGAGCGGATTAAGGAAATTGAAGCAGAGACAAAGGAATTATTGGCTGAGCTTGACGGTACGGAGGCAGTAGTAGAAGGAGGAAAATTCAGCCTTCCCCCGGAGCTTGAGGAGCTGAAGAAGCAACTGCATCAGCAGTTGCAAGATATTAAGCATAATCAGTCTCTGCTGGAGCAGATCAATGAACTAGAGGAAGAGAGACGGGAATTATTTTTTGCGAAGACGGAATACAGCGTCGCTGGAGATATAGAGGAGGTCTTTCGGTGCGATCAAAAAATAGAAAAGTGTACCGCAGAAATTGACCGGTTAAATAAGCAATTAAGGCCTTTAAAGGAGCTTCCCGCTGGCACCCTTGCCGACGAGTTACCTGCCGGCTTAAAAAAGGAGAATAAGGAACAAAAACAGTTTCTGCTGGATCGTTTGGCGAAATTTTTAGGGAAAAGCATTGCCGCAGACAATCCGGTAACGCAGTTAATCCCGGAGACGGATTTTCTGGCGGCCAATCAAAAAACTGAGCACGATGGCAGCCAGGAAGAGCTGGAGCAACAGATGGGGATGTTTGCTTATGACAAGGAAATGAGCAGTTGGTCAAAAGAGAATGCCGGTGAGATCCAAAAGAATATTTTTACGGTGGTTTCCCAACTCACTGCTACGCTAAAACAGCTTCGTGAGGCGGGCGTAGAAAAAACGTATCTGACTGAGTACATCATGGATAAGCATACCTTTATTACCTCACCGACGAAAAGAGGCCATTATTTCAGCAAAGGCGAAGTGGAGTATATTCTTTGCGGAGAAAGCTCGGAAAGACTTAATCTGCTGCAGGCTTTTACGGCCGTTTGGGGGCTTCGTTTCGCGCTCAATGCGGTCGATAGTTTTTTTACTAATCTGATGCCCACCTTTTTTTCCAGATTAGGGACAGCGTTATTAGAGGGCTTTATCTTTGCCACGACAGATATGGTAAATATGTATAGTGGGCTGGGGGCGCCTCTGTGTCCCAGTTTAGCGTCAGCAACCATGCCCAGGCTGTCTTATTCCGATCATCTGCGTCTGTTGTTATTAATGAAAAAGGAAAAGGTGGTTCTTGACCGGATAAGACAGTTAATGCAGATTAATCTCAGACAGAGCAATACGGATTTTGTCCTGAAGGATTATGGCACTATGTTTATCAGCACGGCCGAGGTAGGGATTGATTTATGGTTTGCCCCCCTTTTACGCTTGGACAAGCTGGGGCTTGAGCAGGTCAAAGGGAATCAGTATATCATTAAAAAAACGTCTGTTGCCGAGTTTTAATCTTTTGAGGTCTGGAGTAGGAAATGAGTAAAGTAATCCGAAAATTGCCGTTTTGGCATAAAGGGAGAAATGAAAACAATCATGGTTCACTCACGGTAGAAGCGTGTATTGCCCTGCCGGTCTTTTTATGCTTTTTCTTTTTATTACTTTTCTTTGTCAAAATTGCCTGTCTTAATATTGAAATTGACCATGCCGTAAAAGAAACAGCCCGCCGGCTGGCGGCGTGTACCTATCCCCTTAATTACGTCAATGATTACGTGGATAATAATGTGGAGAAGAAAGAAATTCTCGAGAATTTCCTGCCCCAAGAGAAGAAAAAAATTAAGGATACTACCGGGAAGACCCTGAAGAAATCCTTACTGACGACGATCTTAACCGGGGAATTTTCGCCTCCGGATTTGGAAAAAAGTATGGAAGATATCTGCAGCAGCATTAATGGGGACCTCATTTCCGGTTATGAAGGAATGGCCTGGCAGTTTTTATTACCCGTTGCCGTGGAGTTGAAAGAAATTGGACAAGATCAGCTTGTTCGTTGGATCTTAAGTGATTATCTCAGCGACAGCATTGTTAATCAGGAGAGACTGCGCGTCACGCTGGCTGATTTGCCGCAAGCCCATGCCGAATACCAGTATAAAAAGGATACCAGTTGGTACCAGGGTACAGGTTTACAACCGGATGCCGATTTTTCTTCTGATGATGTGGTCATTCAGGTGGAATATGCTTTTGCAATCCCGTTACCTTTTTTTGGACAACGGGAGATCCTTTTAAGGCATACGGCAGTGGAAAAGGCCTGGTTAAAAGGGGCGAACGGGATCTATACTGCCGATAAAGCGCAAGAGCAAATAGACTTAAAAGATTTAGTCAGCAGCCCCAAGTCAAAGGAAAAGTCCGAGGAAGATCGAGAAGTATATGTGTGTAAATCGAACACGGCAGTATATCATACCAGAAGTGACTGTGATTATCTGGGTGGTCAGTATACGATTATGACGGTAAAAGAAGCGCACGCCTTAAATAAACGGGCGCACAAGGGATGTCCTTACCGGTTTAAATAGGCTATTTTCAGGAGGTTTAAGGAAAAGTGGAGCAAGATGATGTTAATGTTTCGGTCTGTTTTCAATGGGAGTTGATTAAGGAGACCTGCGGTAATTACCTGGTTTTGAGTATCCCGGAGTCGGTTAAGCTGATCGCTTACCAGACTCAGCTATTGAAGGAAAACCCTCATCCGGGGCTCATTCCGTTTGAGGTGCAGAGCAGTGATAACCGGCTGAAATTGTATTATCAGCTGGCCGGAAGAATCTCCTTTTTGCAGTACGTGCAAAAGGAAGATACCGCACCGGCTGAAATCATCGAAGTCTTAGACAGGATAGTGGCCATCTTAATGGAAAGTAAAAATTTGCTCCTTTATCCAAACGGTTTTTTACTGCAGGCCGAATATATTTTTCTGGAGCCGCACCGTGATACGGTTTCGTTAATCTATATTCCGGTTAAACCGCCTGGGTCTACTATTCTTGTTGATGTTAATGAGGGCTTTCGCCATTTGCTAGAAAAAGTGTTTCGTTATCGGGATGACCTCCCGCCGGAAATTTATACATGGTGTGACGAAGAGGATTTTCAGCTTGTGAATTTTCGTGAGCGGCTTAAGGAGCTTAAATTCTCTGACTGGGAAAAAGAGAATAAGGGGAGTGGAGGAAAAGAGAAGCCCTTTCAACTGGCCGCTACGATGACTTCGTCAAGGACTGTTGCAACAACCAGTTCCATGACCGGTTCAGCAAATGAGGCCCCAAACGGCACTGCGGACGCAGCACGCCAAAGTGTCAGTTCTGCCTTCACGTCGGCACTATTCAGGTCTGGCTTACCCCGCATGGGGATATTCGGCTTATTTTTGCTTGCCCAGTTATTGATTATTACTTTTCTCTTCCTGTCTTTTCCGCAGGTGTTTAACTTTACAGAAGAGCCGACCAGTATCGTAGGGACGGGGCTTATTTTGGCTGCCGTGAATGTGCTTTTTTTAAGAAAACTAAACTGAACGCCACAGGTTACGTTGATTGGTGTACCCTTACCATAGTCATGGTGAGCGTTTTTTGTTATAATCAAGGTGTCCGAAATTATGATAGAATATTAATAAGACCGAAAGAAGAGAAGGCGTTTTATGCTTCTAGATGGAGGTTATGATCTTGAAAAGAAAAGTAAGAAATTTTTTATTATTAACTCTTTTGGGAGTGAGTATTCTGGCGGCATTGTTTGGTGTTTTCAGACCTTTGGAAGAAGGTTTATCGATGGAAGGAAATCAATATCATAATTCCAAGGTGCAGTTTATTTACGATTTAACCTTTGAACAGGAAGGGATGATCGCCCATCAGCAAAACATCTTTGCCGAGGCTTTGGAGATAATTGAAGACGCGGAGCAGTTCATCGTCTTAGATATGTTTTTGTTCAATGATTTGCGGAAACAGCCCGCGGATTTTCCCACCTTGTCAGCTAGCTTGACAGAGCAGTTGCTGGCCAAAAAGCAACAGAATCCGGACCTCGCGATCTATGTTCTTACCGATGAGATTAATACTTTTTATGGTTCATACGTGCCGGAAAATTTCCGGCAACTAAAGGAAAATGGAGTGGAAGTAATTTTTACGAAGCTGGACTCGCTGAGAGATTCCAATCCACTTTATTCCGGGATTTGGCGGGCTTTTATTCACTGGTGGGGAACAGAGGGAAAAGGGTGGCTTCCGAATGCTTTTAGTGATGAGGGGCCCAAAGTAACTGCGCGTGCTTATTTAAAGATGTTTAATTTTAAAGCGAATCACCGCAAAGTGCTGGCGACAGAAAAAAAGGCCCTGATTTCATCGGCCAATCCCCATGATGCCAGTGGATTTCATTCCAATATCGCCTTTGTAGTGGAAGGCAATATCATTAAGGATATTGTGGAATCGGAAAAGGCGGTGGCGGCGCTGAGTAATCAGGTGATTGCCGTAGATTACGAGGCCAAAGAGGACGAACAGGTTGCGGAGATGTATGCTCTGCTGCAGGATCCCGTTCTTGCGGCTGCAAACACCAATCCCACGAATGCTGTGGCCGAAACATGTCTTTTGACTGAGAATAAGATCAAAAAACACCTTCTTTCCGAGATAAAAGCCTTAACGCAGGGCGGGCAAATCTGGATTGGGATGTTCTATCTTGCCGACCGGCAAGTTATTGAGGAACTCTTGCTGGCGGCTGAACGGGGAGTAGAAATTCGCCTCGTTTTGGATGCCAATAAGGATGCGTTCGGACTTGAGAAAAATGGGATTCCGAACAGACCGGTGGCGAATGAATTATATGAAAAATCTGCTGGGAAAATAAAGATTAGATGGTATAAGACACATGGGGAACAGTATCATACCAAGCTTGTCTTCCTTAAGGGAAGGGGCAGAAGTGTCATCTTTGGTGGTTCGGCCAATTTAACGCGCAGGAACCTCGACGATTATAATCTGGAAACAGATATAAAAATCTCGGCCGCTAACGATAGTATATTAGTGAACGAGATCGAAGACTACTTTAATAAAATCTGGAAAAATGATGGCGGAATTTATACACTTGATTTTGAGGAGTATCGTGAAACTCACCTCTGGAAAAAAATCCTCTATCTTTTGCAGGAATGGACGGGATTCTCCACTGTCTAATCCATACTGGATAATCCCCCTGAATAATCACCCTGGATAATCTTTGCCCGAGAGATCCTGCCTAGCTGATAAAGCAGATACTATAAAAAGAAACGGAGACGAGAATATTGCCGAAAAGAGATAATTTACGGATTGATTTGAACAATATGCGGCCGTTGGGTGAAATCGTCTATGATACCTTGCGTGAAGCAATCATCAAGCAGACTTTAAAGCCGGGGGAACGGTTAATGGAACAGGAACTGGCTGAAGAGATGGGGGTAAGCCGTACACCGGTCAGAGAAGCCATCCGCAAGCTGGTGATGGAAGGCTATGTGGTGATGATTCCCCGTAGAGGGGCCTATGTTGCCGGGTTATCAATCAAAGATATTAATGATGTTTTTGAAATCAGGAGTGCTTTAGAATCATTGGCGGCCGGCCTTGCGGCTGCAAGGGCAAGCCGGGAGGAAATCGAGGAGATGGAAAGGAACCTGGTGCTGGAAGCCGCCCATTACGAGACCAGCGATTTGCTCAAGACAATTGAGGTAGATACACGCTTTCATGAACTGATTTATCAGGCTTCGAAAAATACCCGCCTGCAAAATATGCTCAAGGATTTGCGCGACCAGGTCCAGAGATTTAGGACGAAAACCTTAGCTGTTCCGGGCCGTTTGAAGTTTGCCCTGGCGGAACACCGGCGGGTTGTGGAGGCCATTGCCTCTGGAAATGTGGCGGAAGCCAAACAGGCCGCCCGGAATCATATCGAAAGCGCGGAAAGTGCTTTGTTAGAGGTCATTGCCATTACGGAACCTGGCCCAAACCAGGGCTTAGAACAGGAGATAGGCATAGAGAATGCTAAAAACCATGAGCGTAGTTTCCGGCAAAAATAGATAGCGATAGGTCTTCGTAAAATTGGCCGAAAAATATTCAACAGACATTAATAGACAAAGATGGGTCGGTGAGAGGATCACCCCGATAAAGTTACTCATAAAAGCCAAGCAGGAGTAAGTGAGAACAGCATCATGCGGCGCAAGAGTGAGAATGATCGGAATCGCGATGGTAATCCCCGGGAGGGTAATGCCGGTAAAAAGTCCGATCAGCAAAGGAAAAATGATGGTAATAAAGAGGGGGTCAAGTCCTCCTTGTAGTACGGCAGCCAGCATTTCTTTGATACTACCGCTTTGCTGGAGGACATCGCTCAGATAGATTGAGGCGAAGGTCATATAGAAAAGTCCGGGAGCGAGAGATTCTTTGAGCATAACCAGGGCTTTGGCTCGGGGGATGCGGTAGTAAAGCAGCATCGCCGAGATCGTGATTATTAAGGAGAATAGAATATTCAATTTAAAAACAATAACCATCACGATAATTGCGATAACGGGGAGTAATCCTTCGCCCAGGTGGAGCCAGGCTTCTTTAGAGCTTTCCTTTTGCTCGATTTTGGCGTCATGATTCGGTTTGATGAGAACATGGCGAAAGAGCAGTAAACCAATCAACACGGTGGCCGGCATAAAGGGCAGCATCATTAAGAGAAATTGACTGAGCGGGATGCCGATGATTTGTGCGGCGATCAGATTGGCAGGATAGAGGGGCAGGAAAAATTCCCAAATGTGACGGAAATAATAGTTGATGACCGCGCTTTGTTCGGGCAGAATCTGTAAATCCCGGGCGGCTTCTTTGACCATGGGGGCGGAAAATCTGGCTCCGCCCGGGGAAGGAAGCAGACCGACTAAACCGGGAAGGATAACCATGGCGGCCCGGGGATCCCCGGTAAAGCTTTTGATACTGTTGACAAGACGGGATTGCACTCCCGTGGTGCTGATGATTTTCTCCAAAATATTAATTAAAAACAGTGAGCCCAGCACGATCAGGGTCGAAGGGGCCAGAAAAGAGGAACAAGCAATTTGGGCCATTTCAGAGATACTGATTTGATGTATTATGCCAAAGAGACAAGAAGCCAGCAGAAAAGCGTGGCCTAAATGCAGGCGTTTTTTAACCAAAAGGAGTAAAACGACGAGAACGAAGATATTTTTCAGTGCTTCCATAATAATTATCACCTCTAGTAGTAAGTAGAGCCTGTTGTATATTCGGCGGATCAATATGAATAGTTTTATCTACATATTATACACGTTTGTACGGAAAGTGAGAATACCTTATAGTGAAAGGAAGAATTAAGCATAACAAAAAAAGTCAAGATAAGTTAAGAGCATCGGTAAAAAGCATCTGTTAAGATGCTTTTTACCTCAGAAGGAATTTAGATTAGTGATGGAAAAAAGGAGTGTGTTGGAACTTGGGCAAGATTGCAGGCAGTTTGATTGATTTAATTGGAAATACGCCTCTAGTGGAGTTAGCTAATTTTAGCAGGGAGCATCAGCTACCCCAAAAGTTGATTGCCAAGCTGGAGTATTTTAATCCTGCCGGGAGTGCCAAAGACCGGATCGGCTACGCCATGATTAAAGCGGCGGAAGAGCAGGGGTTGCTTGGTGAAAACGCGGTGATTATTGAACCGACCAGCGGGAATACGGGGATAGGCCTGGCGATGGTGGCAGCGGTGAAAGGCTATCAGCTTATTTTGACCATGCCGGAGACCATGAGTCTGGAAAGAAGGAAACTCTTAGCCGCCTTGGGTGCGAAGATCGTCTTGACTCCGGGGGCGGAAGGTATGGCCGGAGCAATAAGGAAAGCCGAGGAACTGGCACGCGAAATCAAAGGCGCTTTTATTCCACTCCAGTTTAATAATCCGGCCAATCCGGCGATCCACCGTCAAACAACAGGAGAGGAGATCTGGCGGGATACGGAAGGGCAGATTGATATTTTTGTGGCGACGGTGGGGACAGGCGGTACTTTGACCGGGGTGGCGGAAGCCCTAAAAGCCAAAAAGCCGTCGGTCAGAATTATTGCCGTAGAGCCGTTTTTTTCGCCCGTTCTTTCCGGAGGGAAGCCGGGACCCCATAAAATACAGGGCATCGGGGCCGGCTTTGTGCCGCAAATATTGCGCCGGGAATTGCTTGATGAGGTCGTTACCGTAAAGGATGAGGAAGCTTATGAGACTTGCCGGAAGCTGGCTCGCTCCGAGGGCTTATTAGTGGGCATTTCCTCGGGGGCTGCCGTGAAAGCCGCGCTGGATGTTGCGTTAAGAAAAGAAAACAGGGACAAGATGATTGTGACTTTGTTGCCCGACACCGGCGAGCGCTATTTAAGTTCTGATTTATACACGGTGTAAAGGGAAGGGAGAAAAAAAGGGGACCTTGGCCAAATGCCGAGGTCCCCTTTAAGATTTTTTACGGTCTTAAAACTCTACTTTCACGGCCTTACGGGCTTCTTCTTCAACCTCAAAGAATTCCTGTTGTTTGAAATTAAAGAGAGCGGCCAGAAGATTGGTGGGAAATTGTTCGATCGTTGTATTATATTCCAGCACCGCATTATTGTAACTCTGGCGGGCATAGCTGACTTTATCCTCGGTACCCGCTAACTCTTCCTGTAGCATCATAAAGTTTTGCGAAGCCTGTAATTGGGGATAGTTTTCCGCCACCGCAAAAAGTGATTTCAAAGCCCCGGTCATCATGTTCTCCGCTACTGCTGTATCTTGCACACTGTTCGCATTGAGAAAAGCAGTACGGGCTTGCGCAACGGCTTCAAAGACGCCTTTTTCGTGTGCGGCATATCCTTTCACTGTTTCTACCAGATTAGGGATTAGGTCAAAGCGACGCTGTAACTGAGTGTTCGCTTGGGACCAGTTGTTTTTTACCGCGTTTCTTAGGGCTACCAGTTTGTTATACCTCATGATGGCAACCAGAATAATGACTCCCAGGATAACTAAAGCGATCAACAATTTCTCTCTCCTCCTTATCGGTAATATACATTAAATTATGAACATTTTATTACACATATAATTATTATATATATTCTCTTGAAAAAAGGGCAATTGTTTTATTAATAAAATTTATATTAAATTTGTCTAAGCATTGGGAAATCTAGGTTTAACGATATTATGAAAAAAAGGAATTTGAGAAATACTGGCGAATTATATAATGTAGAAGAGAATTATGGGAGACATGGGAGAATAGTCAGTAAATGTATTATTAAAAATGGAATATTGTCTTTCCGGAACCCCAATTTTTTAAAAGCTCATGTTGTTAAGGGCTGGTTCTCAGAACTTTTTTATCTCATTTTTTGTTCGACTATTTTATATTCATAATTGAAAAGGGGGGTTGGAAGATGAGAAACTATCAGCCGTGGGATGATTCTTGGCAATACGAAATCGTTCATGTTTTACTCCCTTACCAGTCTAATACACCAGTGGAGATGGGTTGGAATTTCTCTTATCCCGTGTTTATTGAGGCGATAAACAGCGGGCTAAAAGGCGAGCCTTTCTGGAAATCCGTAGCTGGTGCGATGATCTATGTCATGGGTCACCAGCCTGATAATCCTCAGGTATCTTCTTATGTTTGCTGGCTGAAGCAGTATAATCCCGCCATTATCCATGAGTTGATCTATGATGGTGTGGAAAATGCGCTGGCCAATCGTTTGGAAAAGGCAATCTGGATTTTCCAGGCCGCCGTTCTTCTCAATCCGGATTTGCCCGAGTGCCATTTTAATTTAGGTCTGGCATATAGTCAATTAGGCTTAAGTTTAATTGAAAAAAACAAGAAAGAGGAAGGAGACAATTGTTTAATCGAGGCGGTCCAGTATTTTAAAAATACCTTGGAGCTTGATCCGAAAGTCAATTTTGTCTGCGTTAATATTGAATATATTTATGATCATATGGGGATGGTAGATGGAGGGAAAAAAATTATGGAGAAGGATCTTCATCTATTAATGGAAAAGAGCGACGGGGTCAAACCCGTTAATAATGACTTTTTTAAAGATTCCTATATAAAAACACCATCCATTTGAGGCCATTTCTTTCGCACGGAGCTACTCTTCACAGCAAGGGACAATCCAGGATTAGTTTTACAACTCTCAGCAAAAAATTTTGAACAGGAAGTGGTATGACGTGGTTTGCCAGGGATTAATTCATGTTTATACGGGAAATGGAAAAGGAAAGACTACTGCCGCAATAGGTCTTGCCATTCGTGCTTTAGGTGCAGGTAAACGGGTGATGTTCTTCCAGTTTATGAAAATGCCGACTTACAGTGAGCACAAAATGCTTTCGGCATTTTCACCCAATCTGACCTTAGAGTGTGTGGGCAAGCCTTTTTTTGTGATCAAAGAAGGGACTGTTTCCGCCGAAGAATTGGCCAAGTGGAAAGACAAGGCGGTCGTTTTTCCGCCGGGGAAGCCTCCTCGTGATTATTTAGAGCAGGTTGCGCAAGGTTTAGCAAGAGCAAAGGAGCTTATTACCGGGGAAGATTTTGATGTGGTTATTCTTGATGAGCTTAATGTGGCTCTCCATTTCGAGCTTGTTACCTGGCCACAGGTGAAAGAACTGCTAGATGCCAAAGGAGCCAATGTGGAGTTAATTCTTACCGGGAGAGGAGCAACTCCCGAATTAATCGAGAGAGCTGATCTTGTCACGGAAATGCGCGAGATAAAACACTATTATACCCAAGGGGTACCGGCCAGAAAAGGCATCGATTGTTAAATTTTATCTTAGAATAAATAACGCTCGTTTAATGGGAATTCCATTAAATGAGCGTTTCTCTTTTTTCGGCAAGTAATGGCATGAAAAGAGCACCAAGCAGAAAACCGCCGACGTGGGCCCACCAGGCCACAGAGCTGTCGGTTATGCCCATATTGGTGAGAGCGTTCAGAATTTGGATGCCAAACCAGAAAAGGAGGAAATAGAACGCCGGGATTTTTCGGATCAGGATGAAAACAAAGATAAAAATCAGTGTGGTGATTTTGGCTTTGGGATAAGTGACAATATACGCCCCTAATATGCCCGCAATAGCTCCGCTGGCACCCACTAAAGGGATACTGGAATTTGTGGCGGTAAGATAGTAGATCAGATTGGCGCCAATCCCTAAAAAGAGGTAAAAGAGGAGAAAGCGCAGATGCCCCAGCTTATCTTCGACGTTGTCTCCAAAAATCCATAAGTAGAGCATATTAAAGATGACATGAAACCAGCCGCCGTGCAAAAAAATGGAGGTAACGAGCGGCAGATGAAAGAATCCTAACACCGAAAACGCTTCGATTCGTTCGGTGAGGAGGGAAGGGATAAAGGCATAGTGAAGAAGCTGGTATTCAGCTTCTAAAGGGGAACTGATTGATTGCTGAAAAAATATATATAAATTGAGGATGATCAGACCGATGGTCACATAGGGAATAGTTCTTGAATGGGTACTATCACGTAAGGGAATCATTCTTTCACCTCGTTTTAAATGGGTGGCGCGGTGTTTTTTCTCCGCGCCACGATAGTTGTCCTGCTTATTATACCCTGATTTTTATTTTTTTCATAACTGCTTTAGTTATTGTCTTCTTGTGGTTCGGCCTGCAGCTCCGCTGTTTTTTCTGCGGGGCTGCTTTTCCCGCTTTCTTCAGCGGCGTCTTTTTTCAGGTCGTTACTTTTGTCTTTGCTGTTCCTTTTACTATAGCAAAAGATCCATTGGTCTTTTAGCGGTGTTTTAACGGCATCCGCCGCATCAAAAGAGTTCTGCACTTTCCAGATCCATTCCTTCATTTTTCCGTACCTCCTCGCCTTTTCTTTTGGAAAATACTTTTGTCCTTTATCATAATATGAGACTGGGAAGAGAAAGGCGACAACAGAGTACAGCGAATTGCTTAGCTTCAGGAGATATCGAGGATATCGGCCAGACGGATAAAAAGGCGCTGGCCGTGCTGATCTAATGCTTCTAAATATCGGCCTGCCTGTTGGACCGGGATAATTTCTTTTTCCCGCGGACCTTCTTCGTGCCAGAGGGTGATTTTCACCATGAGGGAGTAATTGACAGCTTGATGAAGCAGGTTTTCCAGGTATTCGAGCCTTTGCTCATCCCAGCAGGGTCTGGGGAGGGGCTCTTTTTTGCTTTGCAGAAACTTTTGCCGTAGATTAGGATAAATGATGCGGTGACCTTCCCACATTTTGTTTTTTTCCTCCGCCATAAAAAACCCCTTCTTCCAAAAGAAAACTGCCGCGCAGCAAGCTTTTTTCGCCAAATTTATTTTTGATTTCGTCAATAGTCTGATAAAGCTTTTGGTTTTGCTCAAAAAGGGATAATTGTTGGGCATCGGTACGGGTAAGCCTACCCAGGGAGATCCCTAACAGGCGGACGGGCTGCTGTGCCGGCCAATACTGCTGGAAGAGCTTCAGGGCCGCAGTATGAACCACCGTCGGATCGGTGGTTGCTTCCCGCAGGGTCTCCGCACGGCTCAGGCCTGTAAAATCCTGTCCTCTTACGGAGAGAGAAACAGTCCTGCCCTCATAATTACCTTGCCGGGCTCTGCGGCAAACCGCTTCAGCCAGTTCCAGCAGTACGACCTTAATTTCTTTGAGCTGGGTGTAATCCCGGGGTAGCGTGATTTGGTGACCGACACTTTTTACCGTGTCCAAAGAAGAGGGATTGACCGGGCTGTTATCCTGTCCGCAGGCGAAATCCCGCAAGGATATGCCCATAATACCAAAACGTTGCAGCAGTATTTCCGGGGGAGTTTGCGCCAAATCACCGATGGTGCGGATGCCCATATTCAGCAGGTGCTGTTCCATCCGCCGTCCTACCCCAAAGAGTTCACCGACAGGCAAAGGCCAGAGACGTTGAGGAATATCCGCTTCGGTAAGCAGGGTAAGACCATCCGGCTTTTGCAGGCCGGCCGCCATTTTGGCTACCACTTTTGAGGGACCGATTCCCACCGAACAAAGGATCCCGATTTCCTCCTTAATCCGTTTTTTAATCGCTTGCGCTATTTGCAGTGGGGTGCCCCAAAGTTCCTCGGTACCCGTCAGCTCCACAAAAGCTTCATCAATACTAAAGGGTTCCACCAGCGGGCTGAAATCACGCAGGATCGCGAAAATGCGGTTGGAAAAGTCTACGAAGGCGGGGAAGTTTGGCGGACGCAAAATGGCCTGAGGGCAGTGCATTTTGGCTTCCCAGATAGGCATGCCTGTTTTTACGCCCGTTTTTTTTGCTTCGTAGCTGGCAGTGAGAATAATGCCATGACGTTTTTCCGGATCGCCCGCAATAAGGAGCGGTTTGCCCTGCAGTTCCGGCTCCAGTACTTGCGTCACACTGGCAAAAAAAGCATTCATGTCGGCTAAAAGAATTGTTCTTTTCATGGCTTCATTATATCACCAGAACATTCGTTCGTCAATTACAAATGAATCAGTATAAAATTTTTTCGATTGTGGAAAAATTTTCTTACTTTTGCGCGTTTCAACGACGCGGGAGATTGATCACCGACTTTTGTAGAAGAAGGAAAGTTAGGAATAAGCATATCTGAGTTGCATATTCTCTCTCAAAGGGCAAAGATTTATGGTAAGCCGGGAGGAGAGGAATGAGTTCTAAAATACCTGTTTGGTTAGGCCTTATATTGTTGCTTCTGTTCACTTGTTGGGGAATCAGTGATTGTCTGAACTTGCCGACTCAAGAGTCACAAGCGGGCCAAGTGTTACAAGAGTCAAAAAGGGAACCCCGCCTGTATCAAGGCGGGATCAGCTATGGTGAGCCGTTAGCCTGGGAGGAAGCAAACAAGCTTTTTCCCAAATATACAACGGCGCTACTTACGGATTTAGAAACAGGTAAACAATTTGAGGTAGAGCGGCGCGGGGGGACGTTTCATGCCGATATTCAACCGGTGACGGCCGCGGATACGATGGTGCTGAAGGAGATTTACGGTGGAGAGTGGAGCTGGCAACGGCGCGCGGTAGTCGCGCAAATCGGCTTGTCACGTTTGGCTGCCTCGATCAATGGCATGCCTCATGGTTCCGGAAAGATCAGTAATAATTTTCCGGGGCATTTTTGTATTCATTTTCTGGGGTGTCGGGTCCACCTGAGTGGAAAGGTTGATCCGGCCCATCAAATGATGGTTTGGAAAGCCGCGGGATATCCGGAAAAACTATTTATGGAGGCTGAGCCACCGGAGTTAATAAATTTGGTTCTGACGGCCCTGAATCAGGAGGATGTGGCCTTAGCCGCCCTCGGATTGTATTGCCCCGAAGGGGAGGATCTCTGGCTGGCCACAGAAGCATTGCAAGGCCGTTTGCCCGTCATTGCTTTAAAAAAGCTGCAGGCGGTAATACCCAAAGACAAGGAAGAGCAGGGACAGGAGGAAGTAGCGGAAGGGCGGGAGAAGCAAAAGCAAAACGGGAAACCGGCACCGGATGGACCGGCACCCGCCGGACAGGAGCTAATCCTCAAAAAATATGCAGTGACCTTGATCCTGCGCTATCCCCATGAAAAAGGGGAACGGGAGAAAAAAGGAGAAATAACCGTCATAAAAAAGCCTGTGAAAAAGGATGAACCGGCAGAAGAACAGGGAGAGGTAAGAAGTGAAAGCAGGCTAGAGAAGAGGATTGAAACCGGTAGTGAAAGATGGGTCATGGTGGGAACAGGGTTAAAGGAGTTACTGGAGATGGTCGATTAATGGCTCATTCCTTTTCCGGCCAGGATGCGGATATCTTCGATCCGGACATGATAACCTTCCGTTTTGTGCAGGACCATATTCACCAAGCCCGTATGATTCAGGTTCATCATGCAAAAACCGGGCAAAAAAGTCATCCGGAGGCCGAAGACAGGCTCTCGATGGATTTTCGAAGCAATTCCTTCAAAGCCAATCATATGATAGGCTTTGACATCTTTGATCTCCCGGGCAGGATTCCGTGAATATTTTGGTCCGACGACCCAGGTAAAAAGCAAACCGGTCACCGGATCGGCATTAATTACTTGTAGTACATGGGGAATGGGACAGCCCGCCCCCATGGGGCGACCCAGGACAAGATCACCTTTGGTGATGTGCATTTTTTCAACGAGATCACTCCGAAAAGGGAGCACAATCTTTCGCGCCGAGATTTCCCCGGGCAGGGGATTGAGGATAAAGTCATAGGGATTACCTAGGATATCATGGGGAGTATAACTGGCTTCCCGGACTTCCTCTATTTCTTCATCGCGGGTTTTCTTTTTTCCTTTTTGATAGTAAGGGCAATCTGCGTAAGATTTCTTTCCGCTGTTCACCAGGCGGAGAAAGTTTTTGCAATTTTCCGCTCCGCACAGGCCGCAGTTCTTTCCCGGCGGAAGCCAATGTTTTACCGGACACATCAGTCTATTCCCCCCGGTATAAGTATTCGGCGGCCAGGCCGTCCAGCTTTTTCACTACGCCAAAATGATATTTCCAGCCGATTTCTTTTTTCCCGACACAGATTGTGCAAGTACCAAGGGGCGGATTTCCTTTCAACATCAAGCGTTCTTTATCAATAGACGGCGATTTTTTAATGAGCTCATAGAGACGATTAAGGGAGGTGCCTTGTAAAGCATTGGTTTCAAGAAGAATAATGCCGGGATGCACATCTTTGATTTTTTGGATGAGGACTTCCCGTTCGGCCTGGCTTACCAGGTCGATTTTTGTTACAACGGCAACATCAGCTAAGGAGACCATGGAACCCATTTTTTCAGGGGCATGAATGCCCGCAATGGAGCTTAGCACAACGATCCCGATTCCTTGATTCAGGTAAGGGGAACAACGCAGGCAAAGTCCCGCACTTTCCACAATAAAAATATCCGCATTGTTCGATTCCGCCCATTCGATTGCTTCCCCCATGACCATCACCTCGGCGTGATCCGGACAAAGATCACCCGAATAGACTTTTTTGGTTAGAATCTGGAACTCCCTATAAAGCTCGATATCTTCGTAGGCTTTGACCACATCTATTTTTAAATAGGTAATTTTTAAATCAGGATGGAAGGCTTTGACGATTTGTTTCGTCAGGGAGGTTTTACCCGCCGAAGGGGGACCGGCGATGATGACCAGTTTCAAGAGCACAACACCACCTTAATTATTTTATGTATTGCTTTATTGCTAATTTCGTGATCAGGCGAAGCTAACGTCTAACAGTTCATTCGTTATTTCAAATCCTGCCCGTAAGTTTTCGCGGATCACGCCCATTTTGCGGTCAAGCTCCAGCAGGTTTTTCGCCGCCCCGGTTTCCGATTCGTTCTGGCAGAGGATTTTATTGACCGCCCCGTTTCCCATGATGAGGCGTTTCTTGGTGAGTAGCGCAATAACCGGGTCATGGGTCACAAAAATAATAATTTTCGAGGTGTTTTGAATAATATCGATCACCTCTTGTTTAAAGATTCCGGCATTTTCGATTTCATCCAGCAGAATAATCGGAGCCGCCCCAATTAAGAGGGCATCGGCGATTAAGAGGGAGCGGGTCTGTCCGCCCGAGAGGATCGTGACCCTGTATTGCGGCTTGATTTTTTCCCCCGTAAATTTATTGGCCAGTTCAATCGTCTGATTGATGATCTTCCTGTCTTTTATTTTCCGGGCGCGGGCGTGGATGTTTAAGAATTCTTCTACAGACAGATCGGCAAAGCATTTGGTGTTCTGGGTAATCATGGCGATCGGTTTCTGCGCCGGGTCGTACCTGACTTCCTCCCGGGGGATTTCCCCATTAATAAGAATATGCCGGTCCGTGGAAGTATCCCCTTGTGCTAGAAGCTCAATATCGGTGATAAAGGCGGTTTTTCCACTCCCGGTAGGGCCCACAATGGAGATTGTTTCACCGGCTTTGATGGTGATTCTTTCAAAGCCTTCTCTTTTTCGATTTTTATCTTTGCCAGGCAAGATGGTTAGTTCTTTGATCATCATTCCTTTTTACTCCTTCCCTTGAAATCACATTAGGGGCACTTTTTTTGTTCTTGCGCAGTCTTACTTTACTTGCATCAACGATACCGTCAGCAGAATAAAAAGGTATCGTTGCAAAGAGGTCTGTCAGGCAGCAATATTCGATATCCGACCATTGACCTTTCAGCAATAAGGCTCGCCCATTCCTGGATTGGCTGAGATTGTAGGGCAGATTTTGCTGAAAACACTGATATAAGGCTAACGCATTTAAGGCGCGGTCGTTAATAAACAGTTTCCTGGTCCCTTGTAAGAGATGCAGCAAGTATCCCGCACAGCAGGTATCCTCTAAAGAAAATTCACCCTGGGTCCCCACACAAACCACTAGGATGTCGTGAAGATCTTCCTGAAGTCTTTTCGCGAGAGCGTGTGCATTAAGAAAGGAACCGATCAAGATTTTGGCAGCGCCGGCCTCTCCGGCTATATGAATACTTCCTGTACCATTAGTGGTCGAGAGGATTACAGTTTTATCTTTGATCAGTTCGTGGGTATATTCCAGGGGCGAATTCCCCAGGTCAAAAGAAGCGATTCGCTCGTTTTGATATTCTCCACCCAACAGGGAGCAAGGGTAGTGTTTCTTCAGCGCTACGGCATTTTCCGGCGAACAGGCGGGTATGACTCTGGCTGCTCCTTTGGCAAGCGCGGTAATAATGGTGGATGAAGTACGGAAAACATCCAGAATCACAATGGTTTTACCGTAGGCCAGAGAGGGCGTAAGTTCTTGCGCCGTAAAACAGATTTCTACCTTCACCAGCAGACCCTCCCAAGAAAAATACTTAAAATACAATCCCGGCCAAGAGATTGCGGAAGATGCTTTCGATTGGCAAAATTTCCTAGGAACAGCAGGGAGAGGCAGTGCCGGTTATTTGCGGAGCAAGACACAAGGTATTGTTTCGTAAACCTGTTCTTAATGCTTCCAGGGCAAAGAGCTCCGGCGGCTGGATATTCCCGAGGTTAACCTCGGGGCCGAATTTTTGGATCAGCGCTACCTGCTGGTTTTTCAGAGGTGCTTCCCAGATTATTTTTTCGGGGGACGGCAGCCCTTGTATGAGTTTTTCCAGCTTCTCTTCCTGTATTTGTCCTTGCTGATCATAAATACCGATTCCTTTTCCGCTGTCCCTCGCTTCCATGATTACTTTCCAGGCCCCGTTGGCCAAATCTTCCGCACATTGTTCCGTCAGGTCTTGTAGTGATAGTACTTGTCGGGGATCCTTTTTCCCTAATTCTGTGATGACGGTAAAACCGGCTTTTTGCGCGCGTTTAAGGCAATAGCGGCGTGTGGCGGGATCAAGGGGAATCGTCCCATCGGAGATTTCTAATGTTTGAAAACCTAATCTTTTGGCCTCCGTCAGATATGTTTCGAAGCGGTTTTGTTGGATGGCGATTTCCATTAAGGTGCCTCCGGGGTATACTTGAACGCGATATTCCCGGCAAAGCTTGATTTTCGCCTTCAGCACGCTGTCGCGATAAAGGACAGAGGTTCCAAAACCCAGCTTCAGAAGATCCAGGTACTTTCCGGCTACTTCCAGGAGGTCTCTTAATTCTCTTAAACCCAATCCTTTATCAATGACCATCGTCAGGCCTTTTTCCCTGGGTTTGGGGCTCCTTTTCCCCAGGGGATAATCAATTACTTCCTGCCAACCACTGAGCATTTACGGCCAACTCCTTATCTTTGCATGTTTTCCTATTCCTCTTTATGATATGTGAGAACAGCAAAAGGAAGTGCCTGCTTACAAAATCAGGTCAACCTAATTTTTTGGATGTTCATGATCCCAAAATGCGAAAAAGAGACTGATTGAATTTACTTCAATCAGTCTCTTTTTGCGGGTCAAAAATTTTTCCCGGGCCAAAAAATGTGGGCTTCTAGTTAAGTCAAGAGATATAAGAGACGCATGGCATTAACGATATGCTCAATCAGTTGACCGAAGATGACTTCATGATTGCATTGATCGGCGGCCATATGGAGGTTTTTCAGCATTTGGATTACTTGACTTTCCTCAATAAAGGCATATTGTGCGGCCGCACGAAAATCGGCAAATACCGGCACTTCTTCGGCTACTTCCGACATAGCCGCCAGGTTTTCACTAAAGGTACTCTCAAACATTTTTCCCAGGGCTTCTTTGGTAGCCTTGACTGTTCTTCTGTTCAGTTCAGATAGTCTCCTCGCTTCTTCCGTCGGGGCATTTTGAATCATGTAGCCATAGACGATCAGTAGTTCATTCAGTTCCATCATCAGTTTGCGCAGGGAATTATACATTTTCATCATTCACGGATCCTCCTTTCATATTCGCTACTCTTTATTACATTATGCGAATACATGGAAAGGGTGACGAGGCATATTTTTATTTGTATTTTCAAAGAATAAATCAATAACTGGAAAGGAAGAAGAAGATGGCGAAAAACTTCTGGCAGAAATTCCGGGAAAAAATCTTCAACTTTGAGGACATACAGTATCAGGAACGTTTCATCTTTACCCCCATGACGGATGAAGGTAGGACGGAAAAGCAAAACAAAAATAATAAACAAAAGGGGAATAGGACGGGAGAAGAGCAAGAGAACAGCGAACAAGGGAACAGCGAACAAGAGAACAGCGGGCAAGAAAACGGAAAAGATACTCCGGAAAAAGGTAAAAGGAAAATAAAAAAGCCTTTGTCTCTGCAAAAGGCCGCCTTGAAGGATATCCCGGATAATCCGAAACTTCTGCGGGTCAGTGCTGATTTAGAGACAAATCGCGAATACATAAACAAGCTCTATGTACTTCCCAAAAACAAAGATATTATTGTGCGCGATTTCTACATTGCCTTAGATCCGCCACTGAAAGCCTTTATGGTGTTTATCGATGGCCTGGCGGCTAATGAAATCATCAATAACGCCATCCTCAAATCACTCATGGTCTTGATTGATGCAGGAACTAAGGTTGATTACGCTCATTTGGCGGAATATATCAAGGAACATTTACTACCCGGTCATGATGTGGCGGTTATAGAGAACTATCGCAGTATTTTAGATATGGTCAATTACGGCAATACGGCCATATTCATCGAGGGTTCAGACAAAAGCCTGGTTATTGAGACAAAGGGCTGGGATCGGCGTACTGTTGGCAAACCGGAAACAGAGCAGGTTATTTTAGGACCGCATGAGGCTTTTAACGAAACTCTGCGCAGTAATACCGGCTTAATCCGCAAGGCCTTACGTAATGAAAAATTGATTACCGAAATGGTGAAATTGGGCTCGCAGACGAATGTTGATGTGGCGATTATGTATTTGGAGGACATCGTCAACCCGAAGCTGGTGGAAGAGGTAAAACGGAGAATCGAGAGCATTAAGACGGATTATGTAGGGGTAACCGGTATTTTAGAACAGTTTATTGAAGATGCGCCGTATAATTTGACCCCACAAGTCCTCACCACAGAACGACCGGACCGGACTGTTTCCTTCCTGGTCGAAGGACATGTGGCCATTATTGTTGATGGAGGACCCCGGGCCTTGATCGTCCCGATCACCCTGTTTTCGCTCTTACATACCCCGGAGGATTATTATTTGCGGATGCCCTATGGCAACTTTGTGCGCATCTTAAGGGTTGCTGCCCTCTTTATGACAATCCTTACCCCCGGTTTATATATATCGATTGTCAATTTTCATCAGGAAATGGTCCCGACCGAACTGTTGCTCGCTATCGCGGCATCCCATGTCACGGTGCCTTTTCCTACCGTTTTTGAGCTTTTTGTGATGGAGTTTTCTTTTGAATTAATTCGGGAAGCGGGGGTACGGGTTCCTGGGGTTATCGGCAATACGATTGGGATTGTTGGAGCACTTATTTTAGGGCAAGCGGCCGCACAGGCCGGAATTATCAGTCCGATTTTAATTATAGTCGTGGCCATTACCGGGTTGGCCTCTTTTGCGATCCCCAGTTATTCGATTTCCTTTGCACTGCGGCTTATCCGGTTTGTTTTTACGATTCTCGCCGCCTTCTTCGGCTTTTTTG
Organism: Peptococcia bacterium; assembly: GCA_050951585.1. Lineage (GTDB taxonomy): Bacteria > Bacillota > Peptococcia > DRI-13 > DTU073 > UBA3937. The sequence goes on along the minus strand of JBMNJI010000007.1, from coordinate 60,211 downwards.
GGATTGCGGGAGGACTGTTATTTTTTCTGATTACTTTGGTTAGTATGAAATCCTTTGGTGTTCCTTTTTTGGCTCCGGCAGGACCACGGACGAGTACCGAGCCTGATGTAGTCCTGCGGGGACCGGTCTGGTCAATGGAAAAAAGAGTAGACTACCTGAATCCCTTAGATAAAAAGCGTCAGCCTAATATTAGCCGTGGTTGGATCAAGTATTCCGACAGAAGGAGAAAAAAATGAACAAGGTTCGTTTAGGTTACTCGGAGATGACCGCTTTCCTCATTATCATGATTGTGATGAAAATTTTTATTGGCTATCCCCGCATCATCACTGAGCAAGGGGCCACGGCCGCTTGGTTGCTGCCCTTGTTTAGCGGTTTGATGGCGATTGGGTTATGGCTGCTTATTATGCGGCTTTTGGAGCGCTTTCCCGGGAAATCTTTAGCTGAAATAACAGAGTTACTTTTGGGACCTGTGCTTGGGCTAGCGATAAATATAATCGTAGTAAGTTTTTTTTGTATCAAAACGGCCTTACTTTTACGGGTGTTTTGTGAAGCCACGACACTGACGATTCTAACGGAAACGCCGCTTAGTGCCATTGCGCTTCTTTTCCTTTTTGGTACAACGCTTACCGTATATCATGGCATTGAGGCAATCTCCCGCAGCGCTTCAATTGCCCTTCCTTATATTACATTTGTCTTATTAACAGTGCTCGTGGTCTTGTATCCCTATTACGATTTCAAAAAACTCTTACCAATTATGGGATTTGGAGGATGGACGCTCCTCAAGAATAGCTTAGTGGGGATTTCCTCTTTTGGAGAGGTGATTGCTTTAGCGTATCTAATCTCGTTTCTCCCCTTTGACAAACGAAAAATCAGGAAAATCGGGGTGAAGAGTATCAGTATATCGATGTTTCTTTTTACCATATTTATTGCCGCTTATTTGATGACCTTTCAATATCCCACCAGTACGGAGACCTTCGTGCCAATTTATCAGTTGACCAGAAGTATTTTTTTAGGGCACTATTTGCAGCGTGTGGAAGCATTTTTTATTATTTTTGCCGCTTTTACTGCCTTTTTGCGTCTTGCGATGGGGTTATTTGTGACACTGCATGTTCTCAAAGATACCTTAAAACTCCCATATTATCATCCCTTGATGGCCGTTTTTAGCCTGCTGTTTTTCACATTCGCTTTTACCCCAAAGGATGTGGGGCAAAGTGTCTATGTGGAAAGTTTATTAGGTATGAACTATGGATGGATTGCTTTTGTTTTGCCCTTATTGCTTTACATGCTTGCTTTATTAAGAAAGAAAGGGGAAAATAGGGTGAAATGAGACGGAAAGTGATTTTACTTGTGTGGATCAGTCTTTGTATTCTTTTGCTGTCCGGTTGTTGGGATTCCAGGGAAACCGATCAATTAGGTTATGTATTGGTTATTGGGCTGGACAAAGGAGAAAAAAATATTATCAAGGTGACCTTCCAGTTGGCGATACCGGAGCCGATTGAAGGCAGAACAGCGGAAAAGGGCACGGAAGTAGTTTCCGTGGAGGCACCTTCCATTTTTGCCGCGCAGGAGTTGACGGATACTTTTGTGAGCAAGCGGTCAACGATAATTCATAACAAAGCAATTGTTGTATCCGAGGATATTGCCCGGGAAGGCTTAAGTAAATATCTTAATCCTCTGGTCAGAAGCAGAGACCTGCGGCGGACCAATTATTTGCTGGTAACGCAAGGGAAAGCCCATGATTTTATTCAGGAGAATGTCAACCTTATTTTTGAACGATATCCTTCACGGCAACTTGATATTTTTATGACCAGCACATATAGTGACCGGCTTAATTCCCAATGCTGATGTTCATAAATTCTATGAAGCACTTAACTCTCCCGGCAGGCAGCCCATTGCCGCTTTGGTCGGGGTAGAAAATAAGAATAAGGATACACAGAATAAAGAGCAGCAAGGTGAGCGGAATCAAGAGCAACAAGATGATCAGGACAAAGAGCAGCAAGGTGATGAAAACAAAGAGCAGCAGGTCGAGCAACCGGCACCGGACAAGGAAAAGGAAATAAAAAGCGAGAAGGAAAAAGTGGAAGAGGGCTTGGCTTATGTAGCAGGTAAAGTTCCGCGGGAAGGCGGCAATAAGATTGAGATGATCGGGACAGCGGTTTTTCATGACGACCGTTTGGTGGGGTTTCTGAACGGAGAAGAGACCCGGTATTACCAAATGATTACGGGCGGTTTTGGCCGTGGCAATTTTACTTTCCCGGATCCGGATCCTGTGGAAGGGGGAAGTAATATTATTAATATCGAAATTATGAAAGGACGGGGTCCGGAGATAAAGGTTGATCCCGACCAGGAAAAAATCAACGTCAGATTGTTTTTGGAAGGAGAGATTCTTTCCATTCAAAGTGGAGAAAATTATGAGCGAGGGGCGTTAAAAAAGCAGCTTGAGGAGTACGTCAGCAAGAATATTACCCAAGAAGTGATGCGTTTGATTCGGAAAACCCAGGAGGAATACCGCAGTGATATTTTTGGCTTTGGCGAATTTACGCGCATCGATTTTTGGACCTGGCGGGATTGGGTCGACTATCGATGGTTAAGTAAATACCCGCAATATCAGGTTAGTGTCGAAACGGTTTTCTATGTGCGCCGGTCGGGGATGATGATTAGGACCGCCCCAATTCATCGTGGAGGGGAGTGAGTAGTCCAAATGAGCATTCTTATTACCGATATTTTATTGTGGTTAGTTGCCATCCTGGTGGGTATCTATACATGGCTTTATGCGATGTGGTTATGGCGGCAGCAGCAGAAAAGGGGTGCCTTTGGGGTAGCGGTTATAGCAGTGTTTGCGGTGCTCTATAGTGGCTATGTGCTTTTTTTCGTTCATTGACAGCAGGCCGGCTACTTATTTTGTTCATTCATGGGGCCGCCGGGACGCAGAGTGCCTGATAAAGGTGCTGCGGAAGAAGGAGGTGGTGGTTGAGGCCCCTAAACTTATCAGAAAATATTGTCTTTTTCAGAAAGACGTGTTAAAATAAACAAGTTAGAATTAGTACTGAAAGGTGTGTTGGGTCTGTGTGTGAAAAAAGATTCATGGGGCGTAAAATTATGGCGGCTGTACTACTGATAGGGTTTGCCGTATCCAGTATTCCCGGGAAGGCAAAGGCTCTTGATATAAAGGTGCCTGACTATTTACGGTTATCTAACTATCGTTTCACTACGGAAGCAGAGCGTCGGGAGATGGCCCGTACAACCATCGAGAATAAGAATCAAAAGCTAAAAACATTGAAACTAGAGTTGAATAAGATTAATAGCCCATTACTACCTCAAAAAGGGAAAGATCTCTTTTTGTCCACATATAAGTTGTCTTTGAATATCAATCTAACCAACTTACATGCTCATGGGATGGATTATTGGTACAAGTGGAAGGATCAACGTAAAGGTATTGCGGTTTCTAGTAAGAACTCCAGCAACTAGTCGGATTTTTTTCGGCAGCTTTTGCAGTAGCCGTATATTTCCACATGATGGTTAATCGGCAGAAAATCGGTATCATTCTTAATATAGGCTTCCAGTTCACCAAAGGGACAAAAGGGAAGAGGTTCTGTTTTGTGGCATAAGGTGCAAATCATCAGGTGCTGATGCGGTTTTTGATTAATTAATTTATATTTGATCCCATCGGTATAAAAGACTTTTTCGATAATCTTGTTTTGCACCAGTGTTTCGAGGTTTCTGTAGACGGTAGAGAAGTTGATTTTGGTGCTTTCTTTTCTGACGAGGTCGTAGATTTCGGCCGCATTAAGGAGTTTATTATCGGATTCGAGGAAGATTTTCAGCATCAGATTTCTGGCTGGAGTCAACTTGAGTCCTTTTTCTTTGATGGTGCGTAAGAGTGTTGACAACTGTTCATTTTGCATCGGTGTTCATACCTCCTCCTTTTAAAGTTCCTCTCTGTTAAAGAGCAAAGGGATTATTTTTTTCCCCAGCAGGATTAATAACAGGATCAAAACCGAGGTCAGAATAATCGTGCCACCGGGGGCCCAATCCAAATAAAACGACGCGGTTAGACCGATTAAGACTGAGGATATGCCAAAAGCAACCGACCAAAGCAAAGTTTTGGTGAAACCGCGGGAAAGAAGCAAAGCGGCTGCTACCGGTATGACCAGGAGTGAAGAGATGAGTAAAGCCCCCACTATTTTTAAGCCCAGCGCAATAACCATCGCGGCCAGAAAGAGAAGCACATAGTTTAAACGCTCCACCGGCACACCGGCAAGGCGTGCGCCCTCCTCATCAAAGGTCAGAAAAAAGAATTCCCGGTAATAAAAAAAGAGGAGCAGGAGGGAGAGCAGCGCCAGGAAACCGATGATCAGAATATCCTGATTCGTAAGCGTGAGGATACTACCAAAAAGTAGCCCCGCGAGGCCGGCGTCAGAGGTGTTGGCGATGCCCGTTAAAATAACGGCTAAGCCCAGCCCGGCAGACATAATGATCGCCAGGGACAGCTCGGCGTAATTTTTATAGATCATTCTTAATCTTTCCATGAGGAAAGAAACGAGACCGGAAAGAAACAACGCAAAGGGGAGCGGACTGATGTTCCACAGGAGACCTAATAAAACTCCGGCCAGCGAAACGTGGGCCAAAGTATCACCAACCATCGAAAGCCGGCGCAAGACCAGAAACAGTCCGATCGCGGGACAGAGAATCCCCACCAGCAATCCGACGATCAAAGCTTTTTGCATAAAGGCATATTGGAATATTTCAGGCATCTTGTCACACCGCTTTCCATTTATCTTGAGGTATTTCGGTAATTTTTTTATTGCCTACGGCAATAATTCTGCTGGCGTATTTGAGGATGGGGGTCAAGTCATGAGTAACCGTAATAATTGTTATTCCTTCTTCATGGAGGGCAGCAAGCAATTGGTACAGTTCCTGCTGGGACTGGATATCAAGGTTGTTGGCAGGTTCATCTAAGAAGATAATGTCCGGGTCATTCAGCAAGGCCCTGGCGAGAAAGACCCGTTGCAATTGCCCTCCCGAGAGAGCGCCCAAAAGGGAGTCTTTTTTGTCAGATAAGCCCACTTTCGTAAGTGCATCGCTGATGTCTTGACTGCTTTTTCGCTGTTTTTTGGCAAAGGAAAGCACTTCCCACACAGTCGCGGGAAATCCGTGATTAATCTGCGCTTTTTGCGGCAGGTAGCTGAGCCCCGGGTGCTTTTGGGAAGCTGTTCCCCTGCTGATGGTCCCTTGTTGGGGCTTTAAGAGCCCCAGCATGATTTTCAGCAAGGTGGTTTTGGCCGAGCCATTTGGACCGATCATCACCACAAAATCGTTTTTGTAGATGTCTAGATTGATTTGTTCCAGGATTGACTGTTCACCCGGATAAGCAAAAGAAAGATTGCGCAGTTGAATGATGGTTTCCTTTTCGCCAGTTGGGCTGTTCAGATTATTCATTGGTCCACTCCAAAGCTTTTTTTAGATTTTCCAGATTCTCTTTCATAATCGTAAAGTAGTCCTCGCCTTCTGCGATTTCCTTTTCCGTAAGACTGCCGAAGGGATTAAGCACAAGAATTTCCGTATTTGTTTCCCGGGCAATTGTTTCGGCTATTTTCGGACTGTAGAGGGTCTCAAAGAAAATGTATTTAATGTGCCGGTCGCGGACAAGGTTGATGATCTCTTTTACTGTACCGGGGGTTGGTTCCGCCTCCGCACTAAGTCCCATGATTCCCAGTTGAGTTAAGCCATATTCACGACACAGGTAACCGAAGGCCTCGTGGGTGACGACAATTTCCTTCCTTTGGCAGGCGGAAAGTGTTTCGCGATACTCTTGATCCAGTTCGGTAAGCCTCTTTTCCAGCTGGCGATAGTTTTCTTCAAAAAAGGCTTCTTGATCCGGTACGATTTGGATGAGCGCCTGGAGAATATTCCGGCTGAGCTGTAAGGCACAGACCGGACTAAGCCAGGTATGAGGGTCAGTTTGTCCATGTGGACCTATTTCGTGTGAAGCTTCTTCAGCTGGTTCTTCTTCAGGTGAAACTTCTTCATGGGAATGTTCTTTATGTGGATCTTCTTCGCCCTGTGGATGGGTAAGCAAGGAAATGCCACGGCTCGCTTCGAGCATTAAGAGGGGAGTACCTTGGAGAGTATGCAATAGCTTATTCAGATATGGTTCCATTCCCGCGCCGTGATACAGGAAAAGGGAGGCTTTGCTTAAGTCGGCCACGGTTCTGCTTGATGGTTCAAAGGAGTGGGGTTCGCTCCCTGCCGGAGTAAGATTAATAACGGTGACTTTATCGCCGCCAATTTTCCTGGTCAGGTCATATAAGGGATAAATACTGGTATAGACGGTGGGACGGGGTGACTGCGCGAGAGAAGAGGGTGAGGGGTTTTGTTCGTGTCTGGCGCAGCCGGAAGCGGCCAAAAGGGATCCCCCAAGGCTGAAGATTAAGATGAGGCTAAGGATCTTTTTAACGGTCCTATTTTTATTTACTATATAGTTGGAGCGCATGGAATTTTCCTCCTCCAAGCAGGTTAATAATATAAATGCAAACCATTAGCATTTGCATTTATATTATATCCCGATGTTGTTTCTTAAAGCAAGAAATAATCAGGAAAAACAATCATGGTTTTTTTACCCGAACCCAATAAAAAAGCTACCACCAGATTGGCAGTAGCTATTCTATAACTTAGTTTATTTATTTCCCTGGTCTACCTTGACAGGGGTAGATCATCCGGGGTTGATTTGCTAAATTAGGGGAGATAGGGTACCGGGTTGACCGGATCTCCGTTCACTCTAACTTCAAAATGGAGGTGGGGACCGGTACTGTAACCGGTACTGCCAACCTTGGCAATCGCTTGCCCTTTTTCCACTTTTTGACCGGTACTCACTAATGTGGCCGAGGCATGTGCGTAAAGAGTGACAATATTATTACCGTGGTTAATCATTACCGTGTTGCCGTAGCCGCCGTTCCAGCCCACCTGAATAACCGTGCCGCTGTCAGCGGCGACAATGGTTGCTCCTTTGGGCGCGCCAATATCCATTCCGGTGTGGAGTTTATTCTTTTTGAGAATAGGATGTAAGCGCATCCCGTATTTGGAAGTAATCCGGGTGTTTCCGGGAGCAGGCCAGATAAAGACACCTGTTCCTAAAGCTTGTCCGCTTGTGCCTTGGGTCTTTCTGCGGATTTCTGCGGCAATCAGGCGTGATTGTTCTTCCAGTTCATTTAAGGCTTGTTCCAGTTCGGCTCTTTCCGATTGAGCTGATTTATAGATTTCCTGCTGTCGGGAACTGGCAATGGCTAATTCCCGTTTTTGTTCGTTTTGGTCTGCTTTTAAAGAGGCCAATTGTTGTTTTTTCTGCTGAATAGCAACCTGTTTTTCCTCAATTGAAGCAATTTTTTCTTCGGTTTCCTTAATCAGGTCTTTATTGTTTTCGGTTAAACGGCTTAAGAGATCCCAGCGCGTCAGAAAATCGGTAATACTGGTTGACCCGAGTAAGACTTCCAGAATATGAATGTCCCCTTGTTCATAAATAGCGACCAAACGCTTTTCCAGGGCTTCCTTATTAATGTTGAGCGCCTCATTTTCCTGTTCAAGCTCCTGCTCAAGGACAGTTAATTCCTTTTCTAATGAGGCGAGCTCAGACTCCGTATTCTTTAATTTCTTTGAGGTTTTATTCAGGGTATTATTAATAGTTTTAAGCTCCAGATAAGTTTTATTTTCTTCTTTCTTCTTTTCCTGAAGCAGACTTTGATTTTGTTCAATTATTTTTGCAAGCATTTCTTGTTTTTTCTCCAGATCCAGTTCCTCTGCAGTTGCAAAGGCAAAGGGGAAAATACTACCGGCGAAGAAACAACATGTTGTTAATGCTGTGATTCTAATAAAAGATGCATGCCGGAAAAAATTCATTATTTTTTCTACCTCCTTGCGACAACTTTAAACAAAATTACCACTAGCTATACTTCGACATAATTATTTTTATTCCTGCTACATTTTGTTATTTTTTATTTATTGGGGGAACGTGAGGACTGCAATTTCTGCACAAATCGTGTAATATAGCCATGTTTTCCTAACCAGGCAAGACTTATAATAATCATTAAGGCAAATACATAAGAACCGATGATCTGCCAGACTGTCCGGAGGACTAATTGAAAAGGCGTTAGCTGATAAACAAGCGTTAGAGCTGTTGCCCAATCCGTTCCTTCGCCGATTTTACATAAAAGGGCGTAAAAAAGCTGTCCGTCTTTATTCTGCAGGTATTTGCAAAAAGGAACATAAATAGTTTTACCCAGCATGAGGGTGTCTCCGAAGGCAGACAATTCTTTTTCCGGCAGGGTACTCCAGCCCGGACCAAACCAGTAACTTAAATAATGCCGGTGGACAGCTATTTTGGTTTCACCGGGCGTGAATGGCGCGGGAGTGTAATGCATAAAAAGGTCGCCCTGCGGATTTTGCATAAAGTCGTATTCTTTGCCCATAAAGATAAAAAGGGGACTTTTGGCTTCGATGGGGACGAAGCCCACCTCCTTGGCGATGTTTAAATAACTTTTGAACCAGGCGTAAAGTTTATTTTGCTCTTGTGGTGTGTAATCCATCAGAATCAGGTTTGCTCCATTAAGGACAAAAGTTTCGCTTTGCAGATTTTCATTTAAATAGAAAGCTTCTTTTAATCCGGTTGTGGCGGTATTGCCCTGAAAGTCAACCGCTTTTATTTCAAAGTAAAGTCGCCGCAAAGGGCCGGGTGCCGGCACAAAATAGACCGGTTCATATTCATAGTTGAACTGTTGTGCTTGCAGGACAATTTCTTGTGTTTCCTCACCCTCCCAGTTGTAACAGAGGGTGACTTTGTCGATATCCCCGTCCCTATCCGTTAAAAAGCTTTTAATCGTGATCCCTTTTCTGTTGATATTGGTATCAGTATATTTGATGGTAATCTCCGGCGGGGAAAAGCGGACCTCCTCGGGTGGCAGCTGAGCGATAATCCAGGGCTGCAAAAGCGCGTGTACCTTCAGTTCACTGATTTGGTTTAATAAGTTGAGCAGTTTTCCGGGGCTTTTGGCGTATGTTTTACCTAATTCCCAGTATGTCCGTGGATAGCTCTCCTCTTTATCCGCGAGATTCTCATAGACAGAGAGAGCTTGTCTTGTGAAGCCGGCCTTTTTCAGGTAGTAAGCCCGCCCCAGCTTCATTAAATTTTTTTCGCGGCTGTTTTTCATTTCGCGTGATTTTATTTCCAAAAAATTAGCGACCGCCTTATAGTTTTCTGCCGTGATCAGATTTTGCAGGGATGTTTTTTCGGTTGCGGAGAGCAGATTCTGCCAGGAATTGATTTCTTCCTGCGGATTAGCTAAGATAAGGATGTCTTCCTTTTCATGATCGGCGCTCTGTTCCCAGACAAGCGAATTTCCTTCAAAACGGTAATACTGAGGAGTGAGCTTTAGAATTTGCCCCGGATGGGTGTTCGCAAAATTCAGCGTGAGGGAAAAGGAGGGCGAGGTAGTTTCAGCCCATAAAGCTGATTTGTCGGCATTAAAGCGATATCCTGTTTTGAAGATGCCTTGTTCATCAAGGAGATTATCCAGGGTATAGATGATCTGCAGATGGATTTCTTCTCCCGCTTCCAGCTTCAATTCCCACATATGAATATTTAAACGGGCATCAAAGCCGGCTTCAATTATTTCTTCGTTGCGGTACACCTGCAAGGCCGGGGTAATGTTCGGCAAGCCAATTTTGACTTTTGTCGCGGTATCCCGGGGGTTGACCAGTGTATAATCAGCTTGCACGTTTGTAGATATATCGGACCAATCCAGAGAGATTTTCTCTTCGCGCAGTTCCACGGCGGTCTTTTCCAGCGGATAGATATCCTGCGGAAAGATCTCGGGAAAATTGATTTCTAACGGAACATGGGCGATGTTGCCTGCCAGAGCGGCGATCATGGCCTGTACCGCAGGAGTGGCGGCCAAGACCGGGGAATAAGCCGGAAGGAACGCCAGCAGCAGGATAAGAAGAAACATATAATATTTATTTTTCATGTTTTTAGATTTGTTCAAAGCAAAGCCTCCCGTTCCTGTATTTCACTTAATTAATTATTAATTATTAAGATATACGAGATTAACTATAACCTGAATATTCTCCGTTAATTGTATTAGAAAAAACCCGGAAGGTAAACAGGAAATGCAAAAAATGACGAGAAGGGGGAGCAAATAAAGTGATCAACCTTGAAGATATTGTGCGCAGTGAGCGGGAAGTGGTATTGTACCGGGCGGTTTTTCAGGATGCGCAGGTAGGGAAATTTCTTCAGTTTAGCAAGGAGTTGGCGCGGGCCATTCCGGATGCCCACAGGGTCTTGGAGCTCTATTATGATTTTACCGCGGCATTTTTGCCTCATGCGGCCCAAAGAGCCGTTCCCGGGCGCAACGTCTGGCAGGATTATCTTTTGGAACTGCTACTGGAGGATGATAATTTATTCACGCGGCAAGCCGAAAGAAAAGGGTATCAGGAAATTTCCGCCCCTCTGCGCCAGATTGCGGCCCATGACTTGTCTTGTCTGCAGAAGATTGCGTCAGGCTCATGGGACGAATTACAACATGAAATGAGAGTGAAAATAGGCGGCCGGCTCGAGATTAATCAGTTACCGGGCTGGGAAGGAATATATCGGGATGATGATGCCAGGGACAACTGCTGCCGCAAGGGCAGTGAGTCCAGCCACACCCAGAGCTGCAGCGGCCGGGATGGCGCGTGTAGCCTTGAGCAGGTGAAAGAAGCCTTTGCCGGGTTCGGGCATTGGGATGACGATGCGGCGATGGACATGCTCACGAATTATTATCGAACACACGGGGTCGGTTTGATGGGCAAATACCATTCTTTCCGCTGGGTCAAAGGAAACAAGGGGGAAGGGACATTAGCCGGCGTTCAGCATCCTGATCCTGTTTCCTTTGTTTCTCTTTATGAATACGAAGACGAGCAAAAAAAGGTGATCGAAAACACCGAACAGTTTCTGGCCGGTTATCCCGCAAATAATGTGTTGCTATACGGCGAGAGAGGTACCGGTAAATCTTCTACCGTCAAAGCTTTAGTGAATAAGTACAGGACGCGGGGGCTGCGCTTAATTGAGGTCCAGAAACAGGATCTCGGGGATTTTCCGTTGATTATCAATGAGCTTGTGGCCCGCCCGCAAAAATTTATTCTTTTTATTGATGATTTATCGTTTTCAGCTGATGAAGGGGAATTCCGGGAATTGAAGGCCATCCTGGAGGGAAGCCTCGAAAGAAGGCCGCCCAATGTCCTGGTTTACGCTACTACCAACCGACGCCATCTCATCCAGGAAAGCTTTGCGGACAGGCAGGAAGATGATCAAGGCAAGGGGCTTGAGCATGATGATGTACGCTTCATGGATACGCTGCAGGAGAAGTTTTCCCTTGCCGACCGCTTCGGGATTACGGTGACATTTACTGCTCCCGATCAGGAACGTTATTTAAAGATCGTGGAGAAGCTGGCGGCTGAGCGCGGGCTGGACATTGAGCGGCAGGAACTGCGGCAAAGTGCTCTTAAATGGGAATTGCGCTTTAATGCGCGTTCCGCCCGTACGGCGAAACAATTTATCGATTATTTAGAGGGAAAATTAGGGCTGAAAAAACAACATTGACAAATGTGTTTCTATGTAAATATAATAATGAATTAAATAATCATTTACCTTGCTCCCGATCAGAACAAGAGCTTACACTATACAAGAGGAGAAAAGGCTTAATGAAACGCGAAGGAAAAGGGGCTGAAAAGTATGAAGGAATATCGAATTGCTGTAGTAGGGATGGGTGCAGTCGGGAAAGAAATGATCAAGATCCTGGAAAAGTCCGCTATACCGGTTTCCGACCTGGTTCCTTTGGTGAGAAGAAACGACGGTAACATTATCGAATTCCGTGGCAAAAACTATGTGGTGAACAAAGTTACCCCCGGGGTGTTTAAAGGGATAGATATAGTCTTAATGGCCGCCGGCGGAGGTGCGGCGCTGGAGTTGGCTCCCATTGCCCGGCAAGAGGGAGCTATCGTTATTGATAACAGCAGTGCGTACAGAATGGATCCGGAGGTTCCGCTGGTGATTCCCGAGGTCAATCCGCAGGCGGCCCGCCGGCATCAGGGGTTAATTGCCAATCCGAACTGCTCAACCATTCAGATGCTGGTTCCGTTAAAGCCGCTGCATGATCTCTTTAAAATTAAAAGAATCGTGGTTTCCACTTATCAGGCGGTTTCGGGTACCGGTCGCGATGCGATTGAGGAATTGAAAGAGCAATCCCTGGCATATATCGAAGGCAAGGAGCCTGAGGTGAATGTTTATCCACACCAGATTGCCTTTAATGTTCTGCCGCATATTGATGTTTTTTTGGCTGACGGTTATACCAAAGAAGAAATGAAAATGGTGAATGAAACCAGAAAGATTTTCGAGGATAACGAAATCCTTGTTTCGCCGACGGCGGCGAGAGTGCCTGTCTTTAACTGTCATTCCGAATCCATTAATATCGAAACGGAAAAGCCTTTGCCTGCTATCCCGGAATTAATGGAGATTCTGGCGGCTGCTCCCGGCGTTAAAGTGGTGGATGATGTGCAGAATAAGGTGTATCCGCTGGCCCTTGATTGTTCCGGCAAAGATGAGGTTTTTGTGGGCAGACTGAGAAAAGATCCCACTGTCACCAACGGGCTCAATATGTGGGTTGTGGCCGATAATCTTCGGAAGGGCGCCGCTTTGAATGCGGTGCAGATTGCCGAGCTGCTGGTTAAGAACGGTTGGCTGAATCGAGAGTAAACCTTCCCCACTTCAATAAAGATAGCGGCTTCATAGAATCATATGAAATAATGCCTTTCGGCGTAGTGTCGAAAATGGACCATGCTAAAATAGAAGTTGTTGTGATAAAATTTACACAACGACTTCTATTTTCTTTTTATATTTTTTATACCAAAATGGGCGTAACTTTTTGGCCGGTTCTGCGTTAATAATAATGAACTGTGCGCACAGAGGAGGGAAAAAATGATTTTGTTTCAAGCAATGGCAGTTGATGAAAATGAACTGCTCAAGAGAGTAAAGACAAACAAGACGGCTTTTTTGGAAATTTACGATACATACTTTTTGAAGATTTACAACTACGTTTTTTATCGTACCTTTAATCAAGCCGATGCCGAGGAGCTAACCTCACAAACCTTTCTTTCCGCTTTGGAAAACATTGATCGTTATGAGTACCGGAATATTTCCCTGGGAGCCTGGCTGTTTAAGATTGCCTCTAATGCGGTTAATGATCTTTACCGGAAGAGAGGCGTGACGGTTGATTGGGAGGATACTGAAAATCTGCGCGATAGCAAACCGTCCCCGGAGTTGGCCTTCCTGCTCAAGGCAGAAAAGGAACAATTAATGCAAGAACTGCGGGCTTTGCCTGTTTTGCAGGAACAGGCCCTGGTTTTACGTTATCTGCATGATTTGTCCTACAAGGAAATTTCCGAAATAATGGACAAAACGGAAGGTTCAGTTAAACAGTTGCTACACCGGGGTTTGGGTAATTTGCGAGAAAGGATGGTGGACCATGAGTAAAGAACAGTTTAATCAGGAACAGGAATTGGCGCAAATGGAAACTGAGGCAGGGAAGTGTTTCAAGGAATTAGGACCGGCGCCATTACGGGAAGGCTTTGAAGCGGAATTGCGTGGTTCTTTACAAATGGCGATACAAAAAGAGCGAGAAGAAAAGAGCTCACCTAATAGAGAAGAAAAAGGCTTGTCCAAGGGAACTTTTTGGCAAAGCTGGTCGCGCGGCGGAAGACTGGTCGCTTGTTTCCTGGCGCTGGTGCTTTGTGCGGGTGCCCTCATCTGGAGTATCGGTAGATTAAATCCACCTGTGCAGACGGCCTTGGCTGGTGAAATTGAGATAAAGGCCCTGGACGAAGATAAACTCGGCGTGGAGACAGCGTCCGAATTTGTGTTAACGAGTGAAAAACCCCTTACGGAAAAGACCGTGCAAGAGTACCTCAAAATAGAACCGGCCTTTGCCTATACCTTGGATCAAAAAGGCGGCGGGAAAGAATACCGGATTATTCCGAAGACCAGGTTGGCTTCAAATACGGTGTATCGATTCGCTTTTGACCCCGAAGGAAAAGAACGCGCACAGTTTAGCTGGGCGTTCCAAACCAAGGGGGAATTCCGGGTTGTCCGGACCTTGCCCGGAGATATGACTACCTATGTACCGGTGAATACGGGGATTGAGTTTGTTCTTTCCCATGATAATTATTCCATTGATGAGATGCAGAAATACTTTACCATCTCTCCCAAAGCGGAAGGGACTTTTGAAAAGCACGGGAGAACTTTGGTTTTTGTACCGAAAGCTCCCCTGCAAGCGGGTACACTCTATACGATAACGCTGAAGAAGGGTGTGCCTTTACTGGACAGTGATTCTTCCTTACAGACCGATTACACCTTCAGTTTTGAGACCGAACCGGCGTCAAAAGAGGAAGCATCCTTCTCCTTTGATGTCAATAAGGATGTGGAGGAGTTCAGTTCAGCGGATGCCCCTGTTTTTTCCGTCTATATGTTTACGCAGCAAAAAATGGCGGCGGCAACGGTTTCCGTATACCGCTACAAGGATGCGCAAGCCTTTGCCGGTGCTTTGCGGGATAAGGAAAAAATCCCGCGTTGGTCAAGTGTTCTCTGGAACAATTATCGTCAGGATTTCAGCGGCTTAAGTAAAGTGGCGGAATATCAGCAGGATTTTCAGAGCCTTGATGCATATAGTCATTTCCTGTTCTTCCCCGAAGCTTTGCCTGCCGGGTATTATGCGGCGGAGATAAAAGTGCAGGACTGCGTGCGGCAGGTTTGGTTCCAGGTGACTGATTTAGCGGTATATCTGGCGCAAGGGATGGAAAAGAATCTGTTTTGGGTTAATAATCTAAAAACAAAGCTGCCCGTACAGGACGCAGCAGTTGAGTTCCTCGGCAGTAAACTGACCGCCAAGGGCAACCGGGATGGCGTGATTACCCTGGAGCAGAACCTGCGCACCGGGGAAAAAGAATATGCCCTGATAAAGAGTAAAGCAGGGGAAATCGTGGTGCCGCTTTTTAACTATAAGCTGGAGGGGCAGGGACAGCAGTATGATACCCGCGATTATTGGAAGTATTTCTATCTGGAGCGGGAGCTGTTCAAACCCGGGGATCCGATCCATTTCTGGGGAGTATTGAGCCCCCGGAAGGATGCACAGAAAATTACGGAAATGGAAGTGACGCTCGAGGGTAGCGGCAGAAGCTATTCCTGGCGGCAGGATAGTGCCCCGCTTTTAACGCAACAGGTGCCGGTGGAACGAAATATTTTCAGTGGGGTTATTGAATTACCCACCCTTGCTCCCGGGTATTATTACCTGGAAGTGCGGCAGGGGGATACCCTGTTCCTTTCCAGAGGCTTTACCGTAGAGCTTTATCAGAAACCGGCCTATGAAATTTCGGTAGAGCCGGAGAAAAAGGCGATTTTCCGGAATGAAAAGCTGAATTTCCGTGCTCAGGCTTCTTTCTTTGAAGGAACGCCTGTGGCAGGGGTAAAACTGAATTACAGTATCTGGAATCAAAGCGGTCAGGTCATGACCGATGGGCAAGGAGTAGCCAGTATTCCCTATACGGCCAGGATCGAGGGAAATTATGGCGGTCCATATAGTTATGTTTCGGCGGGGGTAACGGCAGCCATGCCCGAGGCCGGTGATATCGGTACATCAAGTAATATTTACGTTTTTACGAGCAAGCTTTTATTAGAAGGAATGGTTGAGAAGGCCGGAGAGGAATTCACCCTGCATACTCAGGTGTCGGGGATCGATTTAAGCAAAATAAATGCCGGTGCGGATCTGACCAGGGAGAATTATGTCAGCGCTCCGGTAGCCGGACAAAAAATCAACGGTGTTTTCTATCAGAGAGTGTGGACCAAAGAAGAAATGGGGCAGCGGTATAACTTTATCAGCAAGCAGGTGGAAAAAATCTATTCCTATAATTATTCCCCCAAGAAGCTGGACGAATTCACGCTGGTTACTGATGAGGCCGGAAAAGCGGTTTACAAGGGAACCCTTGATCCCAAGGAGACCTACTATATCGAATTGACCACGCAGGATGCAGAAGGAAGGCTGACACAGGAACAGGTGTATGTCCATTACGGGAATGCCGTCATGCCTGATTCATATTACGCGTACTATGAAGTGCGTTTGCCCGAAGGGCAGGAGTCCTTTGCCGGCGGAGAGCAGGTTAATTTAACGCTCTTCGAAAATGAACGGCAATTGCCCGGGAAAAAACAGGGCTATCTTTTCTATCGGGGACAAAAAGAGATTGAGACGTATCAACTTCTCGATGAGCCCCAGTATAGCTTTAATTATGCGGAGGCGGATCAGCCCAATACGAATGTGGGCGCGGTGTACTTTGACGGGATTAGTTATCACGAGGCTTTGCCCAGGATAATTCCTTTTAACCGGGCGAAAAAGGCCCTGCAAGTGCAGATTAAGACCGATCAGGCGGAATACCGGCCCGGGGATAAGGTGCAGTTGCAGGTAAAGGTGACCGATGAGAAAAATAAACCGGTCAAGGCTAGTGTGAACCTGAATCTTGTTGATGAGGCCATTTACAGTATGCAAGAGCAGTGGGTCGACTTTTTAGCGCGGCTCTACCAGGATTTTGTCTGGCTGAACCTGAATACCAAAGCCACCCATGACCATCCCCAGTATGACGGAGGAGCCGAACACGGCGGGGAAGGCGGGTCGGAACGGAAGGATTTCCGGGATACGGTCTTGTTTACGACGGTGGAAACAGATAACCGTGGCGAGGCCCAGGTGGAGTTTGTGCTGCCGGATAATTTAACTAGCTGGCGTGTTACTTATCATGCTTTGACCCAGAATTTGCAGGCCGGTAGCGGTACAGCCCAGATCCCTGTTCGTTTACCTTTCTTTGTGGGGATGGTGTTCAATGAGCAATACCTGGCGGGCGATGCCCCCATTGTTGTCGTGCGTTCCTACGGGGAAAAGGTAAGCGGTAAGGATATGGTCTCTTATACCATGGAACTACGTGACCAGACCGGGAAAACTGTGCAAACGAAAAAGCAGCAGGGGATTTTGACCGAGAATATCGACTGGCAGCTTCCCACGCTAAAGGAGGGCACCTATACCCTGACCATAGAAGGAAATGCAGGTAATTACCGGGATAAGCTCAGCCAGCAATTTACGGTTGTTTCCTCCTTGCTGGAACGGACCAAAACCACCCATCAGCTCTTAGCGGAAGACACTGTTTTGACAGGCAGTGCCAAAGAACCGGCCCTGATTGTATTCAGTGATTACGAGAAGAGTCAGTATTTACGCGGCTTGTCAAGGTTAGCCTGGCAGTACGGCAGCCGCTTTGAGCAAAAGCTGGCCGCCCGTGAGGCGAAAAGGTTGCTGAATGAGTATTATCTGGGCAGCGCAACCGGTCAGGGGAATGTCCAAAGCACCGGCAGCAACAGTCAGGATGCGGAAAACCTTCAGGCCTATCAGCAGGCTGACGGGGGGATCGCCATTCTCCCGTATGCCGAAAGTGATCCGGCCATGACCGCGCTGGTCGCTTCCTTAGGGAGTGCCGGTTTTGATTACGGGGCGATGGAGGGATATTTCTACGACTTATTGGAAACCGGGGCGGAAAAAGGGGAAGACCCCACTCTGGCCCTGTGGGGCTTAGGCGCCTTAGGCGAACCGGTTCTCCTGGATATTAATGCTTACCTTGCCCACGACGATCTGGCACCGGCGCAGCAGGTTCATCTTGCTTTAGCGATGCTGGATATCGGCAACGGTGCCGCGGCCCGGCAGATTTACGCCGAATTGCTGGGGAAATACGGCGAGGACCTGGGCAATACTTATCGCGTGAAGATTGGCCAAAGCCAGGACGAGATTGTGGCTGCCACAGCGCAGCTGGCTATGTTGGCGGCGAAGCTGGATGCTTCGGAGAAGAATAAATTCTATCAGTATCTTCTGGAGAACCCGGGGCAGGAGTTACTCACCAATTTGGAACAATTACAGGTCTTACAATACCAGCTTCGTTATCTGGACAGCGCTCCGGTCAGCTTCACCTATGAGCGGAACGGGAAAACGGAGCAAAAAACCCTGAAAGGGCGGGAAACATTTACCTTGTCTGTCTTGCCGGAAGAGTTAGCCCAGCTCAAATTTACGGAGATTAGCGGGAAGGTCGGGGTAATGACCTCTTTCAGTTCACCCTATCAAAAGGACGAAATACCGGCGCGGGACGATCTGGCTATTACGCGGCTCTATCTGGTAAACGGAAAGGCTTTGCAGACAATACCGCGCGGGGCCCTCGTGGAGATTGTGATTCACTACGAGGTCAAAGATATAGCCCCAGGCGGACGATACGAAATCGTGGATGTGTTACCGGCCGGATTGAAATATGTGCCGCGGCCTTATGACAGAACTGATCAGATTTCTCATTGGTTGGCTTATCCGTCTGAAGTAAAGGGGCAAAAGATCTCCTTCCAGATCGGAAAAGGGACAGGAAAGATTGTTTATTATGCACGGGTCATCTCACCGGGCACCTTTACGGCCCAGGGGACCTTGCTTAGTCAGGTGAATAATCAGGATATCTGTATCTTAGGCCCTGAAAACAGGATTGAGATCAAATGAGAGCAGGAAGGGATGACTGGGGAAATTACCGCATATGGCTACTTTTGCTCCTGCTTCTTCTTCTGGTCGGGAGCACGGTGCTCTCCAGCTGTGAAAAGGGAACCGGACGGGCAACCGACAGGCAGAAGGCGGAGAGAGAGCCGTTTAATTCTTTGGAAGTCCCGGCCCATCCCAGCTTTGTATCCGCGGAAGAACTGGCGCACGTTTTAGCGTCTCAGCCAGCCTGGGACGCCGCACCGCAAGTTCGTGATACTCAGCAGGTTCCGGACGTACAACAGGCTCAGGATGTCAATCAAGCGCAGGGCGAGACGATCGTATCCGGAGTTGTTCCGCACCATCTGGTCGCCGGTGCTTTAATTACCGAACTAATGGAAGCGATTGCCGGGCAGGAACCGGAAGTAATCATCCTGGTTGGGCCGAATCATTATAATGAAGGCGGCAGGATAATCAGCGGCTATGGAGATTGGCAGACCCCCTTAGGGCTCGTCAAAACGGAAAGACAGATCGTGCAGGCATTACTGGAGAAAAATGTGGTTGTCAGGGACGAAGCAGTCCTGGATAAAGAACATGCGGTCGGGAACCTGATGCCCTTAATTAAGAAGTTCCTGCCTGACGTGCAGGTTGTCCCGTTAATTCTTCATCATGATGTATCCCTGCAGGAAGTCGATGAACTGTTGGATAATTTTGAGCCGCTTCTTGCCGAAAAAAGCGGCTTGCTTCTTGCTTCGGTTGACTTTTCCCATTATCTCACCGGGGAAGAAGCCAAAGAAAAGGACCGTTTTACCTTACAGGTAATGAGAAATTTCGACTATCCGACCTTATTTCTTTTGGGGAATGATTACCTTGATTCTCCCGCATCCCTGTCCATGGCCTTTCGCTGGGCGGAAAGGAAAGGATTAAAGGATTTCACGGTCCTCAAGAATACTAATTCAGGCGAGCTTTTTCAGGATCATCACATCGAAACGACCAGTTATTTTACCTTATTATTCAGCCAAAAAACCCGGTAAAATCGTCTTTTTAGGTCGCTTTTCAGATAGGACGTAAAGAAAAAATAAATACTGATGTAGTTGTGCTGTATTCGACAGTTTTTCGTTGGATACGGCTTTTTTTATGCCTACTTACGGGCAATATTTATTTTAAATATACTCTAATTTTCTATAATCATATTGTGACTGCTGGAGAAAACTGCTATAATGTAGTTACTCGGAGGATGATTATTTTGGAAGAATTGTGAAGAAATCAGAAGCATGCAGATAAAAGAGGTGCAGCCTGAAATGACTGAACAATCTAAAAGGGAAAGAAAACTCAAGAACGACAAGATGCTTTTCACAATCGGATATATTATGACAGCTTATCTGGTGCTCCATTTTGGTACGGTGGTAGCCATTTACGGAGGTTTTCAGCTCGAATATTATGAGTTAATTTTCGACGATTTTAATTATCATTTGGCTAATTTTCCGGTTTTCATTCCGGATCCGCTGGCGATTAGATATTTGGCCTGGTATACTCTGGCATATTTCTTAGTTGTAGTATACTATTTTACGACCAGAAAAAAATTCATGGTCGGGAAAGAGTATGGTACAGCGCAGTGGGGCGGCACTAAGGAAAGCAAGCCTTTAAAGGATATAAATGAAGATAATAATATCATTTTCACGAAAACCGAATGGCTGAGTTTGAATAAGGAAAAAACCAATAAAAACCTGAATGCTTTAGTGATAGGTGGTCCGGGTACCGGAAAAACATGGTCTTATGTGATGCCAAACATTTTGCAGGCCCATAGCTCATATGTGATCTCGGATCCTAACGGGAATATGCTTCGGGAAACAGGGGCCTTCTTACAGCAGCAAGGTTATAAAATAAAGGTACTAAATCTGGTCCAGAGAGAATATAGTGACGGATATAACCCTTTTCACTATATGCATGGGGAAATAGATGTTTTTAATGTTATATATTGTATAATGGAAAATACAACCACAGAGGAAGCGAAAGCATATGAGCAATTTTGGGAAAAGGCAGAAGTCGCCCTATTAGGAGCGGTATTTTACTATGTTTGGTATGAATATTCGAAAAAGGATCAGACAATCAATGCAGTACTTGAATTACTTAGAAAAGGTGAAGAAAAAGATGATGATGATCATTTTGAGAGCGAACTTGATCGCATCTTTGCTCGTCTGGCCGAAGAGAATCCTAATCACATCGCTGTTAAACAGTATACGATCTATAAACAATCCTCCAAAAAAACCAGCCGTTCAATTTTAGTATCCGCCAATGCCCGTCTGGTCATGTTTAATCTTTCAGATATAATTAATCTTACGGCGACAGATACTTTAGAGATGGATAAAATCGGTGAAGAAAAAACGGCCTTGTTTGTGGTTATCTCTGATGCCTATATGGCGCTTAGTTTTATCACCGCTTTGCTGTATACGCAGTTTTTTGAAACAGCGTTACGGGTGGCCAGTGAGTCACCCACAGGGAAATTGAAGATTCCGGTACGTTGTATTCTTGATGAATTTATTCTTCATGGCAAGTTAATTGATTTTGAACGTTTGCTCTCATCTTTGGGCACAAAAAATGTTAGCGTCAGTATAATTGTCAAAAACCTTGCCCAGATTAAAACCATTTATGAAGGTACATATGAAACCATCATCGGCAACTGTGACAGTCTGCTTTTCCTGGGAAGCTTGGATCAGTTTACGCTGGAGCATGTGAGCAGGGTGCTTGGCAGAGAGACGATTGATACAAGTACTTATTCATTATCCAAGCAACCAAGATGGGAACGCACCGGGACAACCAGCTATGATGTAATGGGCAGGGAGCTTATGTTACCGGACGAACTGGCGAGAATGCCCGATCAGGATTGCATTTTAATCATCAGAGGCATATATCCCTTCTATTCGAAAAAATATGAAGTAAATAATCATAAAAACTATAAATATACTTATGAAAGTGATCCTCATTACCTGTTTGATTACCGGACAGTAAGAAGGGTCAGAAAAATTGAAAATAAAGTCGAATTGTCTAAAGGGAAAAGACCCGAGGAGAACGAATTAATAAGAGAGAGGGGTTATAGCATCAGGTAAAGGGATTAAGCAGAGGGTAAGATTAAAGTGATTTTGAAAAATTAAGAGGTTGATTAAAAAAATTCTAAAAGGGGTGGATGGAAATGAAGAATAGTAAAGCTGCGAAAAAACACGGAATGAGAAAAATGTGGAGAGTTTTGTTTGTGGTTATTGCCATGATAACTATGATATGCTGCCCGGTATTGGCTACAGATCCTCCGGCAGTTGATGAAGACGAAGGTGGCGGCGATCTGGACACCGCAATCACGTTGGGACATCAGCGAATTGATGTGGTTATTCAATGGATCGTCGGCTGGGTAGCGAAAATCGGGCTTGTTGTAGCATTCTTCGGCGGGGTCCAGGTGGCCCTTGGTTTCATGAATGACGATGCGGACGCGAAGGTTACCGGAATGAAGACCCTGGCGGCCGGTTTCATGGTATACGGACTCTGCGCCGCAGCTAATACCTTATTCTTCTTCATATAGAATGAAGCTAGCGATTCGCGAAACACGGTACGTTTATGATTGAAGCGGACGGCATAAATATGGCTCCCGTGTAACAAAAATTAAGAAGGCGTTTCTTAAATACATTTGGTGGAGCTGCATGTTTTTGCTCCACCATTTTTAATCATTGAACTGCCGCGTCTCTTCGACACGATAATTCAATATATTATCAAGAATCTAAATAACTGTGTATTTTTACGCTGTTTTCGGTTACAATAAAGTTAAGAAAAGACAGAAGCTATTTGGCAAATGAGGCGGTGAGAATAGATGGATGCTGTGGTGAATTTTGTCCGAGAACTCTTAAGTACTTTTTTTGGCCTCGAGGATGATCTGCTACGTATAATCGAATGGGTAATACGTATACCGTTAATGACGGGGGATGATACCCTTAATGTCGTAAACGGAATTATTCTGGATATTTATGCGGTCGTTTTACCTATGGGACTTACTTTAATGAGTTTCTTTTTTCTCATAGGTTTTTTTAATAAAGCAATGCTGTTTGAGTTCACCAATTGGGAAAACATTCTCAAGTGGATGTTCCGCTTTATTGTGGCCAAATTCGTCATGGAAAATTGTTTATTCTTTTTATCGATCTGTGCAGAGATTGTTGTCTATATCCTGGCTAATTTGCCGGCGCTGGGCAGCCTCGGCGGGGAGTCCCAGGAAATAATTGATTTTAACCAGATTATTACCCAAATGGAGAATGAAGATTTTCTCGGGCAGATCTTTTATGCCATTGAATACATTGTCATCTGGCTTGGGATGCTCATTATTAAAATCTTCATCTATGGAATCCTGATCGGACGTTTTGTCGAGATCTGCGTTTATACCTTTATCGCCCCACTGCCTATTGCCACCATGGTGTCTGATGAATTCTCCTCTATTGCCTTTCGCTTTTTTCAGTCCTATATGGCCGTTCTCTTGCAAGGCCTGGTGATTTTACTAATTGTCTTTACCTATCTGGCCATCGCCAGAGCATGGATAATCGAGCAGGGTATCGTGGATAATACCTTTGGTCTGATTAGATATCTGTTGTCTTCGTTAGCTTTATTACTAATGCTTCTCAAATCCGAGGGCTGGGCGAGAGCGCTTGTCGGTCTGTAATGAGGATGAAAGGAGAGAATAATCGTGATCGAAGTTCGCATACCAAAAGAAATTCGTACCTATAAAGAAAAATTATTTCTTGGTCTGAATGTACGGCAAACTGTTTGCAGTGTTTTGGCGTTAGCGATTAATGTGCCTTTATATATCTTTGCCCGTCCTTATATCGGGGATCAAATTGCCAGTTGGGTGATTATTTTCACCGCCGGCCCCCTCTTTTTAGTCGGATTCTTTAATTACAACGGGATGCCGTTTGAACAATTTCTGGTTTGCATCATGAAGTTTATGTTTCTGACGCCGCAGAAGAGAAAATATAAGGTGGAGAATCTTTACGCAATCTTATTGGAGATGTATGAGAAGGAAAAGGAGTTTGAGGCAAAAGGGCACATCAACTTTATCCATAGAATGTTTAACAAAAAGAAGCAAATAGGTGGGGGTGAAGGGATTGAGCATTCTTGAAAGTTTTTTAGGAAAGAAGAAGAAGAATCCGCAACAGGAACATACCATGGAGCAACCGGAAAAAAGGAGTGTTGATCAAAACATCCCAACAGACAATACCTTATCGTAAGGTTTATGAGGATGGGATTTTTGAAATAGGGAAGGGTTCTTATTCGAAAGCAGTAAAATTTTATGATATCAATTATCAGATTGCGAGGCAGGATGACAAAGAGGATATTTTTGTCAAGTACTGTGAATTTTTAAATTATTTCAATTCCCAAATCACCTTACAAATTACGATAATTAATAAATCCATTAACAGAGAAACCTTTGAACAGCAGATCCTCTTAAAGGAAAAAGGCGACTTTTTGGATGAATTCCGGCAGGAATATAATGAAATGCTCAAGCACCAGATTAGTGCCGGAAAAAATGATATTCAGAAAGAAAAATATATCACGATTACGGTGAAGTGTGGTTCGATTGACGAAGCCAAGAGTATTTTTAACAGGCTGGAAATTGAGGTCTTAGGGCTTATCAGAAGGCTCGGCAGTTACGGCAAGGTCTTATCGGCACAGGAGCGTTTGGAAATCTTACATGATATTTACCGTAATGGCCATGAGGGTGAATTCGAATACAGACCGTCGGTACATAAAAGAAAAGGGCTGATGACGAAGGATTTGATTGCTCCTGACAGCTTTGAATTCAAACGTGACCACATGATTATTGGCGATAAATATGCCAGGGCGATCTTTGTCAGGGATCTGCCGACTTTTATTAATGATATGTTCTTAAGTGAACTGACTGATTTTAGTTTAAATTTGTTATTAACCATCAACGTGAAACCGATTGAACCCCATATCGCTTTAAAAATGGTCAAACGGCAGATTACCGGGATGGAAGCGAATAAGATTGATTACCAGAAACGTAGTTTGCGGGGCGGTTATTTAGAGGCGTTTATTCCCTTTGAACTACGGAACAGCCTGGAGGAAGCACAGGCGCTGTTAGATGAGATTGTCAACAAGAACCAAAAGCTCTATCTCACCAATATTATTATGGTTCATCTGGCCGATAGCAAAGAGGATCTGGACAGGGATACCGAGTTAATTAATTCTGTGGCCAGAAAATACCTTTGCCAGGTGGGGGTACTTAATTACCAACAGGAGGAAGGGCTTAATTCGGTTCTGCCTTTAGGAATTAATTCTTTGAAAGTAGATCGTTGCTTAACAACAGAGAGCACAGCTATTTTTATTCCTTTTACTTCCCAGGAATTAGTACAACCGGATGGAATGTATTACGGGTTAAATGCCGTATCCCGCAATCTGATCATGTTCAACCGGAAAAGCTTGAAGAATGCCAACGGCTTTATTTTAGGGTCACCGGGTAGCGGTAAATCTTTTAGCGCGAAGAGGGAAATGGTCAATGTTCTGCTGAATGCCGGTGATGATGTAATAATCATTGATCCGGAAAGAGAATACACTCGTCTGGTGCAGAATTTCCAGGGTGAGGTTATTTATATTTCGGCCGGCTCGAAAAACTACATCAATCCTTTAGATATGAGTATTGACTACTCGGATGATGATGATCCCTTATTGTTGAAATCAGACTTTATTCTTTCCCTCTGTGAGGTAATCATTGGCGGGAGAGATGGTCTAACGGCGAAAGAAAAATCAATCATCGACCGTTGTTTAAAGATTACTTACCGTGAATACATGCAGGATTTTGACCCGGATAAAATTCCGACCTTAAAAGAATTCTATGAGATTCTCATCAGACAGAAGGAACCCGAAGCGGAGAATCTGGCCACCTCGCTGGAATTATATATTACCGGTAACTTATCGGTGTTCTCCAATAAAACGAACATCGACATTCATAACCGGCTGGTTTGCTATGATATTAAAGATCTGGGGAAACAGTTAAAAACCCTGGGGATGTTAATTGTGCTGGACGCTGTTTGGAATAGAATTACGGTAAACCGGAACAAAGGGAAAAGAACCTGGATCTACATGGATGAAATCTATCTGCTCTTTGCCAATGAATACTCCGCCAACTTCCTCTTTGAGCTGTATAAAAGGGCGAGAAAATGGGGCGCTATCCCCACCGGCATTACGCAAAACGTGGAAGACTTGTTGAAGTCGGAGTTGGCGCGGCGGATGTTGTCCAATAGTGATTTTATTATGATGCTCAATCAGGCCCCCTCCGACCGGGCGGAGCTGGCTAAATTATTAAATATTTCCTCTACTCAGCTATCTTATGTCACGAACTCCGATCCCGGACAAGGGTTGCTTTTTTCCGGGAATAGTATTATTCCCTTTGTGGATAAGTTCCCACAAGAGACCAAGCTGTATCGCATGATGACGACCAAGGTGGAAGAAGTTTCGCAGATTACAAAAAGAGAAAAGCAGGTCATCAGCAGGAGGCGTTTAATGCGTTAATAGCTGCCGTATGAAGCGGTAAGTGGGGTGAGAAGGATGAAATTTCATGTACCCGGGGAGGATGAGGCCAAGAAGCGGACGAAAGAAAGACTGCAACATATGAAGAGATTTCTCTCCAGTAACAGAACGATTAAGGATTATACGGGGAAGCCTTATTTACCGGAAGATTTCTATGAAGAGGAAAGGAAGCAGCTTGAGCGCCATCATATGGAATCCGGCAGACCGGAGGAAAAACCCCGCAATACGGCCAGAAAATTATATACGAAAGTAGATCAGACACGGCCAGAGCAAAGTTCATTAAAAAACCGGTAACGGAAAAGGTTTGGCGTCAGCAACAGGCAGAGCTCATTGAAAAGCATCGCCGGGATGAACAGAAGCGGCAAAAAATGTTTGGTGCCGATGCTCATAAACCCAGCGGTACAGGTCTAAAAAATAAAGTTAAAAGCACTATAAAAAGCCCTTTTCGCGTTAAATCTTCCGCTTCAGTGGGTCATTATTCCGAGGAACATTTTAATCGGGATAAAAGAGAATTAGAGAAAAGACATGGTATTGTTGAAGAACACAAAAAATCGGGGATAAAGACGCGCGCAGTAGAAAAGCTCAAGCAACGTTTTAGTCCTAAACCCTATCTCAAGAAAGAAACGCCTATTTATAAGGATAGAGGAGCTTAACGAGTACTAGTAAAAAGTCCTTTTCGCCGTTAAATCTTCCGCTTCAGTGGGTCATTATTCCGAGGAACATTTTAATCGGGATAAAAGAGAATTAGAGAAAAGACATGGTATTGTTGAAGAACACAAAAAATGCCGGGGATCAAAGACGCGCGCAGCTAGAAAAGCTCAAGCAACGTTTTAGTCCTAAACCCTATCTCAAGAAAGAAACGCCTATTTATAATGAAGAGGACCATAAACGGGACAGTAATAAATCCTATGAGCCAACAAAACGTCATGGGGAGAAATTAAAAAAAGAACATGAGAATAAATAAATCCTATGAGCCAACAAAACGTCATACGGAAGAACATGAGAATACTCATAGTGCTGAGAAAATTGCGATCAAGCACCGCGAGCTTAAACGACAAGAAAAAGAAAAAGAGAAAAAACGGCTGAAAAAAAGGAAACTGTTTTCCACAAAGGTACCAAAGTATCAACCGGGCAGAACTCATGAAGAAATAACCCAGGAAAGCATCGATGAGTATCTTAAAAAACCGCAGCGGCAATATGAAGAGCAAAAAAAGCAGTGGGAAGAACAAGAAAAAAAAGAAGGCACCCATGTAAAGACTTATAAACCCAAGCCACAGCCGATAAAGATTCCTGATAATGCTAAAATTCCGGAAACCACCTATATTCCCCTTGAAAGTGTTCAGTACTGGCGACGTAACGAATCCACCTATAAAAAGCTCAGAAGATGGGGACCCAGAGGGGCAAGATATGCTATTAAAGCAGGCGCGTTCACTTTCTTTTATTTACGCGATAAGATGTTTGCCCATCTGGATGAAGATCCTGATGATGTCGGGGCAAAAGGGTTCAGGGAATTTATCAACCGAAAAAATGCCTACAAGCAAATATTCTATGATAATTTTAAAAATGCAAATCAGCATTGGGATCTGCCGAAGGAAGAATATATTCTCAAGAAATGGGATGCCTTTGCCGGAAAAGAATTTAGAATAAAAGGTCAAGTACATAATGTTGGCGAGATTTTTAACAAAGAGCTTGGCGGGCACCGTGAGTTTGATCTTGAGAAAGTTTTTAAGATTCGAGGCAGAACCTTTCATTTTCACCGACATTTTAAAATAGGGATCAATAAGTTTACGGTGGCCCAGGGATTAAAATATGGAGGAAAGTTTGGCTATTACACGGTAGGTAGTGTCAAAAATACGGTCCTTGATTCTCTTGGCGGCGACGGGCTCTCTGATAGCATGGTCAGCAGTGTTGCCCATTTTGACTTTAAAGCGCGCATGGCTGAGAGTTCATTATTCCAATGCCAAAGGGTTGTACAAATTAAGCAAAGAAGGGGTACGGTTAGGTTATCAAGGAACGAAGGAAGCAGTTAGAACCGGAAAAATGCTCTACAATCAGGTAGGGGTGCCTTTGGTGCGCGGCGGCTTTGCTGCGGGCAGAGCATTAGTAACCGATCCGGTTGGTTCGGCCAAATATGCCGGCAGGCAGGCGAGAACACTAGTACGGTATTCGGGTCGTTCTGCCAGGGCTTTGGGCGCTCTGTTGAAAAGCCTTCCCAGAAAAGCTTTTTTATCTGTCGGTAAGCTGGCCGCTGCGGTAAAAATCCTGGTCGCTAAAGCGATCGGTGCACTTACTGCGAAGCCTCTTTTTTGGATACTGATTGCGGTTATAATTCTGGTTGTAATACTGGTGATCTGCATGGTGTTTACTGCTTTAGTTTCCAGCTATTTCATGACGGATGAAGACACGGTCGTCAATTATCGGGAGCTGATTGGCACTTTAGATTACGAATTCAGACAATCAATTGATGAGTACAGAGATTTAAATTATGATCACATTTACATTCATTATTTGGATGGGAACGGGATAGATACTAATTGGCAACACATTTTGGCCTTAGTAACGGTGATCAGGGAACAGGATATTGATTATTCGGAGGAAGAGCAGCAATTAGTAGAGGAGATTTATGGCAGACTGAACTATATCACATACACAACAAGCTCTCATGTACACCACCGCGACGACGGTTCAACTTATGTGCATAGTGTTTTGAATGTATATGTACATACACTGCCGGTAGAAAGCATTTTAAATCAATACCTGACTGAGCAGTGGCAATACGATTGGTATAATCGTTTAATCAATGTGGATATCAATGAGCAGTACGGGCTTGATCCCGCTGCTTAAAAATCGTGTTACAGGAGGGGGGAAGAAAAGATGAAGTTGACAAAAGCGCAATATCTTATGGGTATGATCTTCATTCTAATCTTCTGGGTAACATTACCGGTATTTGCCGCACCGGAAAAGGGACAAAAAGCCGGGAAAGGGTATCTTGAGTTAAAGGCGACTATTCCCGACTGGGTAGAAAACGACATCGTGATTGGTTTACTGCAAGAGGATGGGACAACAACACAGGTTATGCTCCATCCGGAAGAACAGTTTGAGAATATCGTGAAGCTGCCTGTGGGGAGTTATGTCATTGAATATGTGGAACTCGTCGGGGTGCCGACCAGTGATTATCTGGTCGAATTTCAGCAAAAGGTGGTCATTGAAAAGGATAAAGGTGTTGCTTACGGGATTAGGGTCAGAGATAGATCGTCAGACGATGAAGCGGAAGACTATGATAAAATAGGGACACCGATCAAGACAAACGCAGATAACCCGGACAGGGATTCTAATGCGGGAAAAACCGCCCAGGGCAGAGTAGAACAAAATACGGCGGGAGAGGATGAGGAAGAGGAGCAGAATCAGCAAACCGGGGACAGCGAAGAAGACGGGCTGCCGGAATCGTCCGGTGATGCTGAGCGCCCTCTGTCAATTAAAGAGATGATGGATGGTATGGACAGTTATTTTTATCCATCCGACAATTCCCAGGCAGGACAGGATGGAGCCGGTGGAGAGGCAAACAACGACGGCAAAAAAGCGGGCAAAAAACAGAATTTGGGGATTATTTTCCTCAAAAAGAACTGGTTTACGTTTTTGCTGGTGATTGTCATTTGCGTGGTGACCGTAGTGATCAAAAAGAAACAAGATGATTCCCTGTGATGAGAAGACTAAAATAAACGGGCAGCGCTAAAAAATATTCTGCAGGTTAAGCGCTTTATTTTGCGGGATATGCTGAATGTAGTTAGTGAGGAGATAGAGCTCCGCCAAGGCGTTGCTCCTGTCCTGATGCTGTAGAAAACTTTTTATTCTGGAAACACATTCTTCGATCCGATCCATCTCCTGATGATGAATCAGCAAGGGCCAGTATTTACTAATACGGGCCCATTTTTTTTCAGTTTGTTGAAACGAAATTTCGGCAGCCGACCATTGATTATTTTTCAGCAGTATTTCCACTTGCTTGGTTCTATCCAGAAGTATCGCCGCGCTGTTGGCAAGAATTTTATTCGTAAACCAGCCCAGAGCAATAATGAAGAAGAGCAATAAAAACAGGAAGACCGGAACGAGAAATTTTTTCAGGTAAGCCATTTTCTAAAAGCCCTCCTTTTTCTGCCAGGTGATGGTGCCTGTTGTATCGATACTGGCAAAAAAGATTTGTTGCAGACTGGCTACTCCTTGTTCTTTCAGTTTTTCCAGCAGTTCTTTTTCCGTCAGTTTAAAGAGCTGTAAATTATGTTTGACCACCATCCCGTCAATGATAATCGTGAGAGGTAAACCGGGATCGGATGCACTTAGCCCTAAATCTTTCCTGTTGATGGTTTGGCTGGCCCCTTTGGGGATAATGCTCATTTGACCATTCGTTTCCAGAATGGCATAATCCACATCCCGGATATTGGCATAATTTTTCACCCGCAGTTGTTCCAAGAGGTCGTTAATATTGATGCGGAGGCGACGTAATTCGCTTTCAATAATTGTCCCTTTCTCAATGAGGATGCTGGGGCGGCCACAGATAATGGTTCGGGCTTTATTACTGATTAAAGAGAGATAGGCCAGAAATACCTGCGCGAAAAGGAGAGTCAGGATGGGAATAATTCCGTCAAGAAGCGGAATTTCGATATCGGCCATCGGAACGGCGGCCAACTCGGAAATCATAATGGCGACCACCAGCTCAAAAGGCTGTAATTCGCCAATTTGGCGCTTACCCATAATCCGCATGACCACTACAACAAGCGAGAATAAAATCAGGGTGCGAAAGAAAACGATCACAGTAATGGCCCTCCACTTGTTGATTTATTTTTTTCAATACTATTTTTTTAGAATTCCTGTTATTATATTCTTAGGAGTAAATATGATGTTAGAACAGTAAGTAATTTGCCAAAGAGGATAGGAAGGACGTCGCCGATGGTTAGTATATTATGGGGTCTGTGCTGGGCTTTCTTATGGGCAGTTGGTGTTTTTCTGTTACTTCTTTTATATATCCTGTTTGTACCGTGCCGGTACCTTGTCGAGGGTGAATACGAGGGAGAATTCAGAGGATTGATCATGTTCACGGTGTGGCCTTTTACGGTGCGCCGGGAAATTACAGGGAAAGAGGCCGGGGAGCACACCGGACCCAAGAAACAGGACGAAAAGAAGCAGGGTACCCAGAAGCAAGACAATAAGAAGCAAAAGCAGGCGAAGGTTAAGTCGGAGCGGAAAGGGAGTCGGCTGAGACAGCTTAGACAGGTATGGAGCTGTTGCCGGGACCGGGCGGTAGTGGGTGCACTCTGTAATTTGGCCGGGAAGTTATGGCGCAAGCTACGTCCGCGCACCCTGCGTTTGCATGGCCAATTCGGCTTTGAAGACCCTTATTATACGGGAATGGCGGCGGCGTTCATTGCGATGCTTCACCTGCCTGAAGTAGAAATGTATCCTGATTTCTCTCAGTCAGGGTTTTGTGGTAATATTTACATAGAAGGGCGTTCATTATTAGTGGTTTTAGTCTATTATTTCTTAAAAGCACTCTTTACGAAGCCATTAAGACCGGTTTTGTGGCAGTTTCTGAAAAAGGAAAGGGGAGGGATTTCTGTTGGATTTTAATGAAAAAATACAATCAATGTTTGACAAACTGGAGAACTTTTTGCGTACGGAAACAGTAGTAGGCAATCCGATTTCGGTAGGAGATGTCACGCTTATTCCGATTATCGAGATTACCTTTGGCCTGGGTTCGGGTGGCAGCGCCAGCAAGGACGGTAAAGGTTGTGACGGCTCAGGGGGAGGAGTCGGGGCCGGGGCCAAAATTACCCCTAATGCGATGATGGTCATTAAAGGTGGCGAAGTATCGGTTCTGCCTTTGAAAAATCGCGATTCTTTGGAAAAGGTTTTAGAGATGGTACCGGATATTTTAAACAAATTTACGGCCAAGAAGGAAGAAAAACGGGAAATCAAATAGCAAGATTGGTCTATCCTCTTCACGGGAATTGTGGTAGAATAGTCTTATTTACGAAGGGGGAATGCGGATATGACCATTGAGTCACTTGCTGCTAGTCATGCCATCGGTAAGGGTGCTGAGCCGGATGCAGTTTTTTCGATTCTGAAAGAGGCGAATGCAGCCATCAAAAAATACGGTCGTGATATAGTAATTAATGCGTCTATCGGGGCTATTTATACGGAAGAGGAACAATTCGCCACGATTCCCGCAGTGGAGGAGTATTTCCGGCATCTTCCGGCGGAAGAATTAATGAATTATGCTCCGATCAGTGGTTTGCCGGATTTCCTGGATGCAGCTATTGCCGAGACATTTCAGGGATATCAACCACAAAATACGTATGCGCGTGCGGTTGCTACGCCGGGGGGTACTGGTGGGGTTCGACATGCCATTTTCAACTACTGTGAACAGGGGCAAAAGGTCCTAGTGCCTGATTGGGCCTGGGGACCTTATCACACCATTGCCCGGGAACATTTACGCGGCACAGAAACCTATGAGATGTTTGACGGGGAATACCGTTTTAATCTGGCGGCGTTAATGGAAAAGACCGAAGCTCTTTTGCGGGTACAGGATAGTCTGTTGATTATTTTTAATACGCCGGCGCATAATCCAACCGGTTACAGTGTGACTACAGAGGAATGGCAACAATTGCTGCAGTTTTTTAAGTCTTGTGCCGCCGATGAAAAAAAGAAGCTTGTCTTATTGTTGGATATGGCCTATCTTGATTATGCGGGTTCAGTGGAAGAAACGCGGGGATTTATGCGGCTCTTTGAAGGTTTGCCGGACAATCTCCTTGTTCTCATCGCTTATA
Source organism: Peptococcia bacterium (assembly GCA_050951585.1). Classification (GTDB taxonomy): domain Bacteria; phylum Bacillota; class Peptococcia; order DRI-13; family DTU073; genus UBA3937. The sequence continues at coordinate 27,204 of JBMNJI010000007.1, read as the reverse complement.
GTATGTCTAAATCATATTTGATTTATGGCCTTCGTTCGGGAGCGCTGATTGCCCTGAGTTCATCTTCTGAAGTAATTGAGGAGTTTTCGCGGGTCAGCTCGTTTTCGAATCGAGGGGTCTGGTCAAACGGGACAAGATGTGCCCAGCGGCTCTTGGCTGATGTGGCGCGGGATTCTCAGTTGAGGGAAAGAATTACGGCTGAGAGAAATGCTTTCCGTGATTTATTAAGACAGCGCGCCGGTATTTTCCTGGAGGAGGCTAAGGAGGTTGGGTTACAGTTAATGCCTTACCACAGCGGATTTTTTATCTCGGTTCCGGTGGATAATCCTCAGCAGGTAGCGGCCAAATTAATGAGTGAAAATTTATTTACCGTACCTTTAAAGAAGGGAATCAGACTGGCGATGTGTGCGGTACCTACCTTTAAAGTGCCGGGGATGGCCCAAAAGATTAAAGCCGCTTTGTAAATTAAGGCTCTATGTCAATTGTTGGGGTAGACCTAAAAAGAATAGATTTTAGAGCAATAGTGCTACCGTTGGAGAGATTTTGATCTGACGGTAGCTTTTTTATAGTAACGTTTTGTAACGTTCCGGCAAAATGTAACCTCCAGACTCCGTATGACTAAAAGGAATCGAGCTCACTCATCCTTGGGTTCGGGCGATGCATGACGATGTGGGGGCCCCCCTCCCCACTTGGGGTTGACGCCCTCACCGCTGCGTCTTCCTTCGCTCTTTTTGAACAATGGTCATAAAGTCGTTCTTGAGGTAACATTTTGCAGGGCCGTTTCTCTTACCATAAGCATTATGTTCTAACACTATATTTTTATTGTTACAGTCTTTTTCTTTACTTTTTTGCTGTTAGTCAAATGTCGCTGCTTATAAATTATTAAGGACAGGAAAAACTGGTTAAAATATAATAAAATATGACTTTTCGAGCTTGAAACATCAATATATGAAGGAGAGTTATTGTGAAAAAGGGTTATCTGGGGGTTGATGTAGGTTCGGTCAGTACAAATATGGTGGTGATGGATGAGTACGGCGAGATCGTGGCTAGTCTCTATATCCGCACCAAAGGGCAGCCCGTTAAGGCGGTGCAGGATGGTTTAAGACAACTGGGGAGAGAGATCGGGCAAGAGCTCGAGATTATGGGAGCAGGGGTGACGGGCAGTGCCCGCAACATCACCTCCATTTTGGTGGGGGCTGACGTGGTGAAAAACGAGATTACGGCCCATGCTATCGCCGTTTCGCAGTTTGTCCCGGGCACGCAAACCATCCTGGAAATTGGCGGGCAAGATTCCAAAATAATTATTATGCGTGACGGGATTGTGACTGATTTTGCCATGAATACTGTCTGTGCTGCAGGGACCGGCTCATTTTTAGATCAGCAGGCCTATCGTTTAAATCTACCCATTGAGGAATTTGGGGCCCTGGCCCTAAAAGCCTCCACACCGGTACGGATTGCTGGCCGTTGTGCCGTCTTTGCCGAATCAGATATGGTGCACAAACAGCAGTTGGGTCATGCCTTGGAGGATATTATTGCGGGGCTGTGTGATGCTTTAGTCCGCAATTATTTAAACAATGTGGGTAAAGGAAAGGAGATTTTAGCTCCGGTGGTCTTTCAAGGCGGGGTGGCGGCCAATGCCGGGATAAAAGCAGCTTTTGAAAAAGCCTTAGGACTGAAGGTAATTATTCCGAAATACTATGCGGTCATGGGGGCCGTAGGCTGCTGTTTATTAGCGATGGAAGCGACCAGGGCGAAGCCCACCAAATTTAAAGGTTGGCAGGCCGCCGATATCCGGTTTCGTCCGACCAGCTTTGAATGCAAAGGATGTCCCAATCTCTGTGAGGTAATTCAGGTTTACGAGAATGAGCTAGTGGTGGCGCGCTGGGGTGACCGTTGCGGTAAATGGTCTGAGGCGGGTGTCGCCGGAGCGTGACGCGGCGCAATAACGATGGTCAGACTGCTGATAATGACCTCGCGGTCACGGTATTCGGCTCTGGGCATAATCACCGATAATTCGGAAGGCACTTCAGAGTTTGTTTCCCTAGCAACAGAAAGATTTAATCCCCAGAGGTTGATTTTTATGCGATCATGTGTAAAATGGTTATTATGATTATGAGGGCGTTTTTTAAAACGCTCTTTTAGTTTCTGAAGAAAGTTCGTGGTCATAATTGATCCCTCCTTGGTATATGTATATGGCAGCAAAAAATAAAGGGATACAAGTATCCTGTGAATCTGTTAAAATAAAGATAATGGGTTTGACAAACCTATAAAGGGGGTATTTTAATGGGACCGGACGGTAAAAAACAAGAGTTGCTTGCTTTGACTATTCAAGGGGAGCAGACTCAAGCACAAGTTGGCACTACTTTATTAAATCTGGCCGCAGCATACGAAGACAAATCGGGTTATCCAATTTTGGGAGCGAAATATAACAATGAATTAGTGGATTTATATACAGAGCTAACGGTACCGGGGCAAATTGAGTTTTATAACGTTACTTCCGAAGACGGGATGAGAGTGTATAGGCAAACGCTGGTTTTTATTCTGACCAGGGCAGTGTCTGAATTGTTTCCGGAACGGAAGCTGGTAGTGGAACATTCCCTGGGGAAAAGTTATTATTGCGAGTTAAACGGGGACAATGCCGTATCACCATTGGAATTAATCGCCCTTGAAGCGAAAATGAGGGAGATTATCGAGGCTGAAGAGCCGATAATCCCGCAAGATTTAAGCAGTGAGAATGCGTTGCGGATCTTGGAAGCACAGGGATATGAAGATAAGGTAGCTTATTTAGCGGAGTTGAATTGGAAGCGCATCAGGATTTATAGCGCAGGTTCGTATTCAAACTATTCTTATCAATTTTTAGCCCCCGATACGGGAAGAGTATCCGTCTTTAAACTGGAAGCGTATGCCAAAGGCTTTTTATTGCGTTTCCCGGCCCCCTGGAATCCTTCCCAGGTGGCACCCTATCCCGATTTGCCCAAATTGGGTCAGGTGTTCCGTGAATCCGAACAATGGGCTAAAATTCTGGGGATTAGTAATCTGGCCGGCTTATTCTGCTTTTTTAGGCAGGACCCTCAGGAAGTGACTAATCTGATTCACATCGCTGAAGCACTCCAGGAAAAGAAAATTGCTTCGATTGCCGATGAAATCTACGGTCAAAGAGAAAAGTTACGGCTGATCTTAATTGCGGGACCGTCTTCTTCCGGTAAAACGACTTTTGCGCAACGCTTGGCCATTCAATTAAGGGTGCTGGGCTTGCAGCCCATAAAGATTTCTTTGGATGATTATTTTGTGAACCGTGAACAGACACCGCGTGATGAATGGGGCGAAATAGATTTTGAGGCGTTAGAAGCGATCGACCTGCCGCTTTTTAATGAACAATTGCAGCGGCTGATTGCCGGAGATGCTGTAGATACGCCGGTATTTAATTTCCAAACGGGCAGCCGGGAATGGAAGCAGTGCCGGATGCAGGTAAATCCGGGACATCCAATCATTATTGAAGGGATTCATGGCTTAAATGAAAGGTTGACGCCCGCAGTAAAAAGGGAGAACAAATATAAGATTTACATCAGCGCTCTAACGCAGATATGTATTGATGATCATAACCGTATTCCGACAACCGATACCAGGTTAATCAGAAGAATTGTGCGTGATTACCGCTTCCGCGGTCAAACGGCTCCGGGGACGTTGAAGCTATGGCCATCGGTGCGGCGCGGAGAGGAAAAAAACATTTTTCCGTTCCAGGAAGAAGCAGATATCATGTTTAATTCATCTTTGATTTATGAATTGGGCGTCTTAAAAAAATATGCTTACCCGTTATTAAACGCCGTAAGCGATCAGGAAAAGGAGTATGGCGATGCTCGTCGGTTGCTCGGCTTATTAGAATTTTTTCCGGAAGTGTCCGAGCAAAATGTACCGCTCAATTCTATTTTGCGTGAATTCATTGGCGGCAGCTCTATTCATGGAAAATAGTCTTTAGTAAAAGAAGAGGAAGCCTTCTTAAAAAAGAGGGCTTCCTCTATTTCTTACATGATTGAATAATTTTCCTTAGTATAAGTCTATATATTCGTCGTCATCGTCATCCCAGTAATTAAACCAGTCTTCATCGTATTTATCCCAGTCAATCTCCTTATGAAGATATTTATCATCATCGGAGGGAAGCTTCAGTTTTTTGGGCTGAGGCAACATTTTCTGCTTTTTGACATCTTTGAGCGGATCATTGATGGGCTCTATTTTAACTTTCTCGGTGGAAGAAGAACTGCCGAAATCCCACAAAATCATTACCGGCATTATTTTGGTATATTGATAGGGCTTGCTTTGGACGGTGAAGTTGCTTTTTTGGTCCTTCGCCACAATGTAGATATTTTGTTCGCCCGGTGGCAGATAGCGCAAGCGGAAGTAATCTTTGTTTTTGATCACATGCGGTTGAAAAACAACGTATCCCCAGCGCCAGGGGGAAAGCTCCTGGATTGGTTTTCCGTTTACATAGACTTCATATTCATAGGGAAAACCCGGATCGGAAATTTTGAGGCGCGTTTCCTGATCAATATATGCTTCATTGTCGCCCAATAAGGGTGTAGACAATTCTAAGCTGATTGGATTATAAAAAACATCATGTGTTTTATTGTAATACTGTTTTCCGTAGATGGTTTGTTCGATAAATTTTCGTTTGGCATGTGATAGCTCAGAGCTTATTTTTTCAAGCCATTGGTAGGTTTGTTGCAGTGAATCGCTTAAACTAAAGCCCATGGCGGCCGGTGGCGTGATTTGCAGCAGCAGAAGGAGCGAAAACGCGGAGACAATGATTTTGATTGTCCTGTCCATTTTTGTTTTCATGCGAACCACTCCTTTTCATGAGCATTTTAAGAGAATGCTCATTTATTTAGAATAATATACTAATGTCTGATAAGAGTCAAGAAATTGATAGTCTATTCTATGTATGTGCACACAAAAAGAAGCTTGCCATTATTTAGTCCGGCAAGCTTCTTTATTCGGCCTGTTGCTGTTTTTATTACAGATAGGTGAAGGCGATTCCAAGTGTTCCCGGTCCTGTATGCACACCGATGACCGGACCTGTTTCCTCAAAGAAGCTAATCTCTATGCCAAAGGTTTCTTCCAACAGTTTTTTCAGATAAAGGGCCGGCTCCTCAGCACAGCCATGAGCAATGGCAATGTGCTTGGGTATTTTTTGGTCCAGTGTTCTCCGCATATGTTCGACCATTTTAGCAATAGCTTGTTTTTGATTGCGGGCTTTGTCCAGCGGGACATAGATGCCGTTTTCCACTCTGACGACTGGTTTAATTTTTAAAACGGTACCAAGTAAAGCGGCAACTTTACCGATTCTTCCGCCCTTTTCCAGGTATTCAAGTGTATCAAGTGAAAAAAACACCTCTGTCTTTTGACGGATTTCAGTCAGCTTTTCGACAATAGTATCCATGGAGAGGTTATTCTTGATCATTTCCACCGCGGCATGAACCTGTAACCCGATCCCGAGACTAATTGACTTTGAGTCGAAAATGTGGATTTTCTCCTTAAAGCGGCGTGCGGCAGATTCAGCCATGGAGGCTGTACTGCTCAAACCTGTCGAGATATGGATAGAGATGATATCGTAGCCTTGTTGGATAATGTCCTGGTATGTTTTCAGGAAATCATCTACAGAAGGAGTAGACGTTTTCGGTAGGTTGTCCTTGGCCTTTTCCAGCAGTGGATAAAATTGATGGGGAAAGAGGTCAACTCTGTCCTGATAGGTTTTTTCGGGGAAATTAACATAGAGTGGGATTACGGTAACGTTGTTTTCTTCAACAAATTCTGCCGGCAGATCAGCAGTGCTGTCTGTGACGATTTTAATTTTTCTGGTCATCTGAACAAATCCTTCCTTCTACCAATCTTTTCATATCTATCGGATAGTGCAAGTTTCGCATATATATTATTGTATTACCAAGATTGTCGAAATTTATAATTAGTTTAGGTTAAGTTTACCGTAGTTTATAGGAATATACAAGGCATAACGCAAAAATATCATTCTAGAGCCAGTTATAAAAATCCTAACACCGGTATTAACTGCCCATTTTTCTTCTTCTTTGTTACCTTGCCAATTGTAGCTGTATTCTGTACTTTTTGGCTGGTTGTTTACATCTTTATTGTCAAGAAAGGCCTCGGTCATGATAGGGTCAAAGACCTGTATGAACGTGCATAAAAAGGGATGGGGATGCGAATAATCTACATTAGCAGCAGTACTTGCAATCTACAAATTAAGGATTAAGAAAAACACAAAAAAATCACGAAAAATGACGTTGACGGTTAATGGGATTAATACTATAATTATAACAATAGGCATGGAAACCTTGAAAAGTGCATAGTCCCTTGAAATTAGTCCTGTGAGACTAATAAGGGGTATATAAAAAGACTAAGGATAATACGAAGTATATTATACCTCCTGCTCATGGGCAGGAGGTATTATTTTTTGCATAAACGGCATGGACATTTTGCGGTACCCAAATTTTAATTAGGGAGGAAACAAAATGGGGATTAAGGCTAAAGATCTAATCAGCATGGATCAGCTTGACCAGGAGCAAATTGAACTGATTTTGCAAACAGCCAAGGAAATGAAAACCATCATTAAGAGGGATATTAAAAAAGTCCCAACCTTACGCGGCAAAACAGTCCTAACCCTTTTTTATGAGCCAAGTACGCGGACACGTACTTCATTTGAACTCGCGGGGAAATATATGAGCGCCGACATGGTGAATATTAATACTACGGCCAGTAGTGTGGTCAAAGGGGAAAGTTTAAAAGATACGGGGAAGACCTTGGAAGTGATGGGTGTGGATATTGTGATCATCCGTCATAGTATGTCCGGGGCCCCTCAGCTGTTAGGGCAGTGCATTCAGTCGCGGGTAATCAATGCGGGAGACGGGTTCCATCAGCATCCTACCCAGGCTTTATTGGACATGATGACGATTAAAGAGCATCTGGGTGGTTTCGCCGGCTTGAAGGTAGCGATCATCGGGGATATTCTCCATAGCAGAGTAGCCCGGTCTAATCTGAGCGGCCTTACGACCATGGGCGCCGAAGTCTGCTTTTGCGGTCCCCCTACCTTAATTCCTCCCGGCCTAGAAAGGCCGGGCGTCAAGGTCACTTATGACATGGCAGAGGCGGTGGCGGATGCCGATGTGGTGATGATGCTGCGGATTCAGCTGGAAAGGCAAAAAGCCGGCTTTTTCCCTTCGCTGCGCGAATACAGTCAATTATACGGCCTCACCAAACAGCGCCTTGCTTTGGCTAAGAAGGATTGTCTGGTCTTACATCCGGGGCCGATAAACAGGGGGGTGGAGATTGCCGGTGAGATCGCCGACGGTGTGCAATCTCGCATTAATGAGCAGGTCACCAACGGAGTGGCGGTAAGAATGGCGTTACTATACCTGATGCTGGGTCAAAAGGGGGAATAAGACTGATGAGATTTCTATTAAAAGGCGGTTTGGTCATCGATCCGAAGACAGGGCTGGAAAAGAACTGGGATGTGCGGGTATCCGGCGACAAAATCAGTGAGTTAGGCCCAGATCTGGCGCCGGAGGACGCTGCGGAAGAGGTTATTGAGGTGACCGGGAAAATTGTCGCTCCCGGATTTATTGATATCCATGTGCATTTACGGGAACCGGGCGGGGAAGCACATGAGACCATCTTAACAGGTTGCCGGGCTGCTGCGGCCGGTGGTTTTACGGCGATTGCCGCGATGCCTAATACCCAGCCGTGCGCCGACAACGAAGCAGTTGTTGAATATGTGCAAAACCGGGCCCGGCAGGCCGGTTTGGTGCGGGTATATCCGATTGGGGCAATCAGCAAAGGCCGTCAGGGAAAGGAAATAGCGGAGATTGGCTCCCTTTATCAGGCCGGCGCGGTGGCCGTTTCGGACGATGGCAGTCCGGTGGTCAGCAGCGAAGTGATGCGGCGGGCCTTGGAATATAGCAAGTTATTCGGGATCCCGGTTATTTCCCATTGCGAAGATCCGGAGTTGGTGGCTGATGGGCAGATGCATGAAGGAAAGTGGTCCACGGCCTGTGGCTTGCGGGGAATTCCGGCTCAGGCGGAAGAAGTAATGGTAGCCAGAGATATTTTACTGGCCCAATTAACCGGCGGCAGATTGCATCTGGCGCATCTTAGTACGGCAGGCAGTGTGGCCCTGCTGCGGTTTGCCGCGGAGCAAGGAATAGCGGTGACTGCTGAAGCGACCCCCCATCATCTTTTCCTAACCGATGAGGCGGTGCAGGATTATAACACCAATACTAAGGTGAATCCTCCCTTAAGAAGCAGGGAGGATGTGCAGGCCGTCAGAGAAGCAGTACGCGCCGGGTTAATTCAGTGTATCGTCACCGATCACGCCCCCTGGTCGCAGGAAGAGAAAGAGCAGGAATACAATCGGGCGCCCAATGGCATTAGCGGATTGGAAACGGCTGTCCCCATAGTCTGGGATACAATGGTGGTCAAGGAAAAAATGAGCCCCATAGATTTGCTTGCCTGCTGGACGACCGGACCGGCGCAGGTATTAAATCTGGACAAAGGGTATTTGGCGGCGGGAGTTTCCGCCGATATCACAGTGCTTGATCCTGCTTTAATTAAGAAGGTTACGGCCGGGGACTTTTATTCCCAGGGAAGAAACACTCCGGTGAACGGCCGATCCTTCCAGGGATGGCCGGTAATGACGGTTGTCGGAGGGAAAATCGTCATGCGTGATGGAATCGTGCTGGATAAGTAACGCCCAAGGCTTCGTAACGATCATCGTGAAAGATGAGCAACGATGTAGAGGTGGTTACGAAAAATCAGTGGTAACGATGAAGAAAAGTGACGGAAGCATGAAGGGGGAAAAAAATTGAAGGCATATTTATGTTTGCAGGATGGGACTGTTTTTGCCGGTGAATCAATCGGACTGACCGGCGAGGCAAGTGGGGAAGTGTGTTTCAATACCAGTATTACGGGCTACCAGGAGATTATTACGGATCCGTCCTGTGTGGGGCAGATTATTGTCTTTACTTATCCCCTGTTGGGGAATTATGGTGTCAATCCCCTGGACGCCCAATCGGCGAAAGTACAGGCGAGGGGAATTGTGATCAAAGAGGCGGCCCATTATGCCAGTAACTATCGGGCCAGACAAAGCCTGCATAGCTATTTGGCAGAGCAAGGGGTCGTCGGGATTAAGGATATTGACACCCGGGCCCTCACCAGGCATTTACGGGCTCATGGGACCATGCCGGGCTTGCTCAGTACGGAAGAGGATCTTGCTGTCCTGCGCCAAAAAGCACAAGATTTAAAGCCTGTTGTTGGCCCGGAACTGGTTAAAAGGGTGACGACGAAGGAAAAGCAGGTTTTTTCCGGCGGGCAATATCCGGTAGTGGTTCTGGATTTTGGCGTGAAAAAAGGGATTATTGAGGCCTTACAGGCGGCAGATTGTCAGGTCACCGTCGTGGGTGCCGAGACTTCAGCCGGGGAAATCCTGGCCTTAAATCCGGCGGGCGTTTTCTTATCTAGTGGGCCTGGCGATCCGCGGGATGTGGCTTATGTACTCCCGGTGATTAAGGAAATCATGGAGCATGGGATTCCGCTGATGGGCGTAAGCTTAGGACACCTGCTTTTCGGGCTTGCCATGGGGGGGAAGGTTTCCGCTTTGAAGCATGGCCATCGGGGTGATTATCCGGTCAAGGATTTACAGAGTAACCGGATCTATATTACTGCCCAAAATCACGGATATGTATTAGATAAGGAAAGTCTGGCCACGGAAGAGTTGGAGCTTACCCATCTGAATCTGCATGATCAAACGGTCGAAGGCTTGCGGCATAAACCGAGCGGTTCTTTTTCGGTGCAGTTCAACCCGGAGGCTCATCCCGGTCCGCAGGAAGCCAGGGTGCTTTTTCAACAGTTTGTGGAACTGCTGGCCGAAAAACAGCAGGACAGAAGGGGAGGAAGATAAATGCCTAGGAAAAGCGGCTTGCAGAAAGTTTTGGTGATTGGTTCCGGTCCGATTGTGATTGGGCAGGCGGCAGAGTTCGATTATGCCGGAACCCAGGCTTGTCAGGCTTTAAAGGAAGAGGGGATCGAGGTTGTGCTGGTAAACTCTAACCCTGCCACCATCATGACCGATGCCCATATGGCGTCAAGGGTATATCTGGAGCCTTTAACTCCCGAAGCGGTAGAGGAAATTATCAAAAAGGAAAAACCCCAGGGGATGCTGGCGACCTTAGGTGGTCAGGTGGGTTTGAATATGGCGATGACTTTAGCCAAAAACGGTGTTCTGGAGCGCGAAGGGGTCAGCCTTTTGGGCACATCCTTACGGGCGATTGCTAAAGCCGAAGACAGAGAACTATTTAAAGAGACCATGAACGAAATTGGTGAGCCGGTGCCGGAAAGTGCTATTGTGGCCAGTATTGAGGAAGCCTTAGTTTTTGCTGAAAAAATTGGTTTTCCGATTATTGTGCGTCCGGGCTTTACGCTGGGAGGCACGGGCGGCGGCGTGGCTGAGAATGCCGAGCAGTTAAGAGAAATTGCCGGGCGTGGCTTGAAATACAGCATGAACCGGCAGCTATTAATCGAGAAAAGTGTGGCCGGCTGGAAGGAAATCGAGTTTGAGGTAATGCGGGATGCCAATGATAACTGTATTACAATCTGCTCTATGGAAAATTTTGATCCGGTGGGGATTCACACCGGAGACAGTATTGTGGTTGCTCCTACCCAGACCCTGTCTGATCCGGACTTTCAACTGTTGCGGAACAGCGCTTTGAAGATTATCCGGGCCTTAGGGATTGAAGGCGGTTGCAATGTTCAGTTTGCTTTGGATCCACATAGTGATCAATATTATGTCATAGAGGTTAATCCGCGGGTTAGCCGTTCCAGTGCCCTGGCGTCCAAAGCAACCGGTTATCCGATTGCCAAGGTGACTACGAAGATTGCCTTAGGGTATACGCTCGACGAAATTCCGAACAGCGTGACCGGGACCACTTCTGCTTGTTTTGAACCGGCGGTCGACTATGTAGTGGTAAAAGTGCCCCGCTGGCCCTTTGATAAATTTAATACGGCCAGACGAACTCTCGGTTCACAGATGAAGGCGACCGGCGAAGTGATGGCTTTAGGCAGAACTTTTTCGTCCGCCTTGTTAAAAGCCATTCATTCCCTGGAGATGAGTTTTAGCAGTCTGATGGTGCCCGATTTTCAAAAGTTATCTTGGCCGGAGCTGCTGGCAAAATTGCAGGCGGCGGATGACGAAAGGATTTTTATCATTGCGGAATGTTTCCGGCGGCGGGTTCCGATGGAACAGATTCATCGAATCACGGGGATTGATTTATTCTTCCTGGATAATATCGCCAATCTGGTTAATCTGGAAATTTTTCTTGCCCAGAAAAAAGAATGGCAGAGCGAAGACTGGTTGCTGGCCAAAAAGTGCGGCCTGAGCGACAGCGAGTTAGCCCGTTTGCGCGGTGTGACCGAAGAGGAGGTTCGTCAGGGCAGAAAAGCTTTGGGGATTGAACCTGTCTACCGGATGGTGGATACTTGTGCCGGGGAAACGGAAGCGGCCACTCCTTATTATTATTCTTCTTATGGGGAAGAGGATGAGTTAAAGACGGACTCCGACCGCCCCAAAGTGGTTGTCCTTGGCTCGGGGCCAATCAGAATCGGGCAGGGAATCGAATTTGATTATTGTTCTGTCCATTCTTCCTGGGCGATCAAAGAGAAAGGGATGGAGGCAATTGTCATCAATAATAATCCGGAAACGGTGAGTACGGACCCGGATACTTCTGACAAGCTGTTTTTTGAGCCGTTAACCCTGGAAAACGTCCTCGATGTGCTGGAAGCGGAAAAGCCCCTGGGGGTAGTGGTGCAATTCGGGGGGCAGACGGCGATCAATCTGGCGAAGCCTTTAGCGGAAAGGGGAATCCGGATTTTGGGGACCAGTGTGGAGGATATCGACCGGGCGGAAGATCGCGAAAGGTTTGATGCCGTGCTGGAAGAACTGGGGATTCCGCGCCCGAAGGGCAGTATGGCCCGCAGCCGGAATGAGGCCAAAAAAATTGCCGAGGAACTGGGCTTTCCGGTGCTGGTGAGGCCGTCTTATGTTCTGGGAGGCAGGGCCATGGAGATTGTGTACTCCGAAGAGGAGTTGGAGAGTTATCTGGTCGAGGCGGTGCGGGTGTCCAATGAACATCCGGTGCTGGTGGACCGGTATGTTTTGGGCAAGGAAGTAGAGGTTGATGCAGTTTGCGATGGTGAAGAAGTGTTGATGCCCGGGCTGATGGAGCATTTGGAGAGAGCCGGGGTTCATTCGGGTGATAGTATCGCCATCTATCCTACGCAGACACTGTCTGAGGAGATCAAGTCCATTCTGATTAATTATACGGAAAGGATTGCCTTAAAACTGCAGGTGAAAGGGATTTTAAATATCCAGTTCGTAGTCAAGGATAATGAGGTCTATGTGATTGAGGTTAATCCGCGAGCCAGCCGGACTGTTCCTTTCTTAAGCAAAGTAACCGGGATACCCTTGGTGAAACTGGCCACAAATATTATGCTGGGAGAAACCTTGCGGAGTCAGGGCTATGCCGGAGGCTACCAGCCGGAAAGAAAGCTAATTGCCATCAAGATGCCGGTATTCTCTTTTAATAAGCTGGCGAATGTGGAGCCTTCCCTTGGACCGGAAATGAAGTCGACCGGTGAAGTGATGGGTTTGGCCAACAGTTTTTCCCAGGCCTTGCATAAGGCTTTTGCCGGCGCCGGTTACGAGATCCCGCGGCAGGGAGAGTTTTTGGCGACCATTGCCGATAAAAATAAAGAGGAAGCTTTACCGATCCTGCGCGGTTTTGCCGAATTAGGTTTCACTATTTGGGCCACGCCGGGTACGGCCGCCTTCTTACGGGAACGTAATGTACCCGTATGCCAGGTGGCTAAACTGCAAGAAGGCAGTCCGAACGTGGAAGACCTTATTCGTAGTGGGAAGCTAGGTTTTGTCCTTAATAGCCTGACCAAGGGAAAACAGCCGTTAAGGGATGGGTTCCAAATGCGGCGTGCGGCAGTAGAATACAATATTCCTTGCCTGACTTCTCTCGATACGGCAGGGGGATTGTTGAATGCCATTAAGATGATTAGTGAAGAAGAACAAGTGAAAGTAAAAGCTTTACAGGATTATTTGAGCGAAGACTAGAATAGATTAAGGGATAATATAGTGTGAGAGGAGCTAATGTTGTGAAGTATCATGTACCGCAAGCGCGGGTGGTCAGTCAACAGAAGAGCGGGTCCAACGTTTTTGTCCTGACGATCGAAAGTGCGGAAATAGCCCGGGAAGCAAGCCCCGGACAATTTGCGCATCTCCGCTGTCACAATAGTTTTGATCCTTTACTGCGGCGTCCCCTCAGTATTTATCAGGTTGAGCGCGTGGCAGGGCTAGTCTCCTTTTGTTATCAGGTCGTGGGAAAAGGAACGAAGCTTTTGAGTGAGCTTAAGGCGGGTGCGGTGCTGGATGTGCTGGGCCCCTTAGGAAACGGCTTTGCTACGGATATTAAGGACAAAAAGGTGGGACTGGTGGGCGGTGGCATGGGTGTTGCTCCTCTTATCTTTTTAGGGCAGCAATTGGCACTGCAGAATCAGGTGGAGGCTTTTTGGGGGGCTCGCAATAAAGAGCTACTACCGCCCCTTGCCAATTGTGCTGATCAATTTCCTTTCTCCCTGGCGACCGAGGATGGCAGTGGGGGACGACGGGGCCTGGTCACCTCCTTGTTGGAGGAATGGTTGGCGAAAGAATTACCTGCTCGCTTATATGCCTGCGGTCCGCGCCCCATGTTGGCCGCAGTGGCGCGCCTTGCCCGGGAAAGAAGGATCCCGCTGCAGGTGTCCTTGGAAGCGGTGATGGCTTGCGGAGTGGGGGCTTGTCTGGGTTGTACCTGTGAGAAGGCGAAGACGAAGAATCAGGCCGTAGAGTATACTCATGACACCCAGCACACTCATGCGGAGACTGCCGCGGAAGCCGGGTCCGCCGAGATGGCTGAAAAACGTTTAAAGGTCTGCCAGGACGGACCGGTTTTTTGGGCAGAGGAGGTGCGGTGGAATGGCGAAAATTGAGCAGGCTGATTTAGCGGTGGAGTTGGCCGGTCTAAAACTAAAAAATCCGGTCATGACTGCTTCCGGAACCTTTGGTTTTGGTGAAGCGTATACTGACTTTTTTCCCCTTGATGCTTTGGGTGCCGTAGTCGTGAAAGGGGTCACCCTACACCCCCGTCAAGGGAATCCTACTCCCCGCCTGGTGGAGACCCCGGCGGGTCTCTTGAACGCCATCGGGTTAGAAAATCCGGGGGTCGAAGAGGTACTGGCTACATATCTACCGCCTTTGGCAGACTATGATGTACCGGTCATCGTGAATATTGCCGGTCATACCTTCGAGGAATACGGCGTCGTTGCGGCAAGACTAAGTACCTGTCCGGTGGTCAAGGCGCTGGAGGTGAATATCTCCTGCCCTAATGTGCGGGAAGGCGGGATGGCTTTCGGCAGTCATCCGGATACGGCCGCGCAAGTGATCAGCATCGTCAAAGCTCACACGGATTTGCCGGTTATTGCCAAGCTATCCCCTAATGTCACGGATATTGTGGAAATGGCGCAAGCCGTGGAAGAAGCAGGGGCGGATGGCCTTTCACTGATTAATACCTTACTGGGCATGGCGATTGATATTCGGACGGGAAAACCGGTTCTGGCCAATGTGACAGGCGGTCTTTCGGGCCCCGCCATCAGACCGGTGGCGGTGCGGATGGTCTGGCAGGTGGCCCAGAAGGTCAAAATACCGATTATCGGGCTCGGGGGAATTATCACGGCGGAAGATGCCCTGGAATTTATCATGGCCGGGGCGACGGCAGTGGCTGTGGGCACTGGGCAGTTTGTTAATCCCCGCTGCTGTATGGAGATTATCGCCGGACTGCAGAAGTATTGTCAGGAGCATGGCATCAGGAAGATCAGTGAATTGAGAGGGGTGGCTTGGAAGAATGGGGATAAATGAAAAAAAACCTACGGAACGACTGATTGTAGCGTTGGATTACCCGTCCTGGATTGATGCGGAGAAATTAGTGCGTCTCTTACCGGAAGTGGAGTATTTCAAAGTAGGCCTGGAGCTCTATCTGGCGAGCAGAGGTGAAGCAGTAGCCAGGCTGCGGGAGTTGGGGAAGAAAGTCTTTCTGGATTTAAAATTTCATGACATACCAAATACGGTGGCGCAAGCTTCTGTTCAGGCTGTAGCGCAGGGAGCGGCGATCTTCAATGTCCATGCCGGCGGGGGACGGAAGATGATGGAGCAGGCGGTGCAGACTGCCCGCGCCAAAGCTGCGGAATTGGGCATTAAAGCTCCCCTGGTAATAGCCGTCACGGTTTTAACGAGTTTTGATGAAGCGGGATTACAGGAGCTCGGGCTCGCGCAAGGCATCGAAAAATCAGTAGTGAATTTTGCCCGTTTGGCGGAGGAAGCCGGGATGGATGGTGTAGTGGCTTCCCCTCGTGAAATTGGCTTAATCAGAGCATCCTGCCGCCCCGGTTTTAAAATAATTTGTCCGGGGGTACGTCCGGCCTGGGCGGCGGTGAATGATCAGAAACGGATTACTACGCCCGGGGAGGCCATCCGGCAAGGAGCAGATTATCTGGTGGTAGGGCGGCCGATTACTGCTGCGGCAGACCCGCGGGAAGCGGCGAATAAGGTTCTTGAAGAAATTAAGGAGGCGTTGTAAGATGAGCGAGAAGGCTGGTTGGCAGGATAGTCTGCTGCTTAAGGTATTTAAGGGTGAGCAAGAGAATAAAGAGGCGGAACTGAGTCCGGAGCAAATCATTGAACTGTTTAAGGAATGTACGGCTTTAAAAGAAGGGCATTTTCTTTTAACGTCCGGCAGACACAGTAACCGTTACCTACAGTGTGCCCTTGTTTTGCAATATCCCGCGGTGGCGGCCCGGCTGTGTGCCCAGCTGATCAAAAAAATCCCTGATTCTAAAGATATTGAGGTTGTGATCGGGCCGGCTTTAGGTGGGGTAACCTTAGCCTATGAAATGGCGCGACAATTGAATGCGCTCAGTCTTTTTGCCGAAAGAGAGGATAGCGTGATGACTTTACGCCGGGGCTTTCAGATTAAGAAAGGGGCTAAAGTTTTAGTTGTGGAAGACGTGATTACCACCGGAGGCTCAGTCCGGGAAACAATCAGGGTGGTGGAAGAACAGGGCGGAGAGGTTGTGGGGGTTGCTTCGCTGGTTGATCGCAGTAACGGTAAGGTGGAGCTTGGGGTCCCCCTTTACAGTGCCTTATCGATGGAGGTTGTTTCGTATCCGCCGGAGGAGTGCCCAATCTGTAAGGACCGGGTGCCTTTAGTGAAGCCGGGTTCCCGCAAGGGCCCGAAATAAGGTGCCCTATAATAAACTTATATGATACACCGAAACTTAAACGGCAATGAACCAGATTTAAACCATGAAACTAAGATGTGGTGTGTGTAATGCAAAAATAGGCGCAAAAAAAAGGACGGTGTCCGCGCCTGAAGCGTGGTCACTGTCCTCGCAGAGATAGAAAGGGGAGGTATGGATTATTGCTGAAATTCTGCGGAAGTACAATTAAAGCTCGTGTGGGTTATCGTTAGGAAGGCCATTCGGGTGAGCATGAATAATGTTCAGGGAGGCTTTATTGACATGATTCGCCATGGCTTTTTCAGCGTTTTCCGGATTTCCTTCCATTAAGGCTGTGAAAATGGCCCGGTGTTCCCGCAGGGTATCTTCCAGGCGGTGAGGAACCATTAAGGATTCCAAACGGGCTAATTGCACAAACTGGTGGAGGTTGCCGAGGGTGATTTTCAGGATTTTACTGCCGGATGCGTCATAAATTTGTTGGTGGAAGTGATTATCCAACTCGGTAAGTTCATTCATTTCGCCTTTCGCGGCGTAAAACTCCATTAAATCCACTGCTTTTCGCAATTCATTTTTTTGTTCGGTCGTCATCCGTTCTGCGGCCCAACGTGCCGCCAGCCCCTCGATGAGGCAACGGATTGTGAAAATATCACGTACGTCCTGTGTGGAGATACCCAGGACTACGGTGCCTTTGTTCGGGCATGTTTCCACCAGACCTTCGATTTCCAGTAATTGTAGCGCTTCTCTGATGGGGGTGCGGCTGACCCCTAATTCCTTAGCCATTTTCGATTCAATCAGGGTTTCGCCCTGTTTATATTTGCCGTTGAGGACTTGCGTTTTGATATACTTAAAGGCTTTATTGCGCAAAGAATTATCTGCCATTGTGTCTTTCCACTCCTTGCCTCATAATGTAGGTAATGCGGTCGGTTAATTTTTATATATATAATAAATTAATAATCAATTCAATTATAGTATACAGTACGGGGAGGTTTTTTTAAAGTGCGAAGAATAGTTAGAACTAAGTGCGGAATAATTTCATCTTTTATTTTTTTACTGCTTTTGGTCTTGACGGTTTTTACAGGTTGCGTTAAGGAGCAGGTACCCGAGGGACCGGTGAAGCAGCACCTTAATTATCTTTTACCTTTAACTCCCCGCTCTGTTGATCCGGGGCTTTTGCAGGATGAAGCCGGTTATCAGTTTGTGACCAGTCTTTTTGAGGGTTTGGTCCGATTAGAGTCCGACGGTTCTTTGGGAAAAGGGCTTGCTGAAGACTGGCAGGTAACCGAAGACGGAAAAACATATGTTTTCACCTTGCGTGACGCCAAGTGGAGCAACGGGGAGAAGGTTACCGCCTATGATTTTGTCGCCGCAGTGAAAAGAAATCTGGGGCTCGGAGAAAAATGCCTTTATACCTATCTCCTTTATGACCTCAAAAATGCCCAGGCTTATCATCGCTCACTTGCCGCGGATTATACCGGGAAAAATGTAAGTCTGGAACAGGTCGGGATAAGAGCAGAAGACGAGAAAACACTAGTCATGGAGCTGGAAAAGGAAGAACCTGCTTTTCTGCAAAAGCTGGTCCATCCAGTCTTTTATCCTATTCCGCCGCTGGCGTTACTGGATAGTAGCGGCACCTTCTTTACGCCGACGGGTTTGGTGGGGAACGGTCCTTTTAAGCTTGCGCGGGAAGTCACGGGGGAAAGCTATGAGCTGGTGAAAAATGAGCAGTACTGGGATGCGGAGCAGATCCAACTGGAGAGTATGAACTGGTTCCTGCCTGATGATGCGGCGGAGGACTGGCAAATATATCAGAAAGAGCAGTTGGATTTAACCGGCAACATTCCCTTTCAGCACATTGCGGATGGTTTAAAAAAAGGAGAGCTGAAAAGTGCTCTTTTGCTCACCACTTACTATTATCAGTTTAACACTACCCAGAAGCCCCTTGCTGATCAGCGCGTGCGCCAGGCTCTTTCTTATGCGCTCGACCGGGAAAAGTTAGTGGCCGAAGTATTAAAGGGCGGGCAAAAGCCGGCGCGGGGCATCATTCCGGAAGGGATGCCGGAGGGTATTGAAGGCGGCGATTTCCGGCAGGAAAGCGGAAAGGCGGTCCCAAACGGCGATGTAGGGAAAGCCAAAGAATTGTTGCAGGCGGCTGGTTATCCGGAGGGCAAGGACTTTCCGCAGCTTGAACTGTTGATTAGTACGGATGAGGGGCATCAATACCTGGCCGAAAAGATTCAGCAGGAATGGCAGGAACGGTTGGGAATTAACGTCAGGATTACTGCTCTTCCCTGGCCGGAGCTCACGGAGAGAATGAGAAACAGAGCCTATCAGGTGAGTTTAATGGGCTGGTCTGCGGATTATGCCGATCCTTTACCGTATTTACAGCCGTTTATTACGGGTAGCGGGAACAATACCACAGGCTGGGTTAATTATGAGTATGATCAGTTACTGAAGGAGGCAGCCGCCGCTTTAAGTGCGCCGGAGCGGATGACCGCTTTCCATCAGGCTGAAAAGATCCTTCTCGAGGAATTGCCGGTGTTGCCCCTTTACCAGTATACGAAGGTTTATGCGGTACGTGATGGGATTGAAGGGTTATTCGTTTCCCCGTTAGGGACGGGGTTTGATTTTAAAAGGGTTTTTGTTGCACAACAGCAACAGTAAATATAAAATAGTAGTGATATTGTGCTGAGCTAGTTATATTCATTGAGATAGAGGAGGAATAGACTGTGAACGAATTCACACCGCGGAATTTCATCCAAAATATTATCGATGAGGATTTAAGACAGAATAAGGAGATCAAGCGGATTCATACCCGTTTTCCGCCTGAGCCGAACGGGTATCTGCATATCGGACATGCCAAGTCAATCTGCCTTAATTTCGGGATTGCCCAGGAATATGGCGGCCTGTGCAATTTGCGCTACGATGATACGAATCCCAGTAAAGAGGATCTAGAATATGTTGATTCGATCGAAAGAGATGTGAAATGGCTGGGTTTTGACTGGGATGACCGAAAGTTTTACGCCTCCGATTATTTCGAGAAAATGTATGAATGTGCCGAGGAGTTAATCAAGGCGGGGAAGGCGTTTGTCTGCGATTTAAGTGCCGAAGAGGTCAGGGAATACCGGGGTACTTTAAAAGAACCGGGCAAGAACAGCCCTTATCGCGAGCGGACAATCGAGGAAAACCTTGATCTATTCAGAAGGATGCGGGCAGGCGAATTCCCTGATGGTTCGCGAACCCTGCGGGCTAAAATCGATATGGCCTCGCCTAATTTAAATATGCGGGATCCGGTTATTTACCGGATTTTAAGGGCGACCCATCACCGGACCGGTGATAAATGGTGTATCTATCCGATGTATGATTATGCGCATCCGATCTCGGATGCGCTGGAGGGAATCACCCATTCCATTTGTACTTTGGAATTTGAGGATCACCGCCCTTTATATGATTGGGTGGTCAATAATTTGGAGCTTGGGTGTAAGCCGCGCCAAATTGAGTTTGCCAGATTAAACCTTACCCATATGGTGATGAGTAAACGGTTATTGCGGAGGCTGGTCGAAGAAGGCCAGGTGGACGGCTGGGATGATCCAAGAATGCCGACTATTTCCGGGATTAGAAGGCGGGGGTATACTCCGGAGTCCATCCGCGATTTTTGTGAACGGATCGGGGTAGCCAAAGCCAACAGTGAAGTAGATATTTCTTTATTGGAGCATTGTGTCCGTGAGGATCTGAATGCCAAAGCCCCCCGGGTCATGGGGGTATTACGGCCGCTGAAAGTGATTATTGACAATTATCCGGAGGGACAGACGGAAGAACTGCCGGCCGAGAACAATCCGGAAAATCCGGAGCTGGGGGAACGGACTTTGCTTTTCACCCGGGAAATATATATTGAACAGGAAGATTTTATGGAAGATCCCCCGAAAAAGTACTTCCGTTTATCGCCGGGGAAAGAAGTGCGTCTAAAACATGCGTATATCATTAAGTGTGAAAATGTCGTTAAAGATGAAAAAACCGGCGAGATTCTCGAGGTACATTGCACTTATGATCCGCTGACGCGCAGTGGTTCCGAACAGAGCGGACGAAAAGTGAAAGGTACCCTGCACTGGGTTTCGGCCCAAGATGCGGTACCGGCGGAAGTGCGTCTGTATGACTATCTGTTTACCGAAAATGTGGCCGAGGCAGACGAGGAAGGGGCACAAGAGCCGGCGACGGCCATGGTTTTAAATCCCCATTCCTTAGAGCGTCTGACGAATAGTTTGCTCGAACCCAGTGTTCTGCAAGCAAAGCCCGGGGACAAATTTCAGTTTATGAGGCAAGGGTATTTTTGCGTTGATTCGGATTCCACCGCCGGCCGGCTCGTCTTTAACCGGATTGTTTCCTTAAAAGACAGTTGGAGCAAGCAAGAGAAAAAATAACGAAGCAAAAATCGTAATATAAAGGTACACGCAGAAAAAGCCTGCTTTTGTTTTGGACAAAAGCGGCTTTTTTGTTTAACACGGTTTCTACCATGATGGTGAGCATGTTCTTGATGGTGTTACTGACAAAGTGAAAAGATTAAGTGGGATTAAATGGTTTGATAAATTCAAGTCAGTAAACGTATATAAAAACTTTCTGTTGGTTAAATTATAGATGCGGGTACGTAACGGTTGAGCCCAGACTTATCTATGCTCCTAAAAAGGGGTATAGATGGGTCGGCCAAAGGTTGCATATAGGTCATAAGGCTTATATGTAGCCGGAGGGAAGATTCTATATGGCTGGGAAAGCTTGTATTGTAGTCGATTTGTTTTATACTATTGATTACAATATGAACCCAACCTGTCATATAGGGTCGAGCTAAGATCATACAGGGTGCCGATAGTATTTTTTTCCGAAAAAGTGCATACGATTTTATGCAGTCGAGAGATTGCATAAGGTCGTTCAGGTATCTTGTATGGTCGAACGACCGATTGGTATGGGTTGTGAAATGCTTGATTATGGTCGAAAGATCATAGTTAGGTATGAAGGGACTCATATCAGTCCAAGGTAGATCGTTACGTGCTCGTACTATTTTCATGGATAATCATGTTGGGATAGAAAAAATTCAAAACATAAAAAACTTCAGGTTAGATAAGCAGGATGTGAGTGAATGAGCGCTCACATCCTGCTGTTTAGTATTTTCGGTTTCTGTACGGAGAGTATGTTTTAAACTGCCATATACCTAACATTAGTGCTGGTTTTGCACATTGCTGTTCACGGTTTCCGGAGGAAAATAATATACAGGGTATGTGCCTAGATTTTTGCAGTGGAAAGAAGAGTGCTTTAATTCGTCTAAAAGGGCAGGAAAATTCGGATGCTCCGGAGATAAGGCGCAATCCAGCCAGAAGAGGTAGTTGCCCGGCCGGCTTTTATGGGGACGTGAAAATATCTTGCTCAGGTTAATCTGATATTTGGCGAAGACGCTCAGGATGTTATATAATTCACCGGGTTTATTTTCAGGAGGGTAGACCACGAAGGTGGTTTTTTGCGAGGCGGGGGAAAGGAAAGAGGCAGCGTAAGGTTTTTTCCCGATGAGGAGAAAATTCGTCTGGTTCTGCGGATAGTCTCCGAGATCAGCTGCCAGAACAGGAACCCGGTAACGGAGGTGCGCTGCATAAGAACCAATCGCGGCGGTACCTGCCTGCTTTTGCTCCGCGAGGAGACGCACGGCATCCGCCGTGCTTTCTTTTGTGACAATGCTGGCGTTCGGCAAATATTTTTTTAAGAAATTACGGCATTGTGCCAGCGCCTGATAGTGAGAGATGACGGTCTGGATTCTGTGTAGTTCTGTTGTGTAGCTGAGGAGGAGGTGCCGGATATCCAGAGTAAATTCACCCTGGATATACAGCTTGGCTTCCTGCATGAGGATATCGAGGGTAAGATTCACTGCTCCTTCGATTGAATTCTCGGCGGGAACAATTCCCCCATGCACTTTTTCCTCGCTGACCGCCTCGAGAATCCCGGCAATATCCGGATAGGGGATTAATTCGTAAGGACGGCGAGCTGTCACAAGAGGTGCGGTTGTGGCAGAGGGCCGGTTGTTGACGTAAGCTTGGGCGGCCTGATGGGTATACGTTCCTTCTGGCCCCAGATAACCGAGCGCAGTGCTAGCAGCGGTGACCGCATTTCCGGCTGATGATGCTGTTGAACCGTTTAAAGCGTTCATTGAGCCCATCACGCTTCTTTCTCCGCGGTGTTGGCGGTATTATTCCGGCAACAGGCCTGTGCCGTATATTCAAGATTGTCTGGCTCGTCTGCGGGTAAATAAGGGGATGGAGGGATCAGCTTTTTGCCGGTGTATGGGGCGATGTTGCTTAAGTTTTCCATGAGCCGCCGGAAATTGGCGGGATTAAGTGATTGCGCGCCATCGGAAAGGGCATCCGCAGGAGACGGATGAACTTCAATCATCAGGCCGTCTGCCCCGGCAGCTACCGCGGCTTGGGCCATGGGGGAAATCCAGCGCCAATTACCGGTACCGTGGCTCGGGTCAACAATAATCGGTAAGTGCGTCAGGTGTTTGATAATGGGTACGGCGGAAAGATCTAAAGTGTTTCTGGTGTAGGTTTCAAAGGTGCGGATTCCTCTTTCACAGAAGATTACCTGCGGATTACCGGCCGTGATGATATATTCCGCCGCGAGAATCCACTCTTCAATTGTGGCGGAAAGCCCTCTCTTTAACATGATCGGCTTGCCTGTTTTCGCGGCTTTCTTCAGGAGGGCATAATTCTGCATATTGCGGGCGCCAATTTGAATAATGTCGGCATAATAGGCCACCAGGTCAATACTGGTGATGTCAATGGCTTCAGTGACAATGGGTAAAGCTGTTTTTTCACGCGCCAGGGCCAGGAGACGCAGACCTTTTTCACCGAGCCCCTGAAAGGAGTAGGGTGAGGTGCGTGGTTTAAAGGCGCCGCCTCTGAGCAGAGTTGCCCCTGCTTCCCGGACGAGTTGGGCGGTTAAGAGGATTTGTTCTTCGCTTTCAACGGCACAGGGACCGGCGATAATGTGCAGGGAGGACCCGCCGATGGTGATGTCACCAACTTTAATTAGCGTCTCTTCCGGTTTAAATTCCCGGCTGGCCAATTTGTATGGGGCAAGGATAGGGATTACTTTTTCCACACAGGGCAAAGCCTCCAGGGGCATATTAAGCAGTCTTGATTTATCGCCGACCGCCCCGATAATCGTCTTCTCGGTTCCCTCAACAACGTGACAGTGAAAACCGGCCTCCTGTAATTGAGCCGAGACCTGAAGGATTTCTTCCTTGCAGGCATTTTTCTTCATTACCACAATCATTTTTATTACCTCCTTCTTTCTTATAACCTTTATCTAATAAAAAAAACCTTTCATCCCTCGAAGGGACGAAAGGTTATACTTCCGCGGTACCACCCAGCTTGGTAAATCAATCCAGTGGAGTACTGTTTGGATTTACCCTCTTCAATAAGGTACGGGAATAAACAAATCCGATACCTTCTTCTTTGTAACGGTAGAAGTATCCGGTTCAGACTACTAACTTTACAGTTTCTCACCCGAACAGTTTGGAAGGGAACTTCGCCTGAATTCCGACCTGAGAATGCTTACAGTCGGTGACATTCTCTCCCTGGAGGTTTCATTCAGGTTACTTTTCTTCCGCATCACTTTTCGCTAATAAAATTAATCATATTATACGCTCTTGCAAAGGAAAATGTCAAACATAACTTGCGATATTTTTCTATCTTGGCCTCAACTATTCATCACTGCTGGATAGGGTATTTTAAATAGAGCAAAGCCGGCATAACTTTTTTGGCCGGTTTTTTCAATATCCCGTATCCACAAATTTTTTGACATATTGACGAGCTTTATCGGAAATAAAAAGAGGAAAACGACCAGTTTCGTGCAATAGTAATAGATAATGAGTTTTTTCTGCCGGGTTTATAATAATAATAGGGGGTTTTTGTATCGTGATTAAGCAGGAGCGACTGGTCAGAGAATTTATCGAAATGGTCAAAATTGATAGTCCCAGCTACAAAGAAGCCAAATTTGCGGCTTATCTGAAAAATTTATTGGAAGAGTTGGGCTTGGAAATAGTCATTGATGAGCATGCCGGACAAGTTGTCGGTTCTGATGCGGGGAATATCGTAGCGATACTAAAAGGTTATTTATCTGACATACCGCCGATTCTTTTTTCCGCGCACATGGATACAGTATCGCCGGGGGAAGGGATTAAGCCACAGGTGAAAGATGGGGCAATATTCAGTGACGGCACTACCGTTTTGGGCGGGGATGATAAGGCGGCTATTGCGGCGATGATTGAAGTAATTCGTCATCTCAAAGAAGAAAATATCGTGCACGGCGATCTGGAGTTTTTGTTTACTATTGGCGAAGAAGCAGGGGTTTGGGGATCACATTATTTTGACTATAGTTTAATCCGTTCGCAGATGGGTTTTGTGCTGGATTGTGATGGTGAGCCGGGAACGATTGTGTGTCAGGCCCCTGTGCATGAAAAAATTGACGCGACCATTTTTGGTAAGGCGGCCCACGCCGGAATGAATCCGGAAGAAGGGATCAGCGCAATCCAGGTGGCGGCACGGGCGATCAATAATATGAAGTTATTGCGGATTGATGAAGAGACAACAGCAAATCTCGGGGTGATCAGCGGCGGACTAGCGACCAATATTGTCTGTGATAAAGTAAAGGTTCACGGGGAGGCGCGCAGTCTCAATGAAGAAAAACTGCAACAGCAAATTACGCACATGCTGAATTGTCTGCAAAACGCCTGCCGGGAAATGGGGGCCCGTTTAGAAACCAAGGTTGAGCGGCAATATCCCGCTTTTCACCTGGCTGAAAGCGAAGCGGTGGTCCAGATAGCCAAAAGTGCTGCCCAGGCTTTAGGGCTCAAAGCGGAAGTGGTTGCTTCCGGCGGGGGCAGTGATGCCAATTATTTTAATCATCGTGGCATTAAAACAGTAAATCTGGGGATCGGAATGAGTAAAGTACACACGAAAGAAGAATTTATCAAAATTGAAGATTTGGTAATGACGGCGCGTTATTTAGTCGCTATAATAGGAGAAGTAAAAGGGTAACTTTCGGGCTCCGAGCTCCCGGTAGCATAGGCTTGTTTATCTCAGTCGCTCTTTTTTTCCGGATGGCAGGTTTATGTGGGGGATCCCCCTTCCCACCTGGGAGTGTTGCCTTACCTTCACCGGTAGTGTCTTCAAGTCATACTAGACAAGGCATTAGTCGGCGGAGGTTACCCTTTTACATACAGAGAAGACGGAAAACTTAGTATAGTCAGGCAGAGCGAGCAGACAGAAGACTCCGTATGGGCCGGTTCAGGAGATAGTGTGGTAAGGAGGAGCGACTTTGATTATTGATCCGCAAAGGGAGATTACCAACCAGGGCTTGGTACTAACGATGGAAAAGTATCTCACTGAAAAAACCAATGTAAACGAAGTTCTTTTGGTTGACCAGATTATGCAGGCCGAATTTCTAACACCGATTATTCTGGAAGGGGAAATTGAAAATGGGGTGCTAAAGCCTGGTTCAACCCTTGATTTTATAACCATCATCAATGAGCAAAACGAATCCTACCTGATGGCTTTTACCGATTGGGCTGAGTTAAGAAAGTGGTCGGATCAACAGAAACAGACGATGATTGTTACTTATGATGACCTGAAAGGGATGGTTTCAAGAGATGACAGCGTAAGTGGCTTTGCCATCAATCCCTATGGGCATAATTTTCTTATCACCCCGCAGATCATGGACTACTTTGCTAAAATCAATTCCGCACTGCTTGCGCGGAAAAAGGAGCAAAGGGTTTCTCTCAAAGAACCGGAATACTGCCCACAGGAGATGCTGACCGCCTTAAAGCAGTATTTTAAAACGGAAAAAGGGGTCAAAAGTGCGTATCTCTTTTCCGCCAAAAGGGACGGGCAAACAAAACCGTATTATTTGTTTATTGTTGATTATGAAGGCGAAACGGGGTTGTTGTTTCCTCAGGTTCAGGCCATCACCCGCAGCTTTTTGCCGCCGGAGGAATTAATTGAGATATTGCCTTTGAATAGTAGCTTCGGTCTGGAAGCAATTAAAACAGCTTCACCATTCTATCTTAGAATGGGAGATTAGGTGAGGTCTAGCCAATATTACGTTGACACCGTTTTTTTTGTGTGATAAGCTAGGCGTAAATTGAATAAGATGTATGTAAGTACGGAAACACAGGGGAGCTGGATTTACTGGCTGAGAGGGCATTTTGGTGCCGACCCTTAACCTGATCTGGATAATACCAGCGGAGGGAGGATGATAAGGATTAAGGATTTAGCCGCTACCCTGCCGGGAAGCGGTTTTTTGTTTATGTAATTCAGTTAAACAGGAATTGAGGAGAAGCGACATGTTAAGCGGAATAAAAAAGTATTGGTCATCAGTAGCGCTGATAATCTTCCTGCTAGTGCTTTGGGAGGCAGTAGTAAAGTTAGGGGAGATTCCCGGGTATATCCTCCCTTCGCCCCTTGGAATCGTTGAAGCGCTCCGGGATACATACTGGATATTATGGGCGCATTGTGTCCGGACGCTCCAAGAGGTGTCTTTAGGTTTTTTTCTGGCAGTAATAGCGGGGATGCTCTTAGCAGTATTAATGGGCATCTTCCCGGCCCTCAAGAAAGCACTATATCCTCTGATTGTCATTTCCCAGACGGTGCCCATTATGGCAGTGGCTCCCCTCTTAATTATCTGGTTTGGCTATGGCTTATTGCCGAAGATGCTGGTAGTAACCCTGGTTTGTTTCTTCCCCATTACCGTGAGCCTGGTGGAAGGATTTGAAAATGTGGA